>NZ_CP020046.1:1980615-2640820 GCF_002028405.1 Thiomonas intermedia
TTGAGCAATGGCAAGTGTGACGGGCATTGCCCTGGGCATGATCGAGACGCGCGGTTTGGTGCCTGCAATCGAAGCGGCCGACGCGATGTGCAAGGCGGCGGAAGTGCGACTGATCGGTCGCCAGTTTGTGGGTGGCGGCTACGTGACCGTGCTGGTGCGCGGCGAGACCGGCGCGGTGAACGCGGCGGTTCGTGCGGGCGCCGACGCCTGCGAGCGTGTGGGTGACGGCCTGGTGGCCGCGCACATCATCGCCCGCGTGCATGGTGAAGTCGAAGGCATTCTGCCGACCGAGCCCGATGCCGATGGTGGCGGCCGCGACGCCGAAATCACCTCGACCCGCAGCTGATTGAGAGGTTCTGCATGGCAGTCGACTCCCGCACCCTGGGCTGGATGACGCGCGCGCTCGGTCATGAAATGACCGCGGTGCAGCAGTATCTTGCCCAGAGCGTGCTGGCCCGGCTTTGGGGCGATGCGGCCTTGGCCGCAGAACTGCGCCAGGAGGCCCTGGAGGAACTCGACCATGCGGCCCTGCTGATGGAGCAACTCATTCTGCACGGCGTCGCGCCCTCGGCCGGCAGCCTGCCGCCCGCACGTCTCGGACGTGGCGCGGCCGAGCTGCAGGCGCACGACGCCCAGCTCGAGGCCTCGGCCGTGCATCTCTACGCGGACGCCCTGCGCCATGCGCAGCGGGTTCGTGATGGCGAGTCGGCCGCGCTCTTCGCGCGTCTGCTCGACGAAGAATCGCAGCATCTGCAGCGGGTGCAGCAAACCGAAGGAGCCACGCATGGCTGAAACCCAGACCGGCTGGCGCGAGCAAGGCAAACCGCCGACGCTGTTCAAGCGTTTTGCTTTCGGCAGCTATGGACAGACGCGCGATTTTCTCGACGCCCTGGCCGCGCTGGCCGAGGAAGCCGGTCAGCATCCGCAAAACATCAATTTCGGCACCACTTACGTCAACATCACCCTCGATGCCGAGGATGGCAAGACGATGGGGGCGGCCGAGCACGCCTTCGCCGCGCGCATCGACGCCCTGGCGGCAGGCCAGGGCTGAGCCATGGCTGCCGCCAAGGTGCTGGCCGTCATCAACCAGAAGGGCGGCGCAGGCAAGACCACGCTGGCCATGAATCTCGCCGCGGGCCTGGCCAAACGCGGCTCGACGGTGGTCGTCGATCTGGATCCGCAAGGTTCCGCCCTGCAGTGGGGCGGCGCGGGAGCCCAACCCTATCCGGCGACGGTCAAACAGATTTCGGGGCGCTGGGACGGCGCCGCGCTGCGCCAGACCTACAAGGCCTATCAGCACATCGTGCTCGACTGCCCGCCCTCGCTGGACAGCCATGCGTCCAGCCAGGCGCTGCGTTCGAGCGATGTCGCGCTCATCCCCGTGCTGCCGTCGCCCGTGGATCTGTGGGCCAGTCTGCGCCTGCCGCAGGAAGTCGAAGCGGCGCGTCTCCAGAATCCTGGCCTGCGGGCCTTCCTGGTACTCAACCAGATTGAACAACGCAGCGCGCTGTCGGCTGCGATGCAGGACGCGCTCGCTGAATTCGGCCTGCCCGTGCTGCGCGCGGCCCTGCGACGCCGAGCCATTTACCGCGCCGCGGCGCTGGACGGCCTGTCGGTCTATCAGATGGGCGCCCGCGGTCAGGGCGCAGCGGACGAGATCGAGGCCATACTCAAGGAGGTTTACCCATCATGAGCAGCATCAAGGACAAGTTGACCCAGAGCGTGCGTCAGGCCCGTTCCTCGCAGCCCGTCAAGACCGCCGGTACTGCGGCGCGCAAGACCGCAGAAAAGTCTGCACCGGCCGTCAAGTCTGCACCGGCGCCCAAAGCCGCGACGCGGCCGGCCCCCAAGGCTGCGGCCTCCCGTCTGGCGTCAGAGCCCGCCTCGTCGGCCACCACGCTCTTCCCCCAGCGCGTCTGGCCTGATTGAGTGCCCGGCTGAACGCCCGATTGAACGCTGTTTGCGCTCGTTTGCGCTGTATGGCCGTGGAGCCCCGCAGCGTCTAGTTGAGAAAGATTGCCATGCGTCACGACGAATTTGTTCGCACTTATGCGCCGCGCCAGGATGCACGCCCGGCGCGGGTCGGCTCCGTCATGCCGGCCAGCCATCGGCCTGCGGCCGATCTCAGCGCGACCCCGGCTGGTGGCCTGGAGGCCTATCGTGTGCCCAGCGAGCCCTATTACCGCGCGGTCGGCGACGAGGTCGACCTCTACGAGGCCGCCTACTCCGTGCGCCTGCCGGTGATGCTCAAAGGCCCGACGGGATGCGGCAAGACCCGCTTCGTCGAATACATGGCCTGGAGGCTGGGTAGGCCCCTGATCACCGTGGCCTGCAACGAGGACATGACCGCCTCCGACCTGGTGGGCCGTTACCTGCTCGATGCCAACGGCACCCGCTGGCAGGACGGCCCGCTGGCCATGGCCGCGCGGCTGGGCGCGATCTGCTATCTCGACGAAGTGGTCGAGGCCCGGCAAGACACCACCGTCGCGATCCACCCGCTCACCGACGCCCGGCGCATCCTGCCGCTTGAGAAAAAGGGCGAGATCCTCCAGGCGCATCCCGATTTCCAGCTCGTCATTTCCTACAACCCGGGCTATCAAAGCCTGATGAAGGATCTGAAGCAGTCCACCAAGCAGCGTTTCGCCGCGCTCGATTTCAACTATCCCCAGCACGAGATCGAAGCCGAGATCGTGGCGCACGAATCGGGCGTCGGGCTGGATGTGGCGAAGAATCTGGTGCACATTGCCGAGCGTTCGCGCAACCTCAAGGGCCACGGCCTCGACGAAGGCCTGTCCACCCGGATGCTGATCTACGCGGGCTCGCTCATCGCCCAGGGCGTGGCGCCTCTGGGCGCCTGCCAGATGGCGCTGGTGCGACCCATCACCGACGACCCGGACATGCGCGATGCGCTGGACGCGGCGGTGACCACCTACTTCTGACGTCCGCTGGCACCGCAGCCGCCAGGTCGCCTCGGGCGGCGGGCTGCGCGCAGTGAGCCCAACATGGCCATCCACCTCGAAGAATTCCAGGAACTCGTCGACGAGCTGCCCAGCGGCGCGCAGGACGTGCTGCGCGCCTCCTGGAACGAGGCCGCGCGGGCGTTCTCCTCGCGCGGGCTGGACAACTTCCTCAAGGGCGCGGTGGCACTGCATCAGCTCGGCCGTGGCGAGGAGCTGTCACTTTTCGGCATAAAGGAGCCAGCCATTTTCGGCACATAGAGACCAGCCGGAGGGTCTCAAACGGGCATCATTCGGTTGTGGATTTTGCCTTTATTTGATGTCTTTTGGTTGATTGGATCTCTGGGTTTTGGTTGGCATTGCGTTGGGCATCTGGCGTGGCGTGCGGTAAGACTGGCCATCGAGCACGAGGCAATAGGCGTTGTGGCGCAGGCGGTCGAGCGTGGCGGAGGCCAACAAGGGGTTGCCTGGGAAGGCCTGATCCCACTCGGTGAAGTCCAAATTGCTGGTGACGATGGTGGTCGTTCGTTCGTAGCGCTCGGCGATGAGTTCATGCAGATCCTCGTCGGCCGGTGCGCGCAGGGGCTTGAGTCCGAAGTCATCGATGATGAGCAGGGGAATACGGCTGAGCGCCTGCAGTTTGCGTTCGTAGGCATTGGTCGCACGCGCGGCGTGCAGGGACTGCGTGAGGGCCGAGCAACTGGTGAAGAGCACATCAACGCCTTGGCGGATGGCGCAGTGGCCCAAGGCCTGTGCCAGGTGGCTTTTGCCAGTTCCACTGGGTCCGACGATCAACACAGGTGAGCATTCCCGCAAATAGCGTCCGGTGGCCAGGTCGTGCACCAGTGCGCGGTTGAGTTGGGGGAGCCGCTCGAAATCAAACTGCTCCAGGGTCTTGCTCGACCGAAACTGAGCCCGGCGGATGCGGGTGCTGAAGCGGTTCTGGTCGCGGCGGGCCACTTCATCGCCCATCAGCAGGGCCAGGAATTCCGTATAGGCGAGTTTGGATTCAATGGCTTGGCGGTTCCTGGCCTCCAGAGAATCCAGGATGCCGGACAAGCGCAATTGCTTGAGGTGTGGAACCAGTTCGGGAATGGGGATCATGGGTGAGTTGCTCCTTGGGGGGTTAATGCAGGAGGTCCTGCTGCGGGTTGTGGGCATTGGGGGTGAATAGGCTGGCGGCATCGCGTACGAACCGGGCCTTGGCATAGGCGGGCGCGACACTGATCTCGGGCATCGGCAGACGGTCGGCATTGCTGCTCAGGATGGTCTTGACGGTGCGGTAATACGGGCTGTTGTGGGCCATGGCACGCTGGCAGGCAAGCTCCAGACGTTGGGCGCCGTAGGTCCTGGCCAGGCCAACAACGCCCTGTGCTGCACGCAGCCGCTCCACAATCCGGTCGCCCAGCAGGCAGTCAATGATCTGCTGGCAGTACGGCCCGATTTGCAGCGCTTGCTCATGGAGCCATTGGCGGTCGCGCGCGAAGAACAGTTGCGCCTTGGGTGGCAAGTGGTCTGGCGTCGTGACGCGTTGGCCAGGACGCGTCCCGCGCGGGTGGGTGGCCACCAATCGGTAGTCTTCATAGAGGGCAACACAACCATCGTTGGCACGCAGCCACAACTGCTTGCCCACCAGCCCAAAGGGCGCGGAATACAGGGCGTTGTCAAACTTGACGTGGCAATCGCGGTGCAGCGTCACCCGCTGCCACACGCCCAAGTCCGGGGCCTGGGCGGGCAATGGCTTGAGCAGGGCTCGCTCCAGCGCAAACAAATCCAGGGGTTGTTGGCGGGTGGTGCCGTGAATGCGCTGCCCGGCTTCCTGTAATACCCAGGCCCGTACTTGGGCATTGAGGTCGGCCAGATCACGGAATTCGCGGGTGGGCAGGAAGTTGCGTTTGACGTATTTGACGCCTGACTCCACGATCCCTTTCTTCTGCGGGTCGTGTGGCGGACAGGGGTCAATCTTGAAGTCATACCCTTCAGCGCACTCTGCATAGGAGCGTTGCACGTGGGGATCAAACCGACAGGCCTTGATGATGGCGCACTTGGCGTTGTCGATGATGACGCGCTCGGGCACGCCGGCAAACCACTCAAAGGCGCGGCGGTGGCAGCCCAGCCACGTCGCCACTGTCTGGTCCCAGACGAATTCCACATACTGGTGGCGGCTGTGGCACAGGGTCATGACAAAGGCCCATGTGCGCCGGCGAAGGCCATCCGGGTGCAGCAGAAACGGGCCAGCACCGAAGTCGACCTGAGCAGCCTCGCCGGGTTTGAAGTTCAGCCGCACGGTGACATCCGTGCGCGGCTGCGCCCGGCTGATGTCGCGCATGAGGCGGTAGACGGAGGAGTAGCTGCCCTTGAATTGGTGATCGCGTACCAGCGCGGCATGGATGGCCACGCCCTCAACGCCCGCGTCCATCCAGCGCGCAATGAGCTCACGCCAGGGCTGGGCTTTGGAGATCGTGCTGACGGGGCGCCTGGCCACCGCGCTCAGACTCTGCGCAATCGTTTGGGCGTCAGGCGGCGGCCGATCCGGATCCAGCCAGCCCAGGCTCTGAGCGTGCTGGCGAAAGTTGGCCACCTTGACGCGGCCCATGAGCCCCAGGCGCGCTATCTCGCGGTCGCCATCACCCGCACGCAGTCGAATTAAAACGTTTCGGTATTCATGCATCTCGATCTTTCTGCGCCCCATCCGTTGCCCCTGAGCAAAAAGCTCAGAAGGTAACGGCGCTTGTGACGCGTTCGAGATGCCCGTCAAACCCCTTGGCTGGCTCCTATAGGCCGAAAATCAACTGGCCTGTATGTGCCGAAAACGCACTGGCTCGTATACGCCGAAAACGCGGTGGCTCCTATGTGCCGAAAACCGATTGGCCTATATGTGGTGAAAAGTGACAGGAGCTGGTGGTCACCTATCTGCAGTCGATGCCCGAACTGGCGCGCGCCATCGGCGAGGACGTGTTGCCCGACGTGGTCAACTTTCTGCTCGCCATGGCGTCGAAGACCTCGGGGCAAGTGCTGGCGCTCATCGTCGGCACCGCGCCGATGGCCGGCCAGCGCCTGGGCGACGAGGAACTGTTCCGCCAGTTTCTGAGCGTGCTGTCGCTCATGCTGGCGCAGGCGCCGCGCGGGTTGCGCCCCATGCTGGAAAACCTCGAACGCCTGCTGTCGCAACTCACCCTGGGTGGGCTGCGGCGCTGGGCGCAATGGGGCGCGCAGGCCTACAAGACCGATTTCGAAGGACAGGCGGCCTATTTTTCGCTGCAAAGCCCCGATGCGCAGTCGGTGCTGCAGCAAGAGCGCAAAGGCACGCTGTTCGTCGATGTGCAGCGCCGGCTCAACATCTATCTGCGGGCCATGTGGGGCCGTGACTTTTTTCTGCGCCCGACCGCCGGCGATTACGAAAGCCGCGAAGGCCTCAAGCCCTATATCGAGCGCTACGTCATTCACATCGCCGACGCTTATGACGACTACCGGCCGCTGGGGCCGCAGACGCCCGCCGAACAGATCGTCTCCGCGCTGGACGTGTACCGCGCCGCGGCCAACCATTGCGCCGCGCATCTGGTGTTCACGGTGGCGCCCCTTTCCATGCAGGCCTTGTCGCCGCTGCAGATCGGGTTGATCGAAGTCATCGAAGATGCGCGGGTCGAGGCGCTGGCCATCGGGCAATTTCCGAATATGCGCGAGGCCTGGCTGGCGCTTCAGCCGCCTCCTGACTATGCCGAGCCCACGACCGTGGGCGATCTGTTCAACCGTCTGGCCCGCGCCCTGCTCGAAGTCCACAGCGCCGATCCGCACCCCTGGGTGCAGCAGGCCGTGGCCCATTTTCGCGCCCAGCCCGATCTGCACGACGTGAAGTTCAGCTGGAACGTCGGTGTCGATCTGTCGCACAGCCTGCTTGAGCTCGATCTGCCCGATTTCAACCGCCGCACCGACGGCCTGCGCGCCGTTTACCGCGACGACAACCGCGCCATCTGGGAGCTGGAAGAGTACGACGAGGCGCAGGCCTTGCAGGCCACCTGGGAGACGCAACAGCAGGTGCGGCGCAAGGCCAGCGTCATGGAGATGGTCAACGAGGTCGACAACGAATACGCCGGCGACGATGCGCAAGAGGTCTGGATCCTGCCTACCGAGTTCTACCTCGACCAGGAAGGCGTGACCATCAACTCGCTCGAAGGTCGCCCGCCGATTTCCGAGCCCTTCCACTATCCCGAATGGGACTACCAGATCCAGCTCGACCGCCCGAGCTGGGCCACCGTGCTGGAGCGCCACCCGCCGGTGGGCGACCTGGCCGTCATCGACGCCATCCTGGCCGAGCACAAGCCGGTGGTGTCGCGGCTGAAATTTCTCATCGAGTCGATGATTCCGCAGGGTCTGCAGCGCATCCGGCACCAGGAAGATGGCGACGACATCGACATCGACGCTGCCGTGCGCGCCATGACCGACCTGCGCATGGGCGTTCAGCCCGACCCGCGCATCATGGTGCGGCTCAAGCGGGCGCAGCGCGATCTGGCGGTGATGGTGCTGCTCGACATGTCCGAATCGTCCAACGACAAGGTGCGTGGCCACGACTATTCGGTGCTCGATCTCACCCGCGCCGCCACCGTGCTGCTGGCCGAGGCGCTGCAGCGTATCGGCGACCCGTTCGCCATCCACGGCTTCTGCTCCGATGGGCGGCATGACGTGCACTACTACCGCTTCAAGGATTTCGACCAGCCCTATGGCGATCTCGCCCGCGCCCGGCTGGCCGGCATGAAGGGCAGCTACTCCACCCGCATGGGCGCGGCGCTGCGCCATGCCGGGCACTACCTGGCGCAGCAGCCCAAGCGCAAGAAAATCTGCTTCATCGTCACCGATGGCGAACCCGCCGACAACGATGTGCGCGACCCGCAATATCTGCGGCACGACACCAAGCGCGCGGTCGAACAACTGCTGCAGCAAGGCGTCACGGTCTACGCGCTCTCGCTCGATCCGCACGCCGATCTGTACGTCTCGCGTATCTTCGGCGTCAAGAACTTCACGGTGATCGACAAGGTCGAGCGCCTGCCCGAAAAACTCCCCATGCTCTACATGAGTCTCACCCGCTGAAGGCGCGCACGGCATGAAAATCTCCCTGCGCACTTTCGTCTTCATCGATGCCCTGCAGCCGCAGCTGGCGTCCTATCTCGCCACGTCTTCACAAGGCTTTCTGCCCATTCCGGGCGATGCCTGCCTGTGGGTGGAAGTGGCGCCCGGCATGGCGGTGCACAACCTCTCCGACATTGCGCTGAAGAAAACCAATGTGCGCATGGGCGAGCAGGTGGTGGAGCGTTCGTTCGGCTCGATGGAGATCCATTACCGCAACCAGAGCGAGGTGCAGGCGGCGGGCGAGGTCATCCTGCAGCAGCTGGGCACGCAGGAAGACTCGCGCCTGCGCTGCAAGGTGGCGTGGAACGAAATCATCCGGGCCATCACGCCCGACCACGCCACCCTGATCAACCGCCAGTTCCGCAAGGGCTCCATGATCCTGCCGGGCAAGAGCATGTTCATTCTGGAAGTCGAGCCCGCGGGCTACATCGTGTATGCCGCCAACGAAGCCGAGAAGGCGGCCCATGTGACTCTTGTGGACGTGAAGCCCTTCGGCACCTTCGGCCGCCTGACCATGATGGGCACCGAAGCCGAGGCCGAGGCGGCGCAGCGCGCGGCGATTGCCGCCATCGAGCGGTTGAACCAGTCCGCGACGCATCACTGAACGAACGCGCCATCTCATGGACATCGATTCCACCGCCAAGCGGCTGCTGTTTTCCACCGTCCGGGTCGACACCGTGCTCGACGACGGCAGCGAGGGCTCGGGCACCGCCTTCGTCGTGCGCCATGCGCATGCCCGCGGCGTGACCGACTTCGTCGTCACCAACCGCCATCTGGTCGAAGGCGTGCGACGGGGCGGGCTGGTGTTCACGCAGAAGCGCCAGGGGCGGCCCGCGTTCGGTCAACGCTTCCAGCTCAACATCGACGAGTTTCCCGCCGCCTGGCATCTCCACCCCGACGCCGAGGTCGACCTGGCCCTGGTGCCGCTCGCGCCCTTGCAGCAGGCCGCGCAGCAGCAGGGCGTGGAGCTGTATGTCGAACCGATCGACAGCCGTCTCATTCCCGACGCGTCCACCTGGCAGCAGTTCGACGCGCTCGAAGACGTTTTGTTCGTCGGCTATCCCAGCGGGGTGTGGGATCAGGTCAACCTCATGCCCATCCTGCGGCGCGGCACCACGGCCACGCCGGCCGCGCTGGACTTCGAGGGGCACCGCCAGTTTCTCATCGACGCCGCGGTCTATCCCGGCTCCAGCGGCAGCCCGGTGTTCATCGAACGCCGTGGCGGGCAGGTTTCCAGGCGCGAGGCCACGCGCGATCTGTTGTTTGCCGGCGTGGTGGCGGCGGTGTTCTTCCGCGAGGAGGCGCACCACATCGTGCCCGCCCCGGTGCCGGCCAACAACCGGGGCATGGCGCTGGGTTCGGAGATGATCGACCTGGGGCTGATCATCAAATCCGATAAAGTGTCCGAGTTGATCCACTCTTATTTGCAACGCTGGGCGGCCTGAGCGGCCTGCCGCAGCGTCGGGCGGCCCGTGCCGCCTTCGAACCCACCTGGCCCATCATGCAAGAAAAACCGACTTATCCCGGCTATCACGCCGACACGCACGGCATCACCCAGCTCGGCCGGGTGGTGCTCGACGCCTGGGTTTTCGGCCTGCTGCCCGAAGCCGAAGACTGCAAAGGCTGGGACCTGCAGCGCATGCAGGGCCTGATGCAGAAGGTGGAGGCCGAGTGGGACCAATACGGCAATCTGCCCAGCCGTCTACCGCCGGAACTCGCCGAACGCCATCGCGCCATGTACAAGCACGCCATGCAGCGTGCGCAAGACAAGGGCTGGAACGCCGAACTCGACGACGACGACTGAACCGGCAAGCGGCTGCGCCCGTAAGATGCGCATTCCGCCACCGTCGTTTCCACGTCCCTCATGTCTGCACTCGATTCGCTGGCCGCGTCTACCGTCGTCGTGGTCGATACGGCCGATCTGGACCTCCTGTCGCGCTGGAGCGCGCGGGATGCCACGACCAATCCCAGTCTGATCCGCAAGGCGGCGGCCGATCCGCGCTACGCCGGTCTCGTCGCATCGGCCGTGCGCGGCTCGGCCGACGTGAACGATCGACTCGATGCCCTGCTCGTGGCGTTCGGGTTGGAGATTCTGCAGCGCCTGCCTGGGCGGGTGTCCACCGAAGTCGATGCACGGCTGTCGCACGACACCGAGGCCACCTTGCAGCGAGCCCGCGCCTTGATGGCGCGCTACGCCGCGGCAGGCGTGCCACGCGATCGCGTGCTCATCAAGATTGCGGCCACCTGGGAGGGCATCGTCGCGGCACGCGCCCTTGAAGCCGAAGGCATTCACTGCAATCTGACGCTTTTGTTCAGCTTCACCCAGGCGCAGGCCTGCGCCGCTGCGGGCGTGAAGTTGATTTCGCCGTTCGTGGGGCGCATCACCGACTGGCATCGCCTCCAGGCCGGTGCGGCATGGGACGCCGAGAAGCATCGGGGTGCCAACGATCCCGGCGTGCAGGCCGTGGTGCGCATCTGGCGGTCTTACAAACAGCATGACGTACCCACCGAGGTGATGGGCGCGAGCTTCCGGGATATCGACCAGATCGCAGCGCTCAGCGGCTGCGATCTGCTCACCATTCCGCCCGCCCTGCTCGACGCTCTGGCGGTCAGTGACCAGGCCATGCCCCGCCAGCTCGATGCCGCCCGCCCGGGGCCTGTGATCGACGCATCGTCGCCCTCGTTGGACCCGGCGCATTTCGTTCAGGGCATGCGCGAAGACCGCATGGCGTCCGAAAAGCTCCAGGAGGGCGTGCGCCTGTTCAGCGCGGATACCGAGGCGGTGCTGGCTCAATTGGCCGCGGCCTGAAGCGGGCCTTTTCCCCGATCGCTTGTTCGTGGCGTTTCGCTTCTACATTCCGCCCACAGAGGCCGCACTGGCGCCCGGCACGGTGCTCATGCCTGCCGCGACGGCGCGACATGTCAAGGTTCTGCGGCTGACGGCTGGGGAGGCGGTCACTGTGTTCGACGGCACGGGCGGCGAGTGGGTCGGCGAGTTGATCGACAGCCGGACTCTGCAGCTTCATCGACATCAGGCTGTGGAGCGCGAAGCCCAGGCGCACGTCATGCTCGCGGTCGGCATGCCCGCCAATGAACGCATGGACGCTCTGGTGGAAAAGGCGGTGGAACTCGGCGTGGCCCGCCTTCAGCCGCTTCTGACCCGGCGCAGCGTGCTGCGCTTGCAGGGCGAGCGCGCCGAGCGTCGGGTGGCGCACTGGCAGGGCGTGGCCATTGCGGCCTGCGAACAGTGCGGGCGCAATCGGGTGCCCGAGGTGGCGCCCGTGGCGTCGCTGCCCGACTGGCTTGGACGATTGGACGACGGCAGCGCCGTCTCGCATCGCTGCCTGTTGAGTCCGGTCGCGACAGCGCCCCTGCAGCCCTTGACTCGCGGCGAAGGCGCATGGATGGTCTCCGGCCCGGAGGGCGGTCTGGACGACGACGAAACCGCGCTGTTGCAGCGCGCCGGGTTTCGCCCGGTGAGTCTGGGGCCGCGGGTGCTGCGCGCGGATACGGCGCCTCTGGCCGCTCTGATGCGCGCCCTCGGAGGCCTCTGACCTCGGGTCAATGCGCCAGTGCGGCGCGGGCCAGTTCATGGCCTGGCGGCCAGATGGCGCTGCCAAAGGTCTCGGCGAGAAACGACTCGCCATGCTCCAGAATGAAGTAGCGAAACGTCTCCGCGCCGGGGGAGAGTAGCTTGGCCAAGCTGTTCACCGCGTACCAGCGTCGCAGCAAGGGCATGCCCTCGATCGAAGGAATGGTTAGCAGGTTGTTGCGCAGCTCCAGATCAATGGTGTGAAGGGACAGAAAACTGATGCCCATATTGGCCATCACCGCCTGCTTGATGGTCTCGTTGCTCTGCATCTCGGTGAACATCGGCAGCTCCATCTGATGCTGGTTCAGGTATTCCTCGAAGGTCGCTCGCGTGCCTGAGCCGGGCTCGCGGATGATGAAGTTGAACTGCGTCAGCAAAGAGGCCGAGTGCGGCCCGCCGGATGAGAGCGGGTGGTTGGGGGGCGCAATGATGCCCATGGGGTGCGCAGCGAAGGGTTCGGCACGGGTGGCCACGTCGCGCGGCGGCCGACCCATGATGGCCAGATCGAGTTCGCTGTTCTGCAGCTGATTGACCAGGTGTTCGCGGTTGCCCACCGAAAGCCGCACTTCGACGTGCGGGTACTCGGCATGAAACCGGGCAAGCAGGCGCGGCACGAAATACTGGGCCGTGCTCACCATGCCGATGGTCAGCCGTCCTGCCTTGATGCCGCGCAGGCGCGCCATGGCGTCCTCGGCATCCTTGAGCGTCGCAAGAACCTTGCGGGCGTAGACCACCAGATATTCACCCGTCAGGGTAAGGCTGACGGACTTGCCCTGACGCTCGAACAGGGGGAGCCCCACCTGCGATTCCAGTTCTCTAATCTGCATGGAAACGGCGGGCGGCGTGAGGTGCATTTCCTGGGCCGCTTTACCAAAATGCAAGTGCCGTGCAGCGGCGCTGAAGACCCGGAGCTGACGGATGGTGGTGTTTTTCATCAAAATTCCTGATCTGAACATCAACAAATCGTGAATTTACCTTAATTCGAGCTGCCGCTTATATTCGCAACAAGCGATGGAACTACGTGATGGGGAAACGCCCCCCGTCCTGTTTCAGCCGCACCGTTTGTGAACGGGCTCCGAAGTTCATCTTCAGGAGCTTTTGCCGCAGCCAATGAAGTCTGTTCATGCGAGTCTCCGTTTTGGGGCTGCGGGCTTTTTGAAGTGACTTGCACTCGCCGGCGGTCAGCAGGTTGCTTCAAAAAGTCTTCTAGCCTCGCGCCAGCGGATGTTCCTGCGCTCCCCGCGCAGGGGCCCCTGCTGTCCGAGGCCCTTCACCATTGGGAGCCACACCATGCAGTCCGGTCGCACCACCGTCTCAAAATTTCTCATCGAGCAGTTGCACGGCACCGATGATCAGGCCGATCTGGCCGCGCTGCTGGTGGACGTGACCGCTGCGGTCAAGGCCATCTCGGCCATGACGTCCAAGGGGGCGCTCGGCGGCTTCCTGGGCGCGCTCGACACGCAGAACGTCCAGGGCGAAGTGCAGAAGAAGCTCGACGTGCTCTCCAACGACGCCATGATTCAGGCGTGCGAGTGGGGTGGGCTGGTGGCCGGCATGGCCTCCGAGGAAATGGACGACCCCTACGCTCTGCCCAAGGAATTCGAGCGCGGGCCGTATCTGCTCATCTTCGATCCGCTCGACGGTTCTTCGAATACCGACGTCAACGTCTCCGTCGGCACCATTTTCTCGGTGTTGCGCCACACCAAGATCGGCGACCCGACGGTGGCCGATTATCTGCGTCCCGGCGTCGAGCAGGTCGCGGCTGGCTACGCCATCTATGGTCCGTCCACCATGCTGGTGCTGACCGTGGGCAAGGGCACGCACGGCTTCACGCTGGATCGCGAGATCGGCAACTTCGTGCTCACGCATCCCGATCTGAAAATCCCGGCCGACACCAGCGAGTTCGCGATCAACACCAGCAACGAGCGTTTTTGGGAGTCGCCGGTGCAGCGTTATGTGGCCGAGGCCAAGGCTGGCAAGACCGGCCCGCGCGAACGCGACTTCAACACCCGCTGGATCGCCTCGATGGTGGCCGACGTGCATCGCATTTTGATGCGCGGGGGCATCTTCATGTACCCCAAGGACACCAAGGATCCCAGCAAGCCTGGCCGCCTGCGCCTGATGTACGAGGCCAATCCGATCGGCATGATCATCGAACAGGCAGGCGGCGCGGCCTCCACTGGGCGCGGGCGTATTCTTGAGGTGCCGCCGACTTCGCTGCATCAGCGCGTCCCGGTGATGCTGGGCTCCAGGAACGAGATCGAACGTCTGGAGCGCTACCACGCCGAATACGACCGGGGTGAAGACAAGGCCTTTGAATCCCCGCTGTTCAAAGAGCGTTCGCTGTTTCGTGACGAAGCCGGCCGCTGATCGTCGCTGATTGGCTGCTGATCGTCGCAGCAGTCGGCTCTACCGCGTCGGCGCATGTCGCGCCCAGCGGTTCGACGGCGGCGGTTGTGCTTCTCGCCAGATCGACCCTGGCGGCGGCCCGCGCAAGATGGGCGCCGCTTGAATGGATTTCCTTGTATTGAAAAGAGGCTCGCACCATGTCTGTCAAACATCCCATCATTGCCATCACCGGGTCGTCGGGCGCCGGCACCACCACGGTGATGCGCAGCTTCCAGCACATTTTCCGCCGTGAGAATCTCACGGCGCAGATCGTCGAGGGCGATTCCTTCCACCGCTTCAACCGCATGGAAATGCGCGAGGAGATGAAGAAGCAGGAAGCCGCGGGCAACCGCCACTTCAGCCACTTCGGCCCGGACGCCAACCTGCTGGGCGAGCTGGAGAACGTGTTCAAGACCTATGGCGAGACCGGCGGCGGCAAGGTGCGCAAGTACATCCACGACGCGGGCGAGGCCGCCGAATTCGGCGTCGATCCGGGCAATTTCACCGACTGGAAAGACATCAAGCCGGGTTCCGATCTGATGTTCTACGAAGGTCTGCACGGCGGCTATGCCGCTGGCGACATCGATGTGGCCAAGCAGGTTGACCTGCTCGTCGGCGTGGTGCCCATCATCAATCTCGAGTGGATCCAGAAGCTGCACCGCGACCAGATCCAGCGCGGTTACTCGCAAGAGGCCGTGATGGACACCATCCTGCGCCGCATGCCCGATTATGTCTACCACATCACGCCGCAGTTCTCGCGCACCCACGTCAACTTCCAGCGCGTGCCCACGGTCGACACCTCCAATCCCTTCATCGCCAAGGACATTCCCACGCTCGACGAGAGCATGGTGGTCATCCGCTTCGCGAACCCCAAGGGCATCGACTTTCCCTACCTGCTGTCCATGCTCCACGATTCGTGGATGAGCCGTCCCAACACCCTGGTCGTGCCCGGCGGCAAGATGGGCATTGCCATGCAGCTCATCTTCACCCCCATGATCCTGCGCTTGATGGACCTCAAGCGCCGCGCTGGCTAAACCTGGGATACGCACATGACCACCTTGCAACTCGACACCCAACAGCGCCGCCGTCTGGCGAACGCCATCCGCTTCCTCGCCATCGACGGCGTGCAGGCCGCCAACTCCGGCCACCCCGGCGCGCCCATGGGCATGGCCGACATCGCCGAAGTGCTGTGGCGCAACCACCTGCATCACAACCCGGCCAACCCGAACTGGGCCAACCGTGATCGCTTCGTGCTGTCCAACGGCCACGGCTCGATGCTGATCTACGCCCTGCTGCACCTCACCGGCTACGACCTGCCGATCGAAGAGATCAAGCGTTTCCGCCAGATGCACAGCAAGACACCCGGCCACCCCGAAGTGGGCTATACGCCGGGTGTGGAAACCACCACCGGCCCGCTGGGCCAGGGCATCGCCAACGGCGTGGGCATGGCGCTGGCCGAAAAGGTGCTGGCCGCGCAGTTCAACCAGCCCGGGCATGGCATCGTCGATCACCACACCTATGTGTTCCTCGGCGACGGCTGCCTGATGGAAGGCATCAGCCACGAGGCCTGCTCGCTGGCCGGCACCCTCAAGCTGAACAAGCTCATCGCCTATTACGACGACAACGGCATTTCCATCGACGGTCATGTCGAGCACTGGTTCTCCGACAATACCGCCCAGCGCTTCCAGGCCTATGGCTGGAACGTCATCGGCCCGATCGACGGCCATGACGCCGTGGCCGTCGAGAAGGCCACCGCCGAGGCCAAGACCAGCGACAAGCCCACCCTCATCATCTGCCGCACCACCATCGGCTGGGGCTCGCCCAACAAGGCCGGCACGCACGATGTGCACGGCGCCGCGCTCGGCCAGGCCGAGGCCGACGCCACCCGCAAGGCGCTGGGCTGGGACTACGGCCCGTTCGACATCCCCGCTGACATCTACCAGGCCTGGGACGCCAAATTCCACGGCGCCAAGCTCGAAGCCGACTGGAACGAGCGCTTCGCCGCCTATGAAAAGGCCCATCCCGCTCTCGCGGCCGAATTCAAGCGCCGCATGGCGGGTGATCTGCCGGCCGACTGGGGTCAGACCGTTCAGACGCTTTACGCCAAGGCCCGCGAAGTGAGCGCGGCCACCGCGACACGCAAGTCCTCGCAGATCGCCCTGGAAACCCTGGTGCCCGCGCTGCCCGGCCTGTTCGGCGGTTCGGCCGACCTGACCGGCTCCAACCTGACGGCGGTCAAGGCCTCGCATTCGTTCGAGAAGGCCGCGCCGGGTACGGCGTTCAACTACCTGTCGTACGGCGTGCGCGAATTCGGCATGGTGGCCATGATGAATGGCATGGCGCTGCATGGCGGCTTCCTGCCCTACGGCGGCACCTTCCTGATGTTCTCCGACTACTCGCGCAACGGCGTGCGCATGAGCGCGCTGATGAAGCAGCGGGTCATCCACGTTTTCTCGCACGACTCCATCGGCCTGGGCGAAGACGGCCCGACCCACCAGCCGATCGAACAGCCTTCCAGCCTGCGTCTCATTCCCAATCTGGACGTATGGCGCCCGGCCGACGTGCTCGAAACCGCCGTCGCCTGGAAGCACGCCATCGAGCGCAAGCACGGCCCCAGCGCCCTGTTGCTGTCGCGCCAGAATCTGGTCTCCACCCAGCATCCGGCGGATGCCGAGCGCACCCTTTCGCGCGGTGGCTACGTGCTGTCGGAAGCCCAGGGCGGCAAGCCGCAGATCGTGCTGATCGCCACCGGCTCGGAAGTCGAGATTGCGCTGAAGGCGCAAGGCATGCTGGCTGAACAGGGCGTCGCTGCGCGTGTGGTTTCCATGCCCTGCACCAACGTCTTCGACCGCCAGGACGCGGCTTACCGCAGCGAGGTGCTGCCCGCGGGCTTGCCGCGCGTGGCCATCGAAGCGGGTCACCCCGACTTCTGGCACAAGTATGTGGGCCTGAACGGCGGCATCGTCGGCATCGCCACCTTCGGCGAATCCGCCCCCGCGCCGCAGCTCTACCAGCACTTCAAGGTGACGGCGGAGCACGCGGTGGCCGTGGCGAAGTCGGTGCTGCAAGCGGCCTGATGCCTCGACAGACGCCCGAGATGAGTCAAGGCATGTTCGATCTGGTGATGTTCGACCTCGACGGCACGCTGGTGGAAACCGCGCCGGAAATCGCCGATGCGGTCAACGACCTGCTGCGCGACCAGGATCAGCCCGAGGTCTCCGAGCATCTCATCCGTGCGTGGATCGGACACGGTACGCGCGAGCTTTTGCTGCATGCCTATGCGCACGCCACCGGCCTCGAAGAGGACACGGTGCGGCGCACCGGCACGCTCGACATTCTCATGCCGCGCTTCGCCGAGTTCTATGCCGCCCGCACCGGGCAGCGCAGCCGGCTCTACCCGGGCGTGCTCGACACGCTCAAGGTGCTGCGGGCGTCGCAGGTGCGCATTGCGCTGGTGACCAATAAGGAGCAGCGTTTCGCCACCACGGTCCTGATGACGCATGGCATCCGGCACTATTTCGGCATGGTGGTGGCCGGCGACACGCTCGAAGCCAAGAAGCCCGACCCGCTGCCGGTGCGCTACTGCCTGGACGCCTTCAAGGTGCGCGCGGCTCGCTCGCTGTTCGTCGGCGATTCGGAGATTGACGTCGCCACGGCGCGAGCCGCAGGCGTGCCCGTTTGGGCGGTGCCGTATGGTTACAACCACGGCAAGCCCATCGCGCTGGCGGAGCCCGACCGCGTCATTCCGACCGTGGCGGCGGTGGCCGAGGCGGTGCAGGCGGCGGCCCTGCATCCTGCAGCCTGAGCCCGCTCGCCCGCACGCGATCCGACTTTCTTTGCCGACTTCCCCTTTCCCTTTCATCTTTCATTCAGGAGATCTCACATGACCATTCGCATCGCCATCAATGGATTCGGCCGCATCGGCCGCATGGTGTTCCGTGCCGTGGCGCAGGAAGCCGAATTCAAAGACCTCGAAATCGTCGCCATCAACGACCTGCTCGAGCCCGACTACCTGGCCTACATGCTGCAGTACGACTCCGTGCATGGCCGCTTCAACGGCACGGTGGGCGTGGAGGGCAACAACCTCGTGGTCAACGGCAAGAAGATCCGCCTGACCGCCGAGCGCGATCCCGCCAACCTGAAGTGGAACGAAGTGAATGCCGACGTCGTGGTCGAAGCCACCGGCTTTTTCCTCACCCTCGACACCTGCCAGAAGCACATCGACGCCGGTGCCAAGAAAGTGGTGCAGTCCGCCCCCTCGAAGGACGACACGCCGATGTTCGTCTACGGCGTGAACCACGCCAAGTACGCCGGCGAGACCATCGTCTCTGCCGCCTCCTGCACCACCAACTGCCTGGCCCCCGTGGCCAAGGTGCTCAATGACAGCTTCGGCATCAAGCGCGGTCTGATGAGCACCGTGCACGCCGCCACCGCCACGCAGAAGACCGTGGACGGCCCGTCCAGCAAGGACTGGCGCGGTGGCCGGGGCATCATGGACAACATCATCCCCTCCAGCACCGGTGCGGCCAAGGCTGTGGGCAAGGTCATTCCCGAGCTGAACAAGAAGCTCACCGGCATGGCCTTCCGCGTGCCCACGCCCGACGTATCGGTCGTCGACCTGACTGTCGAGCTGAACAAGGAGGCCAGCTACGCCGACATCTGCGCTGCGATGAAGGCAGCTTCCGAAGGCCCGCTCAAGGGTGTGCTCGGTTACACCGAAGACAAGGTCGTCTCCACCGACTATCGTGGCTGCTCCATGCCCTCGATTTTCGACGCCGAGGCCGGCATCGCCCTCGATTCCACCTTCGTCAAGGTCGTGTCCTGGTATGACAACGAATACGGCTACACCTGCAACATGATGCGCTTCGTCAAGCACGTCGCCAGCCACTGATGTCGCATTGACGTCGCAACGACGTCGCGCCCCGGCCGCGCAGTTGCTGGCGGGCCGGGTGCGGAACCGAGGAGAGATTGATGCAAATCCTGACCTTTGAAGAAGTGTGCAAGCGTGGCTTCGCCCAGGACAAGCGCGTGTTCATCCGCGCCGACCTGAACGTGCCGTTCAACGACAAGGGCGAGATCACCGAAGACACCCGCGTGCGCGCATCCGTGCCCGCCGTGAAGATGGCGCTCGACGCAGGCGCCGGGGTGATGATCACCTCGCATCTGGGACGTCCGACCGAAGGCGAATTCAAGCCCGAAGACTCGCTGGCCCCCGTGGCCAAGCGCCTGGGCGAGCTGCTTGGCCTGCCGGTCAAGCTGCAGGCCAACTGGGTGGACGGCGGCTTCGACGTGCGTCCCGGTGAAGTGGTCATGCTCGAGAACGCCCGCGTCAACAAGGGCGAGAAAAAGAATGACGACGCGCTGTCGCAAAAGATCGCCAAGCTCGCCGACATCTATGTGAACGACGCCTTCGGCACCGCGCACCGTGCCGAGGCGACCACCTACGGCATCGCCAAGCATGCGCACATCGCCTGCGCCGGGCCGCTGCTGGCCGCCGAGATCGACGCCATCAACCGCGCGCTGGCCAATCCGGCCCGGCCGCTGGTGGCCATCGTGGCGGGCTCCAAGGTGTCCACCAAGCTGACCATTCTTCAGAGCCTGGCCGACAAGGTCGATGGCCTGATCGTGGGTGGCGGCATCGCCAACACCTTCATGCTGGCCGAGGGTCTGCCCATCGGCAAGAGTCTGGCCGAGCCCGATCTGCTCGACGAGGCCCGCAAGGTCATCGCCAAGATGAAGGCGCGTGGCGCCGAAGTGCCCATTCCCGAGGACGTCGTGGTGGCCAAGCAGTTCAGCGCCACCGCCGAGGCCACCGTAAAAGACGCCAAGGACGTGGCCGCCGACGACCTGATTCTCGACATCGGCCCCAAGACCGCGGCCAAGCTCGCCGCCAAGCTGCAGGCGGCCGGCACCATCGTCTGGAACGGCCCGGTCGGCGTGTTCGAGTTCGACGCCTTTGCCAACGGCACCAAGACCCTGGCCGCGGCCATCGCCAGCAGCCCGGCGTTCTCCATCGCGGGCGGTGGCGACACCCTGGCCGCCATCGCCAAGTACGAGATCACCGACAAGATCGGCTACATCTCCACGGGCGGTGGCGCCTTCCTCGAGGTGCTCGAAGGCAAGCAGCTGCCGGCCTTTGAAATCCTGCAGCAGCGCGCCAAGCAGCCGCTGTCTTGATGCCCGACCATCGTTGATCCTGTCTTTCCCTTCTTGAGGAGTCCGTCATGGCCCTGATTTCCCTGCGTCAACTGCTCGACCACGCGGCCGAGCATTCCTACGGCGTCCCCGCCTTCAACGTCAACAACCTCGAACAGGTGCGCGCCATCATGGAAGCCGCCGACGAGACCAACTCGCCGGTCATCCTGCAGGCCTCGGCCGGTGCCCGCAAGTACGCCGGCGCGCCCTTCCTGCGTCACCTCATCGAGGCCGCAGTTGAAGAGTGGCCGCACATTCCCGTGGTCATGCACCAAGACCACGGCACCAGCCCCGGCGTGTGCCAGCGCTCCATCCAGCTGGGCTTCAGCTCGGTGATGATGGACGGCTCGCTGGGCACCGACGGCAAGACCCCGACCACCTACGACTACAACGTCGACGTCACCCGGCGCACCGTGGAAATGTCGCATTCCTGCGGCGTGTCGGTTGAAGGTGAACTGGGCTGCCTGGGCTCGCTCGAAACCGGCATGGCCGGCGAGGAAGACGGCATCGGTGCCGAAGGCACGCTCGATCACAGCCAGCTGCTGACCGATCCCGAGGAGGCTGCCGACTTCGTGAAGAAGACTCACGTTGACGCTCTGGCCATCGCCATCGGCACCAGCCACGGCGCGTACAAATTCACCCGTCCGCCCACTGGCGACATCCTGGCCATCGGCCGCATCAAGGAAATTCATGCCCGCATCCCCAACACCCACCTGGTGATGCACGGCTCCTCCTCGGTGCCGCAGGACTGGCTCAAGATCATCAACTCCTACGGCGGCGACATGGGCGAGACCTATGGCGTGCCGGTGGAAGAGATCGTCGAAGGCATCAAGCACGGCGTGCGCAAGGTCAACATCGACACCGATCTGCGCATGGCCTCCACCGGGGCCACCCGCAAGTTCCTGGCCGAGCATCCGAAAGAGTTCGATCCGCGCAAATTCCTCATCGCCTCCACCAAGGCCATGAAGGAGATCTGCAAGGCGCGTTACGAAGCCTTCGGCACCGCGGGCAACGCTTCCAAGATCAAGCCCATCACGCTCGACGCGATGGTCGGTCTGTACGAAAAGGGCAAGCTCGACCCCAAGGTCAACTGATCGCCCTCGGTCGCGCTGGGCAGCATCCAACCCCGGCCTTGCGCCGGGGTTGTCGTCTGTGCAGCACCTCCCCCTTACGCATTCAGGAGATTTCCATGGCAGCCACCGCCGACCCTCTGCAACGCGGCTTCGCCGCGCCTGATTTTTCCCTCCCCGGCGTCGATGGACGCACCTGGAGCCTGGCCGATGTGCGCGGCACCAACGGCACCCTGGTCATGTTTATCTGCAACCATTGCCCCTACGTGCAGGCCGTGGCCGACCGCATGGTGCGCGATGCACGCGAGCTGCGCGCCCTCGGGGTGCATGCCGTGGCCATCAGCAGCAACGATGTGGCGACCTATCCCGAAGACTCGTTCGACCACATGAAGCGCTTTTCGGACGGGCACGGTTTTGCCTTTCCGTATCTGTACGACGAATCGCAGGCGGTCGCGAAGGCCTATGGCGCCGTCTGCACGCCCGATTTCTTCGGCTTTAACGCCGCGCTGCAGCTTCAATACCGCGGCCAGCTCGACGCCTCGCGCAAGCAGGCCGCAGCGCCCGACGTGCGCCGCGACCTGTTCGAGGCCATGAAGCAGATCGCCGCCACTGGCGCCGGCCCGGACGAGCAGTACCCCAGCATCGGCTGCTCCATCAAGTGGAAGGATGCGGCATGAGCGCGCCGGGCCGCTCCCAAGCGCGCATCCCGCAGCGCGCCGCGCGGAGGGTCGTCCAAGTGAGCGCGCCGGGCCGCTCCCAAGCGCGCATCCCGCAGCGCGCCGTGCGGAGGGTCGTCCAGTGAGCGCTCTGCAGGCTTTGATTTTCGATGTCGACGGCACCCTGGCCGAGACCGAACGCGACGGTCACCGCATCGCCTTCAACCAGTCGTTCGTCGATGCCGGGCTCGACTGGCACTGGGACGTCCCGACCTACGGCCGTCTGCTCGCCATCACCGGCGGCAAGGAGCGCATGCTGGCCTACTGGCAGGAGATTGACCCGCAGGCGGCGTCGCGCCCCGAGACGGCCGGACTGATTGCCGAGCTTCACCGCCGCAAGACCGCGCATTACGTGCGACTGGTGGCAGAAGGCGGCATCGCGCTGCGGCCGGGCGTGCGCCGCGTGCTGGAGCAGGCCCGCAGCGCCGGTCTGCGCCTGGCGATCGCCACCACCACCACGCCCGACAATGTCGAGGCTCTCATCCACGCCACGCTGGGCGCCGGTGGCATGGACTGGTTCGAAGTCGTGGGCGCGGGCGACGCCGTGCCCCGCAAAAAACCCGACCCGGGCATCTATACCTGGGTGCTCGATCGCTTGGGCCTGCGCCCTGACCAGGCCCTGGCGTTCGAGGATTCCACCAACGGCCTGCGTGCGGCGCAGGGCGCGGGGCTGCGCACCATCGTGACCACCGGCGCCTATACCCGGCATGAAAATTTCGAGGGCGCACTGGCCTGGCTTGATGGCCTGGGCGACGCCGATGCGCCGGCCACCGGACGCGCCTGCGGCCATCCCTGGTCGGGCGCCGTCGGCCTGGCCGAGCTCAGGCAGTGGGCAGTCTGACGGTGGATGGGCCGCGGCTTTGGCCGCGGTCGAACCCGGAGGAACTCTGCGCCCGCCGCAACGGTCTTCAGCCGACCACGCTGAGCGACATCGGCGGCAGCAGAACGCCCTGCGCGTCCTCGGTGCCGAGGGCGCGCCGCAGATGGTCGATCTTCGGCGGGCTTGCCGTCGTGCCGCCCTGGGTGTACTGATCGAGCCGTGCGTCCTTGGCCACCCAGGTGCCCAGCTTCACGCGCACGGCCAGCGTGCTGCGATTGACCAGCAGCACGCGGCTGCCTTGCGGGCCGAGGAAGCTGGCGCCGCTGACCTGTCCGGGCGCCCCGGGAAAGTCGAGTTTGACCAGATTGCCGGCCTGTTCCGCCGCCCGGCTCCAGGCCGCAGCGAGCGGGCTGGGTGCGGGGCAGAGCATGGCCATCGGCAAGGCAGCCTGCTTTTCCGGCACCTTCACCTGATTGAGCGTGGTGAGCAGCGTGGCAGAGGCGTCGAGCTGCGCGGGCCACGCGGGCGCGGCGATCTTGACGCCGTGGCAGTCGGCCTGCAACGCGGGGAGCAATTGCGAGGGCAGCACACGCATCAGATCGTCCGGGCCCGCGGTGAAGCTGGGCGCGGTCTGGGCGAACGCGGAAGGCAGCAGAGCTGCGGCAGACAGGCCGATGGCGCTCAGAATCTGGGGCAGCCGAAGGGCGCGGGTTTGGCGAGGAGGCGAGAAGGGCATGGTGTTGCGGAGAAGGACGCCGCGAAACCAGCGGCCCATGCTCAGAGCTGCGCGGCGCGGCAGAGTTCACCAACCCGCGCGGCGCGGCGGTGTAACGGCCGCTCAGAGGGCGGGGCGCAGCACCAGTCGGCGGCCCTGACGCGCGCTGGGCGGTGTGGGCCAAAGCGCGTCGAGCATGGACAGGGCCAAGACCTGCAGCGCCTCCCACGGGGCGCGGGGCAGGGCATCGGGGCGCAGGCCTTTCACGGCCAGATCGCATTGCGCCGCCAACTGCAGCAGGCGCTCCAGATCGGGCGTGCGCAGGCGCGGCAAGGCGCGTTCCAGCAATTTCTCCTTCACGCCCCAGATGCGGTTGGCGCGCAGCAGCGCGGGCAGCCCCTGCCCCGCGTCCAGCCCGTGGCGGATGCGCAGCCAGGCGCGTAGGTCGTCGGCCAGCGTCCAGTGCACCAGCACCGGGGCCACGCCCTCGGCCTGCAGACCTTCGAGCATGCGGCGCAGGCGGGCGACATCGCCGCCCAGCACCGCCTCGCCGAGCTTGAACACGCTGTATCGCGCCACGTTCAGCACCGCCTGCTCGACCATGTCGGGATCGAGCGGGCCGGGCGGGCACAGCAGTGCCAGTTTTTCGATCTCCTGATGCGCCGCCAGCAGATTGCCTTCCACCCGCGCCACCAGAAAGTCGGTGAGCGCCCGTCCCGCGTCGCCCGGCGGGAGGGTGAAGCCGTGACGCTGCAATCGGGCGTTGATCCAGCGCGGCAGCTGCGCCAGTTCGACACTGTCCACGCGGACGGCCACGCCACCCTGGCTCAGGGCGCCGAACCAGGCCGACTTCTGGGTGGCCGCGTCCAGCCGCGGCAGCACCACGATGGCCATCACCTCGGCCGAGAGATGGCCGGCCAGCGCCGCCAGCGCCTCGCCGCCGTCGCGACCGGGCTTGCCGCCGGGAAGGCGCAGCTCGATGAGCCGCTTCCCGCCGAACAGGCTGATCTCGCGGCTGCCCGCGAGCAGGTGGCTCCAGTCGAAGCCGCGTTCCACCGTGTGGCTCTCGCGCTCGTCGAAGCCTTGCTGGCGGGCGCGCGCCCGAATGGCGTCGACGGCCTCGTTCACCAGCAGGGTTTCGTCGCCGTACACCACGTACAGCGCTTCGAGCTGGCGGGCGAGATGGGCGTCGAGCTGTTCCAAGGCAAGCTGCATCAGTCCTCCGACCCGTCGCCGGGGCGCTCCGGCGTAGGGGGCACCTTGACCGCGGCGAGCTGGTACATCAGACGGTTGATCAATTCCTCGCGCATGCCGCGGTAGAGCAGGTCGGACTCGTTGGCCTTGGCCAAGGTGGCGCTGGAGTTGTAGCTGAGATTGCTGGTCTGGGTCAGCTCGGTGGGGGCGATCAGCATCCGGCCCTGCGGCGTGGCGAGCTGAAAGCTCACGGTGTAGCGCAATTGGTACTGCGCTACGGTGCCATCGGCGTTGTAGGCCTGCGGGGTCTGCGTCTGCGAATCGGCCAGCAGGGTGAACACGGCTTGCGCCGACTTGGCGTCCGGCGCGATGCGGGTCGACGTGGTCGCGGCGATCTGGCGCTTGAGGGCGATGACGAAGGCCGAGGTCTCGGCACCCGCCACGTACAGCGTGCTGAACGACAGATTGGTCGAGCCGCGCAGGCGGAACCCGCAGGCGCTCAGGCCCAGGACGGGGCCGACGGCGGCAAGGCCGCGCAGCACGGCGCGGCGGGTGTGGCGGGCATCGAGGCTGCGGCGCGTCATTCAGACCACCACATTGACCAGCCGCCCGGGCACCACGATGACCTTCTTCGCGGCCTTGCCCTCGCTGAACTTGGCGAAGTCGGCGCTGGCCAGTGCGGCAGCCTCGATCGTGGCCTTGTCGGCACCGGCCGCGACCTGAATGGCGCCGCGCAACTTGCCGTTGACCTGCAACATGAGCTCGATCGTGTCCTGCACCAGCGCGGCCTCGTCGATCTGGGGCCAGGGCGCGTCGAGCAGATCGCCATGTTCGTCGGCGTAGCCCAGCTCGGACCACAGCGCATGGGCGATGTGCGGCGTGGCGGGGTAGAGCACGCGCAGCAGAATGCCGAAGCCCTCACGCAGTGCGGCGGGCATGCCCGCAGCGGCGGCGTCCGCGCCTTCAAGGGCGTTGAGCAGCTTCATCGCGCCCGACACCACCGTGTTGTACTGCATGCGGCCGTAGTCGAAATTCACCTGTTGCAAGGTCTGGTGCACCTCGCGGCGCAGCTTGCGGGCGGCCTCGCCCGGCTCGTCGTTGGATGAGTCCGGGGCGCCCAGCTTCAGCCCGAAGGCCCACACCCGCTTGAGGAAGCGGTGCGCACCCTCCACCGCGGCGTCGTTCCACTCCAGGGTGGCTTCGGGCGGTGCGGCGAACATGGTGAACAGGCGGGCGGTGTCGGCGCCGAAGCGGTCGATGAGATCCTGCGGATCGACGCCGTTGTTCTTGCTCTTGCTCATGGTGCCCACGCCGCCGTAGTCCACGGCCGAGCCGTCGGCCTTGAGCTTGGCGGCGACGATCTTGCCGTGGGCGTCGACGACGTTCTCGACCTCGTGCGGCCAGAAATACTCGATGCCGCCCTGCGGCGTCTTGCGCGAGTAGATGTGGTTGAGCACCATGCCCTGGGTGAGCAGACGGGTGAAGGGCTCGTCGGCCTTGACCAGCCCCAGGTCGCGCATCACCTTGGTCCAGAAACGCGCATACAGCAGGTGCAGGATGGCGTGCTCGATGCCGCCGATGTACTGGTCCATCGGCATCCAGTAGTCGGTGCGGGCATCGACCATGGCGCCGTGGTTGTCGGCGCAGGTGTAGCGCATGAAGTACCAGCTCGAATCGACGAAGGTGTCCATGGTGTCGGTCTCGCGCTTGGCCGGCTTGCCGCATTGCGGGCAAGCGACGTTCACGAACTCGGCGCATTGGTGCAGCGGGTTGCCGCTTCCGTCAGGGATGAGGTTCTCGGGCAGCACCACCGGCAAATCCTTCTCGGGCACCGGCACCGCACCGCAATCCGGGCAGTGAATGATGGGGATCGGCGTGCCCCAGTAGCGCTGGCGGCTCACGCCCCAGTCGCGCAGGCGCCAGGTGGTGCGCTTCTCGCCCAGCCCCTTGGCTGTGAGCCGCTGCGCGATCTGATCGACCGCTGCGGCATAGGGCAGGCCATCGAGCTCGCCCGAGTTGACGCAAACCGCGCGCTGCTTGTCGCCATACCACTCGGCCCAGGCTTCGGTGGAGAAGGACTCGTTCCCGACGGCGACCACCTGCTTGATCGGCAGACCGTACTTCTTGGCGAAGGCGAAGTCGCGCTCGTCGTGCGCGGGCACGCCCATCACCGCGCCGTCGCCGTAGCTCATCAGCACATAGTTGCCCACCCACACCGGCACGTCGGCGCCAGTGAGAGGGTGGGTGACGGACAGCCCGGTGGGCATGCCTTCCTTGTCCTTGGTCGCCAGCTCGGCTTCGGTGGTGCCGCCGGCCTTGCACGACGCGATGAACGCGGCCAGCGCCGCGTTGTCGCGTGCCGCATGCTCGGCCAGCGGATGCTCGGGCGCCACGGCGCAGAAGGTCACGCCCATGATGGTGTCCGCCCGGGTGGTGAACACGTACATGCGCCCGTCCTGAATCGGTGCGCCTTGCGCATCGCGGATGGTGTGGGTGAAGGCGAAACGCACGCCGGCACTCTTGCCGATCCAGTTCTCCTGCATGAGCCGCACCCGCTCGGGCCAGCCGGCGAGGTAGTTCTTGTCTTCGGGGTCGGCCACGGCGGCCAGCAGTTCCTCGGCGTAGTCGGTGATCTTGAGGTAGTAGCCGGGAATCTCGCGCTTCTCCACCACGGCGCCGCTGCGCCAGCCGCGACCGTCGATCACCTGTTCGTTGGCCAGCACGGTCTGGTCCACCGGGTCCCAGTTGACCACCTGGGTGCGGCGCTCGGCGATGCCCTTTTCGAGCATCTTGAGGAACAGCCACTGATTCCACGTGTAGTACTCGGGCGAGCAGGTCGCCACCTCGCGGCTCCAGTCGATCGCCAGACCCATGGCCTTCATCTGCCGCTTCATATAAGCGATGTTGTCGTAGGTCCACTTCGCCGGGGGGACCTTGTTTTTCATGGCCGCGTTTTCGGCCGGCAGACCGAAGGCGTCCCAGCCCATCGGCATGAGCACGTTGTGCCCGTTCATCCGCAGATGGCGGGTGAGCATGTCGTTGATGGTGTAGTTGCGCACATGGCCCATGTGCAGCTTGCCCGAGGGGTAGGGCAGCATGGAGCAGGCGTAGAACTTCTCGCCCGGCTTGTCTTCGCGCACGCGGTAGGCATCGGTGCTTTGCCAGTGGGCTTGCGCGGCGGCTTCCACCGCGCTGGCGTCGTACTTCTCGTTCATCGTGAGGCTTGCAGGTTGAGGCCGCGCGGGCGCCCGGACAGCGGGCGGCGGCGTAGCCGTGCATGTTAGGGCAACGCTGCACAAGTCCTTCGCGCGTCGCGCCTCCTGTGCGCGGGCGGTCTGCGGCGTTGCAAATCCTCGCTCTATTGATCCGCCACCCCACCCCAACCCTCCCCACAAGTGGAGAGGGAGCCAACACGCCGCCCCCACAGCGTGGGGGCGGTCGGGAGGGGCTTACGCAGATCACGCGTAGCGCTGTTTTCTCCTCCCCCACGTCGTGGGGGAGGTTGGGAGGGCTTACGCAGATCGCGCGCAGCGCAGTTTTCTCCTCCCCCACGTCGTGGGGGAGGTTGGGAGGGGGAGACGCCGGCATGGCGAGGCCCATTGACCCGTTCATCCTTCTCCAGGCCAGATCAATCGCTTGCCCCGCGGCCAGGCGCGCGCCCTCACGAAAACTTGTTCAGCGTCGCCCAAGGCGAGACGCCGCTTGCGCCCAGGGGCAAGGCAGTCTCCAATGTTGGCATTGCTCCGACGACCCAACGCCATGCCCCAAATGCCCACCGATTCCACGCTGCCTCGCATTGTCATCGTCGGAGGCGGTGCCGGCGGGCTGGAGCTGGCCACCCGCCTGGGCGACACCCTGGGGCGTCGGCGCCAGGCCGACATCACCTTGATCGAACGGGGCCGCAGTCATCTCTGGAAGCCGCTGCTGCATCAGGCGGCGGCCGGCACCCTCGGCATCGACGACAACGAGCTGAACTACCTCGCCCAATCCACCTGGCACCATTTCAAGTACCGGCTCGGCGCCATGGACGGCCTCGACCGCGAGCGCCGCGAAGTGCGGGTGGCCCCCACGCTCGACGAGAGCGGGCGCGAGATCGTGCCCCGCCGCCGCATCGGCTACGACATACTGGTGATCGCCGTGGGCAGTCAGAACAACGACTTCGGCACGCCCGGCGCGGCCGAACATGCCATTGCCCTCGATACGCCCGAAGACGCCCGGCGCTTTCACCGGCGCCTGGTGAACGCCTGCATCGCCGCCAACACCCAAAGCGGCCCGCTGCGGCCGGAGCAGCTCAAGGTCGTGGCCATCGGCGCTGGGGCGACCGGGGTGGAACTGGTGGCCGAGCTGCACAACGCCACGCGGGTGCTGGCCGCCTATGGCCTCGACCGCATCGACCCCGAGCGTGATGTGCGCCTCAGCCTGGTGGAGGCCGCGCCCCGCATCCTGCCCGCGCTGTCCGAGCGGCTGTCGGCCGCCGCCGCAGGCGAGCTGGCCAAGCTCGGCGTGCAGATGCATACCGGCAAGCGCGTGACCGAAGTCACCGCCACGGGGGTGCGCACCGCGGACGGCGACTTTCTGCCCGCCGAACTGGTGGTCTGGGCGGCGGGCGTCAAAGCCCCGGATTTCCTGCGCGACCTCGGCGGGCTCGAGACCAACCGCATCAACCAGCTCGTGGTGCGCCCCACGCTGCAGACCAGCCGCGACGACGCCATCTACGCCCTGGGCGACTGCGCCGCCTGCGCCTGGGAAGGCCATGCAGCCAACGTGCCGCCGCGCGCCCAGGCCGCGCACCAGCAGGCCAGCCTCATCGCCCGGCAGATCACGCGGCAATTGCAGGGCAGGCCGCTGCTGACCTTTCGTTACCGCGACTTCGGCTCGCTGGTGTCGCTGGGCGAGCACAGCACCGTGGGCAATCTCATGGGCGGTCTATCGAAGGGCAGCATGTTCATCGAGGGGCACTTCGCCCGCTTCATCTACTGGCTGCTTTACCGCATGCATCTGCACGCCCTGCACGGTTTCTGGAAAACCGTCTTCCTCACGCTGGCGCGCCTGATTTCGCGGACCACCGAGCCGCGCATCAAGCTGCATTGAGGCAGCATCCGCCGTGCGCATCGACGATTGACGGTTAGCATTGCCCTGAACCGAACGCACTTTGGAGAGCACCGATGAGACACAAATCCTGGCTGGTCATGCTGGGCTTGGCCGTGTGGGCTTCCACGGCATGGGCGAACAACTGGACGCCGATCCTGAAGAACACGCCCCTGCAGCGATTCGGACAGGCCGACATCGACGATCTGTCACGCGAAGGCGCGTCATTTCTCGGCAGCGACGCCACGCGGCTCGAGTGGCACAACCCCAAGAGCGGCGCCGGAGGCAGCTTCAAGCTGGAGGCCACCGCCGAGCAGGAGGGGCGGCTTTGCAAGACCTTTGAGGTCACCCTCTACACCCGGCGCGACCCGGCGCAATCCGCCAGGGTTCGGGCCTGCCGCGAGCCTGCGGGCGGCTGGCGGTTGATCGACGTCCCCTAACGGTGATGCTTCAATAGGTCGTTCACCCGGACAGGTCTGGGAAACTGACGTTGCCACGCTTCAGGATCCCAGAACTACGAACTGGTCATCAAGCACAAGGTGCGCACGGGGTGGGGCAGCGACATCCTGTTCGCCCCGGCCGCATTCCATTCGTAGGGGCGCTGGCGGCCGGGCGTGGTGGACAATGCGCGTCCAGACCACCGGGGGTGCCCCATGAGCATGAAAAAGACAGACCTTGAAAAACACCTCGCCAAGAAGCTCGACGGCAAGCTGAAGTCGGGCACGATCCCGCAGCGCTTTGGCCAGGGCGCCAAGGCCATGGCCGCGAAGGCCGAGGCCAAACCCAAAGACGCCGCGCCCAAGCTGGTGCCGCTGACCTGCAAGCTGCCCGCCGATCTGGCACAACGCCTGCGCGACCGCGCCGTGACCGTCGAGGGCGGCGTGAATGCCATCCTGACCCAGGCGGCGACGCAGTGGCTCGACTCGACCGTGGCTTCAGAGTCGAAGCCGTGAGAGCGGCGCCGTAGCGAGGACAGCCCCCCGATGGGGCTGCGACCTTCGAGCCGGGTCGTTCCGCGTCAGCCGCGCCGATTGCCCTGAGCCCGTTGTAAGGCGACCAGGCGGCGGTGGACGTGGATCAGGATGGCGGCGTGGATGGCGATGGCCAGCAGCAGGCTCACCCCTTGTTCCAGCGCGGTGGCCTGGCCGGTTTTCCCGATCAGCCACAGCGTGGTGCCGCCCAGCGGCAGGAAGATCACCAGCGCGGTGGCGAGCCCCGGGTTGTAGCGCCTGAAGATCAAGGCATGCACGATGTGCACGAAGGCGTTGACCAGTGCCAGATCCACGGCAATGAGCGCCCAGCCGGGGTTCACGGTCACCGCGGCATACAGCGATAGCGCCATCACGCCCCACACGCCCGGCACGTTGATGATGAAGACCGCCAGGGGCGAGAGCACGTCGTAGCCCTTGCCGATGGTCTGATTGAGGAACAGACGGAAGCGGTCATCGTCATGCTCCTCGTATTGATGAAGCATGTACGCCGGGAGGAGGAGAAAGGCCGCGGCAAGCGGGACCGACCAATCGGCGAGCAGCAGCGGCGAAAGCAGGAGCAGCAGAAGCCCGGCGAGAAAGCCGCCATAGACCCAGTAGGTGATCAAGCGTTGCAACATGAGGCGGTCTCCAAGGGGCGCCTGCGCGATCTTGCGCGGCTGCATCGAAATGTACGTTGGCGAGCGCCGCGACTTTGGGGTTAAGCCATGAAGGACGGGTGCGCAGAGCGTCCGCGATGCGACTGGCGAACCCTTCGCGAAGGCGCGTGGATAGACGACTGGGTGTGCCCGTAAACTCAAGCGCACATGGGCCTTTGACTGCGCCCCGGCGCCGAGGTATTCAGCGGCTTGCGGCCCGCCCTGCCGCTTTGGTATGGCGGCAGATGACCGGATTATTTTGTCGGATAACATCGGTCATCGACGTTATTTGACGGCCTACATTACGTTAGGCATCACAGGGCAACTCCGTGCGCGTCGTCAACGTTCACGAACGCAACCTCAGTTCCGGCCCGGAACGCGCTGCGCGTCTTCTGGATTCGCTGTCTTCCACCGAGGATGTTCTTTGGCCATCGAAGCACTGGCCTTGCATGCGCTTGAACAAGCCCCTCGGACTTGGCGCGACAGGAGGCCATGGCCCACTCCGCTACTCCGTCATCGAGTACGAACCAGGCAAGAAGTTCACCTTTCAGTTCCTTTCTCCCCGGGGGTTCGTAGGCAAGCACTGGTTCGAGATCCTGCGCCACGGTACGAATGGCACCACTCTCAGGCACACGATCGACATGTCGCTCAGCGGGTCCGCCCTGCTGTCCTGGCCCATCGCCATCCGGCCTCTGCATGACGCACTTGTCGAAGACGCCCTGACCAATGCGCAGGTAGTGCTTGGCGAGTCGCCTACTCCGGCATCCTGGTCTCTGTGGGTCCGCCTTCTGCGCAAGTTCGTCGGCGGTCGCAGCAAGCGGTGATGCCTCTCAAGAAACACCTGAGAGCTGATTGATTTTCATGGTGTTTTTTTAGGCGGTGCTGTGGGCGGGTACGAGCTGCATGCCCATGGCTTTGGCCTTCTGGGTGAGGTTGTGCAAGACGCGCTGACGGTAACGCTCCTCGAAGTAGTCCTGCCCCCTGTCGGTGTACTCCTGGCCGTGGGTGAGCATGGCGTAGATCAGTCGGGCCAGCTTGTGGGCAGCGGCCGTGACGGCCTTGGGTTTGTCCATGCGTGCGCACAGGCGCCGGAAATACGCGCCCAGGGCCGACTGGCTCGAACGCAAGGCCGCAGCGGCCAGACGCAGCGCCTGGGCCGCGCGGTTGGCGCAGCGCTTGGTCTTGCCACTCATGACCTTGCCCCCGGTGATCTTGGTGCCCGGACACAAACCCAGCCAGGAAGCGAAGTGCTTGTCGCTGGGGAACTTGCCCATGTCGGCGCCCACCTCCGAGACCACCACCAGCGCGGTGGTCACATCGATGCCATCGATGCGCGTGAGGTCCACGCCGCACATCTGGAAGAGCTGTGTGCGCAGATCGAACTTCGGGGCATTGCGGGCGCGTCCGCGCTTCTTGCCCGCTGCCGGTTCGTCTTCTCGCACATGCAGTGCCTGCAACTGGGCCTGAATCTGCGCATCGCACTCGGCCAGTTGGGTGCCGCAGAAGTCGAACGCGTCCAGGGCCTGCTTCAGGGCAAAGAGGTGCTCGGCGCGCCAACTGCCTTGCAGGCTCTTGGCGATGTCGTCCTCGCTGGCGCGGATGCGCGCGTTCTTGAGCTTGGCCAGTGTCAGTCCGTCGCGCTCGCCCGCGACGATGGCGCGCAGGATCTTCTGACCGGTCTCACCGACCACGTCGGAGATGACGTTGGCCAGCTGCATGTTCATCTGTGTCAGGGCCTTTTGCATGTGCTGCACGAAGCGGCCCTGGCTGCGCAGCAGCATGGTGCGCTGGCGGGTGAGCGCGCGCAGGGCGCAGACCTGTTCGGCCGGCCGGAAGGCTCCGCGCAGCAGGCCAAAGCTCATGAGCTGCTGCAGCCACTGGCAGTCCAGCACGTCGCTCTTGCGGCCCGAGACGTTTTTGACATGGCGGGCGTTGACCAGAAGAACGGTGAAGCCGCGCGAATCCAGCAGCTCGTACAACGGTATCCAGTAGACGCCGGTGGATTCCATGGCCACAGTGTCCACGCAGCAGGCGTCGAGCCAGTCGGCCAGGCGGTGCAGGTCGGCGGTGAAGCAGGCGAACTCGCGCACGGGCTCGTCGTCTCGGTCCGGTGGCACGGCCACGAAGTGCGAGGCGCCGCCGATGTCGATACCGGCGGCGTTGGGGTGGGTCAGGGTGATGGCCGACTCTGTAGTGGGCCTCTTGCGGTGTGCCATGACATCCTCCATCATGAAAAGTGGAACGTGGCACCGGCTCGGGTACGTCGTCTTGATCACTCTCTCAAACGGGATGCCTGCACCAGACCGAAGCGGCCCGGCACAGGCTCACCAATGTCGATGACGCAGCCCACGACCACGCTAACCCGCGGGCAATGTGCACCATTGCTACTTCGGTCTTCGCCAGTGCTACGTTCCACCTTCTCACATTCCGCGTGCAAATGCCACGAGTTTCTTCGGCGCGATTTGCGGCGCGGACGGGCCGATTACTTCGCTAACCCCTCGCTCAAGCGGAGCGCCAACGGCAGGCCACCAGGCCCGGGCCTGCGGTACTCCGTCCATTTTCACAGGCCCGGGCCTGGCGTCCCGCCACTGTCGCCCGCTTAGCTCAAACTACAAGGGCTTCCCTTCGAAAGTCAAACACCGATCCAGCCGTGAAGCATCGCAGGGCGATAGATCACGAGGCGGGCATTGGAATGACGGTTTTCCACCCTCAGCGCCGGACCTGCGTTGCTCACAGAGCAAGGGATGCGGACAGCGAAACTACAAACGGTCATGGATGCTGCTTGAATGGCAGCGGACCCTGATGAAAGACGCGCGCGGGGGACCCATTCGTTAGCCGAGGAGGGTCGATGCTTGCATCGACCCTGGACTCCTTGAGTTAAACGGTCACGCCCCGCGCAGGTCCAACCTTGACTCATCAACGGCGGCGGCTGCACGCGGTGGTGGAAATGGAATCAAATCTCCTCTTGTTGGCTGAGGTGTTCGGTTGAGCCACTCGGTGCTCAGGTCGGCAATTGGAAGGCCTCGCCCCGACTGAGCACCGCCCAGCACATGCGGGCGTTCTTGGCCGCGATCGCCACCACCGCCTTCCAGTAGCCGCGTCGCTGCGCCAGCGCCGTGGCCCAGCGGCTGATCGGGTCGCTCTTGTTCTTGGCCGCCGCCAGCACCGCTCTGGCGCCCAACACCAGCAAACTGCGCAGGTACGGGTCGCCGGCCTTGGTGATGCGGCCCAGACGCTGCTTGCCGCCCGAGCTGTACTGGCCGGGCACCAGACCGAGCCAGGCACACAGTTGGCGCCCGCATTTGAAGTCTCGGCCATGGCCGAGGGTGCTCAAGAGCGCGGTGGCCGTGATCTCCCCAACCCCCGAGAGTTGCATCAGGCGCTGGGCTTCGGTGCTTTGTCGGGCCATGACTCGGATGTGCTGGTCGTACTGGGCGACGCGTTCATCGAGCCGGGTGACCTTCCCCTTCCATAAAACGAGTGCGTTGATGAGAGATTGCACTTCCCATCGTGGCACCTCGATGCCGTACCCCGCAACTGCGCGGATCACTCGGGACGGGGAAGTCCCTTTCGTTCGTTATGCATTTTCATACGAGCGCATGGCCAAGTCAGCGAGCCAGAAGCTAGGCACTTGACAATCCGTACCAATTAACGTACGTTTCGTGGCTTAGGAGTTCATCATGCAAACACTCTCCGCTAGCGAAGCACGCGCCAACCTCTACCGCCTAATGGATCAGGCAGCTGAGTCGCATCAGCCAATCACAATTGCAGGCAAGCGCCATGACGCTGTGCTCTTGGCGGCAGAGGACTGGCAAGCAATTCAGGAAACGCTGTATCTGCTTTCTGTTCCCGGCATGCGCGAGTCCATCAAAGAAGGAATGACCGAACCCATCGATGCTTGCTCTAAGGAGCTTGACTGGTGAGTTGGGAAGTCGTTTACACCAAGCACGCTCAAAAGGACGCTCAGAAACTCGCCGCGAATGGACTGAAGGCCAAAGCCCAAGAGCTCTTGGCCGTCATCAAAGAGAATCCCTTCCAAAACCCGCCGCCATACGAGAAGCTGGTTGGTGATCTGGATGGCGCCTATTCCCGGCGAATCAACATTCAGCATCGACTCGTTTACGAGGTGCTGCAAGAGCAGCGAATCGTCAAGGTTTTGCGCATGTGGTCGCACTATGCATGAGTCTTGCCTTGGTCTGCGCATCTCGCACCAAGGCCTAACGGGCGGTTCAACGCGGACAAAAATACTCCGCATTTTTGCCGGTTAACCTCAACCCAACGCCATGCTCATCGAACATCTCGGCAAGTCGCCTGTCGTCGATCCCACGGCCTTCGTCGCACCCAACGCCGTCGTTTGTGGTGACGTCCGCATCGGTCCCGGTGCCCGCATTCTTTTTGGCGCCCAGATCATCGCGGAGGGCGGGTCGATCTCGATCGGACGGGAGTGCATCGTCATGGAGAACGCGGTTCTCCGTAGCTCGGCGGCTCATCCGCTGACTCTGGGCTCAAACTGCCTGGTTGGGCCGAATGCGCACGTGGTGGGCTGCACGATCGAGAACGAAGTCTTCCTCGCCACGGGCTGCGCTGTTTTCCATGGGGCGCATATTGGCGCGGGTTCGGAAGTGCGCATCCATGGCGTCGTGCACCTGAAAACTCGGCTCGCTTCAGGCACCACGGTTCCCATAGGCTGGGTGGCGGTCGGAAACCCCGCGCAGCTATTCCCCGCGAGCGAGCATGACGCTATCTGGAAGGTGCAGGAGCCCCTGAATTTTCCGCTCACCGTGTATGGCTTCGAGCGCAGCGAGGCGAGCATGATCAAGATCACGCAGCGGCTATCGCAAGCCCTCGCGAGCCACCTGGGCGACCGCGCCGCTTAAGGCAACGCGCGCACAAGTCCTCGCGTGTCGCGCGTGCTGTGGCGGGCGGTCTGGGGCCTTGCGCATGCACGCCACCGCCAGCCGCCGCCGCTTTACCCCACGGCCTTCTTCAGCATCTCACCGACCTGCTGCGGGTTGGCGCGGCCGCCGGTGGCTTTCATGACTTGGCCGACCAGGGCGTTGAGGGCCTTGTCTTTGCCAGCGCGGTATTCCTCGACGTTCTTCGGGTTGGCGGCGAGCACGGCATCGACGGCGGCCTGGAGAGCTGCGCTGTCGTTGACCTGGGCCAGGCCGCGGGCGTCGATGATGGCGCTGACCTCGCCGCCCTGCTCGCCCGCCCACAGCGCGCCGAAGACTTCTTTGGCGGTCTTGCTCGACAGGGTGCCGTCGTCGATCTTGCGGGTGAGCGCGGCGAGTTGCGCGGCGGTGACGGGGCTATTCGAGATGTCGCGCTCGTCGCGGTTGAGCTGGGCGGCGAGTTCGCCCATGATCCAGTTGGCGGCCAGTTTGGGCGCGGCGCCCGCGGCCACGCAGGCCTCGAAGTAGGCGGCGTGGGCGCGGGTCTGGGTCATCTGCGCGGCGGCGTCGGCGCTCAGGCCATGCGCCGCGACGAAGCGCGCGGCCATCTGGCCGGGAAGCTCGGGCATGTCGGCGCGCACCCGCTCGATCCAATCGGGCGCGATGACCAGTGGCGGCAGGTCGGGGTCGGGGAAGTAGCGGTAGTCGTGCGCGTCTTCCTTGGTGCGCATGGTGCGGGTCTCGCCCTTGTCGGGGTCGTACAGCCGGGTTTCCTGCACGACCTTGCCGCCGTCTTCGAGGAGTTCGATCTGGCGGCGCACTTCGAATTCGATGGCTTTTTCGAGAAAGCGAAAGCTGTTGAGGTTCTTGATCTCGCAGCGCGTGCCCAGGGGCTCGCCGGGGCGGCGCACGGAGACGTTGGCGTCGCAGCGGAACGAGCCTTCCTGCAGGTTGCCGTCGCAGATGCCCAGCCACATGACGAGCGCATGCAGCGCGCGGGCGTACTCGGCGGCTTCGCGGGCGCTGCGCATGTCGGGCTCGGTGACGACTTCGAGCAGCGGCGTGCCCGCGCGGTTGAGGTCGATGCCGCTGGCGGCGTTGCCCGCGCGGTCGAACAGGCCGGCTTCGTGCAGCGACTTGCCCGCGTCTTCTTCGAGGTGGGCGCGGGTGAGCTGCAGGCGGTGCGGCTTGCCGTCCACGACGAAATCGACCACCCCGCCCTGCACCACGGGAATCTCGTACTGGCTGATCTGGTAGCCCTTGGGCAGGTCAGGGTAGAAGTAGTTCTTGCGGGCGAAGACGGAGCGCGGGGCGATGGTTGCGCCCAAGGCGAGGCCGAGGCGGATGGCGCGTTCCACCGCGGCGCGGTTGGCCACCGGCAGCACGCCGGGCAGCGCCAGATCGACGGCGCAGGCCTGGGTGTTGGGCGCGGCGCCGAACGCGGTGGACGCGGCGGAAAACATCTTGGATTGGGTGGAGAGCTGAACGTGGGTTTCCAGCCCGATGACCACTTCCCATGACATGGTGCGATTCCTTAAGTTGAACCCAGATTGTCCAATAGGCGGCGCGTTGCGCCTACGCGGGCGCTGGCGGGTGGATTGGGGCGTCTTTGCCCGCGTGCTTCGCGCCCATAGCTTGGGCTATGGGCTTGTCGCCCGCAGCCAAATTCATCCCCAATCCACCCGCCATCATCCCGCGTCCTATTGAACAATCTGGGCTGAACGGCGAAACGCCGAGAGCAGCAGCGCGGCGCCGATGAACAGGGTGCCAAAACTGCGCTGCAGCCAGAGTTGGTGCCGGGGCGAGCGCAGCGCGACGAGCACGCGCGCGGCCAGCAGGGTGTAGGCGTTCATCACCACGATGTCGGTGATGAACAGCGACAGCCCGCACAGCAGATACTGCGGCAGCTGCGGCGCCGCGGGGTTGATGAACTGCGGCAGCACCGCGAGCATGAAGACCAGGCCCTTGGGGTTGCTGGCGTTGATGAGAAAGCCGCGCATCACGAGCTGGGTGCGCGTGGGCGGCGTGGCGCTTCTGGCGCTGCCGTCCCCATCGACCAGGCTATGCGCAGGCGCCCGCCATTGCTGGATGCCCAGCCACAGCAGATAGGCCACGCCGAACCACTTGATCGCGCTGAACGCGGTTTCGCTGGCGGCCAGAATTGCGCCCAGCCCTGCGGCGACCACCACCAGAATGGCGGCGATGCCCAGTTGCAGGCCGAGGATGTTCCACACCCCCAGGCGCCAGCCGAAGCGCAGGCCCGTGGTCATGCACGAGATCGCGCCCGCGCCCGGCGAGAGGCTGATGAGCCAGCTCGCCACGAAGAAGGTCAGCCAGGTATGCAGATCCATGGTCGTGTTTAGAACGGGCTGCGGCGATGCCAGTCGCTCGCCTGCTGGAACTGGTGCGCGAGCTGTAGCAGGCGCTCTTCAGCGAAGTGCGGCCCGATGAGTTGCAGGCCGACCGGGCGGCGCGCGTTGGCGCCCGCGCCGAAGCCCGCGGGCACGCTCATGCCAGGCAGCCCGGCCAGACTGGCCGAAAGCGTGTAGATGTCGGCCAGGTAGTTGGCCAGCGGGTCGGCCTTGTCGCCCAGATTCCACGCCACGGTGGGCGATACCGGGCCCGCGATCACGTCGCACTGGGTGAAGGCGCGGGCGAAATCGTCGGCGATGAGGCGGCGGATCTTCTGCGCCTGCAGGTAGTAGGCGTCGTAATAGCCGTGCGACAGCACATAGGCGCCGATCATGATGCGGCGCTTGACCTCGGGGCCGAAGCCTTCGGCGCGGCTCTTGCCGTACATCTCGGCCAGGTCTTTGTAGTGCGCCGCGCGATGGCCGAAACGCACGCCGTCGAAGCGGCTCAGGTTGGAGCTGGCCTCGGCCGGCGCGATGATGTAGTAGGCCGGAATGGACAGCTCGGTCAGCGGCAGCGAGACGTCCACCAGCGTGGCGCCCTGGCCCTCCATCGTCTTGAGGGCTTCGCGCACGGCGGCTTCGACCTCGGCGGCCAGGCCCGCGCCGAAGTACTCGCGCGGCAAGCCGATGCGCAGACCCTTGATCGGCTGTGCGGCGGTGGCGCCGGGCAGGGGGTGATCGAGTGCGGCGACATAGTCGGGCACGGCGCGCTCCACGCTGGTGGCGTCGCGCGGGTCGAACCCGGTCATGGCCGTGAGCAGGGCGGCGCAGTCCCACGCGGTCTGCGCCATCGGGCCGGCCTGGTCGAGGCTGGAGGCGAAGGCGATCATGCCGTAGCGCGAGCACAGGCCGTAGGTCGGCTTGATGCCCGTGATGCCGCACATGGCCGCGGGCTGGCGGATCGAGCCGCCGGTGTCGGTGCCGGTGGCGGCGCTCACCAGGCGCGCGGCCACCGCTGCGGCCGAGCCGCCCGACGAGCCGCCGGGAATGGCGGTGGCGTCCCAGGGGTTGCGCACGGGGTTGTAGGCCGAGTTCTCGTTGGACGAGCCCATGGCGAATTCGTCCATATTGGTCTTGCCCACGGTGACCATGCCGGCGCCCGCAAAGTCGTCGGCCCCCGAGCCCAGGCGGGCGACCACGGTGGCATCGAACGGGCTGGCATAACCGGCCAGCATGCGCGAACCAGCGGTGGCCGGCATGGCGCGGGTGACGAACACGTCTTTGTGCGCCACCGGCACGCCCAGCAGCGGCCGGGTGTCGCCCGCGGCGCGGGCGCTGTCGGCCGCCTGCGCGGCCCGCAGGGCGCCTTCGGCATCGACGTGGAGGAAGGCGCCCAGATCGGCGTGGGCGGCGATGCGGTCGAGCGCCGCGCGGACGAGTTCGACGCTGGAGACCTCGCGTGCGGCCAAGGCCCCGGTGAGCGTGCGCAGGTCGGCGGTGGACGGGTCGGCCGCGTTCATTCGATCACCTTCGGCACGAGGAACAGGCCATCCTGCGCATCCGGCGCGTTGCGCAGGGCCGCGTCGCGGATGTTGCCCTCGGTCACGGCGTCGGCGCGCAGGCGCAACGGCATGTCCTGCACGGCCGAGAGCGGGTGGGCCAGCGGGGTGACGTTGTCGGTGTTGACCGCGCGCATTTGCTCGACCACGGCAAAGAACGCATTCAGGTCGGTCAGCATGTGTTCGCGCTCGCTGACGGACAGATCCAGCCGGGCGAGTTGCGCCAGGCGGTCGATATCGGGAAGGGTGAGGGACATGGCGGGGGGGCGGAAACGATCAGGCCGTCCGGCGGACCCTCCGGCAAGCGGAGAATCTCTCGGAGAACAGGCGGGCAGTTCGCAGGAACGAAGCAGGGACGATCGGGCGAAAACGCGCTCCGGTCTCCCCTGGAAAGGCCTGCGGAAAACGCCATTTTATGCGCATGCATGGGTTATGATGCGTCGATTTGGCGCGCAGGATTTGTTCTGAAAATCAAGCCCTGCTGTTGCTTATTCCACACACAACCCGCTACTTCGGCGCCCGCTGCGCCTTCTACCGTCCATGTTCCGAACCTTTCGTCAGTATTTTTCGACGGACCTGGCCATCGACCTCGGCACCGGCAACACCCTGATCTATGTGCGGGGCAAGGGCATCGTGCTCGATGAGCCGTCTGTCGTTGCCATCCGCCATGAGGGCGGCCCCAGCGGCAAGAAAACCATTCAGGCCGTCGGCAAGGAGGCCAAGCAGATGCTCGGCAAGGTGCCGGGCAATATCGAGGCCATCCGGCCGATGAAGGACGGCGTGATCGCCGACTTCACCGTGACCGAGCAGATGCTCAAGCAGTTCATCAAGATGGCGCACGACACCCGGATGTTCCGGCCGAGTCCGCGCATCATCATCTGCGTGCCCTGCGGCTCCACCCAGGTCGAGCGGCGCGCCATTCGCGAGTCGGCCCTGGGCGCGGGCGCCAGCGAGGTCTATCTCATCGAAGAGCCCATGGCCGCTGCCATCGGTGCCGGCCTGCCGGTCAGCGAAGCCACGGGGTCGATGATCGTGGACATCGGCGGCGGCACGACCGAGGTCGGCGTGATCTCGCTGGGCGGCACGGTCTACAAAGGCAGCGTGCGCATGGGTGGCGACAAGTTCGACGAGGCCATCATCAACTACATCCGCCGCAATTACGGCATGCTGATCGGCGAACCCACCGCCGAGCAGATCAAGAAGCAGATCGGCTCGGCCTTCCCCGGCTCGGAAGTCAAGGAAATGGAAGTCAAGGGCCGCAACCTCAGCGAAGGCGTGCCGCGCAGCTTCACCATTTCGAGCAACGAAATTCTCGAAGCGCTGACCGACCCGCTCAACCAGATCGTCTCGGCCGTGAAGAACGCCCTGGAGCAAACCCCGCCCGAACTGGGCGCCGACATCGCCGAGCGCGGCATGATGCTCACGGGCGGCGGCGCGCTGCTGCGCGACCTCGACCGCCTGCTGGCCGAGGAAACCGGCCTGCCGGTGCTCGTGGCCGAAGACCCGCTGACCTGCGTGGCCCGCGGCAGCGGCATGGCGCTGGAACGCATGGACCGGCTGGGCACCATTTTCACGTCGGAGTAATCGACGGATTTTCCGGGGCACGCCGTGTGGTGTGGCCCCGTTCCGGGTTCTGTTGCGAGCTGTTCTGGCGCTGCGTTTCTTTTCGTTCCCATGGCCTACGGCACTCTTGAGCGCTCTCCTCCGCCGTTCTTCCGGCAGGGGCCTTCTGCGCTCACGCGGCTGCTGCTGTTTTCCGCGCTCGCGGTGTTGCTGATGGCGCTGGACGTGCGGTTCAAGGTCACGCCCATGTTGCGGCAGGGCTTGTCGGTGGTGATCTATCCCTTGCAGCGCATCGCCCAGGCCCCGGTGAATGGGGCGCGGGAACTGGGCAGCTACCTCGAAGCGCCGACCAAGGCGCAGGAGGAGATCAGCCGTCTGCAGCGCGCCAACGTGGCCTTGTCGCTGCAGGCTCAGCTCGAAACGCAGTTGCGGCTGGAAAACAACCGTCTGCGCAGTCTGCTTCAGCTGCAGCAAAGCCTGCCTCCGCAGTCGGTGGCGGCGCAGATCAGTGCGCAGGCCAGCGACCCGTTCAGTCGCACCGTGGTGATCAACCGGGGCAGCCTGCAGGGCGTGGTGCTGGGCTCGCCCGTGATCGACGAGACCGGCCTGCTCGGGCAGGTCACGCGCGACTACCCCTGGAGTGCCGAAGTCACCCTCATCACCGACCGCGACGCCGTGGTGCCGGTGCAGAACCAGCGCACCGGCGAGCGCGGCGTGCTCTACGGCGAACCGGGCATGGCCCAGGGCGGCATGGAGTTGCGCTGGATGCCCGCCGCAGCGGATGTGCGGGCGGGCGATGTTCTGGTGACCAGCGGCGTCGACGGCATTTACCCGGCGGGCCTTCGGGTCGCGCGGGTCACGTCGGTGACGCGCCAGCGCGACACCGCTTTCGCCCGGGTGATGTGTGCGCCCATGGCCGATGTCGAGGGCGGGCGGCATGTGCTGGTGCTCAAGCCGCTTACCCCGCTGGTGGCCGGGTCCACGGTCGAGAAGGGCGGGGCGCCGGTGAAGCCAGCGGGCGCGGCTTCCGTCGTGCCCACGGCTGCGGCCTCTCGTGGAATGGGGCATAAGTGAGCTGGCTTCCACGCCGTCGCCGGTCCGATCAGGTCGTCATGCCCACGGCGCGGGCGCCTGCCGGCGGCGCGCGCGAAGTGCTGCTGCTGCCCGTCAAGCCCTGGTTCATCGCCTTGAGTCTGCTGGTGGCGCTGTTGATCGACTTTCTCCCGCTCGGGCGTCTGGCGTGGATGCCCGATCTGGTGGCGCTCACCCTGGTGTTCTGGAATGTGCATCAGCCGCGCCGTGTGGGCATGGCCGTGGCCTTCGTGCTGGGGCTGGCGGTGGATGTGCAGCAGGGCTCGGTGCTGGGCCAGCATGCGCTGGCGTACACGGTGTTGAGCTATTTCGCCATCAGCCTGCATCGGCGCCTGCTCTGGTTTCCGCCCCTGCAGCAGGCCCTGCACGTGCTGCCGCTGCTGGTGGCCACGCAGTTGCTGCTGCTTCTGGTGGGCATGTGGGCGGGCGGAAGTTTCCCGGGATGGATGTTCCTGTTGACGCCTTTCCTGCAGGCCGCTTTGTGGGCACCGCTGTCGTGGGTGTTGCTGGCCCCCCAGCGGCGCGCACCAGACTCCGATCGCAATCGTCCGCTGTGAGGGCGGATCTGCTGAACCTTGCGAGCGAGCCCGGCTCCAAAATCCTTTGATCTGCCGCCCCCATGACTGAGCTGCGCAATATCGAACGCGAGTTGCTGCGCTTTCGCCGCCGTGTGATCCTGGCGGCCGGCGTGGTGGTGCTGAGCTTTGCGCTGCTCATCGGTCGCTGGCTTTGGCTGCAGGTGGTGCGGCATCGGCAGTTTTCCACCCAGGCGCAGGACAACCGCATCGCGCTGGTGCCGATTCCGCCGCAGCGCGGCCTGATTCTCGACCGCAACGGCATCATCCTGGCCAACAATTACGCGGCTTACACGCTGGAGATCACGCCGTCGAAGATCCAGGGCACCCTGCAAGGCACCATCGACGCGCTCAAGGCCATCGTGCCCATCACGCCCTTCGACGAGCGGCGCTTCAACACCTTGCTGGGGCAGTCGCGGCGCTTTCAGTCGCTGCCCATCCTCAACAAACTCACCGACGATCAGGTGGCGCGTTTCGTGGCGCAGCGTTTCCGCTTTCCGGGCGTGAATGTGCGGGCGCGGCTGTTCCGCAACTATCCGCTGGGCACGCTGGGCTGTCATCTTCTGGGCTATATCGGCCGCATCAACCAGGCCGAGCAACAGCGCATCGACGACAGCGACGACGCCAGCAACTATCTCGGCACCGACCATATCGGCAAGCTCGGCGTGGAGCAGGCTTATGAGGCGCAGCTGCACGGCGTCACGGGCTATGAGGAAGTCGAGGTCAACGCCACGGGGCGCCCGGTGCGCAAGATCAAGACTGTGGCCGCCACGCCAGGCCAGAACCTGGTGCTGGGGGCGGACATCCGCCTGCAGAAGCTCATCGAAGACCTGTACGGCAAGCGGCGCGGCGCCTGCGTGGCCATCGATCCGCGCAACGGCGAGGTGCTGGCCTTCGTCTCCATGCCGACCTTCGATCCCAATCTGTTCGTCGACGGCATCGATCAGGCCAACTGGGACGCGCTCAACACCTCGCCCGACCGGCCGCTGCTCAACCGCGTGCTGCGCGGCACCTTTCCGCCCGGTTCGACGTACAAGCCGTATCTGGCGATGGGCGCGTTGACCGATGGCATTCGCACCGCGCAGTGGAGTTTCCGCGACCCGGGCTATTTCCTGTTCGCCGGGCACCGGTTCCGCGACGACGTGCCCGGAGGTCACGGCATCGTCGACATGCGCAAGGCCATTCAGGTTTCGTGCGACGTGTATTTCTACATGGTGGCGCACGACTGGGGCGTGGACGGCATGGCCAACTACACCAGCAAGTTCAGCTTCGGCCAGGCCACCGGCATCGACCTGCAGGGCGAGGCCAAGGGCGTGTTGCCGAGCAAGGCCTGGAAGCGCCGGGTCTTCCGCAGCCCGGCGCAGAAGGTCTGGTACCCGGGCGACACCATCAGCTTAGGAATAGGCCAGGGCTACAACACCTTCACCCCTTTGCAGATGGCCACAGCCCTGTCCACAATGGCGAATCAAGGCACGCGCTACGCGCCCCGCGTGGTGCGCGCGGTGGAGGACATGGCCACACGGCGATTCACGCCGGTGCAGGCGCCGGTGGCCGAGCGCATCTCCATGAATCCGGCCTATTGGCAGGTCGTGCACGACGGCATGATCGGGGTGAATCAAACCGGGGGCACGGGGGCTGAAGCGTTCAAGGGCGCGCAGTACACCAGTGCGGGCAAGACCGGCACGGCCCAGGTGTTCACCGTCGGCCAGAACCAGACGTATGACGTCAAGGACGTGGCGCATCACCTGCGCGACCACGCCCTGTATGTGGTTTATGCCCCGGCCGAGAACCCGGTGATCGCCCTGGCCATGATCGTGGAAAACGCTGGTTTCGGCGGCGTGGCCGCTGCGCCGATCGCGCGCAAGGCGCTCGACTACCACCTGCTCGGCCTCTATCCCACCGATGCCGAGATCGAGAAGATCAGCGGGGCCAAGCCGCAGCCCGTGACGTTTGCCTACGCGGGCGAACGTGAGGGAGTTCCCCATGTCCCCGGGTCCAAGCCCCCGCCCGCGCCAGCCGCGTCCGCCCCCGAGGGAGCGGCCTCCGGGGCGAAGGCGGCGGTGCCTGCCGCGGCGACGGCCGCGTCGGCGGCTGGGTCGGTGGACAAGCGAGCAGCCCCCGGCGCCTCCGCTGCGGCGCGGGCCACGCCCACGGCTTTCGATGCCGATGCGCTGGGCAACTATCCGCGCACGGCCTGCATGGGCGGACTGCGCGCACCGCTGTTCACCCGCTTCGGCGCACGGCCCGACGTGAGCGACGACTCGGAAGGCGTGCGGCTATGAGCGCACTGCAAAGTCACAGCAAGGGGGGCTCATGAACGCGACTTTTGGACGTCCGCCGCTTTGGCATCGCGTGCGACCGTTCCTCACCGGCTTCGACGCGCCACTGGCCGCTGGGCTGCTGTGGTTGGTGGCCATCGGCTGCATCGTGCTGTTTTCGGCGCTGCAGGATGCCCACGTGCCGTTCGACGACCACCTGCGCAATCTGGCCATCGGCTTTCTGGTGCTGTTCGTCACCGCCCAGGTGCCGCCGCAGCGCCTCATGCAGGTTGCCGTTCCGGTCTATACGGTGGGGGTGGCGCTGCTCGTGGCCACGGCCATGTTCGGCCTGGTGCGCAAGGGCGCGCGCCGCTGGCTCGATCTGGGCATCACCGTGGTCCAGCCTTCGGAGATCATGAAGATCGCCGTGCCGCTGATGCTGGCCTGGTACTTCCAGCGGCGCGAGGGGCAGATCCGGGTGAAGGACTTTTTCATCGCGGCCGTGCTGCTGGCCATTCCGGTGGGGCTCATCATGAAACAGCCCGACCTCGGCACCGCGCTGCTGGTGCTGTTCACCGGGGCGTTCGTCATCTTCTTCGCCGGGCTTTCATGGCGGGTCATCGGCGTGCTGGTTGCTCTGGCCGCGGCGAGTGCGCCGGTGCTGTGGCACTTCATGCACGACTATCAGCGGCAGCGGCTGATGATGCTGCTCGACCCGCAGAGCGACCCCCTGGGCAAGGGCTTCAACATCATTCAGAGCATGATCGCCATCGGCTCCGGCGGGGTGTTCGGTCAGGGCTATCTGCACGGCACCCAGGCGCATCTGAACTTCGTCCCCGAATCGCATACCGACTTCGTGTTCTCGGTGCTGGCCGAGGAGTGGGGGCTGGCGGGCAATCTGATGCTGCTGGCCGCCTATGCCTTCTTCATTCTGCGCGGGCTGATGATCGCGGCCAACGCGCCCACGCTGTTTTCGCGCCTGCTGGCCGCGTCGGTGACCCTGATCTTCTTCATCTACGCCTTCGTCAACATGGGCATGGTGTCGGGCATCCTGCCGGTGGTCGGCGTGCCCCTGCCCTTCGTCAGCTATGGCGGCACAGCGCTCATCACCCTCATGCTGGGCGCGGGCATGTTGTTCTCGATCGCCAAATCGAAGCGGCTGGTGCAGAGCTGAGCGCGCGCGCTCGCGCTGCCATCGCGGCGAGTTGCAGCATCTGCAGCGGGGCGCGCAGCCCGGTGCCGATGGCGTGCACCGCGAGATTGACCACCGAGGTGTCGATCTGGGCAATGAGCACCGCGAGACAGAGAATGAACAGCGTGGCGCGGCGACCGTCGGTCGTCGCGGAAATCTGAGATGGGAGAGTCTTGACAATGGCTTGGCGTGGAGGAGAAGCCATCATTCCACCGGGCTTGTGACCATGCTTCGGCGTACGCCGAAGCATGTGCCAGGCAAGCCGCCCAGAATTGGCGCCATGGACATTGCAACCGGAGAACGCCATGACGCTGACCTGTCTGATCCGCTACGAAATCGACCCCTTCCAGCTTGATGCCTTCAGGCAGTACGCCGCGAACTGGGGGCGCATCATTCCCGCCTGCGGTGGGCATCTGGTGGGGTACTTTCTGCCGCATGAAGGCACCAACGACGTGGCCTGGGGGCTGATCGCCTTCGAATCCTTGGCGGCCTACGAACGCTATCGCCTGCGTTTGAAGGCCGATCCGCAGGGAAGCGAGAACTTCGCGTTCGCACAGGCGCACCGCTTCATCTTGCGCGAGGAGCGCAGCTTCGTGTCGGTGGTCGACGGCACCTTGGGCATGCCGGCACATGCCTTGGAGGCCGGGGCATGATGGCCGTCATTTTCGAAGTGACGCCGCGCGAGGGGCGGCAGGACGACTATCTCGCCTCGGCGGAAGGGCTGCGTGCTCATCTGCAGCAGATCGACGGCTTTCTCTCCATCGAGTGCTTCGCCAGTCTGTCGCAGCCGGGCAAGCTGTTGTCGCTGTCGTTCTGGCGCGATGAAGAAGCCGTTGCGCGGTGGCGCAGTCTGGACGTGCATCGGGCCGCGCAGGCGGCGGGGCGCGGCGACCTCTTCAGGGACTACCGCTTGCGCGTGGCCGCTGTTGTGCGCGACTATGGTTTGCATGACCGCGACCAGGCGCCTCCCGATTCCCGGCAGGTGCATGGCTGAGCAAAGCGCGATCAACCTTCACCCGCCCCCATGACCCACGACATCGACATCGCCCGCATCGCGGCCCTGGTGGGCGAACCTGCGCGTGCGGCCATGCTGCTGGCGCTGGGCGACGGCCGGGCGCTGCCGGCGGGCGAACTGGCCGCGTGTGCAGGGGTGAGCGCGGCGACCGCCAGCGGCCATCTGGCCGCGCTGCGCGACGCTGGCTTGCTGAGCGCGAAGCAGCAGGGGCGCCATCGCTATTACCGGCTGGCATCCGAGCAGGTGGCGGCGCTGCTGGAGTCGCTGATGCTGGTGGCGGCCCAGGTTTGCGAGACGCGGACAACGTCGAGGGTCGACCCCATGCTGCAGGTTGGACGCACCTGCTACAGCCATCTGGCAGGCCGCTTGGGGGTGTCGATCTGCGACGGGCTGACAGCCCGGGGCGCTTTGCAGATCGCGGATGATCTCGCGCATCTGACGCCGCAGGGCCTGGTGTTGCTGGGCCATCTCGGGCTTGATGCGGCACTGCTGCAGAGAAATGCGGTCAGCAGGACCTGCATCGATTGGAGCGAGCGGCACCACCATTTGTCAGGGCCTCTGGGGGTGGCTGCGCCCTCACCTCGACAGTCGCGCCGTGAGCCTGACCGCGCGCGGAACACGTCAATGGGGCGCGTTCTTTGGCCGCATCGAAGATGGGGGCGTCACATCTTGATACGTTTGATCGGTCGAATCCCGTCAGAATGGCCGCCGTGCGTGCCACAGAGTGCGCCGTCACCCAAAGGAGAAGACATGCAGTACAAGCTTTCGGCCCGTGGACTACGCGGGTTTTTCCTGGCCTTTTCGCTGTTCGGCGCCGGTCTGGCGACCGCGCAGGCGGCCAATCCGTCGATGTTGAACGATTTCAAGTTCGACTCGCCCACCTTCATTCACCAACTTCCCTTCGCGCAGTACAAGATGGTGCTGCAGGTGAGTGAAGACGATCCTCAGCGCTGGGCCCTGGTGCTCAACAACGCCCAGAACGCGCTCGATTATTTCGGTCAGGAGAAGGTGCAAGTGGTGGTGGTGGCCTACGGTCCCGGACTGCGCATGTTGCTCAAGGACAGCCCGATGGCGCAGCGCATCGCGGCGCAGGATGCCGAAGGCATCGAGTTCGATGCCTGCCACAACACCATGGAAGGCATGGCGAAGAAGCTCGGTCACCTGCCCGAACTCGTTCCGCAGGCGGTCATCGTGCCGGCCGGGGTGGTGCGCATCATGCAACTGGAGCACGCGGGTTTCGAGTATCTGAAGCCTTGAGTCTTTGCGGTGCGCGTGGCGGCGGACGCCATACTATGCAGAGTATTTTTGTTTGATTTCTAGCAATTCATCGATTTGTTCGATGAAAAATGCGGGGATTGCCGCTGTTGCGGCGCCCTGCAACACTCCAGAATCCGCTCCTCACATGACAAGGGAGGAAGCGCGATGAGCATAGGGAGAATTCTCGGGTTTCAGCGTTGGGGCAGGGCCCTGGCGGTCTGGGTGCTGGGGGCCTGCGCCGGCGTGGCCCAGGCCATGGTTCTGCCGGGTCCGTTGGTGACGCCGCCGTGGCTGCATGAACATGCGTCCAAGGTGCAGATCGTGGACGTTCGCGACAACCTCGATTCGTTGACCAACGATCCCAAATTCAGCACCGTCAAGGGTCAGAAGGTGCTGGACGAAGTTGGGGGGCACGTTCCCGATGCGCTCTCGGTGAATTTCTGGGGCCTGCGCCAGAAGCGCGACATCCAGGGCCATCCGGTGGACTTCCTCATGCCCACGGCCGAGGAGTTCCAGGCCAGCATGCGGGGCGTGCAGCTGCAGCAGGACAAGCCCATCGTCATCGTGCCGACCGGTGACGACGCCACCTCGTTGCAGGAGGCCGCCTTCTTCGCCTGGGAATTGCAGGTGTTTGGTGTGCCGGCCGAGCAGATCGCCATTCTCAACGGCGGCATGCATGCCTGGATTTCCGCAGGCTACGACGTTGATACCGATGCCATCGCCCCGATGACGGCGAGCAAGTGGACGGCCAAGACGGCCGACCGCAAGCTGCTGGCCACCACCGAGGACGTCCAGGCGGCCCAGCGCAACCACGCCCTACTGCTCGACGCCCGTCCACTGCCCCAGATCGTCGGCCTCGAGCGCACGCCGGTGGTGCCGCGCGCGGGTCGGCTGGCCGGCGCCCAGCCGTTGCCCGCCGAACTCTTCTATCGCAATGCGGACGATGGCTCCTGGCGTTTTCTCTCGGCGCCGGTGTATCGCCGGGTCCTGGCGGCGGGCGGCGTGAAGCGGCTCGCCCCCGGCATCGTGTATTGCAATACCGGGCAATACGCGGCGGGCGCCTGGTTCGTGCTCGATCGCATCATGGCCGTGAAGGGGGTGCGCTCCTATCAGGGCGGCATGAATGAATGGGAGCAGCGCGGTCTGCCGGTCACTCCCTACTGAGCGTCCCCGAGTTTCCTTGAGAGCCGGGCCTGCCGACGATGTCGGCGGGCCGTCATCGGCTCGGGGTGACCAAGGCCGGAGTCTGCGGCGCAGGGTGCGCGGATGAAGAATCGGCCTGGGCGAAGGCGATCAAGCCTTTCAGTGCGGCGACATAGGCCTGCAGGGCTTCGTGCCCTGAGGGCGTGAGCGCATAGGCGGTCTGGGCGCGAGGCCCCTCGGTGATCCGGCTCGCCTGCAAGTATCCCGCGGCAAGCAGCTTTTTCAGGTGCGCGTCCAGATTGCCGTCCGACACATCGATCAGACGCTTGAGGTCGGAAAACGTGGCCTGCCCCGCCCCGGCGAGGTAGGCCGCGATCTGTGTGCGCAGAGGCTGGTGCAGCAGGGGATCAAGGGCGTCGATGCTCACGGCGCGGGCGGATTCAGGGCGTCCATCTGGAGGTGCAGCACGGCGGCGTCCTTGCCGTTCTTGCCGGGGATGTGGAGTTGGACCTGGGTCTTGAGCATCTGGCTCCAGGGGATCCAATGCCGACCGTCCAGGCTGGCGTATTGCCGATAGCCGTAGATGCCGTGTTTGAGGACGACATGGAGGGTGGATTCGCCGGTCTGGGCAAAGGCGCTGCCATCGACCACGGTGCGGATCGGCAGCGGCGTGCCTGCCGGGAAATAGAGCACATAGGCATCGCCGGAGGGCAGCGGCTGGCCCACGTTGACGACGGGCAGCTTGGCCGTTTCGGCCGCGGTGGGGGCGGGCCCGCCGGGCAGCGTGCTGCAAGCTGCCAGCGTGGCGCTGGCAAGGAGTAAAGGCAGAAAAAGGTGTCGCATGAAAAACTCCATGAAAAGGTGAGGGGTCAGGAGGGGGCGTGCGCGGCCATGCGAACCAACAGGTCGACCTGCAGCCGGGGGCCGGTGCCAGGTTGCAACGTGGCTCGCATGGAGGGAATCAGCAGCGAGGAGGGCCATGCGTCGCGGTGCCAGTTGCCGCCCTGGAATCGCCATGCACCGGTGAGTTGTCCCCGGTCGACGAGTACCTCCACCGGGCGCCTGAGCACGAGCGGCAGAACGGTTTGCGTGCCGGGGGCGAAGGTGTCGCCAGACACGTCGATCTGCACGGGCACCTCCAGGCCCGCGGGCAGAAGCACGATCTGGCGCGGCAGTGGGTGGCGGGAAAACTCGGCCAGGGTCTGCAGTGGCGCATCGGCTGGCTGCCGCGCATCGGCCATGCGCTGGGCCCAAAGCGGCGGCGCGAGGACCACGCCCAGCCAAAGGAGCAGTTTCACGCTGCGCAGAACAAACGGGGAACCGCGCGCTTGCCCATTTTCGAGCAGCACGGCCAGCAGCGGCATGCCCAGGCCGAAGGCCGCGGCAGCCAGGTGTTGCAGCGTCTGCACGTCCAGGCGAAACAGCACGCCGCAGACCCCGAACGCGATGAGCAGGCCGCCAGTCCATTCCACCAAGGGCTGAGAAAACAGGCCGTGCACGAACAGCCCCAGTCCCACGAGAACGAGCCAGAGCGGAAAGATGAGGTAGGCCCCGCCGTAGAAGAAAGTGGCGAACGTGCCCAGCACCCCGGTGGTGAGCAGCAGCCACCACACCTTGAGGATCTGGCGGTGGACGAAAGACCAGAATTCGTCGCGCGCCCGCTTGACCCGCCGTGTGAGCTGCCAGTCCAGCAGGCTGACCGCAGCGAGCACCACGCTCATCAGTCCCAGCCAGGCCAGGGCGCGATGCGTGGGGTCTGGCACCTGGTCTGCGGTAAAGAGGTGGTTGCTCACCAGAATCAGCCCACCGAAGCTCGCGCCCCAGAGCACGAGGCTGTGACGCTCCAGGCGCAGGCTGCGCTGTCCGGCGCCGAGCATGGCGTGAATGCTGTCGAGTTGCTGCGTGGCGAGGGGCGGCATCGGAAATTTGTGATTGAACTCTGCATTTCAGAGTGTATGGCTCTGAAATACAGAGTGTCAACCTGTCGATGCCCCGTCGTGGCAGGCTGTCCTTGGCGCGGGGCGCAAGAAACCTGCCCGGCCTGGCCTTGGGTCAGGCGCTTTTCAAGGTTTGCAGCGCGTCGTCGAACGCGTGGATCAGGGCATCCGCGTCGGCCTGGGTGTGGGCCGGGCTGGCCAGAAGCATGTTGTGGAAGGGGGTCAGCAAGACGCCGCGATTGATCAGCGCCAGCTGCAGCGCGGGCTCCAGCGCATCATCAAAGGCGGCACGGGCTTCGCTGCCGTTGCGCGGCCGCTGCGCCGCGAACTGCACTTCGCAGCGCGCGCCGATGCGCGTCACCGTCCATCGCAATCCGTGGTCCTCGATCACGCGTTCCAGCCCGCAGGCCACCTGTTCGGCGATGGCGAACATGTGGGCATAGGCGGCGTCGGTCATGACTTCGGCCAGCATGGTGCGCATGAGTCGCAGGGTGAGCAGGCCGGCCGACAGGGTGGTGCCGATGCCCGAGTGCCCGGGCGCGGCGGCAGCCTTTACGGCCTGCATGCGCGCGCCGACTTCGGTCGTGAAGCCGTAGGTGGCGCCGGGCGTGCCGCCGGCCATGGGTTTGCCGAGGATGAGCACGTCGGGCTGCAGGCCGTTGGCGCGGCAGTAGCCGCCAGGGCCGCACGAGAGGGTGTGCGTCTCGTCCATCACCAGGAGTGCGCCGTGTTCGCGGGTGAGCTGGCGCACGGCGTCGAGAAAGCCGGGCTCGGGCAGGACCATGCCGATATTGGTGAGCACCGGCTCGGTCAGCACGCAGGCGACGTCGCCTGCAGCGAGGGCGGATCGCAGGCCGTCGAGGTCGTTGAACTCGACGACCCGGGTGTGGGTGGTGAGGTCGACGACCTGGCCCAGCAGGCTGGGGCGGGTGTGGGTGGTGCCGCTGGGGTCGAGGTCGACGAACACATCGTCGACCGTGCCGTGATAGCAGCCGTTGAACACCACGATGTGTTTGCGCCCGGTGAGCGCGCGCGCCCAGCGCAGCACGAAGCGATTGGCATCGCTGGCGGTGGCGGTGAACTGCCACATCGGCAGGCCGAAGCGCCGCTCCAGCAGATCCGCCACGTCGAGCGCGACGGTCGAGGGCAGCATGGTGGTGGCGCCCAGTGCGCCCTGCTCCGCCAGCGTGCGGGCGATGGCCGCGGGGCTGTGGCCGAACATGGCGCCGGTGTCGCCCAGGCAGAAGTCGATGATGGCGTGACCGTCCACATCGAACAGGCGCGCACCCTGCGCCCTGTCCACATAGAGCGGCACGGGCGAAGGCGCATCGGCCATCCAGTGCATGGGCACGCCGAACAGAAAGTGGCGCTGGGCCTGCTGGTGCAGCGCGGCGCAGCGCGGATGGTCGGCCAGGAAGCGGGCGGATTCCTGCGCGTGAAAGCGGGCGACGCGCGCGGCGGAGAGGCTTGTGGAACTCATGACGGTGGGCGTCGGACGACGCTGTGGAAAACGGCTGACGCGCAGTATCGCGAAGCCCGCGGGGGCATGGCAAGCGCCGAAATGGCCCCGCGCACGGTGGGTAAAGTGGTTCTATCGTTCGTGAAGAATTGACGATATGGTTCAGACCGCTTGCAAGGCTTCATTGGCGTTGGGGCGGCGGCTTGTCCGCTGCCCGCTGAACTTCGCAGTCCGTTCACTTATTCAAAACATCATGGTTCAGCACGCTTTTGCCTATCTGTCGCAGCAAAGGTTCCTCGGCGCGGCTGCCTGCGCCGGGGAGTCGCCTTCCCCCCGTTTCGGGGTGGCGGGCGTGGCCTGGGATGGGGCGGTGACCAACCGCCCCGGCGCCCGATTCGGGCCCAACGCCATCCGCCAGGCCAGCCAGATGCTGTGCGATGCCACGCATCCGCTGTTCGACCTGTCGCCGACGGCCGAGATCTGCGATCACGGCGATCTTTATCTGCCCAACACCAGCCTGGAGACGATGCGCGCCGCGCTCGAAGCCCAGGCGCGAACGCTCCTGGCGCGTCAGCACATGGTGTGGCTGGGCGGCGATCACTCCATCACCCTGTCCTTGCTGCGGGCCCTGTGCGCGGTGCATGGGCAGCCGCTGGCGGTGCTGCACTTCGACGCGCATTGCGATACCTGGACCGACCATTTCGGTGAGCCGTCGGGCCACGGCACCTGGGTTTACGAGGCGGTGCAGGAAGGGCTGGTGGTGCCGCAGGGTGTCGTGCAGGTGGGCATCCGCTCGGCCGCGGAGCGCGCCGCGCGCGAGTACGTCAACACCATCGGCGGACGCGTGATCACCGCGCGCGAGTTGCGCGGCCTGGAGAGCGCGTCGCAGCTGGCGCCGGTCACGGCCGATATCCGCGCCCGGCTGGCCGCGGCGCAGGCTCCGGTCTATGTCACGCTCGACATCGACTGCCTGGACCCGGCGTTCGCCCCGGGCACGGGCACGCCCGAACCCGGGGGGCTGAGCAGCGCCCAGGTGCTGTCGCTGCTCGAGGAGCTTTGCGCCATGCAGCTTCCCTTTGTCGGCATGGATTGCGTGGAGGTGTCGCCGCCCTACGACCACGCCGAACTCACCTCCAACATCGCCGCGCTCTGCGTCTGGACCTATCTGTGCGCGCGGCTCGCGGCGGAACCGTCCCCGCTGACCTGACTCTGGAAGGATCCCCCGCATGATGCGGCTGGAAGAACAGGCCCAGCGCCTGATCGAGAACTCGTATTACGTCGATTCCGCGCATGCCGCGCCGCGCCGCGCGCCGCTCGAAGGCGAGGTGCAGGCGGATGTGTGCATCGTCGGCGGCGGTCTGGCCGGGCTTTCGGCCGCGCTGGAACTGCGCAAGCGCGGCATGCAGGTCGTGCTGCTCGAAGGGCGGCACATCGGCTGGGGCGCCTCGGGCCGCAACGGCGGCCAGGCGCTGGCGGGCTACGCCAGCGAGATGGAGCCGTTCGAGCGCCAACTCGGGGCCAAGAGCGCGCACTTCGCCTGGGAAATGTCGCTTGACGCCATCCGCCTGATGCGCAGCCGCATCACCGACTACGGCATCGACTGCGACTGGACGCCCGGCGCGATGAGCGTGGCGGTCACGCCCAAGAAGGCCCGCGCCCTGCATGCCTGGGCCGAGCACATGCAGCACGAATACGGCTACACCCATCTGCAGAGCTTCGACGCCGAGCAGACCCGCAGTCTCATTGCCAGCAAACGCTATTGCGCCGGGGTGCTCGACGATTTCGGCGGCCATTTGCACCCGCTCAACTACACGCTGGGACTCGGTCGCGCCGCGCAGGACGCCGGGGTGCTGATCCACGAGCAATCGCCGGTGCTGAGCGTCAAACCCGCCGCGCAGGCGGGGGGCGGCAAAGCCCTGGTGCAGACCGCCAGGGGCAGCGTGCGCGCGCCTCATGTGCTGCTCGCGGGCAATGTGCAACTCGGTGATGTGTCGCGCAAGCTGGCCCGGCGCATCATGCCCGTGGGCACCTACATCATCGCCACCGAGCCGCTGGGCGCGCAGCGCGCCCGTTCCCTGGTGCGCAATCGCGCCTGTGTGTGCGATACCCAGTTCGTACTCGACTACTACCGGCTGACCGGCGACGATCGCCTGCTGTTCGGCGGCCGGGTGAGCTACTCCACCGCCACGCCGCGCGATCTTGCGGCGACCATGCGCCGCAGCATGCTGGCGGTCTATCCGCAACTCAGCGATGTGAAGATCACCCATGCCTGGGGAGGCTTCGTCGACATCACCATGAACCGGGCGCCCGACTTCGGCCGCATCGCGCCCGATGTGCTCTACCTGCAGGGCTTTTCAGGACACGGCCTGGCCTTGACCGGCATGGCCGGCCAGCTCGCCGCCGAAGCCATCGCCGGACAGGCCGAGCGTTTCGACCTGTTCACCCGGCTGCACCACAAGCCCTTCCCGGGCGGCGACCTGCTGCGCACCCCCGCGCTGGTGCTGGGCATGCTCTGGTACCGGCTGCGCGATCTGCTGTGAAGAGCATGCCGCCGAGTCGCGGCGATGGCACCCCATTCCCGTGAATCAAGGCAAAACACTTTCACCCAGCTGGCGGAATTTGCGGGTACACCCTAAGGGTTCGAGACCGGTCTTCAGCGACCCATAACTTGCGTTCACACGGATTACATCGAGTTTCAAATCATCCAGATTCTTCCCCTATCTCTTTTCCAACGGCCTCCCTATAGTCGTCTCGGTTCACAAAAGACGTCATTTCATTTTGGCGGCACAACAGGAGACAGGCATGAACAAGGAAGACTCGAAGGAGCAGGTTCAGATGGATCGTCGCACGCTGATCAAGGCGGGCGGCGCGGCGGGCTTGGCTGCTTTGCTGGGCACGCAGGTGCCGAGCTGGGGCGCCGGCGAGACGCCGGTGAAGATCGGGATGATCGACCCGATCACCAGCACGTTTGCTGCGCTCGGTCAGAGTGAAATCAAGGGCGCGCAATTCGCCGAAGCCGAGATCAACAAGGCGGGCGGCGTGATGGGGCGCCCCCTGCAAATCTTCGTGGAAGATAGTGCGGGCAACCCCGGCACGGCCGTGGACAAGGCATCGCGTTTGCTGAGCCAGAACAAAGTTGATTTCCTCATGGGTACGGTCAACTCGGCGGCATCGCTTGCTGTTTCGCAGTTCGCCAATCGCCACGACAAACTCTTTGTCTGCACTGGTGGACACGTCGACAGCCTGACTGGCAAGGAGTGCAAGACCACAACCTTCCGCACCTGTTCGACCACCTGGATGCTGACGGCCGGGGACTTCGAGACGCTATACAAGAAATTCGGCAAGAAGTGGTACTTCCTGACGACCGACTATGCCTTTGGCCAGTCGGAGCAGGCCGACTACACCACGCAACTGAAAAAGGCCGGCGGTACGGTTGTGGGCGGCGCGCTGGTGCCCGTGGGGGCCACCGATTTCTCGTCCTACCTGATCGACGTGAAAGCCAAGTCGCCGGATGTCATTTGTCTGCTTCTCGCCGGCAATGACCAAGTGAACTGCATGAAGCAGATCGCGCAATTCGGTATCAACAAGGACATCGCGGTCGGCGGCGCACTGTTCGAGCTGGAACAGGCGCAGGCGTTGCCCGAAGCCGCACGCTACGGCTGGTGGACCATGGAGTGGTACTGGAATCAGCCGAACACGCCACATGTGGCCGATTTCGTCAAGCGCTACACCGCGGCACACAAGGGCGAGTACCCCACAGCGCGGGTGTGGTTTGGCTATGCCACCACGCATGCCATTCGGCTGGCCGTGGAAAAGGCCAAGTCGCTTGAAACGGCCAAGGTGGTCAAAGCCATGGAAGGCTTGGTGTTGCCGCCGGAGATCGCGCTGCAGCCCGGCAATGTGTTCTACCGCGCAGAAGATCATCAACTCATGCTGGGCATGTTCCCAGGTCATGTGATTCAAACAGGAAAGTACCCGAATCTGTTCGACGTTTCGGGCATCGTGCCTGGCGAAAAGATCGCGCTGCCACCTTCCCAGACCGGCTGCGTGCTGCCGCGCGCCTGAAGCGCTGCTGCGCGCACCTGCAGGCTCGCCATGGCGCGAGTCTGCAGCCTGTCCACTTGCTGCTGCGGAGGCCTGGCCTTGAATCTCGTTCTCATCTTCAACACGTTCAACGGGCTGATCACCGGGGCGTTCTATGCGCTGCTGGCGCTCGGTCTGGCGCTCATACTCGGGCTGAACAACACCATCAATTTCGCCCAGGGCGCCTTCATGGCGCTGGCAGCCTACTTCGCCTACACCCTGGAGCCGAGCCTCGGATTCTGGGGATCGCTGGCCGTGGCGCCGCTGCTCGCCGGGGTGCTGGGCCTAGCGGTCGAGGTGTTTCTCATTCGGCGTCTATACAAGCGCGATCCGCTGTATTCGCTGTTGCTGACCTTCGGTCTGGCGCTCATCATGCAGGATGTGATCCGCACGGTCTGGGGCGCCAACGGGGTGCCGCTGTCCATCCCGGATTCGCTCGGGCATCCGCTGAGCCAAACCTACTTCTTTCTCACCGGCTATCGCCTGTTCGTCGTTGCCGTGGCTCTGGTGGGTACCGGGGCGCTGTTCGCCGTGTTGCGCTACACCCGACTAGGTATCCGCATCCGAGCCGGCAATGCCGATCTCGAAACGGTCTCGGCGCTAGGCGTGAACATTTACCTACTGCGAACCGCAAATTTTGTCATCGGCATCGTGTTCGCGGGCGTGGCCGGCATTTTGGCGGCGGGTCAGCTCGGGCTGGAGCCCACGATGGGCGATGGGCTGCTCATGCCGGCTTTTGTCGCCATCGTGGTGGGCGGCGTGGGCTCCTTGATGGGTTCTCTCCTGGGAGGGTTGCTCATAGGCGTAGCCTCGGGCGTGACGACCGCCTACTTTCCTGCAGCGAGTGAAGCGGTGATCTATCTCATCATGGGCTTGATGCTTGTGGTGAGGCCCCGCGGGCTCATGGGTCAGGAGGGATTATTCGAATGAGCGCTTCGGCACCTACCCTACTTACTTCACCATCTGCCATGCGACCCTCCAATCTCAAACAGCACCTTGGTACCGGGGTTTTGGCGCTGGTGCTGCTCACCGCACCAGCCTGGCTGCATTACGTCGGGGGTTACAACGATATAGCCTCAAGGGTGCTGATCTATGGCCTGGCTGCCATGGGCCTGAATCTGCTGCTGGGTCACACCGGCGGACTCTCGTTCGGGCATGCTGCCTATTTTGGCCTCGGCAGCTATGGCGTCGGCCTGATGCTCAAGTACATGACGCACAACGTGCTGTTGGCGCTGCTGGGGGGCACTTTGCTGGGAGGCGTGGTGGCTGCCGTGCTCGCGCCGATCGCCGTGCGCCGCCGCGGCATCTACTTCGCGATGATCACCATTGCCATCGGGCAGATGTTTTACTTCATCGCGATTCGCTGGCAGGCGGTGACCGGCGGCTATGACGGGCTCACCGGTTTTTCTCGGCACGCCCTGCATCTGTTTGGGTTCGACTGGACGATGGGCTCCATGGGCTTTTATTACCTCGTCGTGGCCTGCTTTGCGCTGGGCGCCCTGGTGCTGTGGATCGTGTTGAACTCGCCGCTAGGGCACACCTTTGTGGCCATCCGTGAAAACCAAAAAAGACTGACCTTTCTGGGGTTGCCGGTGCAGCGCTATGCGGCGATTTCTTTCGCACTGTCGGGCTTCATCGTGGCGCTGGCCGGTGGGCTCAATGCCTTACTGGACAACTTCACCTCGCCTAACACGCTGAACTACACCTTTTCGGGGGATCTGGTGGTGATTGCCGTGCTGGGCGGAATGCGAAATTTCTGGGGGCCGCTGGTTGGTGCGGCCATATTTGTTCTCGTCCGGGATTACGCCAGTTCTGTGACTGACAACTGGATGTCCGTGATCGGCCTGATATTCGTGCTGTCGGTGCTGTTTTTCCCGCTGGGCGTCATGGGGTTTTTGCAGCGCAAGGGGAAGTCGACATGAGCCAGCTGCAATTGCACAAAGTCTCGCGCCGCTTTGGCGCACTTAAGGCGCTGACCGACATTTCCATGAGCGTTCAGCCGGGAGAGTTGCGAGCGGTTATCGGCCCCAATGGCGCGGGCAAGACCACGTTGTTCAACCTGATCAGCGGTTTTTTCCCCCCGAGCGAAGGACAGATCCATTTCGACGGCAAGCCCATCCAGACGGTCAATCCCGGGGAGTTGGTGAAGCGGGGGATCATCCGCACCTTTCAGATCACCGAGATATTTCGCTCCCTTACGGTATATGAAAACCTACGCATTGCCGTGGAGGTGGCGCAAGGTGTGAACCTTCGTCCCTGGATGGGGCGCGCGCTGCGCAAGCGCATCGATGACCAGGTGGACGAGTTGATGCATCTGGTGAAGATCGACGGCAAAGCGAACAGGGTGACAGGCGAAATGTCCCATGGCGACCAAAGGGTGGTCGAGGTGGGCATTGCGTTGGCCCGGCGGCCCAAGCTGCTTCTTCTCGACGAACCGACGGCGGGAATGGGCGATGAAGAAACGCACCACATGACCGGCCTGATCCGTGATCTGAACAAAAATCGGGGCATCACGACGCTGTTTGTGGAACACGACATGGAAATCGTGTTCGGCATTGCCGATCGCATCACGGTGCTCGACAACGGATCTCTGCTTGCCGAAGGTACGGCCGGCGAAATTGCCGGCAACGCGCGAGTGCAGGCGGCCTATCTCGGTCAAGCGGCCTGACCCCTCTGCCTCACGGCGACATCTTCACAGGAATCCTCGCTCATGACCGCAGTCCTCGAACTCGACAACATCCACACCTACTACGACAAGAGCCATATCCTCAAAGGCGTGTCCATGACGGTGGGGGAAGGCGAACTCGTCGCCTTGCTTGGCCGCAATGGCGCTGGAAAAACAACGACCATGCGTTCTGTCATGGGGCTCACGCCGCCGAGGCGGGGCAAGATCAAATTTTTCGGCAAGGATATGACCGGGGCCTCGCCACACCGCATTGCTGGATTGGGTGTGGGCTATGTGCCCGAAGGCCGTAAGATTTTCGGCCACCTTACGGTGCATGAAAACCTGCTTGTTGTGCACGAAACCCCGGGGCGCTGGAACATCGAAGGCGTGTACGAGCTTTTCCCACGCCTGCATGAACGCCGCACCAGCAAAGGCGGACGCCTGTCAGGTGGCGAGCAGGAGATGCTGGCTATTGCACGCGCTTTGCTGCTCAACCCCAAGCTGCTTATCCTCGACGAGCCCTCGCAGGGTTTGGCGCCAGTGATCGTGCAAGAGGTGATGCGAACGGTGGGGCGCATGAAAGAGGAGGGAATTTCGGTCCTGCTGGTCGAGCAGAACGCCTTTCTCGCGCTGCAACTGGCCGACCGCGCCTACGTGCTGTCTGAAGGAGAGATCGTCTTTTCGGGCGATGCGTCCGCATTACGAGACGACAAGGCCCGGATGGAACAACTGGCGGGTGTGGCGCAAGCCGCAGCCTAGGAGCAGCCTCAATCCGGCAACTGGCTGCGAATGAGTTGACACAGCTTCTGCGCCCAGGGCGGCACCCGCTCGGTAGGCACATAGGCATAGCCCAGGATCAGGCCGCGCTTTTTCTGCTCGCCGAGGTAATAGCGCGATAGCGGACGCACCGTCATGCCCTGAGCGTCGGCGGCGCGGGCGATGGCCTCGTCGTCCACATCGGGCGTGTTGAACAGCAAACAAAGGTGCAAGCCGGACTCCTGGCCCGAGATCTGCACCCGCTCGCCCAGGCAGCGCTGGATGCGCCGCGCCAGCTCGTCGCGCCGCGCCTGGTAGGCCACGCGCAGACGGCGGATGAGGGTGTTGAGATGGCCCTCGGTGATGAAGTCGGTCAGCGCCGCCTGCAGCATGAGCTGACCCGGGCGGTACAGGTCGTAGAGCCCGGTGTTGAAGGCGGGCAGCAGATCGGTCGGCACCACCAGATAGCCCAGACGGATGCCGGGGTACATCACCTTGGAAAACGTGCCCGAGTAGAGCACCTGCGCATGGTCGTCCAGCCCCTGCAGGCTGGCGAAGGGGCGGCCGCCGAAACGGAACTCGCTGTCGTAGTCGTCCTCGAAAATCCAGCAGCGCTGCTGCGCGGCGAACTGCAGCAGGGCGCGGCGGCGCTGCAAGCTCATCACATGGCCCAGCGGGTACTGATGCGAGGGCGTGACGTAGATCAGCCGTGGCCGGCCCTGCTGCCAATCGGTGGCCGAGGGTGCCATGCCCTCCAGGTCCACATCGATGGGCTTGAGCTTCAGCCCGGCGGCCTGCAGCGCCCGGCGCGCGCCCCAGTAGCAGGGGTTTTCCACCCAGGCCTCGTCGCCGTGATCGGTGAGCAGTCGCGCCGCCAGGTCGAGCGACTGCTGCGTGCCCGAGGTGATGAGCACCTGCTCGGGCGTCACCCGTACCGAGCGTGACAGGCTGAGGTAGCCCGCAATGGCGACGCGCAGCGGCATGTAGCCGCCTTCCTGTCCATAGTCGAGCAGGTCGCGGTCGAGGCTGCGCCAATACTTGGCCTGCAGCTTCTGCCAGAGCTGAATGGGGAATTCGGCAAACTCGATCTCGCCCGGAGCAAAGGGCTGCACCTCGAAGTCGACCGAGCCCGACTGCGCGGTCAGCAGATTGCCGCGCTGCGAGAGTTCGCGCGGCGAGCTGCCCGCGCCATGGGGCTGGGTCTGCTTGCGTCCCCTCGCGGGGCTCAGCGGGCCGAGTTCGGGCAGGGTCTCGGAGACGAAGGTGCCGCTGCCCTGGCGCGCGGTGAGGTAGCCTTCGGCGGTGAGTTGGTTGATGGCCGACATCACCGTGTTGCGCGAGAGGTTGAGGTCACGCGCGAGGTCGCGGGTGGAGGGCAGTTGCACCCCGGCGGTGATGCGCCCCGCCAGAATGGCCCCGCGCAGCGAGAGATACAGGCGGCGGTTGAGTGGCGGGGCCAGGCCGGCATCGCCTTCGACGCGCTGAAGTTCGGTGAGCAGGAGTTCGGAGAGTGCGAGTGGTCGCATGATGCGGCGTGGTGATGAGGGCCCGGTGGACTTGTCGCCCCGCGTCAGGCCGCCCGGGAAGCCTCGAAGAAGCCGAAACTGGCTCCATGACAAAAGCGGGGAGTGGCACTTCCGAGAGTACCAGTTGGCAGGTAAATTGAGTCTATCGAATCACGCTAACCTAAGGAAAACCCTAGGATTTTTTGTTTCTGAAGTGGTGCGCCAGCTTGTTGCGCTGCACCAAATGGGGGCGCGAAAATGCACCAGCTCCGTCGCCCGTTGAATCGGGTGTTGCACCCCAACGGCAATCGCGCTCCACTGACCCCGTACCTCCTTGAAGGCCCCGTTGTCGATCATGCCGTCTTCTCCCGTTCCGTATCCCCGCGTCGCTGTCACCACCGATCTGAAGATGGTGGGCGGGCATCCAACCTATGCCGTGACGCAGAAGTATGTCGATCCCCTGCTGCCGCTGGCCGGCGTGTTGCCGCAGCTATTGCCGTCGATGGGGGCCGATCTGCCGATCGACGCGGTGCTCGACGGTGTGGACGGGCTGGTGTTCACCGGCTCGCCCTCCAATATCGAACCGCATCATTACGGCCAGATCCTGAGCAACCCCGAGTCGCCGGCCGATCCGGCGCGCGACGCCACGACCTTGCCGCTGATCCGTGCGGCCATCGCCCGCGGCATTCCGGTGTTCGGCATCTGCCGCGGCTTCCAGGAGATCAATGTGGCCCTCGGCGGCAGCCTGCTGCAGGAGGTGCACAACACGCCGGGTTTCGATGACCACCGCGAAGATGACGCGCTCGACGCGGCCGGGCAATACGGCCCCGCGCATCGCCTGCAGGCCGTGCCCGGCAGTCTGCTTGCGGCCATCGTCGGGGCCGACTCCTGGGAGGTCAACAGCCTGCATGGCCAAGGCATCCAGACGCTCGCGCCCGATCTTCTGGCCCAGGCGCACGCGCCCGACGGTCTGACCGAGGCCTACATCTATCAACCCGTCCACCGCGCCGCCCACAGCCCTGAGCCGGGTTTTTTGCTGGCGGTGCAGTGGCATCCCGAATGGCAGGCCGCGCAAAACCCCGTGTCGCGCGCGATCTATGCCGCTTTTGGCAACGCCTGTCGGCAGTTCGCCGCGCGCAAGCGCGAGGACACACTGGCGCACGCTGCCTGAGCAAACCCCGCGTCCGCCTTTGGCGTTCAAAGTGGACGTGTCCATTGGAATCATCCAAGAAACAAGAAACGCAAACTGGAATCCCATCATGAGCAGCAGCGACAACCGCAAACAATGGACCTTCAACGACCTTGAAGGCTGGCTCAACGCCCAACGCATCACCGAAATCGAGTGCCTCGTGCCCGACCTGACCGGGGTGGCGCGCGGCAAGATCCTGCCCCGCAGCAAGTTCACCGAAGACCGTGGCATGCGTCTGCCGGAAAGCATCATCGGACTGACCGTGACCGGCAACTGGCCCGAGGACGAGCGTCTCGACACCCTGATCGCCGATACCGACCGCGACATGAATCTGGTGCCCGACCCGAGCACGGCGCGCGTCGTGCCCTGGGCCACCGATCCCACGGCGCAGGTCATCCACGACTGCTACTTCAAGGACGGCGAGCCCGTCGATTACGCCCCGCGCTCGGTGCTGAAGAACATGCTCAAGCTCTACGCCGACAAGGGCTGGGCGCCCGTGGTGGCGCCCGAGCTGGAGTTCTATCTGGTCGACAAGAACACCGACCCTGACCAGCCGCTGCGCCCGCCGGTGGGCCGTTCGGGCCGCGCCGAAACCTCGCGCCAGCACTACAGCATCGACGCCGTCAACGAGTTCGATCCGCTGTTCGAGGACATCTACGACTATTGCGAGGCGATGGATCTCGATGTCGACACCCTGATTCACGAAGTCGGCGCCGGGCAGATGGAAATCAACTTCCTGCATGGCGACCCGCTCGATCTGGCCGACAAGGTGTTCTTCTTCAAGCGCACCCTGCGCGAAGCGGCGCTGCGCCACAACATGTTCGCCACCTTCATGGCCAAGCCCATGGCCGGCGAGCCGGGCAGCGCCATGCACGTGCATCAGAGCATCGTCGATCGCAAGACCGGCATGAATGTGTTCAGCAACCCCGACGGCAGTGCGTCGGAGCTGTTCCACAACTACATCGGGGGCCTGCAGAAATACATTCCGCACGTCATGGCGCTCTTCGCCCCGTATGTGAACTCGTATCGCCGCCTGGTGGCCAATACGGCGGCGCCGACCAATGTCGAGTGGGGCGCGGACAACCGCACCGTGGGCATCCGCGTGCCGTTCTCCAATGCGGAAAACCGCCGCATGGAAAACCGCGTCATCGGTGCCGACGCCAACCCCTACGTCGCGCTGGCGGCCAGCCTGGCCTGCGGCTATCTGGGCATGGTCAACAAGATCAGCCCGCTGCCCGAAATGAAGACCAATGCCTACGCGGCGCCCAATGCCATTCCGCTGCCGCAGAGCCTGTCGGAGTCGGTGCGTGCGCTCGACGATGCACCCGAGCTCGAAGCCATTCTGGGCAAGCGCTTCTGCGGCATCTACAAAGCGGTGAAGATGAGCGAATACGCCGAGTTCATGAAAGTCATCAGCCCCTGGGAGCGCGAGCACCTGCTGCTGCATGTCTGAGCGGCTCTGCCAGCAAAGGCAGCTTCAACCACAAACCTATATCCAACGGAGATTCGCATGAAACCCAATGACCTCCCGGTTTTCGACACCGCCGCGCTGCGCGCCAAGGATGCGGCCCATCATCTGCATCCCTTCACCGACACCCAAAGTCTGAACGCCGCAGGCAGCCGCGTGATCGTGCGCGGCGAGGGCGTGCGCATCTGGGACTCCGAGGGCAACGAGATCATCGATGGCATGTCGGGTCTGTGGTGCGTCAATCTCGGCTACGGCCGCGAAGACCTGGTGAGCGCGGCGACGCGGCAGATGCAGACCCTGCCGTTCTACAACGCCTTCTTCAAGACCACCACGGCGCCGGCCGCCGAGCTTGCGGCGCTGCTGCCGCAGGTGGCGCCCGCCGGGTTCAACCACGTGTTCTTCACCAACTCGGGCTCCGAGGGCAACGACACCATCATCCGTCTGGTACGCCGCTATTGGGACCTGATGGGACAGCCGCAGCGCAAGACCCTCATCAGCCGCCACAACGCCTACCACGGCAGCACGCTGGGCGGCGCCTCGCTGGGCGGCATGAGCGGCATGCACGAACAGGGCGATCTGCCGCTGCCGGGCATCACCCACATCGACCAGCCCTACCAGCTGCAGCACGGCCAGCCGGGCGAGAGTGCCCACGACTTCGGCCTGCGCGCCGCCGGCTGGCTCGAAGCCAAGATTCTGGAACTGGGCGCCGACAAGGTGGCCGCCTTCATCGGCGAGCCGGTGCAGGGCGCGGGCGGCGTCATCATTCCACCGGCCAGCTACTGGCCGGAGATTCAGCGCATCTGCGACAAGTACGGCATTTTGCTCATCTCCGATGAAGTCATCTGCGGCTTTGGCCGTCTGGGTACCTGGTTCGGCTGCCAGCATCCGCACATCAACTCCAGGCCCGACCTCATCACCTTCGCCAAGGGGGTCACCTCGGGCTACCTGCCGCTGGGCGGGGTGCTGGTGAGCGACCGCGTGGCCCAGGTGCTGATCGAGCAGGGCGGCGACTTCAACCACGGCTTCACCTACTCGGGACACCCGACCTGCTGCGCCGTGGCCATCGCCAACATCAACGCGCTGCGCGAGGAAGGCGTGGTCGAGCGCGTGGCTGCCGATGCCGGACCCTATCTGAAGGCGCAGTTCGCCACCCTGGCCGACCATCCGCTGGTGGGCGACGTGGACGCCCTGGGCATGGTCGCCGGGCTGGTGCTCTACAAAGACAAGGCCAGCCGGACGCTGTTCCCGGCCGATCTGGGCGTGGGCTACATTTGCCGCGACCACTGTTTCAAGAATGGCGTGGTGATGCGCGCCGTGGAAGAGCGCATGATCATCGCCCCGCCGCTGGTCATGACGCATGCGGAGATCGACGAGATGATCCGTCGCATTCGCCGCAGCCTGGACGACACGCTGGCTGGTCTGCGTGCCAAGGGCTTGGTATAAATCGCCATTCTTGTCTCAGTCCAGCCCTGGATACTGGTACGGGAATTGCAAAGGGGAGTTTGTTTCACCTGTCGTTTTCCACTCGTCTTCACACAACTTGAGAGGTTTTCATGTCACACAATCTGCAGAAGAAGAAGTCGTTCAGCGGCAAGCTGCTGGCGGCGTGTCTCGCGAGTGCCGCGGCGCTGACCTTCGGCGCTGCCGCCCCGGCCCAGGCGGCCGGCGTGCTCAACATCTACAACTGGTCCGACTACATCGCCCCGACCACGGTGCCCGGCTTCCAGAAAGACACCGGCATCAAGGTGCGCTACGACACCTTCGACTCCAACGAAACCCTGTTCGCCAAGATGGTGGCGGGCGATACGGGCTATGACATCGTGGTGCCGTCGTCGAACTGGGCGGCCATCGACATCAAGGGCGATCTGCTGCACCCGATCGACAAGTCCAAGATTCCCAACTACAAGAACCTCAACCCCGAGCTGATGAAGCAGCTCGCCGCGGTCGACCCGGGCAACAAATATCTCATTCCCTGGATGTGGGGCTACACCACCGTCGGCATCAACGTCGAGAAGGTGAAGAAGGCCCTGGGCAACGAGCCGATGCCGGCCAATCCCTGGCAGCTGGTGTTCGATCCGAAGTACGCCGACAAGATCAAGTCCTGCGGCATCTCCATGCTCGACTCCGGGCTCGACCTGATGGAAGCCGGCTTCAACTATCTGGGCATTCCGCAAGACACGCAGAACCCCGAAGACTTCAAGAAGGCCTATGCGATGCTGACCAAGGTGCGCAAGGACGTGAAGGTGTTCTCGTCCTCGGGCTACATCAACGATCTGGCCGGCGGCAACATCTGCGCGTCCGTGGGCTGGTCGGGTGACATGGGCATCGCCGCCGCGCGTGCCAAGGCCGCCAAGAACAAGCAGGACATCAAGGTGTTCCCGCCCACGCACGGCGCCGTGATCTTCATCGACACCATGGCCATCCCCAAGGACGCGAAGAACCTCGACAACGCCTACAAGTGGATGAACTATGTGCTTGAGCCCAAGGTGGCCGCGGCCGACACCAACACGGTGACCTATGCCAACCCGGTGCCGTCGTCCCTGCCGTATGTGGATGCCAGCATCAAGGACAACGACTTCGTGTTCCTGTCGCCGGCCATGGTCAACAAGCTGATCCCGCCCAAGGTCTACACCAAGGAGCAGCGCCGTCTGGGCACCAGCCTGTACACCAAGTTCAAGACGGGTCTGTGACCTGAGTCGATCCGGCCGCCGCGCGCCTGCATGGCGGCCGGGTCCGTCAACCATCCTTCGCACTGTCCCCTTGCGGGACGCCCCAACGCCATGAGCGATACGCCCTTCCTCAAGATCGATCGTGTGACCCGCCGTTTCGACGAAGTGGTTGCGGTCAACAACATCAATCTCGATATTCACAAGGGCGAGATCTTCGCCCTGCTGGGTTCATCAGGCTGCGGCAAATCCACCCTGCTGCGCATGCTGGCCGGTTTCGAGACGCCCACCTCGGGCCAGATCTTTCTGGAGGGCGAGGACATCACCGCGATGCCGCCTTACGAGCGGCCGATCAACATGATGTTCCAGTCGTACGCGCTGTTTCCGCACCTCACGGTGTTCGACAACATCGCTTTCGGCCTGCGCCGCGACGGCATGCCCAAGAGCGATGTGAGCGCGCGTGTCGAGCAGATGCTCGAACTCGTTCAGCTCAAGCCCTACGCCAAGCGCAAGCCCCACCAACTCTCAGGCGGTCAGCAGCAGCGCGTAGCCCTGGCCCGCAGCCTGGCCAAACGTCCCAGACTGCTGCTGCTCGACGAACCGCTCGCGGCGCTCGACAAGAAGCTGCGTGAGCGAACCCAGCTCGAACTGGTCAACATCCTGCGCAAGGTCGGTGTGACCTGCGTGATGGTCACCCACGATCAGGAAGAGGCCATGACCATGGCCGACCGCATCGCGGTGATGCGTGATGGCCAGTTCCAGCAACTGGGCACGCCGTCGGAAATCTACGAACATCCCCAGACCCGCTTCGTGGCCGACTTCATCGGCAACGTCAATATGTTCGACGGCAAGCTCGTCACCGATGAGCACGATCACTGCGAAGTGCAGACCGACGATGCCTTGTTCCACATCGGCCACGGCATCAGCGGCACGCTCAACATGGACTTGGGCATTGCCCTGCGCCCCGAGAAACTGACCTTGAGCGAGGGGCATCAGCACCAACCCTACAACGTCCTGCTGGCGACGGTATCGGGCCGCTCCTACATGGGCAGCTACACCGCCTATGAATTGCTGCTGTCCAGCCAGCGGCGCGTCCGCGTGACCATCTCCAACACCGATCGTCACGCCGACCCGTTCGAGGTCGGCGATGCCGTGACCGCGCACTGGGCGGAAAACGCACCCGTGGTCATCGTGGACTGAGAACCGGAGCTACGCCATCATGGACGAGAAAAAACCCGTGCCGCTTACCAAGCCGCGCCGGGCCTGGAACTGGGGCCGCCAACTGGTCATCGGCATACCGCAGGTCTGGCTGCTGGCCTTCCTGCTGCTGCCCTTCCTCATCCTGCTCAAGATCAGCGTCTCCGAGACGAATGAGCTGGGGGTGGGCTTCGATCCGCTGATGTCTTTCGCACAGGAGACCCTGCAGGTCCACATGCGCTTCTCGCCTTATCTGGCGCTGCTGCGCGACAGTCTGTATGTCGTCACCTATCTGTATTCGCTGTGGTGGGCCTTCCTCACCACGGTGCTGTGCCTGATCATCGGCTATCCGTTTGCCTACTTCATCGCGCGGTCCAGGCCGACGGTGCGCTCCGGGCTCTTGATGCTGGTCATGCTGCCGTTCTGGACGTCCTTTCTCATCCGCATCTACGCCTGGAAGAATCTGCTCGACATCAACGGGCTCATCAACCAGTTCCTGCTGTGGACCGGCATCATTCATGAGCCGCTGCAGATGCTGTTCACCAACTTCTCCTTCATGATCGGCATGGTGTACGGCTACATCCCCTTCATGATTCTGCCGCTGTACGCCACGCTGGTGAAAATGGATCACCGTCTCGTCGAAGCCGCGATGGATCTGGGTTCCACGCCGCTCAAGACCTTCTGGCTGGTCACCGTGCCGCTGTCCAAGTCGGGCATCATCGCAGGCAGCCTGCTGGTGTTCATTCCGGCGGTGGGCGAGTATGTGATTCCCGAACTGCTCGCGGGCCCGTCCACCCTCAACATCGGCCGCGTGATGTGGAACGAGTTCTTCCTCAACCTCGACTGGCAGCGCGCTTCGGCGGTGGCCATCGTGATGATCGTGCTCATCCTGTTGCCGATCGCGGTGTTCAACAAGTATCAGACCAAGAGCCTGGAGGGCGCGCGATGAAAAAGACCGCGGTGCTGCCCCTGACCTGGATGCTCGTGGTCTACCTGTTTCTTTACCTGCCCATCGTGGTGCTGGTGGTCTATTCCTTCAACGACTCGCGCATGGTCACCCTGTGGGGTGGTTGGACGCTGAAGTGGTATGGGGCCGTGTTCCACGATCAGGAACTCATCCGTGCCCTGCTGCTGTCGCTCAAGGTGGCCCTGGCCACGGCGACCACGTCGGTGCTGCTCGGCACGCTGGCCGCGTTCGCCCTGGTGCGCTATCGGCACTTTGCCGGCAAGAGCCTGCTGAACTTCATGATCAATATTCCGCTGGTCATGCCCACGGTGGTCATCGCGCTGGCGCTGCTGCTGTTCTTCGTCACGGTGCAGAAGTCGTTCGGTTATCCGCAGAAGGGGTTTTTCACCATCTACATCGGCCACACGGTGATGGCGATCTCCTATGCTGCGGTGGTCATCCAGTCGCGCCTCAAGGAGATGGACCGTTCGATCGAAGAGGCGGCGATGGATCTGGGAGCCCGGCCTTTCCAGGTCTTTGCCCTGGTTACCCTGCCCTCCATCTCGCAGTCGCTGGTCTCGGCGTGGCTGCTGGCGTTCTCGCTCTCGCTCGACGAAGTGGTGATCTCCGCCTTCCTGTCCGGGCCGGGCGCCACGACCCTGCCGGTGGTGATCTTCTCGCGGGCCCGTCTGGGGCTGAGCCCGACCATCAATGTGGTCGGTGCCATCACCGTTTATCTGGTCATCATCGCGGTGGCGGTCAGCAGCCTGTTGATGGCGCGTCGCGAGCGGCAGCGGGCCCGTCAGGTGGCAGCCGCCTTGCGGCACGATGCCGACGAGACCAGTCAGCCCTTTGGCACCCGCCTGATGACCGCAGAAGGACGCTGATCGACCGCTTGGCGCAAGCCGCCTTTGCCTTCACCGGGGAGGCCTCGTCCTCCCCACCTCTCGAACCATGACGCTCCGCCCCATCGTCTTCGCTCAGTCCGGGGTGCAGCCCGATGCTTTCGCGCCTGCACCCGAGCGCATCTTGCGCGGCAATCCGCAGCAGCTGGCCTGGAATCATTACTCCGACGGCACCGGCCAGTTCTCCGCAGGCATCTGGCAGGGCGAGCCCGGCGCCTGGCGGGTGCGCTACGACCCGCACGAAGAAGAGTTCTGCGTGCTGCTGGAAGGGCGCATGACCCTCACCGCAGACGACGGCGCGGCGCAGACCTTCCAGGCCGGGGACGCGTTTGTCGTGCCCGGCGGATTCAGCGGCATCTGGGAGAACCACACCCGGGTCCGCAAACACTACGCCATCATGGCGCTACAGAAAAATAAGACGTAAACACATCACTCAGGAGATTCGCATGACCGAGAACTTCAACCGCATCTGGCACCAGCGGGCCGACGACCTGCTGGCTCGCGGCATCGACGGCCGCATGGTGATCGACGGCCGCCGTTGGGCCGCGACGGATGGCAGCCTGTTCGACTGCATCTCGCCCGTCGATGGCAAGGTGATCGCCCGCGTCGCCCGGGGCAAGGCAGCCGACGTCGACCGTGCCGTGGCCTCGGCTCGTGCCGCTTTCGCCGACCGCCGCTGGGCTGGCCAGCCGCCGGCCGCGCGCAAGAAGGTGCTGGTGGCCTTTGCAGCAGCGCTGCGGGCTGCGCGCGACGAACTCGCCCTGCTCGAAACGCTCGACATGGGCAAACCCATCAAGAACAGCCTGTCCACCGATGTGGTGGCCGCGGCCCGGTGCATCCAGTGGTATGGCGAGGCCGTGGACAAGATCTACGACGAAATCGCTCCCACCGGCAGCAGTGCCCTGGCCCTGGTGACCCGCGAGGCCATGGGCGTGGTCGGCGCCATCGTGCCCTGGAATTACCCGATGCTCATGGCCTCGTGGAAGCTGGGGCCTGCATTGGCCGCGGGCAACAGCGTGGTGCTCAAGCCCTCCGAGAAATCGCCGCTCACCGCGCTGCGTCTGGCCGAGCTGGCCCTCGAAGCGGGTCTGCCCGAAGGCGTGTTCAACGTCGTGCCGGGATTCGGTCACGAGGCCGGCGAGGCCCTGGCGCTGCACATGGACGTCGACGCCATCGGCTTCACCGGCTCCACCCGCACCGGGCGCCGCATGCTCGACTATGCCAGCCGCAGCAACCTCAAGCGCGTGTACAACGAGCTCGGCGGCAAATCGGCCAACATCGTGTTCGCCGACTTCGACGATCTCGATCGCGCCGCGAGCACGGCCATCGGCAGCATGTTCTACAACCAGGGCGAGAGCTGCAACGCGCCCTCGCGTCTGCTGGTGCAAGAGAGCATCGCCGACGCCTTTGTCGAGAAGCTCGCCGCGCTGACCCCGCAATACCACCCGGCCGACCCGCTGGATGCCTCGACCGTGCTGGGCGCGCTGGTGGACGAAACCCAGACGCAGACCGTGCTCGGCTACATCCAGGCCGGTATCGCCGAAGGCGCGAAGTGCGTGGCCGGCGGCTGCCGCGCGCTGGAGGAGACGGGAGGCCAGTACGTCGCGCCCACCGTGTTCGACGGCGTGAAGAACAGCATGAAGATCGCCCGCGAGGAGATTTTCGGCCCCGTGCTGTCAGTCATCCGCTTCAAGACGGAGGACGAGGCCATCGCCCTGGCCAACGACAGCGCCTACGGCCTGCACGCCGGGGTTTGGTCGCGCAATATCGACCGTGCGGTGCGCGTGTCGCGCGCGCTGCAGGCGGGCACCGTGCACGTCAACCAGTACGACGAGGACGACATCACCGTGCCGTTCGGCGGCGTGAAGCAGTCGGGCAACGGCCGCGACAAGTCGCTGCACGCCTTCGACAAGTACACCGAACTCAAGACCACCTGGATACGCATCGACGGCGCGAAGTAAAGCCCACGCAACACCCCCCTCCCAACCTCCCCCACGGTGTGGGGGAGGAGCAAGGTTCTGCTCCCTCCCCACCCGTGGGGAGGGTTGGGGTGGGGAGATTGTGAACCCCCACGGAGACTCCACCATGAACCACTCGTTGAACGAACAACTGCAAGCCCGCCGCGCCGCCGCCACCCCGCGCGGCGTTGGCGTCATGGCCGGCTTCTATGCCGACCGCGCCGAGGGCGCCGAGCTCTGGGACGTCGAAGGCCAGCGCTACATCGACTTCGCCGGCGGCATCGCCGTGCTCAACGTCGGTCATCGCCATCCCAGGATCGTCGCCGCCATCGAGGCGCAACTGCAGCGCTTCACCCACACCTGCTACCAGGTCGTGCCGTATGAAAGCTATGTCGCGCTGGCCGAGCAGCTCAACACCCTCACCCCCGGCACCCACGCCAAGAAGACCGCGCTGTTCTCGACCGGCGCCGAGGCCGTGGAGAATGCCGTCAAGATCGCCCGCGCCCACACCAAGCGCGGCGGCGTGATCGCGTTTGGCGGCGGCTTTCATGGCCGCAGCCTGTTTGCCGTGTCGCTGACCGGCAAGGTGCAGCCGTACAAGGCCGGATTCGGTCCCTTTCCGCCGGAGATCTATCACGCGCCCTTCCCGGCAGAAGGCGTGCCGCTGGCCGAGGTGAAGAAGGCGGTGGAGCATCTTTTCAAGGCCGATATCGAACCTTCGCGCGTGGCCGCCATCATCTTCGAGCCCATCCAGGGCGAGGGCGGGTTCAACGTCATTTCGCTGGAGGCGCTGAAGTGGTTGCGCGAGCTGTGCGATCAGCACGGCATCGTGCTCATTGCCGATGAAGTGCAGACCGGGTTCGGTCGCACCGGCCGGCTGTTCGCCATGGAGCATTTCTTCGAGCAGGCGGGCATCCTGCCCGATCTGATGACCATTGCCAAGTCGCTGGCCGCGGGCACGCCGCTGTCGGCCGTGACCGGCCGTGCCGAAATCATGGACGCGCCGGCTCCCGGCGGCCTGGGCGGCACCTACGCGGGCAACCCCTTGGCCATCGCGGCCGCGCACGCGGTCATCGACGTCATGCGTGACGAGCAATTGCCCGCGCGCGGGCAGAAGCTGGGTGACCAGCTCAAGGCCCGGCTGAACGCGCGACGCGGCGAGGTGCCGCAGATCGCCGACGTGCGCGGCCTGGGCGCGATGGTGGCGGCGCAGTTCAACGATCCGGTCACGGGCAAGCCCGATGCCGACTTCACCAAGCGGGTCCAGGCCGAGGCGCTCAAGCGCAAGCTCATCCTGCTGACCTGCGGCGTGGACTACAACGTGGTGCGTTTCCTGTTCCCGCTGACCATTTCAGAGGCTGTGTTCGCCGAGGCGCTGGACATTCTGGACGCCTCGCTACTCGCAGCGAAGGGCTGAGCCGCGGCGCGGCCACCACTCAGGGCGGGCTGGGCGCCTTGCGCGCCTTGCGGCCGTGGCGTCCGGCGAAGGGGTCGAACAGGGCCCGCGGCACGCTATGCAGCAGCTTGCTCAGCACGCCCATCGGCCACGGAATGGTGATGTAGGCGCGGCCCGCGTCGATGGCGCTCAGGGCGCGTTGGGCGAAGGCGGCCGGAGGCATCAGAAAGGGCATGCGAAAGCGGTTGCCCTCGGTCATCGGCGTAGCCACATAACCTGGGCTGAGGGTGACCACCTTGACGCCGCTGGACCGCAGTTCGACCCGCAGGCTCTCCAGCGAGCGAACGAGCGCTGCCTTGCTGGCGCAATAGGCCGCGTGTCCGGGCAGGCCGCGCACCCCGGCGACGCTGGCGATGCCCACCAGCGCGCCGCTGCCACGCGCCTGCATCGGGGCGATGAAGGGGGCCAGCGTGGCCAGGGCGGCTTTCCAGTTGACGTCCATGATGTGGGCCGCCACATCGAGATCGTCCGGGTGCGACAGGTCGACGCCGTGGCTGATGCCGGCGTTGGCAATGACCACCTGCGGGCATCCCCAGGTGCGCAGCAGCGCGTGGGCTTCGGTGCGAAGACGGTCGATGTCGAGGACGTCGGCGGCGATGAGCCGCACGCGGCTGGCATCGGCAGGGTCGAGTCCGGCCTCGCGCACGACCTGCTCAAGGCGCTCGGCGCGGCGCGCGATCAACACCAGCCGCCAGCCGCGGGCGGCATATGCCGCGGCCAGCGCAGCGCCAATGCCGCTCGACGCGCCGGTGAGCAAGACGATGGGTGCCGTCATGGCTTGGCCTCTTGCGTCGCCTGGCCGGGAACGATGACGGCCTTCACCCGTCCCTGCATGGACGAGGTGCCGGCAATACCGTTGAAGTCCACCGTGTTGGCGGAGAACACGGTCTGCCCCTGCTGCACCACGGTCGGCCGGTTGGACTGAATGATCTGCTGATGGGGAAAGATGTTGAGAAACTCGCCGCGCACGATCAGCGGCGGCTGGTTCGCTACGCCGCTGCGCTGCACCACGGCATGACCGAACAGTTGCACATTGCTGCCGTCCTTGTTGGACAAGCCGCGCAGCGCGCTGGCGGTGGTCACGATGCCCTCGGGGTTGACCGCGCGAAGCTGCGGCGCGGTGATGTCGAACGTGTCGGTGTCCGGCCGGTGAACCATCTGTGTGCCGCGCAGCACCGCACCCAGCTGGCCCTGGGCGTTGTAGCTGGTGGCCGAGAATTCGCGCAGCATATAGTCGGGCAGGGCGGAGTGCGCCGCGCCGCGCCTGGGCCCTTGCTCGGAACGTGTCACCACCTGCGCCACCCACCAGCTGAACCCGGCCGCCAGGGCCAGCAACAGGATGGGCGTCCAGGCGCTCAGACGCAGCCAGAGCTGGCGCAGATTCGTGCGCATGGTCGGCGGCCTTTCAGCGGGCGCTGGACTGCACCGCGCCGGGTTCAGCCAGGGTGCCGGTGATGGGGTCGGACTGCCGCGGTGGCGTGTGCGGTTTGCCGTCGAGCGCGTCCTGCAGCAAGGCCGCGTAGGCACCTCGTGCCGTCAGCAGCAGATCGCAGATTTCGCGCACCGCGCCCAGTCCGGCCGGCGCATGGGTGATGTGGCGCACGCGGGCCAGCACCTCGGGGTGGCTTTGCGGCGGCGCGGCGCTGAACCCCGCGCGTGCGATCAGGGCCAGATCGGGCCAGTCGTCACCGATGATGGCCACTTGCTCCCAGCTCAATTGGAGCTGGTCGAGCAGATTCTGAGCCGCCGGCAGCTTGGCACCGCTGCCCAGCACGCTGTGCCTCAGGCCGAGTTCGGCGATGCGGGCGCGCAAGGCGGGGCTGTCGCGCCCGGAGAGGATGACCGGCTCGACGCCCGCGCTCATCAGCAGCTTGAGGCCGTGCCCATCGAGGGTGGAAAAGCGCTTGAGCTCCTCGCCCTGGGCGCCGTAGAGCAGATCGCCGGGCGTGAGCACGCCGTCGACATCGAGCAGCAGCAGGCGGACGTCGAGGACGTCGAGGATGAGTTCCGGGTCGAAGGCGAGGCGTGGCGTGGCGTCCATGGCGGGGGCGGGCTCTCTGTCAGATGACCTTGGCGGCCAACAGGTCGTGCGTGTTCAGTGCGCCGACGGGGCGGCCCTGCGGATCGGCCACCAGCAACTGATTGATGCGGTATTGCTCCATGAGCTGCACGGCCTCGACCGCCAGCGCGTCCGGTCCGATGGTGCGTGGCTGCGGATGCATGGCCTGCTTCGCCTGCAGCGTGTTGAGATTGGCGCCCTTCTCGATGAGCCGTCGCAGATCGCCGTCGGTGATGATGCCCGCCAGCACGCCCTGCGCATCGACCACGGCGGTCATGCCCAGGCCCTTGCGGGTGATTTCCATCAGGGCGGCGGTGAAAGGCGCGTCGCCCGACACGGTGGGCACGGCTTCGCCGTGGCGCATCACATCGCGAACGTGGGTGAGCAACCGGCGTCCGAGACTGCCGCCGGGATGGGTTCGGGCGAAGTCGTCCGGGCCGAAGCCCCGGGCGTCGAGCAGGGCGACGGCGAGGGCGTCGCCCAGGGCGAGCTGGGCGGTCGTGCTCGCAGTGGGGGCCAGGTTGAGCGGACAGGCTTCCTGTTCGACCGCGCAATCGAGCAGGATGTCGGCATGTCGCGCCAGGGTCGAGTCGGTGCGGCCGGTCATGCTGATGAGGGTGGCGCCAAGGCGCTTGACCTGAGGCACGATGCGGGTGAGCTCCTCGGTCTCGCCCGAGTTGGACAGGGCCAGGAACACGTCGTCGCGCGTCACCATGCCGAGGTCGCCGTGACTGGCTTCGGCCGGGTGCACGAAGTAGGCCGGTGTACCGGTGGAGGCGAAGGTGGCGGCGATCTTGCGGCCCACATGGCCCGACTTGCCCATGCCCGAAACCACCACACGCCCGGTGCTCTGCAGAATGCACTGCACCGCCTGCGCCAAGGCACGCGAGAGGGGCGGGCTGGCGAGGCGCTCGCGCAGGGCGACCAGGGCGCGGGCTTCGATATCCAGAGTGTCTCGCGCGAGTTGCACCGCGCGGTCAGGCGAGTAGGGGGTTTGCATCAGCGGCAGTATAAAAACCGCGGCGCGTCGTGTCTTGGCGGCGCCTTAGGGCGACCGCGAAAGACAAGTTCAGCGTGGCCTCAGCTCACGATGCCCTGGTGCATGGCGTAACGCACCAGATCGGCGTCGTTGTCGAGGGCGAGTTTGTGCATCAGCCGGGTCTTGTGGGTGCTCACCGTCTTGCAACTGATGTGCAACTCATCCGCGACCTGATTGACCGATTTGCCTTCGACCAACCGCATGAACACCTGCATCTCGCGATCGGAAAGGCGGGCATGGGGCTCCTCGGCCGCGTCGCCTTCGTTCATGTAATTGGCCAGCTGCTCGGCCACGCCCGGGGTGAGATAGCGTCCGCCGTGAATGACTTTGTGGATGGCTTCGACGAGCACATCGGGGCTGCAGCCCTTGGTCAGATAGCCGGCGGCCCCGCCGCGCAGGGCACGCAGGGCAAACTGCTGCTCGGGATGCATGCTCAGGATGAGCACGGGCAACGCGGGATGGGCGAGCTTGATGCGCTTGAGCAGATCGAGCCCATTGCCCTGCGGCATCGACAGATCGAGCAGCACCACGCTCCAGGGTTGTTCGCGGATGGCCTGCATGGCCTGGACGATGTCGCCGCACCATACGGCCTGCATGCCGTTGGAGCCGAGAAAGCGCGCCAGGCTCTCGCCCAGCAGCGCATGGTCGTCGATGATGAGCACGCGCGGTTCATCCATGGGCGGGCTCCTCGGTCACGGGCATGCACACTCTCACCCGCGCGCCGCCATGCGGCGAAGCGTCGAGCTGGAAGCTGCCGCCGAACACCGCGGCGCGCTCGCGCATGCCGCGCAGGCCCAGTGAAGGGCGGCTGGGGGAGGCGTGCTGCGGCGTGTAGCCCAGACCATCGTCCTCCACGGAAATGCAGATCTGCCCACCTTGCGCATCGACGCAGCGCACCCAGGCCTGGCGTGCCTTGGCATGACGCGCCACATTTGTCAGGCCTTCCTGCGCGATGCGGAACAGCTCCGTGGCGATCAAGTCGTCCACCTCGCACAGGTAGCTCAGATCGGTGATCACACGCAAGTCGTAGCGCTTGGCGTATTGCTCGGCCATCCAGCGCAGCGCCGCCTTGAGCCCCAGATCGAGCACGCTGGGACGTAGCTCGGCCGCCACGCGCCGTCCTGCTTCCGCGGCGGTGCGGATGAGCTTGTCGACATTGCCGAACAGATCCGTCGAGTCGGAAGCGCCGAATTGCCGACGCAGCAAAGCCACATCCATCTGCAAGGCGGTGAGCACCTGTCCTAGATCGTCATGCAGGTCGCGCGCCATGCGCGCCCGTTCGGCCTCCCGTACCGACTCCAGATGCGAGGCCACCTGTCGCAAATCGCTCGATAGTGTGAGCAACTGCGATTCGCGCTGGTGACTGTGGGTGACGTTGAGCATGATGCCGGTGGACTCGGCGGTCAGCGCATCGAGACTACGCGTGCGGGCGCGCACGTTCACCCACTTGAGCCCATGCTGGGTGTGAAGGCGTCCCTCCCAGTTCCAGAACCCCGATGCCACGCTGGCCTGCAAGCTGGCGTGAAAGGGGGCGAGGTCCTGCGGGTCGATCCGGTCGATGATGCGCTGCGCCAGATCGCGCAGTTCACCAATCGGCAGCCCGCAGACCTCATGGCAGTTGGCGCTGGCGAAATCGCATTGCAACGGGTCTCCGCCGTGTCGCAGACGGAATACGAAACCGGGCAACTGATCGACCAGTTCGGGTAGATCGAAGGCAACACGCCAGTCGTCCACAGCCGAAATGGCCTCGCGCCCCGGAGCGGGAGTCGGATCGGTATCGTCCGAGGAGAGCACAGCTTTCATGGTCAGCGACCGCTCCGTGAGATCGGCGTCATTTTTGTCGCCCAAAAACCAGCGCCGCAGGAAATGATCAGAACGGCATCAGACTATCAGAAATTTCTGACAGGGAAATCATCCTTTTCCGACGCGGTAATGGGGGGCGTGCTGATCGATTCGGACCCGGACAAATTCGACAATTCAGCCCATCGAATGCGACATTTGCCGATGATTTCCTACGGGAATCGACGGCATCGAGATGAGGACGTTCGAGGGCAGAGGGCTGAACGAAGGAAGTCGGCCAGTCTCGATGTAACAAGACGTCCATTATTTATCCATATATTGCGGGCGAGTTCAGTGAAAAAAATGACGCTGAAGGCGTTCGGGGTTGTCCAGCGACATGCTGACTGCAAGTGTCGGTGTCGTTGGGTCCATGTGAGGGAGTTGTCATGAACGTTTCATTTCTCAAAGCGATGGTGGCCGCGGCCTGCGCCTCTGCTGTGCTGGCCGCTTGTGGAGGCGGTGGCGGCGGTGCAGAGCTGGCCGCCAATACTGCGGCCGCCCCGGGAACCGCGGCAATCGCCAGCCCGCAGCCGGTGGTGACTGGCGGAGCCACTTCTTCGAATCAAAGCTCGACGACTCCGACGACTCCGACGACTCCGACGACGCCCACGACGCCCACGACGCCCACGACGCCCACGACGCCCACGACTCCCACGACTCCCACGACGCCCACGACGCCACCTGTCGCGACCACCTGCGGCACCGCCTCCTCGAATCCTGCGTCGGGTCTGGTGGACTACGGCAAGGCCCTGCGGCCGTACACGGCGCTGGCCAAGCCCGCCAAGGGCGTGAGCGTGGCCGACCCTGATTTTCCCGGCAACACCCGCATCGTGCGCGTGACCGACGTGGCGTCTGATTTCAAGGCCGGCGTGGCCGTGCCCGTGTACCCCACCATCCAGTCCTGGAACTGCGACGAATCCCTGCTCTTTCTCTACATCACCTCGCCGCAGTCGGGCGGGCAGAGCGGGCATGCCCTGTTTGACGGCAAGACCTACAAATTCATCAAATTCATCGACATCAACCCCGCCGACGTCGAGCAGGTCTACTGGGATCCCGTGAATCCCGCGCTGCTGCGCTACGTGGACAACCGCGAGAGTGGCGGCACCTACCTGCGCGAGCTCGTCGCCTACAACGTCAACACCGGACAGAAGACCGTGCTCAAGAGCTTCACCGGCAACGCCGCGCTGACCCCCACCAGCGGCAAGATCGGCGGCGGCGGCGACCCCTTCGCCGCCAGTGCCGACGGCGACCTGTTCGGCTTCGGCGTGTATCAAGAGAAGAACGGTCCCGGCGGCGCGGCCCTCCAAGGCCAGTTCAGCTATCGCCTGAGCACCAACAAGATCTCCACCTACGGCACCCACGAAGGCAATGTCGCCCAGGCCCTGCCCAGCGGACGCGGCCTCATGCTGGGCGACGACACCAAGGTGAGCGTGCTCAGCGAGGCCGGTGCCGTGCAGCGCCAGATCGCCTTTGGCGGCACCGAGCACGGCGACCTGCTGCAGAACGCCGCGGGCAACGACGTCTTCGTGGCCGTGCAGTTCGACGGTCCGGCGGGCAGCGGCAACCTGATGGCGGCCAACCTCACCACCGGCGTGGTCAGCACCATCATTGGCGAATCCACTGGCGACGGCTACCCGCGCACGGGCGGGTTGCTGTCCGGGCGCAGCCGCGCGCCGGGCTGGGTGGCGCTGGCCATCACCGGCTGTCCGGCAGGCAGCACGGGCAACTGCAACGGCTACCAGCCCACCGTCTCCGGCGCGGCCCAGACCTACCTGGACCAGGAGATCGTGCTGGCCAATATCGACACGGGCAAGGTCTACCGCGTGGCCCATCACCGCAGCACGGGCAACTACAGCAACGCCAAGACCAGCAACTACTGGGCCCAGCCCAATCTGGTGATCAGCCCCAGCGGCACCCGCATCCTGGTGGCCAGCGACTGGGGCGATGCCAACCCCAACAGCCCGGTGATCAACCCCAGCGCCGCCGTCGATACCTACGTCATCGAACTGCCCGCCTATCGGGGTCAGTGAAGGGGACAGTGAACGAGTTCATCGACCGAACTGCCGGGGCGTTGACCCGATTGACGGGTTGACGCCCCTCCGGCAGGGCCCGTCACACCCCCTGCACGCAGAACACCGCCTCTGAGGCCAGCAGCCCGGGGGCGAAACTGATGCGCCGTCCATTGCGCACCCCAAAGGCATCGACGACGCGCAGCCCGCAATGGGCGGCCAGGCGTTCGAAGTCGGCATAGGTGGCCACGCGCAGGTTCGGGGTGTTGTACCACTCGTAAGGCAGCTCGGGCGTTACCGGCAGGCGGCCTGTCAGGATTTGCAGGCGGATGCTCCAGTGGGCGAAGTTGGCGAAGCTGAGAATGCCCAATCGGCCCACGCGCGCGGTCTCGCGCAGCGCGTTTTCGGTATGGCGGATATTGGGCAGGCTGTCGATCTGCAGCACCACGTCGAAGCTGCGGTCGCCAAACATGGACAAGCCCTGCTCGAGGTCGTACTGCAGCACATCCACGCCTTTCCCGGCGGCGGCAATCAGCTTTTCAGGGTCGATCTCCACCCCCAGGCCCGTGCAGCCGCGGGTGTCGCGCAGATGCGCCAGCATGCGGCCGTCGCCGCAGCCCAGATCGAGCACCCGGCTGCCGTGGGGCACCAGGTCGGCAATCACGCTCAGGGGGGTGGTCATGATTGCCCCCAGGTCTGCGCTTCGCCCAGACCGCCCCCCGAGGGGGGCAAGAAAACTTGGGGCGGCCCGGCGTTTTCTTGCGCTTCAAGCTCCTGTGCGATGCGGTCGAACCAGGCGCGCACGACGCCGTGGTAATGCGGGTGGTCCATGAGGAAGGCGTCGTGGCCTTGCGGGGCATCGACTTCGGCATAGGTCACGGCGCGGCGGTTGGTTACCAGCGCCTGCACGATTTCGCGAGAGCGTTGCGGCGAGAAGCGCCAGTCGGTCGTGAAGCTCACCAGCAGGAATCGCGCCCGCGCAGCGGCAAGGCCTTGGGCCAGATCGCCGCCGCTGGCGCGCGCCGGGTCGAAGTAGTCGAGCGCCCGGGTGATGAGCAAGTAGGCGTTGGCGTCGAAATAGCCGCTGAATTTATCGCCCTGATAGCGCAGATAACTTTCGATTTCGAAGTCCACGCCAAAGCCGTAGCCCAACACCCCGTTGCGCAGCGCGCGGCCGAATTTGGCCCCCATGGCGTCGTCGCTGAGGTAGGTGATGTGTCCGATCATGCGTGCCACCGCCAGGCCCTGCTTGGGCACGACCCCGTGGGCGTAGAAGTCGCCGCCGTGAAAGTCGGGGTCGGTGATGATGGCGCGGCGCGCCACCTCGTTGAAGGCGATGTTCTGCGCCGACAGGCTGGGCGCGGTGGCGATCGCCGCGCAGTGGGCCACGCGCTCGGGATGGCGCAGCGTCCAGCTCAGCGCCTGCATGCCGCCCAGGCTGCCGCCGATCACGGCGGCCAGACGGGCAATGCCCAGGCGGTCGAGCAGCCGCGCCTGCGCATCCACCCAGTCTTCGACGGTGACGACGGGGAAGCGGCTGCCCCAGGGCTGGCCCGTCGCGGGGTCGAGGCTCATGGGCCCTGTCGAGCCGAAACACGAGCCCGGATTGTTCACGCACAGCACGAAGAAGCGGCGGGTGTCGAGCGGCTTGCCGGGGCCGATCAGGTTGTCCCACCAGCCCACGCTCTTGGGGTCGCCCGCATGCGTGCCGGCGGCGTGATGGCTGGCGTTGAGCGCATGGCAGACCAGTACGGCGTTGCTGCGCTCGGCATTGAGCGTGCCGTAGGTTTCAAACATCAACTCGTAAGGCGGCAACTGCGCGCCGCTTTGAAGCGGTAGCGGCTGCTCGAACGCCATGCGCTGCGGCGTGACGTCACCGAGGGCGGAGGGCGAAGCACTCATGGGTGTTCCTGCAAAAACAAAACCGGCGGCGCTGGCAATGCAGCGAAAACCGCCGGTGGTCTGCGCTGTTTTAGCGGTATTTATTACGCGCCCGCAAGCCCAGGGCAAATCGGCGCTGCGGCAAGTATAGGTTCAACGTCGGCGCGGCTGTAGGCCGTCGCATGCTTGCCGATCACAGCCGCTTTCGTGGCGTAAGGCACAAAGGGCTGTGAATGGTCCTGCGATATATTTATTGAAATACAATGAAAATCCGAAATGAGAAGGGCATCGAATGCTTTGACAGGGCGATCATCCTCGGGGTGGGCCCAGCGTCCCATCTCGCTTGACGGCCCCACGGGCTTACTGTGGGGCCGTCTTTTTCCTCTTCGTGTAACCCAAACTGACGGAGTGTTCTGATGAAACCATTCACGACGATGTTGCGCCGCGCGGTGCTCGTGCTCGGCCTGCCTTTCGTGCTGACGGCCACGGCGCAGGCTCAGGCCATCACGGTGGCGGTTGCCGCCAATTTCAAGAAACCGGCCGAGGAAATCGGAGCGGCCTTCAAGGCGACATCCGGCGTCGAGGTGAAGTACGCCTTCGGTGCCACGGGCCAGTTTGCGGCGCAGATCCGCAATGGCGCGCCGTTCGACATTCTGCTGGCCGCCGACGACACCACGGCGCCCAAACTGGCGCGAGATGGCTACGCGGTGGCGGCGAGCAACTTCATCTATGCCCGCGGTACGCTGGTGCTCTACAGCACCACCTTGCCGGTCAAGGATCAGGGAGAGGCAATTCTGCGCAAGCGCGACTTCGCGCATCTGGCCATTGCCAATCCCAGGACGGCGCCCTACGGCACCGCCGCCGTCGAGGCGCTGAACAAGATGGGGCTTTACGACGGCCTCAAACCCAGAATCGTCGAGGGCTCCAACATCGGACAGACCTTCGACTTCGTCGCCACCGGCAATGCGCAACTGGGCTTCGTCGCCCTGTCGCAGGCCCTAGGTTCGGGCCAGGGCGAGTGGTGGACGGTGCCGCAGGCCGACTATGGCGCCATCGACCAGAGCGCCATCGTGCTCAAGCCGGGGGTAGGCAAGGCCGAGGCCAAGGCCTATCTCGCGTTTTTGCGCGGCCCCAAGGCGCGCGAGGTCATCGAGAAATACGGCTATACCATGCCCTGATGATGTTGCAACCCTCGCCCGGTGACGCATGACCCTGTTCGGCCACGCCCTCGATCTCGGCCCGCTGTGGCTGACCCTGCAGGTGGCGGGCATCGCCACGGCGGTGCTGCTGGTTCCCGGACTGGCCATCGCCTGGTGGCTGGCGCACTGGCGCTCGCCACTGCGCGCGGTGGTGGAGGCCGTGGTGGCGATTCCGCTGGTGCTGCCTCCGGTGGTGCTCGGCTTCTACCTGCTGGTGTTTCTCAATCCGCAAGGGGTGGTCACCCAGTTCCTGCACCATCTGGGCTACGAGGGGCAGCTCACCTTCAACAAGATCGGCCTCGTCATCGGCTCGGTGGTGTACTCGCTGCCCTTCATGGTGCAACCCTTGCTGCGCGCGTTCGAGAGCCTGCCGCGCAACCTGCTCGATGCGGCGGCCACGCTGCGCGCAGGCTGGTGGGATCGCTTCTTTCACGTGGCGCTGCCGCTGTCGCGCGGCGGGCTGATCGTGGCGCTCACGCTGACCTTCGCGCATACCGTGGGCGAGTTCGGCGTGGTGCTGATGCTGGGGGGCAATATCCCGGGCAAGACGCGGGTGGTGTCCATCGACATCTACAACCATGTCGAGGCGATGGACTATGCCCAGGCTCACATCCTCTCCGGCTTGATGCTGGTGTTCGCCGTGGTGGTGCTCACCATCGTTTACGGCCTGTACCGGCGCGGAGAATCGGAGCCGATATGACGGCATCGACACCGGCCCACGCAACACCGCAGCTCGGCGGCAACCTGAGGGCGCGGCTGGGTTCGTTCACCCTGGAAACGGGCGATTTCTCCTGGCCGCTGGACGGCGTCACGGCGCTTTTCGGCCGGTCGGGCTGCGGCAAGAGCAGCCTGCTGCGCGCCCTGGCTGGCTTGCTGCCGGGCGCAAGAGGCCGATTGCACCTGGCGGGCACGGTCTGGCAGGACGACACCCGCCTGGTACGGGCGCAGCATCGCGAAGTGGGTTATGTGTTTCAGGATGCCGCCTTGTTTCCGCATCTCACGGTGCGGGGCAACCTTGCGTTTGCCGCGCGGCGCTCGCCCGAAGGCCTGAACACGCAGGTTCTGGAGCAGCGGGCCAGCGACGTGGGCATCGCCCCGCTGCTCGACCGCCGGGTCACCGCGCTGTCCGGCGGCGAGCGCCAGCGCGTGGCGCTTGCCCGCGCGCTGTTGTCGCAGCCCCGGCTGCTGCTGCTCGACGAACCTCTGGCGGCGCTCGACTGGCGCGCCAAGGACGAGCTGCTCGATCTCATCGATCAACTTGGCCGCACGCTCGGCCTGCCCATGGTGCTGGTCACGCATGCGCCCGAGGAGATCGAGCGGCTGGCACGGCGCGTGGTGTTCATGGAGGCCGGACGCATCGTGCGCGTGGAGCCGCTGCAAGAGGCCCTGATGCGCCCGGATTCGCCCCTGTTCGACCGCCTCGGCCCCGTGGCCGTGCTCGAAGGCCCGACCCATCGCCTGGGCGAAGGCCTGGCGCAGCTGCAGATCGACGGCCAAAGCCTGACCTATCCCGGCAGCGCCGCCACGGCCTTCACCCGGCTGCGCATCTACGCCCGCGACGTTGCCCTGGCGCGCCATGTGCCGCAAGGCCTCAGCATGCTCAACCACCTTCCGGCGCGGCTTCACAGCCTCGGCCCCAGTCGGCCGGGCCACGTCCTGGTGCGGCTCACGCTGTCGGACGGTCAGGGCCTGTGGAGCGAAATCACCCAGCCTGCCTGTGCCGCCCTGCAATTGACCGCGGGCGACGCGCTGTTCGCTCTGGTCAAGACCGCTTCGGTCGAGCACTGAGGCACGTTGCCGCCAAGCGAAACCCGGCGCCGCCAAACCACCACGCAACCGATCGAAAGGCCCGTCATGCCCGTGAACCGCCGTCATGCTCTCATCGTTCCCCTGGCTTTGTGCCTCGGGCCCGTTGCCTTCGTACGCGCCGCGGAACCGGCGGCAGCCTTACTGCTCGTGGCGGGTGCGGGTTACCGTCGCCCGGTCGAGGCGCTGTGCGCCGAATTCACCCGGCAGACCGGCATCGCGGTCGAGCGCAGCTACGGCAATCTGCAGCAGATCGCTGCCCAGGCGAGCGCCGGCGGACGGGTGGATGTGCTGATCGGCGATGCCGGCTTTATCGACCAGACCCGCGATTTTCATGGGCCGCAGCGCGTGCCGCTGGGTCAGGGCAAGCTGGTGCTGGCCTGGCGGCGCAAGCTGCTGGGGCGGCGCAGTCCCCGCCCGATCACCGATCCGGTACGCGATCTTGCGGCCATGCAGTCCATCACGCTGCCGAACCCGCAGCACGCGGTCTACGGCCGCGCCGCCGGGCAATGGCTCAGGGCCAAGGGCTTGTGGGGCCCGCTGTACGACCGGCTCAAGTTCGTGCAGACCGTGTCGCAGGTCAGCGCCTATCTCACCTCGGGCCAGATTGACGCCGGATTTCTCAATCTCACCGAACTGCTGGCGGTCAAGGGGCAGCTTGGCGGCTATGTCGAGCTGCAGCCGGGGGACGACAGCTATGCGCCCATCGACATCGTCGCCGCGTTTGCCGCCGCCGACACCCGGCCGGATGCCGCGGCAGACCGGGCCCGGTTCGCGCAGTTTCTGCAAGGGGCGCCAGCGCGGGAGATTCTGCGCAAAGCGGGGCTTTGAGGGGGGGGCTGCGGGAGCCCGCCCTCTGCCGCATCAGGCCTGCGCAATGCCCGCCCGGGCGAAGCCACGGCGGCGCCACGCCTTCTCCAGCTCCACCGCGCCGAAGACCACGGCGGCGCAAACCAGGCTGAGCCCCAGTTCGCCCGCCGAAAGCGGCTGGGTGTGGAAGACGCTTTGCAGCGCCGGCACATAGACCACAGCGAGCTGCAGCACAAAGGTCAGCGCCACCGCGCCCAGCAGCGGCAGATTGCTGCGCAGGCCCAGGGTGAACAGCGATTCGCGCTCGGAGCGAATGGCCAGCACATGTGCCATCTGCGTGAAGGTCAGCACCACGAACACCAGAGTCTGGGCATGGGGATTGCCCTGGGCGTCGGCCCAGGCCTGCACGCCAAGGCAGAGCCCGCCGATCAGCAGTCCGACCCACAGCGCGTGCTGCCAAAGGCCTTGTGCGAACACGCTTTCGCCGGGCGGGCGAGGCGGCCGCAGCATGATGTCGCGCTCGGCCGGTTCGGCGGCCAGCGCCAGGCCCGGCAGACCGTCGGTGACCAGATTGATCCACAGAATGTGAATGGGCAGCAGCGGCACGGGCAGACCGAGAAAGGGGGCGAGAAACAGCGTCCAGATCTCGCCGGAGTTGCTGGTCATGGTGTAGCGCACGAACTTGCGGATGTTGTCGTAGATGCGCCGGCCTTCGCGCACGGCGGCGACGATGGTGGCGAAGTGGTCGTCGAGCAGCACCAGGCTGGCGGCTTCGCGCGCCACGTCGGTGCCGCCCCTGCCCATGGCCACGCCGATGTCGGCCGCCCGCAGTGCCGGGGCGTCGTTCACGCCATCGCCGGTCATGGCGACGAACTGGCCGCGCTGCTGCAGCGCCCGCACGATGCGGATCTTCTGCGCCGGGTCGGTCCGGGCATAGACCCGCACGTCCTGCACCACCCCGGCAAGGGCCGTGTCGTCGAGCGTCGCGAGGTCGCTGCCGGTGAGCACGCGGCTGTGCGCGTCGGCGATGCCCAGACCGCGGGCGATGGCCAGCGCCGTTGCCGGATGATCGCCGGTGATCATCACCGGGACGATGCCCGCCGTGAGGCACTCGGCCACCGAGGGCCGCGCTTCGGCGCGCGGCGGGTCGAGCAGGCCGATCAGACCGATCAGGCTCAGGTCGCCCTCCACGGCGTCGATGGCGGGGGCGGCGTCCATGCGGCGCCGGGCCACGGCCAGAACGCGCATGCCCTGCGCCGCCATGGCCTGCGCGGCGTCGAGCACCTGGGCCGCGTTTACCGGCTGCGGCCCGCGGGCGGTCAGCGCCTCGCGGCACAGCGGGAGCACCGATTCCGGCGCGCCCTTGGTGTAGGCCAGCCAGACGCCGCCCGCGGCGTCGTGATGCACGGTGGTCATGCGCTTGCGCTCGGCATCGAACGGCAGCTCGCTCTGGCGGGGCAGTTGGCGCCGCAAGTCCTGTACGGCCAGGCCTGCTGCCTCGGCCTGGGCGACCAGGGCGGTCTCCGTCGGGTCGCCCGCCCAAGTCGCGCCGTCACCGCCGGCCTGTGGCGCGGCGACGGCATCGTTGCAAAGCGCGGCGGCGGTCCACAGTTCGTTTTCGGCAAGGTCGCCCCAGGTCTGCGCTTGCTCGACCTGCATGCGGTTGAGCGTCAGCGTGCCGGTCTTGTCGGAGCAGATGGTGGTGACCGAGCCGAGCGTCTCCACCGCGGGCAGCCGCCGCACCAGCGCGTGGTGCCGCGCCATGGTGCGCGCACCCAGCGCCAGCAGCACCGTGACCACGGCGGGCAGGGCTTCGGGGATGGCCGCAACGGCCAGACTGATCGCGGTCAGCGCCATCAGGGCCGGGGGTTCGCCGCGCAGCACACCGGCCAGGAAGATGACCGCGCAGATCGCGAGCACGACCAGCGACAGCCGCTTGCCGAACGCGGCCAGCCGCTGTTGCAAAGGAGTGCTGCGATCGCCGGCCGATTGCATCAGCGCGGCGATGCGTCCGAGTTCGCTGTGGGCGCCAGTGGCGACGACCAGCCCGGTGCCGCGGCCTTGGTTGACCAGCGTGCCCTGGAACGCCATGTTCAGCCGGTCGCCCAGCGGCAGATCGGCCGCAGCCCGCAGCGCGTCTGCGTGCTTCATCACGGTGGCGGACTCGCCGGTCAGCGCCGATTCATCCACGCGCAGTTGCGCCGCCTCGACGAGGCGCAGATCGGCGGGAACGCCGTCGCCGGCTTCGAGCAGCACGACGTCGCCGGGCACCAGTTGGCCGGACTCGATCCATGCGATCCGGCCGTCGCGTCTCACCCGCGTATGCGGCACGGCGAGTTGACGCAAGGCCTGCATGGCCCGGTCCGCCCGCCACTCCTGCACCACACCGATCACCGCGTTGAGCAGAAGGATCACCAGGATGGCGATGGTGTCGGCCAGATCACCCATCAGTCCCGACAACACGGCGGCGGCCAGCAGCACCAGAATCATGAAATCGCGGAACTGGTCGCCGAGACGTCGCACCCAGCCGCGGGGCGCGGCTTGGGGCAGACGGTTGTGCCCATGCAAACGCAGACGCTGGGCCGCGTCTTCGTCCGTCAGGCCATGATCGGGCGACACGCCCAGCGCCCGCGCCACGGCCTCAGCGCTTTGTGCATGCGGCTCGGTGAGTGTCGGGGTTCTCATCGCGTCGGGTTCAGGTCGTGGCCGAATGCTGCCGGGGCCGCAAAGGCCCAGGTGTGGCGCCGCGCCCGCGCTATTCTGCGGCGACTGTCATGACGCTGGAGAACGAAGCGGATGTCCAAACCCATGCTGCTGCCCCTCGTGCTCGGCGCCCTCGTCACACTGGCGCTGGGCGTTTCGGCCATTTCACCATACGACCGCGGCACCTGGCTGCTCGAAGTGGCGCCCGTGTTGATCGCGCTGCCGGTGATGGCCTGGACCTGGCGGCGCTTTCCGCTCACGCCGCTGCTCTACTGGCTCATCGCGGTCCACGCCCTGGTGCTCATTCTTGGTGGCACCTACACCTATGCCCGCGTGCCGCTCGGCGACTGGATGGAGCACGCCTTTCACCTCGGCCGCAACCCCTACGACAAGATCGGCCACTTCATGCAGGGGCTGGTGCCGGCCCTGGTGGCCCGCGAGATCCTGCTGCGTGCGCGCTATGTGCGCAGCGCCCGCATGGCGGCCTTTCTGAGCATTTGCGTGGCGCTGGCGATCAGTGCCTTCTACGAACTGATCGAATGGTGGACGGCACTGGCGCTGGGTGGCGGCGCCACCGATTTTCTCGGCACCCAGGGCGACCCGTGGGACACCCAGTCCGATATGTTCATGGCCCTGATCGGCGCCACGCTGGGCGTGGTCGCACTGGCCCGGTGGCAGGATGGCCAGATCGCACGGCTGAGTCGTGCTTGAGTCGACTGCCACACCCTGCAACATCTGTACGCATCTGCTCACCGCGCGGCGCAAGCCAAGGCCGCACAATCGGCTTCATACGCCGGGCGGTCGCCCGACGCGCGAGAGGAGACCGATCATGCAACATCCGTTTGCCATCCGCCCCCTGGCTTCCGTGCTGTTGGCCGCCGCCCTGATGTTTGGCGCTGGCAGCGCCTCGGCCGCCACGGCGCCCGCAGGCAAATTCACCGCGACCGCCAAGGTGGCCTCGATCGACGAGGCTGCCGACCAGGGTGCGCAGATCTTCGCCAACGACACCTTCGGCACCAAGCAGACCTGGGTGCCGCCCAACGCCTTCAGCAGTCATCTGATGACTTGCGCCGCCTGCCATACTGATGGTGGCAAGTCTGAAGGCACGGCGCCTTCGGGCGCGCATCTGCCCAGCCTGATCGGGGCGGCTGCGAAGTATCCGAAGTTCAAAGGCAAGAAGCAGGCCGTCTATACCCTGGAGCGGCAGATCGTGCATTGCGTGCGTTCGGGGATCATGGGCAAGCCGCCCGGCTACAACAGCCCGGAAATGATCGACCTCGTGGCCTATCTCACCCAGCTTTCCAAGGGCGCCACCATGGGACAGCAATTCAAGTGAAGGGCTGGCGCGTCTGGGGGCTGGGAGCGTTGATCGCGCTGGGGGCGGCTCGCGCCGCCTCGGCGGCCTCTGCGTCGGAGATGCAGCAGCTTGCGCAGTCGGAGGGGTGCTTTTCCTGCCATGCCATCGATCACAAGAAAGTGGGGCCGTCCTACCGAGCGGTGGCACAGCGCTATGCGCACAACCCCCATGCCGCCGCCATTTTGCAAGACGCGATTCTCAACGGCCATCAGGGCAGCTGGGGCGTCATCCCGATGCCGGCCTATGCGCCCGATGGCTATCTCAACCCGCACCAGGCGCTCGACCTGGCCCGGTGGATTCTGAGTCTGAAGCCCGCGTCCTGAGGGCGGAGGCGGCCATAAAAAAACCGCAGCCGAGGCTGCGGTTTTTTTGTTTGAACCCTTGCGGGTTCAGATCGTGTGGCGTGATTACAGCGCCGTCACGTTCGAGGCCTGCAGGCCCTTGGGGCCTTGCTTGACTTCGAATTGCACGCGCTGGTTTTCGGCCAGGGTCTTGAAGCCATTGCCTTGAATTTCGCTGAAATGCACGAACAGGTCGGCATCACCGCCATCTTGCGCAATGAAGCCGAAGCCCTTGCTTTCGTTAAACCATTTGACGGAGCCAGTTTGCATAGCCATTTTCTTGAGTTCCTAAAAGTGATCTGCGCAGCAACATGCCCGCGCAGTGCAGAAACACGCCAGAAATCACTTGGGGAATTCAATCGGGCCGCAACCAGCTGAAATCAGCCGACCGGGTTCAGACCTTGTTCTACAAAACGACCTGCTTTTGCGTTACTACGCTGCCATTATAGTCGGTCTCCCATGCCTGGCGCATCGAGGGCTCCGGCAGAATGCGCGTCATGGCACAACACTCACATAAAGGACGTGCACTTGATCGAGCCTCTGCTTCTGACCACAGCCCGGGTGACGACGTTCATCGACGCAGTCTTGCTGACGGGCGCGAGTGGATTTTTCTTTTCGCGCGAACAGCGACTCTTTCTGGTCACCAGCCGCCACGTCCTGCTCGATGACGCCACGGGCCATCATCCCAACCGCATCGAAATCGAGCTTCACACCGACGCTGAAAACCTCACCCAGCAGGTCCAGCTGTCGGCGCCGCTGTACCGCGAAGGACAGCGTCTGTGGCGGCAGGGTCAGGACGCCGGCGGCGACATCGACGTGGCCGTGCTCGAACTCGACCGCGCAGCGCTGCCCGAGGCGCCGGCGATCCGCAGCTTCACCCCAGCGCATCTGCAAAGGGCGCTCGACGCCGTGGAGGTGGGCGATTCGCTGCTGATCGTGGGGTTTCCGCTCGGATTTCACGACACCCTGCATCATCTTCCGGTGGCCCGGCAGGCGGTGATCGCGTCATCGTTCGGCCTGCGGTTCCAGGGGCAGGGCTACTTTCTCACGGACGGACGCACCCACCGGGGAACCAGTGGCGCCCCCGTGGTGATGCGCGGCGCTCAGACCCGCGATGATCTGAACTGGACGCTGCTGGGTGTGCATTCCGCGCGCATCGACATGGGCGGTCGCGACCTTCAGCAAGACGAATCGCTGGGCCTGAACTGCGCCTGGTATGCCGACATCCTGCTCACCCTCACCGACGACCCCGAAGACCCCGGTGCGGCCAGCGAAGCCGGGGCCGAGGCACCGCCAGAGGAGGCCTGAAGCCGCGGTCGCAGAGCCGGTCGAACCCGCGTTTCGGGCATGACTTATGCTGTATCGGATCGATACAGACTGTCCGTCCGAAACCCTGACGCCTCAATGACCGGCCTCGAACTCACCCTGCTCTACCTGGTTGCCGCCGTGCTGGGCGTGGCCCTGTTTCGCGCCTTGTCCATGCCGCCGATGCTTGGCTATCTGGCCGTGGGCGTCGTCATCGGTCCCAATGCGCTGGCGCTGGCCGGGGACACGGCGGGCATGCAGCACCTGGCCGAGTTCGGCGTGGTGTTCCTGATGTTTTCCATCGGGCTGGAATTCAGCCTGGGCCAGCTCAAGGCCATGCGTTCTCTGGTGTTCGGGCTCGGCGCCACGCAGGTGCTGGCGGTCATGGCCGCCGTGCTGCTGACCAGTCTGGCCTTCGCCTATGCCATGCCGACGTTCTGGACGCAGCCGGTGGCTGCGGGCATCGCCATTGGCGGGGCCTTCGCCATGTCGTCCACCGCCATCGTGGTCAAGCTGCTGGCCGAGAAGATCGAGCTCGATTCGCCGCACGGCCGGCACATCATCGGCGTGCTGCTGTTTCAAGACCTGGCGGTGGTGCCTTTGCTGATCCTCATTCCCGCGCTGGCCTCGCACAGCGACAACCTCTCCTGGCTGCTGGCGGGGGCCTTGCTGAAGGCCGTGGTGGTGCTGGCCGTCATCTTGCTGGCGGGCGGGCGTTTGCTGCAGCCCTGGCTGCGCATCGTGGTGCGACGCAGGTCGGATGAGTTGTTCATGCTCAATCTGCTGCTGCTCACGCTCGGACTGGCCTGGATCACCGAAATGGCGGGGTTGTCCATGGCACTGGGGGCGTTTCTGGCCGGCATGTTGATTGCCGAGACACCCTACCGCGCGCAGGTGGAGGCCGATATCCGTCCCTTCCGTGACGTCCTGCTGGGCTTGTTCTTCATCACCATCGGCATGCTGCTGGATTGGCGTCTGGTGCTCGCGCAGTGGTGGCTGGTGCTGCTCTTGGCGGTGTTGCCGCCGGTGATCAAGGCTGCGCTGGTGTTCGGCATCGAACGCCTGCGCAAGACGCCGCCGGGTCTGAGCCTGCGCGTCGGGCTGTGGCTGGCGCCGGCCGGGGAGTTCGGCATCGTGCTGCTCAACATCGCCTCGGGGGACAAGCTCATTCCCCCCGAAGTGCTCAATCCGGTGCTGGCGGCCATGGTCATCTCCATGCTTTACACCCCGCTGCTGGGTCAATATATCGACCGTATCGTGCTCAAGATTTCATCGGCCGACTGGATGTTGGCCTCGTTGCAGCTCACGAATATCGCGCGCAGCTCCATCAAGGCGCAGAACCACGTCATCATCTGCGGCTTTGGCCGCTGCGGCCAAAATCTCGCGCGCCTGCTCGATACCGAGCACATCGCCCATGTCGCCCTCGACCTCGATCCCGACCGCGTGGCGCAGACCAAGGCGGCCGGGCAGAACGTGGTGTACGGCGATTCCACCCGTCTGGCCACGTTGCAGGCGGCGGGGCTGCAACGGGCCAGCGCCGTGGTCATCACCTATGCCGAAACGCATTCGGCGCTGCGCATCCTGCATCTCATGCGCGAGCACGCGCCGCATGTTCCGGTGGTGGTTCGCACCATGGACGACGGCCCGCTCGAAGCGCTGCGCCAGGCCGGCGCGGCCGAAGTGGTGCCCGAGATTCTGGAAGGTTCGCTGATGCTGGCGTCGCACACCCTGGCGCTGGTGGGCGTGCCGTTGCCGCGCGTGCTCAAGCGCGTGCGGCATGCGCGTGCCGCACGCTACGGGCTGCTGCGCGACTGGTTTCACGGCAGCGACGATGCCTCGCTGGAAGAGGCCGAGCAGCCGCGTCTGCAGTCGGTCACCCTCACCGCCGAGGCCGCAGCCGTGGGGCAGATGTTGCGCATGGTGAGTCGCGATGGCGCACGCGTCACGCAAGTTCGACGCAGCAACGGCCAGGTGCTCCGACCGGCTCCGACCTTGTTGCTGCAGGAGGGCGACACCGTGGTGCTGTCCGGTCTGCCCGATGCGCTGTCTCTGGCCGAGGAGGCCTTGCTGCGAGGGTAAAGGCCGACGGCTGGCCTCGCGGCGCTCGCTTCGCCCTGGCTCGCGATGGTCTATGCTGTGCGGATTCCCAGTTACCCGTCGGATCTGCCGTGCCCATTCAACCTGATGCCTTTGCCGCCAGCCCCGCCCGCGTGATCGATGCTGCGGCCGAGTCGCCGCAGGAGGCCGTGGCCGAGCGCGCGCTGCGCCCGCAGCAGCTCGACGACTATGTCGGCCAGGCGCGTGTGCGCGAACAGCTCGACATCTTCATCGGCGCGGCACGCAAGCGCGCCGAAGCGCTCGACCACGTGCTGCTGTTCGGTCCGCCCGGGCTGGGCAAGACCACGCTGGCGCACATCGTGGCGCGAGAAATGGGCGTGAACCTGCGCTCGACCTCCGGCCCGGTGCTCGAGCGCGCGGGCGATCTGGCGGCGCTGCTGACCAATCTCGAACGCAACGACGTGCTGTTCATCGACGAGATTCACCGCCTCTCGCCGGTGGTCGAGGAGATCCTGTATCCGGCGCTGGAGGACTATCAGATCGACATTCTCATCGGCGAAGGGCCGGGCGCGCGCAGCGTGAAGATCGACCTGCAGCCCTTCACCCTGGTCGGCGCCACGACCCGCGCGGGCATGTTGACCAACCCCCTGCGCGACCGCTTCGGCATCGTCGCGCGCCTGGAGTTTTACACCGCCGAGGAGTTGACTCGCATCGTGGCGCGGTCGGCCCGGCTGCTCGGCGCCGCCATCGATTCCGACGGCGCCGCCGAGATCGCGCGTCGCGCCCGTGGTACCCCGCGCATCGCCAACCGCCTGCTGCGCCGGGTGCGCGATTTTGCCGAGATCAAGGCCGCGGGGCAGATCACCGCAGCCGTGGCCGATGCCGCGCTGCAGATGCTTGATGTCGATCCGCGCGGGTTCGATGTCATGGACCGCAAACTGCTCGAAGCCGTGGTGCACCGTTTCGACGGCGGCCCCGTCGGGCTGGACAATCTGGCCGCCGCCATCGGCGAAGAGCGCGACACCATCGAAGACGTGATCGAGCCCTATCTCATCCAGCAGGGCTATCTGCAGCGCACCCCGCGCGGACGCATCGCCACCGCCGCCACCTACGCCCATCTCGGCCTGGCGGCGCCGCAACGCCAGGGTGGCGATCTGTTCGGCGCCTGAGCGCGGTCAATACGCCAGATAGCCGTTCGGTGCGCTGGCGTTGGTGCCTTCGAGGCCCGTGGCGATCGATCGGCCGTAGAAAAACGGCAGTCCCAGATCGACGAAACCGTTGATTGCCACCGTTCCGCCCAGGGCGGGCAGCGCGGTGTTCTGCGTCTGGAACATATTTTGCGCATTGCCGATCACGACGGTCTGTGCCGGGCCATACGCCTGACTGGCCAGTTGCAGACCGACCGCAAGGCTGAAAGGCTGGGTCGGACAGTAAAACGCCGAACCGCAGGTCGGCACGCCGCTCAGCGCCAGGTAATAGCCGTTGGAGCCGCTGTCCACAAAGCCCGCCTGCGCCGTGCCGTTCACCGTCAGCGACAGATTGCCCGCGCTGTCGAGCGGGTAGATCTGTCCGGCGCCCAGGGTGTTGTTGGTCTGGGTGTTGATGCCGAAAGTCAGAGTGCCGTTCGCACTCGCCGCGCCATTGGGAAGCGGCACGCCGGGCAGCGCGAGGATGCTGCCATTGTTGTCGTTGGCAAAAGCGGCGATGGGGTTGATGCCCTGCTGGGAGAGGGGTGCGGTGGCTCCGGAACAAGTGCTGCTGGTGCAGGCGTAATACACCCCAGGACTGGTACTTCGTGCGCAGGCACTGCCGCAGTCGTACTTGAGATTGCTGATGCCCAGAATGCCGTTGGCCACATTGGCAAAACTGCTGGAAAAATCGGTACCGCCTTGTGCGGTGCAGGCGCCAGGTACGGAAGGCAGCGTGGTGTCGCCCATCAGTTGAATCGGGATGGCGGAGGCGGTGGTTTCACCGCCGATCTGCACGATGGCCTGCCGCATGCTGCCCCACATATAACCCGAGGCGAACTGCGCGCAGGCAGCCAGCGTGCCGCCACCGCTGGAGATCGCGGGAAGGGCGCTCAGGGTGCTGCCTTGCAGTGCACCGGCATACAGCCTCAAGCCCTGCGAGCCGGTGTCGATCAGCACATTCGGGATGGCTTGACACGAGCCGCCCCCGGGCGCGCAGACCGTCACGGTGACATAGGGCGTGTTGGCCGTGAGCGTGCTGCTGCCCGGCAACTGCTTGATGTTCACCGGGACGACGTTGGTGCCCGAGGCGGAGGGCTGGCCAGCGACTCCGCCCAGATTGGTGTTGTCGCCCGGAACGACGTTGCTGAGATCGGTGTTGTAGCTCGGAGCCGTCGGTGCGGAGGCTGGCGAACTGCCACCTCCGCCGCCGCCGCATGCGGCGAGCAGCATGGCAGTGCCGAGAACGGCGATGATGGACAGGCGGCGCAGCAAGATCAGACGGGGGTTTGGCAACATCGTCGCGGCCTTTGCTTCAGTTCAAGGGCAGGTCGTGGGGGATGAAGAACGCATTGAATCGCTTGTCAGTGACAGATGCCACGGCGCAGCACGCCAGCTTCAGAACGCCCAATAGCCATAGGGCGCGCTGGCGTCGGTGCCTTCGAGCCCGGTGGCGATGGGGCGTCCGTAGAAGAACGGCAACCCGAGATCGGCGAAGTGCGCAATGGCGGCGGTGCCGCCGAGCGCGGGCAGGGCGGTGTATTTCTGCGCGAACATGGCGTTTGCGTTGCCGATGAGCAGGTTCTGCGCGCTGGCCGCGCCGCGAAGTTGCACCGTCAGCGCGACCGGGCTGCTGGGGCAGTACCAGCTCGATGCGGCATTCGGCGTGCAGCGGGGCACGCTGGAGTCGAGGTCGAGGAAGTAGCCGTTGGAGCCACTGTCGATAAAGCCACGGCCATAGACGCCGTCGATGCGGCCGCTGATGTAGGCGTCTTGATTGATGGGGAACAGTTGGGCGCTAGAGGGCAGTGCGTTGTTGGTCTGCGTGCCGATGCCGAAGACCAGGGTTCCGGTGGCGCTGGCCGCGCCGCTGGCCGGCACGGCGGGCAGGTTCAGGATGCTGCCGTTGTTGTCCGCCGCGAAGGCCGAAACAGGGTTGGTGCCCTGCTGCGCAAGTTCGGCACTGGTCTGGGCGCAGATGCCGTTGGCGCAGCTGTAATACATCGCCGGGCGCTGGTCGGCGGGCGTGGCCTCGGTGCAGCCGAAGCCGCAGTCGTGAATGAAATTGCTGATGCCCAGGATGCCATTGGCCACCGGCGCGAAGCGGGAGGCGAAGTCCGTGCCCTGCGCCTCGCAGCTGGCCGGCGCGACGGGCAGCGTGGGGTCGTTCATGAACTGGATGGGGATGGCCGAGGTCGTGACCTCGCCGCCGATCTGCACCGTGGCCAGGTGCATGCTGCCCCAGGCGTAGCCCGAAGCGAACTGGGCGCAGGCCGCCAGGGTGCCGCCGTTCGACGGCAGACCGGGCAGATTCAGGCTGACCTTGTTCGTGAACAGCCGCAAGCCGGCGGAGCCGGTGTCCACCATCACGTCGTGGATGGTCTGGCAGTTGCCCTGGGTGTCGCAGACCGTGACATCCACATAGGGCGTATTGGCGGTGAGGGTGGAGGTGTTGGTTTCGAGCTGGCGGATGCTGACGGCCGCTACGTTGCTTCCGACGGCGGGGCTGGTGAGCGAGGCGGTCGGCGCGGGGGAGGAGCCGCCGCCTCCACCGCCGCAGCCGCTCAACAGCAATGCGGCCAGCGCCGCGATGCGACGAAGCCGCTTGGCCGAGCGCGATCGGGAATGCATGGACGCCGCCCGTTCAGGGTTGCAGGGTGGACGGATCGAACCCGGCGGGCACCAGCGAGGGCACCCAGGCCACGCCGAGGAAGCCGCGCATGCGGCCCGCGCTGTGCACGACGATGTCGCTTCCCGTCACCAGCGAGAGATTGAGCTGCTGCGTCTGCGTCTTGGCCGCGTCGACGTAAGGCGAAAAGTAGCTGCCGAGCAACTGCTGCAGATCGGGTTTGAACGGGCCTTTCCAGGTCACCGCAAACACCACGCCCGCCGGATTGGCGTATTCGGTCACGGTCACGCCCTGTGGGGTCTGCAGCGTTTGCGACTGCACCGTGGAGGCGCTGTCAGCCGAGGCGCCGGTGGCGGCCTTCGCCGTGAATCGCTGAACCTGGGTGACAGGCTGGCCGTCCTGGGGCGCTTGCGACAGCGGCCGACCGAGTCCGGCGTAGGCCGACATGCCGCTCAGCGCGAGGGTGAGACCGACGAGGGGGGCGAACAGGCGAGGACGGAATGCGACCATGACGGCGGGCTGCACGAAAAGGGATATTGAGCCCGCAGTCTAGCGAGACACTGCGCTCAGCCTCATTCATTCAGGACAAAAATCGGGGCGAAATCTCGATTACTCCACACCTTCGTTCAGGCTGCGATCGAGATGGGCGGTGTCGCCCCAGCCCACCAGGGTGAGCTGGCCCTGGGCATACAGCAAGCGGTTGAGCGCTGCGTTGCGCAGCTCGAAGCTGCGCGGGGCCTGCAAGTCCTGCCCGGTGGCGGCGCGGTAGAAGGCGTCGAGCACGCCGCCGTGCACGGCCACGACGATGAGCTGCGCCGGATGGCGCGCAGCGACGGTCCGCAGCGCGGTCTGGGCGCGTGCGGCGAAATCGCGCAGCGATTCCCCGCCGGGTGCGGCAAAGTCAGGGTCGCGATGGCGCCAGCGCGCGCAAAGCTCGGGATGCTGCGGCTCCAGCGCGGCAAAGCTGTGGCCTTCGAACGCGCCGAAGCAGCGTTCACGCAGGCTGGAGTCGCGGATGACGCTCAGGCCATGCGGCGCGGCGATGGCCTCGGCTGTCTGCCAGGCCCGTTGCAGATCGCTGGCGTAGACCGCGGCAATGGGCTCATCGGCCAGGGCTCCGGCGGCGAGTCGGGCCTGGTCCAGGCCGCGCGCGTTCAGCGGAATGTCGGTATGGCCCTGGATGCGTGCGGCGGCGTTCCAGTCGGTTTCGCCATGGCGGATGGCGATGATGCGGGTGGGTTCGGGGAGGTTCTCAAGCATGGTGCCCGCATTGTGCCGCAGCACCTCTCGGCCTCCTGCGGCCCCGGCCCCGCTCAAGGAGATGCGGGGCTGTCCCTGGGCAGATCAGAAGCTGTACCCGACCCGCAACTGCAGATAGTCCTGCCCCGGGTTGGGGCGTTTGATGTCGGCGTTGGAGTAGTGGGTCAGGCGCGCCCCGACGGTCCAGGGCGTACCGGCGAAGCGGTGGAGCAGGCCGATGGAGTCGCCGAACTGATAGGCGGTGGAGATTGTCTTGGCGCCGAGCGTGGTGCCAGAAAACACGTTGGCGCCGATGCCGAATTCCATCGCGGTCTGCGGTGCGAACCACCAGCGCGCAAACGGGGTGAGCCCTACGTGGGTGAGATGGCGCGAACCCGAACCCGTCGAACTCGATACCTGGCCGAGCGAGGCTTCGAGCACCACGTCGAGCTTGCTGTGCGCGAAATCATGCCGCCAGATTGGTGCGGATTGAAGGGCCAGCGTGGCGTTGCGGTATTCGTCGCCCTTGTCGATTCCCCCGAGCAAGGAGAGTTCGGCGGCTTGGGCGGGCGCCAGGCAGGCCGCCATCACCAGGGCCGCGGCCAGCGCCGGGCGGCGCAGGCGAGCCGTGCGGGTGGGTGTCGCGTCATGCATGGGGTCGGCGGGGTGGTGAGTGAGTGAGTGAGACATCGAGACCTCTTTTCGGGTGTTGGGTGGGGCATCAATGCGCCCCGGCGGCAGCGTCACCACCGGCGGAACTCTTGGAGGGTTTGATCAGCCAGACCAGAGCGATCAGGGCGATGAACAGCCAGGCGCTGAGACGGAACATGTCGTCCACGGCGATGGTGTAGGCCTGCTGGTCGATCAGGCGGTTGATCACGGCCAGAGATTGTTCCTGCGTAAAGCCCTGGGCCTGCATGCCGTGGAGCATCGGTTCGAGCACCGGGCTGCCGGTGTAGATGTGGCTGACCAGTTGCTCGTGATGGAGGTCGGCACGATTGGTCCACCAAGTGGTGTAGATCGAGGTGCCGAAAGAGCCCGCGGTGATGCGGGCGAAATTCGACAGGCCCGATGCCGCCGCGATGCGGTGAGGTGGCAGTCCGCCGAGGATGATGCCCAGCAGCGGGATGAAGAAGGTCGCAGTGGCCACGCCCTGGATCACCGTGGGGATGGAGTATTCCCAGTAGCTGTCGCCGGTGGTGAACTGCGAACGCATGTAGAACACCAGTGCAAACACGACAAAGGAGAACGTGGTCACCCAGCGCGAATCGAGTACCGGCAGATAGCGCCCGATGATGGGCGAGAGGACGAGCGCGAACAGCCCCACCCAGGCCAGCACCTCACCGGCGTCGGTGGCGGTGTAGCCGATGAACTCCTGCAGCCACAACGGCAGCAGCACCAGGCTGCCGAAGAACATGCCATAGGCCAGCGCCAGCATGATGGTGCCCAGGGTGAAGGTCGGGATCTTGAACAGCGAGAGATCGACCACCGGGTGATCGTCGTAGAGCTCCCAGATCAGGAACAGCACGAAGCCCACCACCGCGGCGGCGCTCAGGGCGATGATCACCGGGCTGGAGAACCAGTCGAGCTCCTGTCCCTTGTCGAGCATGATCTGCAGCGAGCCCACCCAGATGACGAGCAGGCCCAGGCCCGTCCAGTCGATCGGCAGCTTGCGGATGGGCGTTTCGCGGCGCAGATAGATCGACGCCGTCACGGCCGCGGCCAGCAGGCCCACGGGCACGTTGATGTAGAAGATCCACGGCCAGGAAATGTTGTCGGTGATCCAGCCTCCCAGCAGCGGCCCCATGATGGGCGCGATCAGCGTGGTCATCGACCACATGGCGATGGCCATGCCGGCGCGCTGCGGTCGGTAGCTCGACAGCAGCAGCGTCTGCGACAGCGGAATCATCGGCCCGGCCGAAGCGCCCTGCAGCACCCGGAACAGAATCAAGATCTCGATGCTGGGCGCCTGTCCGCACAAAAACGAAAACAGGGTGAAGAGCAGGATGCTGGTGAGAAACACCTTCACCGCGCCGAAGCGCTGGGTGACGAAGCCCGTGAGCGGCACCGCGATGGCGTTGGCCACGCCGAACGAGGTGATCACCCAGGTGCCCTGCGACGAACTCACGCCCAGGTCGCCCGCAATCGCCGGAATCGAGACGTTGGCGATCGACGTGTCGAGCACGTTCATGAAGGTGGCCAGCGACAGCGCGATGGTGCCGAGCACCAGTGCGCTGCCGGTCAACGGCGTCATGTGCGAGGGCGTGCCCTTGGCGGCGACCGGGTCTGGCGTGGCGCCGGCCGCGCTTTCTTCGATGTCTTGCGTGGTGGCCATGCCCGCCTCCTCAGCGCTTGCCGCCCGCGTTGGCGGCGATGATGGCGTTCACCAGGGTGTCGGCCTTTTGCCAGTCGGCGGCGTAGATGTCGGTGCGTGCGGCGGGCCTGGTGGGCGGTTCATCGGTGACCAGAGGACCCTTGTGGTCGGTGATGTCGATGGTCACTTCGGTGGACATGCCCACGCGCAGCGGGTGGCTGGCGAGCTGCTGGGGATCGAGCGCCACGCGCACCGGCAGGCGCTGCACCACCTTGATCCAGTTGCCCGTGGCGTTCTGCGCCGGCAGCAGCGAGAAGGCGGCGCCCGTGCCGGCCGACAGTCCGACGACATGGCCGGTGTAGGTGAAGCTGCCGCCATAGGTGTCGGCGACCACGGTGGCCTTCTGGCCGATGCGCACGTCGCGCAGCTGCGTTTCCTTCAGATTGGCGTCGATCCACACATCATTGAGCGGCACCACCCACATCAGCGGCGTGCCGGGGCCGACCCGTTGGCCGAGTTGCACCGTGCGGCGCGCCACCACGCCGCTGACCGGCGCCGGAATCATGGTGCGCTCATAGGCCAGATAAGCCTCGCGCACCTTGGCCGCCGCCAGCTTGACGGAAGGGTTGCTGGCGATCACGGTGCCCGCGGTGAGCGCTTCGCTGGCGGCGAGTTGTTCCTGCGCGGCCTTCACCCCGGCCTGCGCGGTGGTCAGCGCAGCCTGGGCGGACTGCAGGGCGATCTGCGACTGGCGCAGTTCTTCCGCACCGACCGCGCCCGTGCCGGCCAGCTCCTGGCGGCGGCGCAGCGCGTCTTCGGCGCGGGCCACGCTGGCCTGCGCCACGTTCACATCGGTCTGGCGCACCGCGACCTGGGCCGACAGCGTGCCGTTGTTGGCGAAACTCACCCGCACCTGGCGCACAGCCTGGGCGAGCTGGGCTTCGGCCTGTTGCAGCGCCACATGGGTGTCGGCGCCGTCGAGCTGGACCAGGGGCTGGCCGGCCTTGACGAGCTGGGTGTCGTCGGCGTCGATGGCGATGACCGTGCCGCCGACCTGCGGGGTCACCTGCACCAGATTGCCTTGCACATAGGCGTCGTCGGTGTAGGCGTAGCGCAGCGACTCCCAGTAGTGGTAGCCGCCATAGGCTGCGCCGACGATGACGAAAATGCCGATGGCGCTCAGCATCAGCCGACGCCGTTTGGCAGCCTTGCCGTTGCCGTTGCCGTTGCTGGCGGGCTGGGCCGCGCCTTCAGTCTTGTTGTTGTCAGTGGTACTCATGGATGCACTCCGTGGGGATTCGAATCGTTTTTTGAGGGAGGGGTCGGTGCGCGCGTCAGGAGGGCTTTGCCGGGGCGCTGGCGGGCAGTTCCTTGGCTTTGTAGCCACCGCCCAGGGCGCGGATCAGCGCCACATCGTCGGCCAGGGCCTGTGCCCTCAGGTCAACGCCGGCCTGCTGCAGCTTGAGCACGTTCGACTGCACGCTCAGCACGGTGAGGTAGTTCGAGAGCCCGGCCTTGTAGCGCTGATCGACCAGCCGAAGAGCGTCCTGCGCGGCGGCCAGCGCCTGCTGCTGCTGCGCGATCTGCTGCGCGATGGATTGCCGCGAGGCAATGGCATCGGCCGCTTCATGCACCGCATCCACCAGCGTGCCGTTGTATTGCGCGATGGCCGCATCGGCCTGCGCCGCCTTGCCGCGAAGCTGTGCACGCAGCGCGCCGCCTTCAAAAATCGGCAGGGTCAGTGCCGGGCCGACCCCCAGGGTCTGGCTGCTGGATTGCAGCCAGTCGCTGAAGCCCAGCGCGGTGAAGCCGGCAAACGCGGTGAGGTTGACGTTGGGGTAGAACGCGGCGCGTGCGGCCTTCACGCCGTGCAGCGCCGCCTCGACCTGCCAGCGGGCGGCGACGATGTCGGCGCGGCGGCCGATGAGTTCGGCGGGCAGGCTGTCGGGCAGGGCCAGGGTCGGCAGCGCATCGAGCTGCGGCGCCAGCGTGGCCGTGGCCTGCGGGCCTTGGCCGGTCAGCGCGGCCAGCAGATTGCGCGCCTGCGTGATCTGCACCCCGGTCTGGTCGATCTGCAGGCGGATCTGCGGCACTTCGGCCAGCGCCTGCTTCTCCTGCACCGTGGTTTCCAGCCCCGCGTTCACCCGGTCGCGCACCAGCTTCAGCATGTGCTCGCGCTGCTGCAGGGTTTGCTGCAGCACGTTCTGCACGGCGATCAGGCGCGCGAGGTTGACGTAGGCACTGGTCACATTGGAGGCGAGCAGCACGCGCGCGGCCTGATCTTGCGCAGCGGCGGCGTGCGCTTCGCCAATGGCGGCCTGCAGGGTCTGGTGGTTCTTGCCGAAAAAGTCCAGCTCCCAGCTGCCTTGCAGCATCGCCTGGTTTTCGGTGTACCAGCCGCCGCCCAGCGGGGGCGGGTAGATGTCGTTGGCGCTGAACTGCTCGCGGGTGGAGCCCACCGCGGCGCCCAGCTTGGGCTTGAGGGCGCTGTCGGCTCCCTGCACCTGCGCACGGGCCTGTGCCAGCCGCGCCTGGGCGACTTGCAGGCTGGGGTTGTCGGCCAGGGCGGTGGCGATCAGGCGGTCGAGCTCGGGGTCGTGAAAAGCCGTCCACCAGTCGGTCTTGGGAAATGCCGTCTGCACAGGCTGCAGGCCGAGTTGCTGCGGCGGGGTGAGGTGGGCCGTGGGGGCGATGCCCCCGGTGCTGGCGCAGCCCGCCAGCAGCAGCGCGGCCAGCAGAGGGCCCGCCAGCGCGGCACGCCGCACGCCGCGCGATGAGATCAAAGAGGTATGGAGCATGATGGGAACGGGTCAGGAGTCGGATTTGTCGTTATGGGGTTTTGCGGTGGGGTCTTGCATGACCAGTTGGGGGCCGGGCCCGGCCTGATGCGCTTCGGCCAGCGCTTCGCCGTTGTCGATGAAGCGTTGAAGCAGGGTGAGGAGCTGGCTGAATTCCTTGGGACTGAAGCCCCGCAGATGCTCGTTGAGCACTTCGGAAAGCACATGTGGAATCTGCGCCGCGACTTCGGTGCCGCGCGGGGTGAGCGCCAGATTGACCACGCGCCGGTCGCTGCTGCTGCGTTCGCGCGTCAGCAGGCCCTTGGCTTCGAGGCGGTCGAGCATGCGGGTCATCGCGCCGGCATCGGTCTGCATTTCCCGGGCGCAGGCGGCCACGGTGTCGCAGCCGAGGTGGACATGCAGCAGCGGATGCCATTGCGTGCCGGTCAGGTCGAGGGCCTGCAACTGATGTTCCAGATTGCGAACCAGCACCGCGATGCAGCGTTTCATCAGGAAGCCGACGGATTGCTCCTTGCAATACTGCGTGCCGTCGTAGAACCGCGGCGCGGGGGGCTCGGTACGGGAAGGGCTGGAAGAATTCATGCCATGCAGTTTATTGCTTAGGCAATTACTGCTTGGGTCACAAACGGATACCCTGATTGGCATTGTGGATTTGTGACGGCGCCGTGGCCGCGCTTCTGGGCGGCGCGAGGGCTTCGTTGGGCGGGCATGCTCGGATGCCCCCGTGCGCCAGGCCCGAGCCCGTCATACCATCGGCCCACCTATTCCCCGTGTTTCTGCCTTCATGGATCGTGCTCCCGATTTTGCCGCGTCGCTCCAGCAGACCTACAGTGTGCTGCGGGCGGGGTTCGACGCCGAGCCCTATCCGCCCTGGGCCGTGCGCCACGACCGGTTGCGGCGCTTGCAGTCTCTGCTGCGTACCCACGCCGCCGAATGGGCGGAAGCCATCGACGCCGATTTTGGCGGCCGCCCGCCGCCCGAAACCGGGCTGCTCGAACTGGTCCCCAGCCTGACGGGCATCGCCGATGCGCTGCGCCACGGCCCGCGCTGGATGCGTCCGCGCGGGGCGCCCGTGTCGCGCTGGTTTCTTCCGGCGCGCGCGCATGTGCTCCCCCAGCCCTTGGGCGTGGTGGGCATCATCGCCCCGTGGAATTACCCCCTCGTGCTGGCGGCGGCGCCATTGACGGCGGCGCTGGCCGCGGGCAACCGCGCCATGGTCAAGCTGTCCGAGTACACGCCGACGTTCAGCGCGGTGTTTGCCCAGCGGGCCGCGCAGGCCTTCGCGGCCGACGAAATGGCGGTGGTGCAGGGCGACGCCGACATCGGCGCGGCGTTCAGCGCACTGCCCTTCGATCATCTGCTGTTCACCGGCTCCACCGGCGTGGGCAAGCGTGTGATGGCGGCGGCGGCGGCCCATCTCACCCCGGTCACGCTGGAGTTGGGCGGCAAGTCGCCCGCCGTCATCACGCCGGGCTACGACCTGGTGCACGCGGCCCGGCGCATTCTGTTCGGCAAGCTGGTCAATGCGGGGCAGACCTGCATCGCGCCCGATTACGTTCTGGTGCCGCGCGGCCAGCAGGCGGCCTTGATCGACGCTTGCCGCGCCGAGGCGCAAAGGCTCTATCCCGAGGGGCTGCGCAGCCCCGACTTCACCAGCATCATCGACCATCGCCAGTACAGCCGCCTGCTCGGCCTGCTGGGCGAGGCTCGCGCCGCCGGAGCGCATGTGCACGCCCTGTTCGACGGTGTGCAGGCCGACGATCTGCGCCACCGTCTGGCACCGGCCCTGGTCTGCGATGCACCGGCCACGCTGCGCCTGATGAACGAGGAAATCTTCGGCCCGCTGCTCCCGGTGTTGGCGTATGACGATCTGGCGCAGGCGCTGGCGCATGTGCGCAGCCAGCCCCGTCCGCTGGCCATGTACTGGTTCGACCACGACCGCCGCCGCACCGCCGAGGCCCTGCTGCAAACGCATGCCGGCGGCGTGACGGTGAACGACACCCTGCTGCACTTTGCACAGGACGGACTCCCCTTCGGCGGCATCGGCGCCTCGGGAATGGGCAGCTACCACGGGCGCTGGGGCTTCGACACCTTCAGCAAGCTCAAGCCGGTGCTGTATCAGTCCCGCTTGTCAGGCGTCGGCCTGGTGGCGCCGCCCTACGGGCAGCGCACCCGTTGGCTGATGAAACTCATGGGGCGGCTGTGATGCGCGGCCGTCTCCGTTGGCGGTTGTTTTGGCCATCTCTCGTGCTGTGCGGCGCGAGCGCGCTCGCTTGTGCGGCACAGGCGCAGAGCGTGCCCCAGCCGATGCCCGCCAACGGCGCCAGCGACGTGTCCCGAACCGAGACGCCCGGCTTTCGCGGGTTGCCGCCTGGGCTGGCAACATCGCTCACGGCGGGCGATCTGCAGCTGCGCAACCCCGACGGCACCACGGTGCCTGGGCGGGTGCGCGTCTCGGCCGGTCAGGCGGTGATCGAGCCTCTGGTGCCGCTGGTTGGCTGCACCACCTACACCCTGGCGCTGACTTCGCCATCGAGCGAGCGCAGCCGCTTCACGACGGCCTGCAGCGCCTGGCAGCCGCCGACGCAGATCGACGACAGCCGTACCGCGCATCAGGTCGATCTGCCCGTCAGCGGCATGCAAGTGGTGGCGACGCGAGACGGCGGTTTCGTCGCCGTGTGGTTCCAGGACGATGCCGGTCGGCGCGCCATTCTTTCGGCACGCTTCAACCCGGAGACGCAGAGCTGGAGCAAGCCCCAGGCCCTCGATCTGCAGGGGCCGCAGGCCGGCTCGTCGAGCATTCCCGCCATCGCCACCGACCCGCAAGGGCGGCTCACCGCCGTCTGGTTCCAGGCCATCGACGGGCGTAGCGCCATCTTCGCCACGCGAAGTGAAGGCCCCCACGGTGACCGCTGGCGCGTTCCGCAGCGGCTCGACCTTCCGCAACTGCCTGGCAACGCCACCAACCCGCAGCTCGCCGCCGATGCCCAGGGCAACGTCACCGTGGTCTGGCAGCAGCCCGACGGACGCCATACCGCGATCTACGCCGCGCACTGGGCGCAGGCGCAGCGGCGCTGGCTGGCCGCGCAACGGATCGACCAGGGCAGCGCGAACGCCTACAACCCGGTGATTGCCGCCACGCCGCAGGGACGGGTGGTCGCGGCCTGGCAGCAAGGGGCGCCGGGTGGCGAGTCGGTGTATGCGGCGTCCTTGCCGCCGAACGCGCGGGCGTGGGGTGCGCCGGGTCGGCTCAGTCCGGCCGGGGAGGTGGGCGTGATGCCCGCGCTCGTGGCCACCTCGCAAGAGCGCATCGTCGCCGCTTGGGTGCAGGGACGCGACGCACGTCGGCGCATTGCCGTCAGCCCGCTGCAGACCACGGGGCACGCAGCGGTCGCGCGCGGCGGCGCCCTCCAGCTCATGCAAGACCCGGCGTTCACCGGGCCCGCGCTAGCGCCCGTCCTCGCCGCGGATGCGGCGGGCAGTCTGACTCTGGTCTGGGAGCAGGCCCGGTCGGCCCAGAGCGGCGCGGTGCGCGACGCGATACTGGCCGCCCGCCATGAGCACGGCGCCTCGCAATGGTCGGCGCCCCAACAGATCGACGACCCCACGCAGCGCAGCGCAGGCAACCCGGTCCTGGCGGCCGATCCGGCGGGCCATCTTTGGTGCGCCTGGTACCAGGACGGGCCCAGCGGCATGCAGGTGCAGACCGCGCGCTACGACGTGACGCATTCGCGGTGGCAGGCACCGCAAACCGTGTCCGATCCGGCGGTCACGGTGCAGGCCAGTCTGCCCGCGCTGGCGGTGAACGCGGCGGGGAGCCTCATGGTCGTGTGGCAGCAGTTCAACGGCTGGCGCACCATCGCCGTCGCCCGCTGGCTGCCTTGAGCGCTTGTGAACCTTTCAGCCATGCCCGAAACATTCACAAGCTCTGAGGTCAGGTCGGATCGGGACAGCGGCCGAACAGCCAGAAACAGCGCCATTGGCGCATGAACACTTTGATCCAGTAGTCGATCTGGCCGGTCTGGTTTTCCACCAGCGCGTCGAGATGGCTTTGATAGGTGTCGTCGGGCAACTCCAGGTGCGCTTCGGTTTCGCCGCCGTCGTTGCGCACCTTCATGCCCGCACGGCGGGCGATCTTGAGCATGGCGCCGTTGCTGCTGAGGCACTGCATGTAAAGCACGCGCAACCCGTGGTTGCGCGCATCCACCGCGGCACGCTCGAACAGCCGCGTGCCTATGCCCAGCCCGCGCCCCCTGGGCAGCACGGAAACGCCGAACTCCGCACGATCCGTCTGCCCGGCCTCCATGGCGATATGTGCCACGGCCAGCAGGTCGAGCTTGCGGTTGAACACGCCGAAAATCTCGTCCACGCCGAAACGAATGGACTCGACATAGGCACGAATGCGCTCGTCGCTGGCGGCGTAGCCGAAGCGCAGGTAGCGATCTTCGGCATTCAGCGCCAGAAAATGCTGCAGCAGCTGGCCGCGGTGTTCCGGTCCGATGGGTCGGATCGGGATGATGGGCGCACGCGCCTGGTTGAAATAAGGGAGAACGACCGGCACGCTGCCAGCGCTATCCAACCGGGGCGTCTCAGGGGGCAGAGTCATGGGGCGGGCCAAACAGAAATTGCTGCAATGCAGCATAGTTTAGGCGGTCATGGCCCGATTTCAAGACAAAAGGGCGTGCCAGGCCCTGCGGAAGGCCCACAAAACCACAACATTTCAGAAAATCAAGCACTTGCCTATGCCGCACTGGCTCATTTGCCTATAATGGCGCATTTTGGCTTGGAGCGAGGGCCAGAAAAACCCATGCCGGCGGGCGCGGCGCCCATCGATGAGATTCGTGGCCGCACATCACTGGTGGGTTCCAAACAGCTCGCTCAACATCCTAGGAACAACCATGAAAACCTTCAGCGCCAAACCGGCCGAAGTCGTGCATGAGTGGTTCGTGATTGACGCCGCAGACAAGGTTCTCGGTCGGGTCGCCAGCGAAGTGGCCCTCCGTCTGCGTGGCAAGCACAAACCCATCTACACCCCGCACGTCGATACCGGTGACTTCATCATTGTCGTCAACACGTCCAAGATTCGCGTGACCGGCAACAAAGCCAACGACAAGACCTACTACCGTCACACCGGCTATCCCGGCGGCATCTACGCCACCAAATTCAAGGATATGCAGGCGCGTCACCCCGGCCGTGCGCTGGAACTGGCAGTCAAGGGCATGCTGCCCAAAGGCCCGCTCGGTTACGCCATGATCAAGAAGCTCAAGGTCTATGGGGGTGCCGAGCATCCGCACAGCGCCCAACAGCCCAAGACCCTCGACATCTAAGGACAGGCGATGATCGGAAACTGGAATTACGGCACAGGCCGTCGCAAGAGCTCCGTGGCCCGGGTCTTCATCAAGAAGGGCACCGGCAAGATCACGGTCAACGGGAAAGACGTCGAGCAGTATTTCGGCCGTCAGACCTCCATCATGATCGTCAAGCAACCCCTCGTTCTCACAGAGAACGTCGATAGCTTCGACATCAAGATCAACGTCCACGGCGGCGGCGAAACCGGCCAGGCCGGGGCGGTGCGCCACGGCATCACCCGCGCGCTGATCGACTACGAGGCCACCCTCAAGCCCGCGCTGTCCAAGGCAGGCTTCGTCACCCGCGACGCCCGCGAAGTGGAGCGCAAGAAAGTGGGTCTGCGCGGTGCCCGTCGCGCCAAGCAGTTCTCCAAGCGCTGATTCGCTGTCGCGCTTTGCTGCTTACAGAAACCCGCCTTGTGCGGGTTTTTTCGCAATTGCGGCCACAGAATGACCCAGGATTCAGCCGACGAGCAGCCGATCCAGCGGGCTGGCTGCGCCGCCCGCAGCCACCTTCGGAACAGGGGCGTAGATCATGGTGGTGCTGACATCCGAATGCCCCAGCAGTTCCTGCGAGGTGCGAATGTCCGTGACGCCGCACGATTCCGCAGCGTGAGTCGGTCGAGGTATCCGCCCAAGGAAACGCCCAATGTCCGGCCCAACGCTGCCCTGACCTCGGGCATTTGACGGCAGCGCATCCGGCCTCTCCACCCCGGCCAGATCTGCGGCACGATCTTGTGTCCAAACGCCATGACGCTTGGTCAACGGCACTTTGCCCTCAACGCGGCGGTGAATCAACCCGGATTTGAGCTGTAAAAGTACATCCCGCATCACGCGCGATCGGCTCAAGAGGAGCGCATCCCGAACTCAGGCAACTTCTTGAGGCTCATGCCCAAGTCGCCACATTGGCTGAACACGTTGTGCAGAAATAGCGTGAACAGACCCTGACCCGATTGCCTTTCGCGTGAATGCGCTCGAAGTGCTCCGCTCCGATTTTGCCAATCCGCATGGTCCGGCAGTAGTTTGGCTCAATACGCATGCTCCGCATCCGGGTCGATCTTGCCGCGGAAGACGATGTATTGGTAGACGTTGTAGGTGATCATCACGGGAATGAGCATGCCAATGCCGATGAGCATGAAGACGAGGGTGCTGGTGCCCGAGGCGGCCTGGTCGATGGTTACTGAGCCGGGCACGATGTAGGGGTACCAGGTGGCGGCCAGTCCCGCGAAGGAGAACAGGAAGATCAACATGGTCCACACGAAAGGCGCCACCTCGCTCTGCCGCTTCAGTGCGCGCAACAGCATGAAAAAGCTCAGCCCGGCCAGCGTGGGCAGCACGGCGAAGAAGTAGCGGTTGGGCGTGCTCAGCCAGCGGGCGAAGATCTGCGGGAATTGCAGTGGCGTCCACACGGTGACCACGGCGCCGACGGCGAGCATGACCCAGGCGAGTAACTGGCCGCGCCGGTAGCAGTTGGCCTGGATGTCGTCCTGGGTCTTGATGATGAGGTAGGTCGAGCCGAGCATGGCGTAGCCGGCCACCACGCCGAACACGACGATGAGGCTGAAGGGCGAGAACCAGTCCCAGATGCTGCCCGCGAACACGCCGTCCACCACGTTCACCCCATTGAGCAGCCCGCCCAGCGCAAACCCTTGCGCGATGGTGGCCAGCAGACTGCCCACGCCGAACATCGCGCCCCAGAAGGTTTTGCGCTTGGAGAGTTCGTGAAACTCGAAGGACACGCCGCGCAGCATGAAGCCCAGGAGCATGAGGATGATGGGAATGTAGAGGCCGTGCAGCACGGTGCCGTAGGCCAGTGGAAAGGCGCCGAACAGGGTGCCGCCGATGACGACGAGCCAGGTTTCGTTGGCGTCCCAGATGCTGCCCAGGCTGGCCATCATGACCTTGCGGCGGCGCTCGCCGACGAACAGCGAAAGCACGCCCACGCCAAGATCGAAGCCGTCGAGCACCACATAGAACACCATGAACAGGCCAACGATGAGGAACCACACCGTGGCCAGAACATGATGCAGTTCCTGCGGGTTGTTGAAGTCCATGTCAGGGTCCTTCCGTGGTGGCGAGCTTGGCGTGGGCTCTGGCGGGTGCGCTGTGCGCCGTGATGGGCGGGTGCGGCGGGTCGCCGAAACTGGGGCCTTCGCGGATCATGCGGCTGGCAAAGACCAGGGCGGCCACGCCGATCACGCCATAGAAGAGGGCGTACATGGTGAACGACCACAGCACGGCGCTTGCGGGCAGGTGACTGACGCCTTCGCTGGTGCGCATGAGGCCGTAGACGATCCACGGCTGGCGGCCGACTTCGCGTGTGAGCCAGCCGGCTTCCACCGCGGCGTAGATGGCGGGAATGGCGAGCAGCCAGCCCCGAAGCAGCCACTTGTTGTCGCTGATGCGTGCGGCGCTCATGTGTTCGCTCTTGCGCCAGAGCATCCACAGTGTCCAGAAGGCCATGAAGGCGACGAACACTCCCGCGGCGACCATGACGCGGAAGGCGTAGAAGGGTGTCCACACGGGCGGTTGATCGTCGGGCTTGAAGTGGGTGAGGCCGATGACCTTGCCCGTGAGGGTCTTGGTGGCGATCAGACTCAGGCCGTCTGGGATTTCAAGGGCCCAATCGTTCTTCTGCTCGGCCTGGTTGGGAATGGCCAGCAGGGCCCACGGCGCACCTGCGCCGGGCTTGTTGGTGTGCCAGTGCGCTTCGATGGCGGCGAGCTTGGCGGGTTGGCTGTCGGCCAGTGCACTGCCCGCGGCGTCGCCGATGAAGATCTGCAACGGAGCGACGATGAACAGGGCGAGCACCGCCCACTTGAGCGCCGGGCGGAAGAAGTCGACGTGGCGCCTGTGCAGCAGGTAGTAGGCGCTCACCCCGGCCATGACCACGAGGCTCAGTTCGACGCAGGCGGTGAACATATGGCCGAAGCCGTAGGGAAGGTCGGGGTTGAACACGGCGTCGAACCAGTGCGTGATGACGAATTTGCCATCCAGCAGCTTCACTCCGGCGGGCGTCTGCATCCATGAGTTGGCGACCATGATCCAGAACGCCGACAGGGTGCTGCCCAAGGCCACCATGCCGGTGGCGAACAGGTGCATCTTCGGCCCGACGCGGCTCCAGCCGAACAGCATGATGCCGAGGAAGCCGGCTTCGAGCATGAAGGCCATCGCGGTTTCGAAGCCGAGGATGTTGCCCATGAAGTCGCCCGACGCGGTGGAAAACGGTCCCCAGTTGGTGCCGAAGGAGAACTCCATCGGAATGCCGCTGATCACGCCCACGCCGAAGTTGATGAGGAACAGTTGGGTCCAGAAGCGGGTCTGGTGGTAGTAGAAGACGTTCCGGGTCTTGAGCCAGGCGGCCTCCAGGCCGAACAGCACCAGCGCCAGCCCGATGGTGAGTGGCGGCCAGAGAATGTGGAACAGCGCGATGAAGCCGAACTGCGCCCGGGCGAGAAGCTCCGGGTTGTGAAGCCAGTCCATGATTACTCCTGAGGCGGTCGAAGGCCGGTTCGCGTCTGCGGGCGCGTCGGCAGGGGATGTCGGAAGGTGTGGGGCGCGATCAGCGCGGCGGCGGCAGATCGACACGCAGCGTCCAGCAGGCTGCAGGGCACATGTCAGCGTTCGCCGCTCTGCGCTAGGGGCTGTGGCCCAGCCTCCTGCCGCTTGCCAGTGGCCACCTGTTTGACGCGGCTCTTGAATGCGAGCAGCTTCTGCACCGCGCCACCCAGTTGCATGAGCTGGCGCACGTCGTCGCTGGGCATGCGCTGGATGTCATCGAACCACTGCGTGGCCAGTTCGATGAGGTCGTGCATCTCGCGCATGCGCTGCTGCGCGTATTGCTCGGGTGCGCTGTCGGGCTGGGCCACCAGCGCATCGCGCAGCATGGACAGCGTGGGGTCGATCTCGCGCTTGCGGCGCTCTTCCGCCAGGGTGCGGAAAATGGCCCAGACATCTTCGGGGGCCGAGTAGTAGTCGCGGCGGTCGCCGGGCAGGTGCTGCATGCGCACCAGCTTCCAGGCGCCCAACTCCTTCAGGCCCATGCTGACGTTGGAACGGGAAAAATCGAGTGACTCGGCGATTTCATCCGCATTGAGCGGCCGTTCGCTGACGAACAGCAGGGCGTAGATCTGGCCGACGGTGCGGTTGATGCCCCAGCGGCTGCCCATTTCGCCAAAATGCAGGACGAAGCGTTGTGTGAGGTCGGGAAGGTGCATGTGGCGTCTCTGAAGTTTCAGGACTATCTGAAATGCCTGAAATTCTCCGGGGCGCCCAAGCCGTTCTGGGTAACCAGATGTGTTGACCATGTACCCCTAGGGGTATTTCTTCGCGTAACGGCAGCGACGGCCCTGGACTTGGGCCTGCAGCAAGGTCCACAGTCCCTCCCAACCCTTGCCGCAGGCGGGGGATGGGCCGCCTCAAGCGTCAAGGCGCTCGATCAACAGGGGCTGGCGTGGGCGAACCAGTCGCGTACGGTCTGCTGTTGGGCGGCGCCCAGATGCAGGCCGAGTTTGCTGCGGCGCCACAGCACGTCATCGGCGCTGAGGGCCCATTCCGTTTGCCGCAGGTAGCGCAGCTCGGCTTCGTACAGTCCGGGCGCAATTTCGCCGCCCAGGTCCTGGAGCTTCATGGCGGGCTGGCCTTCGGCGGTGCGCAGAACCCGGTCGATGCGGCTGCCGTAGGCGCGGGCCAGTCGATGGACGAGATGCGGGTCGAGCCAGGCGTAGCGGTGCTGCGCGGCCTGCAGAAAGCGGGCGAAGTCGGCATCCGGGCGCTGGGCGTCGCCGATCCAGTCTGACAGATCGCCGCCAGGCAGCGATGCGCTGTGCGTCCAGGCCTGGCGTGGGTCGCCGAGGGCGAGGCAGAGTTGGTCGGCAGCCTGTTCGGCGAGCTTGCGGAAGGTGGTGATCTTGCCGCCCCAGACGGTGAGCAGCGGGGCGCCGTCGCGGTCGAGTTCGAGCTTGTAGTCGCGGGTGGCGGCCTTGGCGTCTCCGGCGTGGTCTTCCAGTAGCGGGCGCACGCCGGCGTATCGCCAGACGATCTGCCCGGGTTGGACTTCGGCGCGGAAGTAGCGGTTGACTTCGGCGCAGAGATAGGCGGCTTCGCTGTCGCTGCAAGTCTCGGCGCCCTCGGGCTGGGCGACTTCGACGTCGGTCGTGCCGATCAGCGTGAAGTGGCGTTCGTAGGGAATGGCAAACACGATGCGCCCGTCCCCCGCCTGGAAGATGTAGGCGTGGTCGTGCGCGAAAAGCCTGGGCACCACGATGTGGCTGCCGCGAACCAGACGCAGCGACCGGCGCTCGATGGGCGGATGGCCGTCGGCGTTGCGCACCGCCTGCTTGAGCAGTTGCTCGGCCCACGGACCGGCCGCGTTGACCAGGGCGCGGGCCTTCACGTGCAGCTCGGCACCTGCCGCGTCGCGCAGCGTGGCTTGCCATTGCGCGCCGTGGCGCATCGCCTCCACGCAGGTGGTGCGGGTCAAAACGGTGGCGCCGCGCTCGGCGGCATCGACCGCGCAGAGGGTGACCAGCCGGGCATCGTCAACCCATCCATCGGAGTAGATGAAACCGCGGAGGTAGTCCGGCTTGAGCGGCTTGCCCGCGGCGTGATGACGCAGATCGAGGCTGCCCGAACCCGGCAGCCATTCGCGCCGCGCCAGATGGTCGTATAGAAACAGTCCGGCACGGATCAACCAGGCCGGGCGCATGGCAGGCGCGTGCGGCATGACGAAGCGCAGCGGCCACATGATGTGCGGCGCGCTTCGCAGCAGCACCTCGCGCTCCTGCAACGCCTTGCGCACCAGCCCGAACTCGCGGTATTCGAGGTAGCGCAGCCCGCCGTGGATCAGCTTGGTGGAGGCCGAGGAGGTGTGCGCCGCGAGATCGTCACGTTCGCACAGCACGACCTGCAAGCCCCGTCCCGCCAGATCGCGGGCGATGCCCGCCCCATTGATGCCGCCCCCCACGACCAGGACGTCGCACGAGAGAGTTGAAGAAGATTGTTCTGCCACCGTAGTCATCCCGACATGGTAGAAGGCTGTCGAGTCAAGGGCTGAGGCGCGCTCCCGAGGCTCGGTCGAACACATGCAGAGCCTCTGCTGTGATGTTCATGCCTAGGCGCTGCCCTTCGTGCCAGGGGGCGTCGCCTGCTACCCGCACCACGCAAGGTTGCTCTCCAATGGAGCCGTGGAGGATGGTTTCCGCGCCGAGCGCTTCGCGCAGCGTGATATCCATCTGCCAGTTGCCTTGTGGGTCTGGGATGATCGCCTCCGGACGAATACCTACGATCAGCTCGCGAGTCTCTGCCTTGATCGTGGCGTCCAGATGCAGATCAGGTGCTTGAGCAATGCGCAAGATGGTGCGATCCGAGTCGAGTACCGCGTTGAACAGATTCATGCCCGGGGAGCCAAGAAAGCCTGCGACGAACACGCTTGCCGGGCGGGCATACACCTCGGCTGGAGCGCCGACCTGCTCGATCCGACCCTGATTCATCACCACGACCTGCTGCGCCAATGTCATGGCCTCGACCTGATCGTGCGTGACAAAAACAGTGGTCGTCTTCAAGCGCTGGTGCAACTGCTTGATTTCGACACGCATGTGGTTGCGCAGCCGTGCATCCAGGTTGGAGAGAGGTTCGTCGAAAAGGAAAATCTGGGGTTCGCGCACAATGGCGCGCCCCATGGCAACACGCTGTCTCTGTCCGCCTGAGAGTGCAGAGGGCTTTCGGTCGAGCAAATCGCTCAGACCGAGCAGACCGGCAGCCCATTGCACGCGGCGGTTGACTTCGGTCTTGTCGGTGCCGCGCAGTCGCAACCCATAGGTCAGATTGTCTCGGACCTTCATATGAGGATAGAGCGCGTAGTTCTGAAACACCATGGCAATGTCGCGCTCGCTGGGTTCGAGGTCGTTGACGCGCCGATCACCAATGAGGATGTCGCCGCCGCTTGGCGTTTCAAGCCCCGCAATCATGCGCAACAGCGTGGTTTTGCCGCAGCCCGATGGGCCGACGAGCACGACGAACTCGCCGTCCGGCACGTCGAGAGAACAGGGGTGTAGGGCGTTAGTGTCACCGAATTGCTTGGTGACTTGATTGAGAACGAGGGTGGCCATGGAAGTTATTTGTCAGAATCAGTCAGGCCCTTGACGAACCAGTGCTGCATCAGGAGCACGACGATCACAGGTGGCAGCAGAGCGAGTAAAGCGGTGGCCATGATCAGATCCCAGCGCGGCAGGGCAAACGCCGCGCCAGCGTTGATCATGCCCTGCATGCCCATGACGACCGTGGTGTAGCCGGCGTCCGTGGTGGTGAGCAGCGGCCAGAGATACTGGTTCCAGCCATAGACAAAGACAAGGACGAAGAGGGCTGCAATATTGGTTCGCGATAGAGGCAACACCATATCCAGGAAAAAACGTATTGGCCCGGCGCCGTCGATGCGCGCCGCATCGGTAAGGCTGCGCGGCAGTGTCATGAAAAACTGGCGAAACAGGAAAGTGGCAGTCGCAGAGGCGATGAGCGGAAGAATGAGACCGCTGTAGCTGTTGAGCAGCTGCAGGTTGGCCGTGACCTGATAGGTCGGGAAGAACCGAACCTCGATGGGCATCATCAGGGTAAAGAAAATCAGCCAGAACGCGGCCATGCGCATTGGAAACCGGAAGTACACCACCGCGTAGGCCGAAAGGATGGAGATGAACAGTTTGCCGATGGTGATGCCCAGCGCCATGATGAAACTGTTGAGCAGCATGCGCCACACGGGAATGGTGCCTGGCAGACCCTTTTCCAGTACCGAACGAAGGTTGTCGAGCAACATGCCGCCAGGCAGGAGGGGGAAGTGCCCAAGCAGGGCCTGCGGTCGATGGCTGGCCGCAACGACCGCAAGGTAGAGCGGCAGCGCGACCACGACAGCCATGGCGACGAGCACGAGGTGGCGCAGCCCAGCCGAGCGAAGCAATCCGCTCTTCATTGGTAGTGTACCTTTCTGCCGATATAGCGGAATTGCACAATCGTGAGCCCGGCGACCAAGGCCATCAACACTACGGACTGAGCTGCTGCGGAGCCGAGATTGAGGTTCTGGAAGCCGTCTTGATAAAGCTTGTAGACCAGGGTTTGCGTCGACTCACCCGGGCCGCCTTTGGTGACGATATTGATCAGTCCGAAGGTGTCGAAAAGGATGAATACGCTGTTCATTACCAGCAGGAAGAAGCTTGTCGGTGCCAGCAGTGGAAAGACAATGGTCCAGAAACGGCGCACGGGTCCGGCGCCATCGAGTGCCGCCGCTTCGAGCAACGACGCTGGGATGGCTTGCAGCCCGGCGGTGAAAAACAGGAAGTTGTAGGCGATCTGCTGCCAGGCGGTCATGGCGATGATGAGTAGCAGCGCCTGATTGCCATCGAGGATGTAGTTCCAGTTCACACCCAGCGTGGCCAGCACCTGCGCACCCGCGCCGACTTGCGGCGAGAACATGAACACCCACAGCGAACCGGTGATGGCTGGCGCGACCGCATAGGGCCAGATGAACAGCGTGCGATAGACGCCTCGGGCTCGGGTCAGGCTGTCGGTCAGCACGGCCAGCAACAGCCCAAGTCCCATGGCCAGCACGGTGGAGGTGATGGCATAGATCGCAGTCACCCGGAAGGCGCGCAGGTAGCTGTGTTCTTCGAACAAGGCGGCGAAATTGCTCAGCCCGACGAACTGCTTGCTCAGCCCGAACGGATCGGCCTGATAGAAAGCGCCCGAGAGTGCCTGTACGGCCGGCCAGACGAAGAACAGCACCGTGATGGCAAGTTGCGGCGCGAGAAGAAAGTAGGGCAGGACGCGATGCGGAAACGGCGCTGCATCCACGACCTTGGGTGACTTCCTCGGACGCATGCGAGCCCCCGAGGTCGCGCCAGAGCGTGATGTACTCACGTTTTACTGGCCCGCTGTCTGTCCGAACTGTGCCAGGAGTTTGTCACCCTTATTCACCACGGCGTCCATGGCTTGTTGTGCTGTTTTCTTGCCCGCTAGCGCATCTTCAAGTTCGGCGCGGATGTTGTCGCGAATCTGTGGCAAGTAACCCAGACGGACACCCATGGTGAAAGGCTTGGGAGGCTTGTTGGTCAACTCACTGACTGCCACCATCGCGCCAGGATTTTTCTCATAGTAGCCCTCTGCTTTGAGTAGGGCGAAACCTGCATTGCTCACTGGTATATAGCCGGTCGCCTTGGCCCAGTACGCCTGGGTCTTCGCTGAGCCAAGGAACTCAAGGAACTTCGCGACACCAGGGTAGTGATTGGCCGGAACACCTCGCATCACCCAGAGCGAGGCTCCGCCTACTGCGCTGTTCTGAGGTGCCGTCTTCAGGTTGGCGTCGTAAGGCATCGGGGCAATGCCGAAAGGAAACTTGGCCCCGGCATTGATGGACGAAAGTACGGATGAGCTGTCCATGTACATGGCGCATTCGCCACTGTTGAACAGTGGCGTGGCGTTGGTGCTGGCTGCGCCGGCATATTTGAAGATGCCAGCCTTCGACCAATCAACCAGATCGGCGACGTGTAGTACATAAGGCTTTTCATTGAGCAATAGCTTGACGTTCTTGGAAGACTTAAAGCCGTTGTCCTGGGTGGCGTAGGGTATGCCGTTCCAAAGCGAGAATTGCTCAAATTGAATCCAGTCAGGCCACCCCGTGGTGAATCCGCATTTGGAGCCGCTGGCCATCAGCTTCTTGCCGACTTCACCCATCTCTTGCCAGGTCTTGGGCGGCTGCACGCCGGCCTTGGCCAGCTGGTCCTTGTTGTAGAACAGAACCGGTGCTGATGAGTTGAACGGCATCGACACGAGCTTGCCCTGTGCATTGGAGTAATAGCTTGCCGCTCCGCCGATGAATTGGCTGGTGGAGAAGGGTATGTGCTCCTTGGCCATCAGCTCGTAGACCGGAACGTAGGCGCCCTTGGCCGACATCATGGTGGCGGTTCCCACATCGAAGACCTGCACGATGTCGGGCGGGTTTTTGGCGCGGAATGCGGCAACTGCCGACATCATGGTGTCGGGATAGGTGCCCTTGTTGACCGAGATCACCTCGTATTGCGTTTGCGAGGCGTTGAACTCATCGACGACATGTTGCACGGTCTTGCCCAGTTCGCCACTCATGGCGTTCCAGAACTGGATTTTGATTCTTTCGGCGGCTTGACCGCTGGTGATGCCGCCAAGGCTGAAGGCTAGGCCAATGCTGGCCAGGGTGAAAACGTGTCTTGCTCTCATGGTCACTCCATCGATCGGGGAAGGTGAAATTCAAACGACAACACGATATGTCTCGTCGCGCTTGTGTCGGGCTGGGGAAGGGTCACTCTAGTAGGCCGACTTGACGCCTATGTGACAGGTTGATGAATGTATACAAAATGCGTGGCGAGATGCTGCATTCGCGACCGCGCTTTGTCAATTCGGGGAGATGTGGGATGCTATTCATGAAGGGCGTCAGTCTTGGCGCGCTAGTGTTTGATCGACACCGTGTGTCTACCACTGGATAGCGATGAGCCGGGCGGCCTTCGTACGGCGCAGTGGCTGTGCTGAGAGGTTATGTCCGCGACGAAATGCAAGCGCTGCAACAAGGGCTAGCAACAGTCACAATCGGCCGCTTGGGCATCCTCTGATGTGCGCGACCATAAGGGAAAGGGATAGAGAAAGGGACGACTATGCCGCCGCAATTTTTTGCCGCAGAATTACCGTCATCAATGTGTCATCTGGCGTATCTACGCTTTTTTGGTTTTCTTCATAACAACCTGGAGTCATTCCATGACCAGCCGTTCACGCGACACCCGCCGCAGCTTCCTCAAACTCACCGCTGGCGCTGCGGGCGCCAGTCTCGGGTCTGCCCTCATTCCCGGCTTTGTCGGACAAGCGTTTGCAGCGGCCGCCACGCCGGCTGACAAGGCGCTCATCGCCGCGGCCAAGGCCGAGGGCAAGCTCAATGTCATCGCACTGCCGCCTGACTGGGCCAACTACGGCCAGATGATTGCCGAGTTCTCCAAGCTTTACGGTATTCACGTCAACAGCGCCTCGCCCGACGCCAGCTCGGCGCAGGAGTTGCAGGCGATCAAGTCGCTCAAGGGACAGAGCCGCGGGCCGGACGTGGTGGACGTCGGACCGTCGTTCGCCCTCGCGGGTGTGCAGGAAGGTCTGTTTCAGCCCTACAAGGTTGCCACTTGGGCGAGCATTCCCGACAACATGAAGGACGCGGGTGGCCTGTGGTGGGGCGACTATTTCGGTGTCATCTCGCTCGGCGTGAATCGCAAGGTGGTGAAGAATCCGCCGAAGTCGTGGGCCGATCTGCTCAAGCCGGAATACAAGGGCATGGTCACGCTCAATGGCAGCCCGCTGGGTGCCGCCGCGGCGTTCTCCGGGGTGTATGCGGCAGCCCTGGCCAACGGCGGTTCGCTCGACAACATCGAGCCGGGCATCGAGTTCTTCGCCAAGCTGGCCAAGGCCGGCAACTTCAATCCGTCCGACGCGACCTCGGCCAGCCTGGTCTCGGGTCAGACGCCGATCGTCGTCAACTGGGACTATCTCAATCTCGCCGATGGCCAGAAGAACAAGGGCATGGTGGACATCGAGACGGTGCTGCCGACGGGCGGCCATCCTCTGGGCGGCTTCTACTGCCAGGCCATCAGCAAGTTCGCGCCCAATCTCAAGGCGGCGCAATTGTGGGAAGAGTTCCTGATGTCGGATGCCGGCCAGCTCATTTACCTGGAAGGCTTCGCGCACCCGGCCCGCTTCTCCGACATGGTGGCGCGCGGTGTGGTGCCCAAGGCCCTGCTCGACAAACTCCCGCCGGCCGAGCCGTACAAGCAGGCCCAGTTCCCGAACAAGGAACAGACTGAAAAGGCGAAAGCCACGCTGCAGGCCAATTGGGCCAAGATGGTTCACGTCTGATGCAGCGGCCTGCCATGGAGCAGGCTGGGAGCGCCGCGGGCACCCAGCCTGTTCGCCCGCGCGGCGGGCACTGGGGCGCGATGATTTTCATCGGGCCCTTTCTGCTTTATGTCGCCGTCTTCTTGCTGCTGCCCACGCTGCGCCTGTTTTCGCAGGCGTTCAGTGGTGACCATGGTCTGACGCTGCAGTATGTCGAAGCGCTCGGGCAGCCGCAGACGGTCAAGGCCTTCATCAACTCCATCGTGCTGTCGGCGGTTTCGGCGGCCGTTGGGTTGATCGTTGGTGGACTGGTGGCCTATTTTCTTCTGCGGCCGCAGGCGCCGCGGGGCTTGCGTTCGCTGGTGACCTCGTTCAGCGCGGTGGCGGCGAACTTTGCCGGCGTGCCGTTGGCGTTCGCGTTCATCGCCACGCTGGGCAGCCTGGGCATGGTCACGCTGTGGCTGAAGAATCTTGGCATCGACCTGTATGGCACTGGCTTCAGTCTGTATTCCATGAGCGGACTGATCGTGGTGTACGCGTATTTTCAGGTGCCCTTGATGATCATTGTCATCATCCCCGCCATCGAAGGACTGCGCCGCGAGTGGCGCGAAGCGTCGGAAAGCCTGGGCGCCGGTAGCTGGACGTATTGGCGCCACGTCGGACTGCCGATTCTGCTGCCTTCGCTGCTGTCGGCCTACTTGCTGCTGTTCGGCAATGCCTTCTCGGCCTACGCCACGCCCTATGCGCTGACCTCCGGCATCATTTCGCTCGTTCCCATCGAGATCAGCAATGTGCTCTCGGGCAATGTGATGCTTGCGCCGCAGACCGGCGCGGCGCTGGCGCTGGGCATGATCGTGGTGATGGTGGGCGTCATGCTGCTGTACGCGCTGGCCGCGCGCCGCGCGGGCCGTTGGAGCGGCAAATGAGCGCGCGCCGCATGCACCCGACCGGGGTGATCGTGCTGCTGCTGGCTGGGCTTTATTTTGCCGTTCCGCTGGTGGCCACGGGGGTTTTCAGCCTGTGGGAGGGCGGGTCCCGCTATGGCTTTAACGCCTACGTGAGTCTGGTGCACAAGAGCGAGATGTGGGACAGCCTCTGGCTGTCCTTGCGCCTGGCGCTGGAGACCATCGCGCTCAGTCTGGTGGTGCTGGTGCCGGCCGTGTTCTGGATGCATTTGCGCGCGCCGCGCATGAAGCCACTGTTCGACTTTATTTCGGTGCTGCCCTTTGTCGTCCCGCCCATCGTTCTTGTTGCCGGGCTCACGGCGCTATTCCACGGGCCGGACTGGTTTGTCGGCACCGCCAACTATCTGGTCGTGCCCTATGTCATTCTGGCGTTGCCCTACACCTACCGGGCGCTGGACGTGGGCATGCGCGCACTGGATCTGCGCACCCTCACCGAGGCCTCGCACAGCCTGGGCGCGGGCTGGGGCGCCTTTCTGCTGCGTGTCCTGGTGCCCAACCTTGCCAGCGCGCTGGCGGGTGCGGCGCTGCTCACCATCGCCATCGTGATGGGCGAGTTCACCTTTGCGAACGTGCTGCTGTTCAACACGTTCGCGGTCTATATCAATTACATCGGCCAGACCTCGGCGACGGAAGCGGCGGCACTCACCCTGCTGAGCTTCCTCATCACCTGGCTGGCCATGCTCGGCGTGCTGCTTTCAGGGCGCGGCAAAGGGCAGGCGCAACTCGGAGGTGCGCACTGATGGCGACGCTTGAGATCAAAGAGGTGGCCAAACGCTATGGCGACCGCACCGTACTGCACGACATCTCGCTGGACCTGACCAGCGGCGAGTTTGTTTCACTGCTCGGCCCTTCGGGGTGTGGCAAGACCACGCTGCTGCGCATCATTGCCGGCTTTGAGCAGCCGGATCGAGGGCGGGTGGTGGTGGGAGGGCGCGACATCACCGCGCTGCCGGCCAATCAACGGCAGATGGGCATGGTGTTCCAGGCCTACAGCCTGTTTCCCAATATGAGCGCCGCCGACAATGTGCGCTTCGGCCTGCGGGTGCGCAAAATCGGCGCTGCAGAACAGACGCGCCGCATTGGCGACATGCTCGAACTCGTCGGACTTTCGGCGCATGCCGACAAGTATCCCCATCAGCTCTCCGGCGGGCAGCAGCAACGCGTCGCGCTGGCCCGCGCGCTGGCCATCCAGCCAACCCTGTTGCTGCTTGACGAGCCCTTGTCGGCGCTCGATGCCAAGGTGAGGGTGCAGCTGCGCGAGGAGATCCGCCGCATCCAGCGCGAGACCGGCATCACCACGGTATTCGTCACGCATGATCAGGAGGAGGCGCTGTCCATCTCCGACCGGGTGGCGGTGATGTTCGAAGGGCGCATGGTGCAGGTCGGCGCGCCCGCCGCGATCTATCAGGAGCCTACCCATCCTTTCGTCGCGCAATTCATCGGCATCTCCAGTCGCCTGCCGGCGCGCGTCGTCGATGCCGATCAGGGCGTGATTTCCGTACTCGACCGTCCGCTGCACACGCCGCGTGCGCGCGGGCTGCAGCCCGACAGCGCCCTTCATCTCTATCTGCGTCCTGAAGGGGTGCAACTGCAGGCCGTAGACGGCAACGCGCCGCAGGGCGCGGTGCTGCAGGGCACGGTGCGCGAAAGTACGTTTTTCGGGGCCATCACCCGCCTGCGGGTGGAGGTCGATGGCGGCCAGCGCGTGCTCGCCGACTTGTCGACCCACGAGGCCCTGAAGTTGCCCATCGGCAGCCGGGTGCACGTGGGCTGGCAGCTCGACGCCATGCGGCTGCTTCCGGCAGAGTTGCCTGCCTGAGCGCCGGAATGAAACTCATCCATCTCACCGATCCCCATCTGACCACCCCGGGGCGCACCCTCTACGGCGTCGACCCGCTGGCACGGTTGCAGGCCGCGATCGACCACATTCGCGTTCAGCATGCCGATGCCGAACTGTGCGTCATCACCGGCGATCTCACGCACTGGGGCGAGGCGGCCGCCTATGACAGTCTGCGCGAGGCCTTGCGGGCACTGCCCTTGCCCGTGCTGCTGCTTATCGGCAACCACGATGCGCGCAGCCGCTTTCGTGCGGCCTTTCCCGAGGTGCCCGTCGACGAGAGTGGCTTTGTGCAGTGGACGCACGACACCTCGGTCGGCCGCTTCATCCTGCTCGACACGGTGATTGGCGACGCCACGCAGGGGCGTCGATCGGCGGGTTACTTCGACGCGGGCCGGGTCGATTGGCTGCGGGCCAGGCTCGATGCGTCCCAGGCCGACGGCGCGCCGGTCTTTCTGTTCATGCACCACCCGCCGTTCGGAGTCGGCATCGAGGCCTTCGACGAGATCAACCTCGTCGCCGACGATGCGCTGGCTTTTGGCGAGCTGCTGCGTCAGTACCGCCACATCCGCCATCTGTTTTTCGGGCACATCCATCGTCCCATTTCAGGCAGTTGGCACGGCATTCCCTTCTCCACGCTGCCGGCGACGGCGCATCAGTCGGGGCTGGACTTCCTCTCCGGCACCGACCTGTTCACGCATGAAGCGCCAGGCTATGGCGTGGTGCTGATCACGCCCGAGCAGGTGACGGTGCACATCAGCGACTTTACTTATCGCGGGCCGCAGATCGATCCGGCCAGCGAACGTCTCCAGGGTTGAGGGCGGCGACGGGTCTCGCAATGACCCTGCTGGCGAATGTAGTTCGCATGAGAACTAATATGGACTCATTCCATGCATTCGCTACCCGCACGCCCTGCCCGTGAAACCGACCTCTCCCTTCCTCCCCCTGGTGCGCGAACTCGTGCGTACGTATCAGGCCTTCGAGCGGTTGTCCGCTGGGCATGTGCGCAGCATGGGGCTGACGCCGGCCCAGTTCGACGTGGTGGCCACGTTGGGCAATACCGAGGGCATGAATCCCAAGCAGCTCGGTGAAAAAACCCTCATCACCAAAGGCACGCTGACGGGCGTGGTCGATCGTCTGCTGGACAAATCTCTGGTGCAACGCTTGCCTGATCCCCACGATGGCCGCGGCCAGATCGTGCGTCTGACCGAAAAGGGGCAGGCGCTTTTCGAGGCGGTGTTCCCTACGCATGTGGCCTATATGGCCAAGGCGCTTGCGGGTTTCGACAGCACCCTGCTCGGGCCGACACAGCAGGCGCTGCACGCGCTGCGGCAGGTGCTGGAGCAGGCCGGCGGCACGGAGGACGACGCATGAAATCCGTGCCGCTTGCGCAAGGCGCCCGCTACACCCTGCCCGCGCAGGCGCTGCATTGGCTCATCGCGCTGCTGATCTTCGGCCTCTTTCCTCTCGGGCTGTATATGCACGGCCTGCCGCTCTCGGTGCTCAAGATCGAGCTGTACGCCTGGCACAAGTGGTTCGGCATCACGGTGCTGTTGCTGGTGGTGCTGCGCCTGCTCTGGCGGGCCACCCATCGGCCACCGCCGCTGCCCGCCAGCGTGCCACGCTGGCAACAGGGCGTGGCCGAGTGGATGCATGGCCTGCTGTATGGGCTCATTCTGTTCATCCCGGTCACCGGCTGGGCGCTGAGTTCGGCGGCCGGTGTACCCGTGGTGTGGTGGGGGGTGTGGAAGCTGCCCAGTCTGCTCCCGGCCAGCCCGCCGCTGGCGCACCTGCTGGCGCTGGTGCACGCCACGCTTAACTACACCCTGGCTGGGCTGGTGGTGCTGCATGTCGCTGCGGCCCTCAAACACCAGTTCATCGACCGCGACGGCGTGCTTGCACGCATGTTGCCCAAACTCGGATCGTGAGGAGATCGCCATGTTGCATCGTCGTTGGGTCCAGACCCTTGTCCTGGCTTTTGCCATCTCGGGCAGCGCACCGGCCTGGGCCCAGCCCGTGGCCTATACCCATGCCTTGCCCGCGTCCAACGTGACGTTCAGCGCCACGCAGATGGGCGTGCCGATGAAAGGGCGCTTCAAAACGGTGAGCGCGCAGGTCGACTTCATGCCGGGCGATCTCGCCGGGTCGCATGTGGCGGTGGCGGTGCAGGCCGCCAGCATCGATGCGGGCAGCGCCCAGACCAACGCCTTGCTCACCGGGGCCGACTGGCTCGCGGCCCAGGCCGACCCGCAGGCGCGCTTTGTCTCCAGCAGCTTCGCGCCCGATGGGCCCGGGCGCTACTGGCTCAGCGGCACGTTCAGCGCCAAGGGCCACAGTCAGCCGCTGCGAGTGCTGGTGAGCACCCATCCAGACGGCAAGAACCTCGTGATGGATGCGCACTTCCATCTCGATCGCACCGCCTTTGGCCTCGGCACGGGCTCGTGGTCGGACACCAGTGTGGTGGCTGCGGCCATTCCGGTGCAGGTTCATCTCGTCGTCTCCCCCCAATAACGATGTCTTCTCCCAGCACACCTCCTCGAAAGGGTTTTGTCATGATGCACGCTTTCCCCCGCAAGTCGGCCGTCTCCGTACTCCTCGCCAGTCTCACCCTGGCACTGGGCGCAGCGCCCGTCTGGGCAGCCGAATCGACCGCGCCGCAGGCCTATGCCCACAAGCAGGCCGATCCGGCGGGCAGCTACCGGGTCGACCCCGACCATTCCGGCGTGCAGTTCACCCTCGGCCACGCCGGGGTTGGCCGCTTTACCGGCGTGTTCAAGCAAGTGACCGGCACCTACACCTTCGACCCGGCCCATCCCGAGAAAGACAAGGCCGACATCGTCATTCCCACCAAGAGCCTGGACACCTTTCTGCCGCAACGCGACACCGACCTGCTGGCCGCGCCCTTCTTCGACGCCGCGGCGCATCCCGACATCCACTTCGTCAGCTCCCGCTATGTGCCGCAGGACAAGACCCACGGCAAGCTGTACGGCAACCTCACCCTGCGGGGCGTGACCCATCCCGTGACCTTCGACGTGAAGCTCATCGGCGCGGGCGATGTGCCCTATCTGCCCAAACCCTGGGGCGGCTATCTCAGCGGTTTCGTCGCCACCGCCACGATCAACCGCATGGACTTCGGCATGACCGCCTTCGGCGCCGGCCTGGGTCACGACGTGGCCGTGCGCGTGGAAGTCGAAGGCGTGCGCACCACGTCCTGAACGCGATAGCCCCCGCCATGACCGCCTCGCCGCTGCCCACGCTGTTCGTCTCCCACGGCTCGCCCATGCTGCCGCTGGAGCCGGGTACGGCCGGGCCCATGCTGCAGGCGCTCGGCCGGGCTCTGCCGCGTCCCGAGATCATCCTCGCCTTCTCGCCGCACTGGATGGCGCGCGAGCCGACGGTGGGCACCAGCGCCCGGCCCGAGACCGTGCACGACTTTGGCGGCTTCGACCGCGCGCTCTACGCCCTGCAATACCCCGCGCCCGGCGCGCCGCAGTGGGCGTCGCGGGTGGAACGCTTGCTGCGCGAGGCGGACTGGCCGGTGCACGAAGACCCGCATCGCGGGCTCGATCACGGCATCTGGTCGCCCTTGCGGCTGATGTATCCCGAGGCCGACGTGCCCGTCGTGCCGCTGGCCATGCCCTGGCCGCTCGACGCCGCCGGCGCCTACCGGCTGGGCGCCGCACTGGCCCCACTGACCGGCCAAGGGGCGCTGCTGCTGGGCACGGGCAGCCTCACCCACAACCTGCGCGAGTTTGACCCGGCCGCCCCCACCGACGAAGCGCCAGCGCCCTATGTGCAGGCTTTCGTCGACTGGGTCCGCGGCATGATCGACCGTGGCGACACCGAAGCGCTGCTTGACTATCGCCGCAGGGCGCCGCACGCCGCACGCGCCCATCCGACCGACGAGCATCTCCTGCCCCTGTTCTGGGCGCTGGGCGCCGCCGGTGCGGGCGCCCGCCCGCGCCATCATGCCGGCGGCGTGCACTACGGCAGCCTGAGCATGGATGCCTGGACGTTCCATCCAGGCTGACTGTCCCAGCGCGGCATCGCTTGCCGCGAACCCGCTCCACGACTACTCTGCGGCCTTCGCGGAACTCTCGATGGAACGGTCCTGATGCTGGATTTACTGCTGCGCAACTGCACGCTGCCCGATGGCCGAAGCGGGGTGGACCTCGGGGTCGAGGGCGGTCGCATCGCGGCCTTGCAGCCACGGCTGCAGGCTCAGGCCGGGCAGGAAATCGATTGTTCGGGACAGTTGCTGAGTTCGGCCTTCGTCGACGCCCACTTCCACATCGACTCCACGCTGAGCTACGGCCTGCCGCGGGTCAACCAGAGCGGCACCCTGCTCGAAGGCATTGCGCTGTGGGGCGAGTTGAAGCCGCAACTCACGCAGGACGCCATCGTCGAACGCGCGCTGGCCTACTGCGACTGGGCCGTGGCCAAGGGGCTGCTGGCCATACGCTCGCATGTGGACGTGTGTGACGATCGTCTTCTGGCCGTGGAGGCGCTGTTGCACGTGCGCGAGCGGGTCAAGCCCTATCTCGACCTGCAGCTCGTCGCCTTTCCGCAGGACGGGCTGCTGCGCTCGGCCCATGCCTTGCGCAATCTGCAACGCGCGCTCGACCTGGGGGTGGACGTGGTGGGGGGCATTCCGCATTTCGAACGCACCATGGAGCAGGGCGCCGAGAGTGTGCGCCTGCTGTGCGAGCTGGCCGCCGAACGCGGGCTGCGGGTGGACCTGCATTGCGACGAGTCCGACGACCCGCTCAGCCGCCACATCGAAACCCTGGCCTTGCACACCCACCGTCTCGGCCTGCAGGGTCGGGTGGCAGGTTCGCATCTCACCTCCATGCACAGCATGGACAACTATTACGTCAGCAAGCTCATGCCGCTGATGGCCGAGAGCGGCGTCGCGGCCATTGCCAACCCCCTCATCAACATCACCCTGCAGGGACGGCACGACAGCTATCCCAAGCGCCGCGGCATGACCCGCGTGCCCGAGCTGCTGGCCGCAGGGGTGCCGGTGGCCTTCGGTCAGGACTGCGTGATGGACCCCTGGTACGCCGGGGGCAGTGGCGACATGCTCGAAGTGGCCCACATGGGCCTGCATGTGGCGCAGATGACCGGCCAGGCGGCGATGCGGCAATGCTTCGACGCCGTGACCACCACTCCGGCGCGCATCCTCGGGCTCGAAGACTATGGCCTGGACGTGGGCTGCCGCGCCGATCTGGTGCTGCTGCAGGCGGGCGACCCGGCCGAGGCCATTCGTCTGCGCGCCACGCGCCTGCTGGTCATCCGTGGCGGCAAGATCGTCGCCGCAACCCCCGCGGCCAACGCCAGGCTCTATCTGCCGGGACGTCCGGCGACGGTGGACTGGCGGCGAGCGTAGGGCGTCTTCAAAACGCCGCGATGCCGGTGATCGCCCGGCCGAGGATGAGGGCGTGGATGTCGTGCGTGCCTTCGTAGGTGTTCACCACTTCGAGATTCACCAGATGGCGGGCTACGCCGAATTCGTCTGAGATGCCGTTGCCGCCGAGCATGTCGCGCGCGGCGCGGGCGATCTCCAGCGCCTTGCCGCAGTTGTTGCGCTTGAGCAGCGAGGTGACTTCGGGCGCCGCCGTGCCTTCGTCCTTCATGCGTCCCAACCGCAACGCGCCTTGCAGGCTCAGGCTGATCTCGGTGGCCATGTCGGCCAGTTTTTTCTGGATGAGCTGATTGGACGCCAGCGGTCGGCCGAACTGCTGCCGGTCGAGCACGTACTGCCGTGCCCGGGCGTAGCAGTCCTCGGCCGCGCCCATCGCGCCCCAGGCGATGCCGTAGCGCGCGCTGTTCAGGCAGGTGAAGGGGCCTTTGAGTCCGCGTACCTCGGGGAAGGCGTTTTCCTCGGGGCAGAACACACCGTCCATCACGATCTCGCCGGTGATCGAGGTGCGCAGGCCGACCTTGCCGTGGATGGCCGGAGCGCTCAGGCCCTTGCTGCCCTTGTCGAGCACGAAGCCGCGAATCTCGCCCGCGTCGTCCTTGGCCCAGACCACGAACACATCGGCGATCGGGCTGTTGCTGATCCACATCTTGTTGCCGGTGAGCGCATACCCGCCGGGCACGGCACGGGCGCGCGTGCTCATGCCGCCGGGGTCGGAGCCGTGATCGGGCTCGGTCAGCCCGAAACAGCCGATCCATTCGCCGCGGGCCAGCCGCGGCAGATACTTCTGCTTCATCGCCTCGGTGCCGAAGGTGAAGATCGGCAGCATGACCAGCGAACTCTGCACGCTCATCATCGAGCGGTAGCCCGAATCGACCCGCTCGACCTCACGGGCGATCAGGCCGTAGCTGACCTGGTTCAGCCCGGCGCCGCCATAGGCCTCGGGAATCGTCGCGCCGAGCAGACCGAGCGCGCCCATTTCGCCGAAGATCGACGGATCGGTGGTTTCGTGCCGGAACGCGCTCAACACACGCGGCACGAGCTGGTCGTGGCAATACGCCTGCGCCGCGTCGCGCACTGCGCGTTCGTCGGCGCCGAGCTGGGCGTCGAGCTGCAGCGGATCGTCCCATTGAAACGTGGGCCTGTGGGTCGCCATGTGAAACACTCCGTGGGGCAGAAGGGAGCGATCATCGTATTCCCTCTGGTACAAACGCCGCAGCCGCCCGCCGTCTTTCAAGAGCGCCCTTGCCGCAGGGGCCACGGCGGCGATTCCCGTCCCCTTGTCCGAGTTGGTCCATGGCGCCCTGGCACTCACGGTTGCACTTGCAGTTCTCCTCCGAGGCCGAGCGAACGGTGCTGCGTCACCGGCACGAGGGCGGCCTGCGCGCGCTGGCCAGCCACTATCCCGAAGCGCCCGGCATCTGCCATCAGGTGCTCGTGCATCCGCCGGGCGGGCTGGTGGGGGGCGACATTCTGGACATCGATCTGTCGGTGCAAGCGGGTGCGCACGCCCTGGTCACCACGCCGGGGGCTGGGCGCTTCTACCGCAGCACCGGCGCGCCTGCGCGGCAAACCCTGGAAGCCCGTCTCGCCTCCGGAGCCCGGCTGGAATGGCTGCCCCTGGAGACGCTAGCCTACGACGCATGCCTGGGCGAGAACCGCAGCCGCTTTCACCTCGCACCGGGCGCCGAGCTGATCGCCTGGGATCTGCTGGCGCTGGGCCTGCCCGCGGGCGACGCCGCCTTCCGCGCCGGACGTTTCACCCAGCACGTCGAACTGCCCGGCATCTGGCTGGAGCGCGGCTGCATCGCGGGGGACGACGAGGTGCTGCTTCACGGGCCCGGCGGCTTGCGCGGCCATACCGCGCTGGCGACGCTGTTGTTCGCCGCAGGCAGCCCGCTGGCCGCGCAACGCCGCGACGCCCTGATCGAGACCGCCAGGCAGGCGGCCGATGCGGCGGCGGTGGATGAGGTGTTGTGGGGGGCGACGGCGCCGCATGCGCAGATCATCGCCGTGCGGGTGCTGGGGCATCGCATCGAGCCGGTGGCCGCGCTGTGCCGCGCGGTCTGGACCGCATGGCGGCGGGTGGGCTGGGGTCTGGAGGCCTGCGTGCCGCGCGTCTGGTCGACGTGAGGGGGCGGCCCGGGGCCAGCTGCTGCGGTTCAGGTGGGCTCGCTGCGTTCGCTTAACTGCCACCACTTAGCGCGCGTCGTCTTGCGCTGCTTGCTCTGGTACATCGCCGCGTCGGCCTGGCGCAGCAGCATGTCCGGCGTCTCGCCATGATCGGGAAAGCATGCCACCCCCATAGTCATGCCCACGCGCGCTGGCGCATGGGTTCCGGTGACGGCGAAGGGCGCCTCCACGGCACGGTGGATGCGCATGGCCACGGCCTCGATCTGCGCCTGCCGCACCTCCGCATCGAGGTCTTCGATCAGAATGACGAACTCGTCGCCTCCCAGCCTCGCAATCGATTCAGAGGCGCGCAACTCCTGGCGCCAGCGCTGCGCGAGCTGCTGCAGCAGTGCGTCGCCGGCCGCATGACCGTGGCGGTCATTGACCTGCTTGAAGTCGTCGAGGTCGATATAGCCCACGGCCACGACGCTCCCGGCACGCTGCGACCGCGCCAGCGCACGCTCCAGATCGAGGCGGAGGCCCACCCGGTTGGGCAGCCCGGTCAGATGATCCACACGCGCCTGCTTGGCCGCCTGCGCACGCAGCAGCGTGAGTTCGCGGAACATCTTCTGCATCTGCCAGGAGGCCGAAAACAGATAGATCGCATAGAACGCCGACAGCACGCCGGCCATCTGGAGCAAGGGCAGGTCCGCCAGCACCAGGCGTGCGATGACCGGCACGGCGAACGGCAGGATGAACAACATGGCCGAGGCCGTGTCCATGGCCAGCGTTGCCATGCCAGCTCCGGCTACGGCTGACAGCACCAGCGTGGCAAACCATTGCGCCGGTGCGGCCGCCGGGTAGAGCCAGAGAGGAATCGGCGCCCACACCGCTCCGGCAGCGAATACGCTCAGCCGCAGCCGAAACAGCCAGCGCTGCGGGGCTCGCTCCAGCACGCCCTTTTGGCTGGCCCGGTACGAAACGGCCAGCCGCAGCAGGTGAACGCCCAGTACGACCATCACCCAAGCCCAGAGCGCCTCGGGCGATTGATGGGACTGCAGCACCGAGGCCATGCCCACCGCCGCCGTCATGGCGCCGAGAAACACCAACGGCGCGCGGTCGAGCAGAAGTCTGGCGCGGTCGATGGTCATGCTGAGATCCACCGCATCCGGCGGTAAAGAGGACGCGGAGTCCTCAGGCCGTAAGGACTGGAGTGTGGGGTCCGTCATGCTGAACGCTCAGGGTCTGCGGCGTGGTTGTCTTGATGGAAGGCGAGCGATGGGGGCCGGGCGGCGGTGGCGCCATGGGGCATCGTTGGCGTCATTGTCGTGGCGTCATGGGCGCCGGAGCCGCGTTGCGCCTCGAATGGGGAGGCAGAACCGTGAAATTTTGAGGATTTTCCGGCGCGGGCAGCGTGGACGCGACGGCTCAGTCGCCGCTGTACGCCAGGCCCGAGGCCACGCCGCCGAACAGGTCGCCCACCACCAGATCCACGTCGGCGAACTCGGCCTGCAGCGCGCGCTGAAACGGGCGCAGCGCGCTCGACCCGCCAGTGAGATAGATCGCATCGATGGCAGCCGTGCCCAGTCCCGCGCGCTGCACGCATTCGCGGGCGCAGGCCACGGTGCGCGACAGCAAGTCCGCCAGATGATCGCGCAGATCGGCGGGGCTGAGCGTGCTCTGCAAGCCCTTCTCGATGAACGGCAGCGCGATCGTCGCGTCCGCATCGTCCTGCGAGCAGCGAATCTTGGCCTGCTCGACCTCATGCGCCAGCCGATGCCCCGCGCGGTGGTGCAGCACCGTCATCAGCCGCTCGTGCAAGCGAGGCTCGGCATAGTCTTCGCGCAGGGCCTGCGCCTGGCTCATCGCACGGGGCAGATAGAGCCACTGGATCAGGTGCCAGGTCGAGAGATCGAAGAACACGCGGCTGGGCACCTCGCGCAGTTGAGGTCCAAGGTGGCGGTAGCCCAGCAGGGGCATGGCCCGCTCCAGGCTGAGCTTGTGGTCGAAATCGGTCCCGCCGATGTGCACCCCCGACGTGGCGAGCACGTCAGCGCTGCGGTCGCGTTGCGCGCTCCGCTGCGGATCCAGCCGCACCACCGTGAAGTCGGATGTGCCGCCGCCCAGATCGACCACCAGCACCAGGCTCTCGCGAGACAGGCGACGTTCGTAATCGAGCGCCGCCGCAATCGGCTCAAGCTGGAAGGTCACCTGCTCGAACCCCACCGCCAGGGCGGCCTCGTGCAGCGAGCGCTGCGCCTGGGCGTCGCGCTCCGGGTTGTCGTCGACGAAGTGCACCGGCCGGCCCATGACCACTCGCGTGGGGGCGCTGCCCAGGGCCTGCGTTGCGCGGTGGCGCAACTCGGCCAGGAAGGTCGCCACGATGTCCTGAAAGCTGATCTGGCGGTGGTTGACCACGGTCTTCTCCAGCAGCAGCGGGCTGCCCAGCAGACTCTTGAGCGAACGCATCAGGCGTCCCTCAGTGCCGCTGAGATAGTGCTGCACGGCGTCGCGGCCGAAATGCGTGCGATGGTCTTCCGCGTTGAAGAACACGGCCGTGGGCATGGCCAGCGCATCGCCTTCCAGCGGAATCAGGCGCGACAGTCCTTGCGGAACGGCCCATGAAACCGCTGAATTGGACGTGCCGAAATCAATGCCGAGGGTGCCGTGTGGGGAAGACATCATGGGGAATCAGTGAGCCAGGACCGGGTACGCGGCTGGGCGAGGAGGGCTGCGCAGTGTAATCACCTCGCAGGGCGCAAAGCGGCGGTGCGCGGCACCCGCCTCCAGACGTCATGCTGCATGGGCCTCTATTCACGTTGACGTAAACGGAAGGTAAGATAGCTTTCAGAACCTGCCGACAGAGCAGCCCCAACGGAGACCTTACCCATGACGACTGCCCCCGCCGCCCTCTCGCCCGCGCAGGAGGAAGCCGTTCGCCAGAGTTTCGCCCGCCAGGGCATGATGAGCACGCTTGGCGTGGAGCTGCTGCGGCTGGCACCCGGCGAGGCGGAGCTGCGGCTGCCGCATTCGGCGCGGGTGAATCAGCAGCAGGGCGGCTTCCACGGCGGGGCCATTGGCGCGCTGGCCGATGTGGCCGGGGGCTATGCGGCCATGACGGTGGCGTCGGAGGGCGACGAGGTCACCACGGTGGAGTACAAGATCAACTTCCTGGCCGCCTTTGCCGGCGGCGAGCTGCGCGCTCACGGACGGGTGGTGCGGGCGGGCAAACGGCTGATCGTGACCACCGCCGAAGTGGTGCACCATGCCGCGGACGGCATCGAAACACTCTGCGCGGTGATGCAGCAGACCATCGCGCCGGTGCCCAAGCGGTACTGAACGCAGCAACGAACGGAACAACCGAGGAGACCCCATGCAACTGCCCGGACTGGACTTTCAACTCGGCGAGGACATCGCCGCCCTGCGCGAGGCCGTGCGCGACTTCGCCGACAAGGAGATCGCCCCTCGCGCGGCGGAGATCGACCGCACCGACCAGTTCCCGATGGACCTGTGGCGCAAGTTCGGCGACCTGGGGCTGCTGGGGGTGACGGTGCCCGAGGCCGACGGCGGCACGGGCATGGGCTACCTGGCGCACATGGTGGCGATGGAGGAAATCTCCCGCGCCAGCGCCTCGGTGGCGCTGAGCTACGGCGCGCACTCCAACCTGTGCGTCAACCAGATCCGCCGCAACGGCAACGCCGCGCAGAGGGCCAAATACCTGCCCAGGCTGCTGAGCGGCGAGCATGTGGGCGCGCTGGCCATGAGCGAGCCGGGTGCCGGCAGCGACGTGGTGAGCATGAAGCTGCGCGCCGACAAACGCGGCGACGCCTACGTGCTCAACGGCAGCAAGATGTGGATCACCAACGGGCCGGACGCCGACGTGCTGGTGGTCTATGCCAAGACGGACCCGGCGGCCGGGCCGAAGGGCATCACCGCCTTCCTGGTGGAAAAGGGCTTCAAGGGCTTTTCGGTGGCGCAGAAGCTCGACAAGCTGGGCATGCGCGGCAGCCACACCGGCGAGCTGGTGTTCCAGGACTGCGAGGTGCCCGCGGAGAACGTGCTGGGCAGCGTGGGCGGCGGCGCGCGCGTGCTGATGAGCGGGCTCGACTACGAGCGCGCCGTGCTGGCCGCGGGGCCGGTGGGCATCATGCAGGCGGTGATGGACAACGTGGTGCCCTACGTGCACGAGCGCAAGCAGTTCGGCACGGCCATCGGCGAGTTCCAGCTCATTCAGGGCAAGCTGGCCGACATGTACACCGTGCTGCAGGCCGCGCGCAGCCTGCTCTACACCGTGGGCAAGAACCTGGACGCGCTGGGCGACGGCCACGCCCGCAGCGTGCGCAAGGACTGCGCGGGTGTCATTCTGTGGTGCGCCGAGAAGGCCACCTGGATGGCCGGCGAGGGCATCCAGGTGTTCGGCGGCAACGGCTATATCAACGAGTATCCGCTGGGCCGGCTGTGGCGCGACGCCAAGCTGTACGAGATCGGCGCGGGCACCTCGGAAATCCGCCGCATGCTGATCGGGCGGGAACTGTTCGCGGAAACAGCGTGAGCCACATGCGTGTCAGGCCGCGGCCGATGCGGCGCGCACGAGCATGGTCCGCGGCGTTAGTTGGCACGCGGGAAAGCGCAGGGCCGCCCCAGGCTTTCCCCGCCCCCTCGGGGGGCAGGCGGGGCTCTGCCCCGCCGTGGGGGCTGCGATCAGGCGGGTTGCGGTTGCGCCTGCGTGCGCAGCCCGGCCGCGTCCAGCGCGGTATCCAGCCGGCGCACCGTGGCGGGCACGTCGGCCCATTTGTCCAGGCCGAACAGGCCGATACGGAAGCTCTTGTAGTCGGGGCCTTCATCCAGGGCCAGGGGCACGCCCGCGGCGATCTGCACCCCGGCGGCGGCGAACTTCTTGCCGGTCTGCACGTCCGGATCGGTGGTGAAGCTCACCACCACGCCGGGCGCCTGGAAGCCGGGCGCCGCCACGCTGGCCAGGCCGCGGCGTTCCAGGCTGTCGCGCACGGCGCGGCCCAGGGCCATCTGCTGCTCGCGCAGCCTGGGCAGGCCGGTGTCGAAGGCCTCGCGCATCACGTCGCGCACCTGGGTGAGGGCGTCGGTGGGCATGGTGGCGTGGTAGGCATGGCCGCCGTTCAGGTAGGCCTGCATGATCTGGTGCCACTTCTTCAGGTCGCAGGTGAAGCTGTCGCTCTGGGTGGCGTCGAGCTGCTGCGCGGCGCGGTCGTTCAGCATGACCATGCCGCAGCAGGGCGGGCCGCTCCAGCCCTTTTGCGGGGCGGAGACCAGCACGTCCACGTTGCAGGCGGCCATGTCCACCCACATGGCGCCGGAGGCGATGCAATCGAGCACGAACAGGCCACCGACTTCGCGGGTGGCCGCGCCCACGGCCTGCAGATAGCCGTCGGGCAGCATCATGCCGGCGGCGGTTTCCACGTGCGGGGCGAACACCACGGCCGGGCGCTCGCGGCGGATGGTGGCGACCACCTCGTCGATCGGCGCGGGCGCGAACGGTGCCTGCGCGCCGCTGCCGGTGCGGCGGGCCTTGCAGACGGTCACATTGGCCGCGTCGGTGAGACGGCCCTGTTCGATGATCTGCGTCCATCGATAGCTGAACCAGCCGTTGCGCACGATGACCACCCGTCCGCCTTGCACGTACTGGCGGGCCACCGCCTCCATGCCGAAGCTGCCGCTGCCGGGCACGATGGCCGCGTGAGGCGCGTTGTAGGCCTGCCGCAGCATGGCCGACAGGTCGCGCATGACCTGCTGGAAGCGCTGCGACATGTGGTTCAGGGCGCGGTCGGTGTAGACCACCGAGTAGTCGAGCAGGCCGTCGGGGTCGACGTTCGGAAGCAGTCCGGGCATGGCGGTTCTCCAGTCTTGATGGAAGGTCGCAGTCGGGCTCAGCCGCGCGACCGCAAGGCAAAAAGCCTAGCACGGCCCCTGTCTTTACCGCGTCGCCGGTACGGGCTTACAGTGAGTGTCCCTTCCCGGACCTTTCTTGCGCGATGAACCAGTTTCCGCCTCGCCTCGATTCTCCCGTGGCGTTCGCCATGGCGCGCACCATGCTCGATGGCTTCAATCGCCATTACCGGCTGTTCCGCCAGGTGAGTGCGGCGGCGAAGCAGCGCTTCGAGCGTGCCGACTGGGCCGGGCAGCAGGCGGCGCAACGCGAGCGCATCGCCTTTTACGACCAGCGGGTGGACGAGGCGACCGAGCGTCTGCAGAAGGAGCTCGATGCCGGCAACCAGCCCATGGAGCTTTGGCAGCAGGCCAAGCTGCACTACATCGGCCTGCTCACCAATCACCACCAGCCCGAGCTGGCCGAGACCTTTTTCAACTCGGTGACGACCAAGATCCTGCGGCGCGAGCATTTCAACAACGAGTTTTTGTTCGTGCGCCCGGCGGTGTCCACCGAATACATCGAGAACGAAGAGCCCGCGGCCAAGCCGACCTTCCGCGTGTATTACCCGCACACCCACGAGGCCTTGCACGGCTGTCTGCGCCGGGCCATCGAGAACTTTCAGCTCGCGCTGCCGTTCGACGATCTGGACCGCGACGTGACGCAGGTGATTGCCGCCGTGCGCCGGCGCTTCGGCAACGACGTGCGTCTGCGCGCCAACTTCCAGATCCAGATGCTCGACTCGCTGTTCTTCCGCAACAAGGGCGCGTATGCGGTGGGCAAAGTGATCAACGGCTTCACCGAGTTCCCGCTGGCGCTGCCCATCCTGCACAACGAGCGCGGTCAGCTCTACATCGACACGGTGCTGCTCAGCGAGGACGATCTGCTGCTGCTGTTCTCCTTCGCCCGCGCCTATTTCATGGTGGACATGGAGATTCCGTCGGCCTATGTGCAGTTCCTGCGCAGCCTCATGGCGCGCAAGCCGCGAGCCGAGCTGTATAACGCGCTGGGCCTGGCCAAGCAGGGCAAGACCCTGTTCTACCGCGACTTTCTCTATCACCTGCGGCATTCGAGCGATCAGTTCATCGTGGCGCCCGGCATCAAGGGCATGGTGATGGTGGTGTTCACGCTGCCGTCCTTTCCCTTCGTGTTCAAGGTCATCAAAGATTTCTATCCGCCGCAGAAAGACACCACCCGCGACAAGATCAAGGGCAAGTACCTGCTGGTGAAACAGCACGACCGGGTGGGCCGCATGGCCGAGACGCTGGAATACTCCAACGTGGCGTTCGAGCGCGCCCGGTTTTCGCCCGAGCTGATCAAGGAGATCGAGACCTTCTGCCCCTCGCAGCTCGAATACGACGGCGACACCATCATCATCCGCCACTGCTACATCGAACGGCGCATGATTCCGCTCAACATCTACCTGCAGGAGTCCGACGACGTCCAGCTCGAAGCCGCGGTCATCGAATACGGCAACGCCATCAAGGACATGGTGGCGGCCAATATCTTTCCCGGCGACATGCTCTGGAAGAACTTCGGCATCACCCGTCACGGCAAGGTGGTGTTCTACGACTACGACGAGATCGAGTACATCACCGACTGCAACTTCCGCCGCGTGCCGACCCCGCGCACCGAAGAAGACGAGATGGCCGCCGAGCCCTGGTACGCCGTGGGCCCGCACGACGTCTTTCCCGAGACCTTCGGCCAGTTCCTGCTGGGCAACCCCAAGGTGCGCGCCGTCTTCATGAAGCACCATGCCGACCTGCTCGACGCGGCCTTCTGGCAGGAGCATCAGAGCCGCATCCGCGACGGCCACCTGTACGACGTCTTCACCTATGACGCGGCGCGCCGCTTCCGGCATGCCCGCGCCCACCCGATCGAAAACCAAGCCACTCAACCCGTTATGGAGACTCCGACATGACTGATCCCATCGTGATTGTTTCTGCCGCGCGCACGCCTATCGGCGGCTTGCTCGGCGACTTCGCCGCCCTGCCCGCCTGGGAGCTGGGCGCCACCGCCATTGCTAGCGCCATGCAGCGCGCCGGTGTGGGCGGCGACCAGGTGGACGAAGTGCTCATGGGCAACTGCCTGATGGCCGGCCAGGGTCAGGCCCCGGCGCGTCAGGCGGCGCTCAAGGCCGGGCTGCCGCAGTCGGCCGGCGCGGTCACGCTCTCGAAGATGTGCGGCTCGGGCATGCGCGCGATGATGTTCGCCCACGACATGCTGGCCGCGGGCAGCGCGTCCGTGATGGTGGCCGGTGGCATGGAGAGCATGACCAACGCGCCGCATCTGGCCTTCGTGCGCAAGGGCGTGAAGTACGGTCTCGCGCAGTTCTACGACCACATGGCCATCGACGGGCTGGAAGATGCCTACGACCGCGGCAAGGCCATGGGCGTGTTCGCCGAGCAATGCGTGGATAAGTATGCCTTCAGCCGCGAGGAGATGGACCACTTCGCCATCGCGTCCACCGAGCGCAGCAAGAAGGCCAACGAGGACGGCAGCTTCGCGTGGGAAATGGCGCCCGTCACCGTGGCCGGTCGCGGCGGCGAGGTGCAGATCAGCCGCGACGAACAGCCGTTCAAGGCCAAGCTCGACAAGATTCCCGGCCTCAAGCCGGCGTTCAAGAAAGACGGCGCGATCACCGCGGCGACCTCGTCGAGCATTTCCGACGGCGCCGCGGCGCTGGTGCTGATGCGCCAGTCCACCGCCGACAGACTCGGCTGCAAGCCGGTGGCACGCATCGTGTCGCACGCCGTGCATGCGCAGGCGCCGGAATGGTTCACCACCGCGCCGGTCGGCGCCATCGCCAAGGCGCTGGCCAGGGCCGGCTGGCAGGCGGGCGATGTCGACCTTTGGGAGGTGAACGAAGCCTTCGCCGCCGTCACCATGGCGGCCATGCGCGAGTACAAGCTGCCGCACGAGATCGTCAACGTGCATGGCGGCGCGGTGGCGCTGGGCCACCCCATCGGCGCCTCGGGCGCGCGCATCGTCGTCACCCTGCTGGGTGCATTGCGGCAACGCGGGCTGAAGAAGGGCATGGCCGCGCTGTGCATCGGCGGCGGCGAGGCCACCGCGATGGCGGTGGAGTTGCTGTGAGCACCAGAACACTCCCCTCCCCAACCCTCCCCACGTCTGGGGAGGGAGCGGCTGGCTGCTCCTCCCCCACGCTGTGGGGGAGGCTGGGAGAGGGAGATCTTTTCCTTGCACCGCCCCCATGCTGCCATGCTGCTCGATGACGATCACCGCATGATCCGCGACGCGGTGCGCGATTTTGCCCAGGCAGAAATCGCCCCGCACGCGGCGCAGTGGGCGCGCGAAAGCCGCTTTCCACGCGAGGCCTTGCGGGGCCTGGCGCAACTGGGTTGTCTGGGCATCGCCGTGCCCACAGCGTGGGACGGCGCCGGGCTGGACTACCTGTCGCTGGCGCTGGCCATCGAGGAGATCGCCGCGGCCGACGGCGCGACCAGCACCGTGGTCAGCGTGAACAACTGCCCGGTGTGCTCCATCCTCATGGCCTGGGGCAGCGAGGCGCAGAAGGAGCAGTGGCTGCGTCCGGTGGCGCGCGGCGAGTGGATCGGCGCCTTCGCGCTGACCGAACCGCAGGCGGGGTCGGATGCGTCCAACCTGCGCACGACGGCACGTCATGTGCCCCCAGAAGTCGGCCTGCCGACTTCGCCCCCCGAGGGGGTAGGGCAAGCTAGGGGCGGCCCGGCGCTTGCCGTGTTGGAGGCCGACCACTACGTCATCGACGGCGTCAAGCAGTTCATCACCAGCGGCCAGAACGGACAGGTCGCCATCGTGCTGGCCGCCACCGACCGGGCCGCGGGCAAGAAGGGCATCAGCGCTTTTCTCGTACCCACCGACACGCCGGGCTACATCGTCGAACGCCTGGAGGAGAAGACCGGCCAGTCCGCCAGCGACACCGCGCAGATCCGCTTCGACGGCTGCCGCGTGCCGGTGAGCCACCGCATCGGCGCCGAGGGCGCGGGCTACAAGATTGCGCTCTCTGGCCTGGAGGGCGGGCGCATCGGCATTGCGGCGCAGTCGGTCGGCATGGCGCGTGCGGCTTTCGAGGCGGCGCTGCGCTATGCGCGCGAGCGCAGCGCCTTCGGCAAGCCCATTGCCGAGCATCAGGCGGTGCAGTTCCGCCTGGCCGAGATGGCGATGCAGATCGAGGCCGCTCGCCAGTTGCTGTGGCACGCCGCGAGCCTGAAGGATGCAGGCGAGCCCTGTCTGAAGGAGGCTGCGATGGCCAAGCTGATGGCCAGCGAAATGGCCGAGCGGGTGTGCAGCGCGGCGATGCAGATCCACGGCGGTTACGGTTATGTGGCGGACTTTCCCGTCGAGCGCATCTGGCGCGATGTGCGGGTTTGCCAGATTTACGAAGGCACCAGCGATGTGCAGAAAATGCTGATCGCCCGCGCGCTCTGAATGTCCAACCCGATCCGAGCTTCCAACCTTGCAGGACACGTCCATGCCCGTCAGTCCGATCACCTTTTTTTTCGATTTCTCCTCGCCCTACGCCTACCTGGCGAGCACGCAGATCGAGGCCATCGCGGCGCGCCATCTGCGTGACATCGAGTGGGTTCCCGTCCTGCTCGGGCCGGTGTTCCAGGCGACCGGGTCGAGGCCGCTGATCGATCAGCCGCTCAAGGGCGACTATGCCCGCATCGACATCCCGCGCTCGGCGCGTTTCCTGAACGTGCCCTACGTCCAGCCCGCGCCGTTCCCGATCGCCACCTATCAGGCCGCCCGGGTGCTCATCGGTCTGCAGCGCGATCAGGCCGCGCAGGCCGCGCCGTGGCTGCATCGCTGCTTTGCCGCCTATTTCGTCCACAACCGCAACATCGCTGAATTGCCGGTACTCGAAGCCCTGGCGGCCGAGCAGGGGCTGGCGAGCGATGGGGTGGCGCGTCATACCGCCGATCCGGCCATCAAGGCCCAGCTCAAGGCCAACTGCGACCGCGCCCTGCAGGAAGGCATGTGCGGCGCGCCCTATCTGGTGGTCGACGATCAGCCCTTCTGGGGCGTGGACCGTCTTCTCCAGCTCGAGCACTGGCTGGAGACGGGCGGATTCTGAACCGATAGCCGACCCGCGCGCAGTTGCGGGCGTATCCAATCTCAGGGAGACTCTCATGACCGATCCAACCCCTCTGGTGCAGGCCTACGCCTGCGGCACCACCGAGCAGCCGCTCATCACCCAGACCCTCGGTGATTTTTTCGACGCCATGGCCGAGCGCCAGGGCCTGCACGAGGCCCTGGTGTCGCGTCACCAGGGTGTTCGGCTGAGCTATGCCGAGCTCAAGCGCGAGGTGGACCGCCTGGGCAGCGCCCTGCTGCGCAGCGGCTTGCGCAAGGGCGAGCGTGTGGGCATCTGGGCGCACAACAGCGTGGAGTGGGTGCTGATGCAGCTGGCCACGGCCAAAGTTGGCGTGATCCTGGTGAACATCAACCCGGCCTATCGCACCTCCGAGGTGGAATACGCGCTCAACAAGGTCGGTTGCAAGGCGCTGGTCACCATGACCTCGTTCAGGACCAGCGACTACCTCGCCATGCTGCGCGAGCTTGCCCCGGAGTTGGCCACCTGCGCCCCCGGCGAGCTGCGCGCGGCACGCCTGCCTGATCTCAAGCTGGTGGTGCATCTTGGCCAGGCCGAGGAACCCGGCATGCTGCGCTTTTCCGACTGGATCGCCCGCGGCAGCGCCGATGACCCGGCGGTGGCCGAGGCCGCGGCGATGCTTTCCGCCGATGAGCCCATCAACATCCAGTTCACCAGCGGCACCACCGGCTTTCCCAAGGGCGCCACGCTGACCCACAGCAACATCCTGAACAACGGGTATTTCATCGGCGAGGCGATGAAGCTCACCGCCGAAGATCGGCTGTGCATTCCGGTGCCGCTGTACCACTGCTTCGGCATGGTGCTGGGCAACCTGGCCTGCCTGACGCACGGGGCCACCATCGTCTATCCGAACGATGGCTTCGATCCGTTGCTCACCCTGCAGACCGTGCAGGAGGAGGCCTGTACCGGTCTGCACGGCGTGCCGACCATGTACATCGCCATGCTCGATCATCCACGCTTTGCCGAGTTCGATCTGGGCACGCTGCGCACCGGCATCATGGCGGGAAGCCCCTGCCCGATCGAGGTGATGAAGCGGGTGGTGCGCGACATGCACCTCTCCGAAATCACCATCGCCTACGGCATGACCGAAACCGCGCCGGTGAGCTGCCAGAGCTCCACCGACACCCCGCTGGACAAGCGGGTGAGCACGGTGGGGCAGGTGCAGCCGCATCTTGAAGTGAAGATTGTCGACCCGGCCAGCGGGGACACCGTGGCGCCCGGCTCCACCGGCGAGCTCTGCACCCGAGGCTACTCGGTGATGCACGGCTACTGGGGCGACGCGGAGAAGACGCACGAGGCCATCGATGCCGAAGGCTGGATGCACACCGGCGACCTCGCCACCATGGATGCCGCGGGCTACGTCAACATCGTCGGCCGCATCAAGGACATGGTGATCCGCGGCGGCGAGAACATCTACCCGCGCGAGATCGAGGAGTTTCTCTACAGCCATCCGATGATCCAGGACGTGCAGGTGGTCGGCGTGCCCGACCCGAAGTACGGCGAGGAACTCTGCGCCTGGATCATCCCCAAGGCCGGCACCACGCCCACCGACGACGACATCCGCGATTTCTGCAAGGGAAAAATCGCGCACTACAAGATCCCGCGCTACATCCGCTTCGTGCCGAGCTTTCCGCTGACCATCACGGGCAAGGTGCAGAAATTCAAGATTCGCGAAACCATGCAGCAGGAGCTCGGGCTCCAGCCCGCCAGAACAGCCTGAGGCCCCATGACCACGCTTGAATCACGACTCAACCCGCGCGGCGCCGAGTTCACCGCCAACGCTGCGGCCATGCAAACCCTGGTGGACGACCTGCGGGCGCGCCTGACCCGCGTGGCCGAGGGCGGCGGCGAGGCGGCCCGCGCCAAGCATGTCGCCCGCGGCAAGCTGTTGCCGCGCGACCGCGTGGCGGCGCTGCTCGATCCCGGCACGCCGTTCCTGGAGTTCTCGCCGCTGGCCGCGCAGGCCATGTACGACGACGCGGCGCCCGGGGCCGGCATCATCACCGGCATCGGGCGCGTCAGCGGGCGCGAATGCGTGATCGTCTGCAACGATGCGACGGTGAAGGGCGGCACCTATTACCCCATCACCGTCAAGAAGCACCTTCGGGCGCAGGAGATCGCGCGCGAGAACCGCCTGCCCTGCATCTACCTCGTCGATTCGGGCGGCGCCAATCTGCCCAACCAGGACGAGGTGTTTCCCGACCGCGACCACTTCGGCCGCATCTTCTACAACCAGGCCACCCTGAGCGCCGACGGCATCGCGCAGATCGCCGTGGTCATGGGCTCGTGCACCGCGGGCGGCGCCTATGTGCCGGCCATGAGCGACGAGTCGGTCATCGTCGCCAACCAGGGCACCATCTTCCTGGGCGGCCCGCCGCTGGTGAAGGCCGCCACCGGCGAGGAGGTGAGCGCCGAAGACCTGGGCGGCGGCGACGTGCACACCCGCCTGTCGGGCGTGGCCGATCACCTGGCGCAGAACGATGCCCATGCGCTCGACATCGCCCGCCGCATCGTCTCGCGGCTGCGGCCGGCCGAGCGGGCCGCGCTCGATCTGCGCGAGCCGCGCGAACCGCTTTATGCGGCCAGCGAGCTGTACGGCGTGGTGCCGCTGGATGCCCGCAAGCCCTTCGACGCGCGCGAGGTCATCGCCCGCATCGTGGACGGCTCCGAGTTCGACGAGTTCAAGGACCGCTTCGGCTCCACGCTCGTCTGCGGCTTCGCGCATCTGCACGGCATGCCCGTGGGCATTCTGGCGAACAACGGCATCCTGTTCTCGGACAGCGCCGTGAAGGGCGCGCACTTCATCGAGCTGTGCTGCCAGCGCCGCATCCCGCTGCTGTTCCTGCAGAACATCACCGGCTTCATGGTCGGCCGCAAGGCCGAGAACGAAGGCATCGCCCGCCACGGCGCCAAGCTGGTCACGGCGGTGGCCTGCGCCCAGGTGCCCAAGTTCACGGTCATCATCGGCGGCTCATTCGGCGCCGGCAACTACGGCATGTGCGGCCGCGCCTACGGCCCGCGCCAGTTGTGGATGTGGCCGAACGCCCGCATCAGCGTGATGGGCGGGGAGCAGGCGGCAAGCGTGCTGGCCACCGTGCGGCGCGACGGCATCGAGGCCAGGGGCGGCGGCTGGAGCGCGGAGGAGGAGGCCGCGTTCAAGGCCCCCATTCGCGCCCAGTACGAGGCCCAGGGCCACCCCTACTACGCCACCGCGCGGCTGTGGGACGACGGCGTGATCGACCCGGCCGACACCCGGCGCGTGCTGGCGCTCGGTCTGTCGGCCGCGCTCAATGCGCCGATTGCAGAAACCCGCTTCGGCGTGTTTCGCATGTGAGCCGGTCGATTGCTGCTTGTTTTGCGTTCCAATCCACATCCGCCATGTTCCTGATCCTGCTCGACTATGTGAAGCCGCTCGACGCCGTCGACGCGCATCTCGACGCCCATCGTGCCTTCCTGGCGCGGCACTACGCGGACGGCAGCTTCCTGCTGTCGGGCCGCAAGGAGCCGCGTACCGGCGGCGTGATCCTGGCCCGGGCGCCAAGCCGCGAGGCGGCCGAGGCGCTGGTGCGCGAGGATCCGTTTCATGCCACCGGGGTGGCGCGCTACACCGTGATCGAGTTCCACCCGACCCTCAGCGCGCCGGTGCTCGCCAGTCTCGTCGACGGCTGACGGAGGAGTCGCTATGCCGCTGCACGACCACTTCCGCACCCTCTCGCGCTACCACGTCTGGGCCACCCGCAGGCTGCTCGAACAACACATCGCCCCGCTGCCGGATGCCGACTACCGGCGCGATTGCGGGCTGTTTTTCAAAAGCATCCACGGCACACTGAATCATTTGCTGGTGGGCGAAGGCCTGCTGTGGCAGCGCCGCTTCCTTGAAGGCGTATCGCCCTCGGGCCTGAGCCTCGACGACGAGGCCGAGACCGATCGTGCCCAACTGGCGCTGCGGCTGATGCACGCCGCGCAGGCCTGGCAGCCCTACATCGAGCAGCTGACCGAGGCCGACTTCGGCCGTCCCTTCCACTACGCCACCAGCCAGGGCCGGCCGATGACCGCACCGTTTGCCGCCACGCTCGCGCATGTGTTCAACCACGCCACGCATCATCGCGGACAGATCACCGCGGCGCTCACCGCCCTGGGCCAGCCCTCGCCCGTGCTCGATCTGATCTACATGCTGCGCGACGCTGCGCAAGCCGCACCCAAGCCATGAGCGAACCACCCGTCATCGTCCAGCGGGATGGCGCCGTGGCCACGGTCACCCTCCATCGCCCCGAGGTGCGCAATGCCTTCGATGCCGCCACCATTGGCGCGCTGCACACGGCCTTCGTCGCACTCGGCCTGGAGCCCGAAATCCGTTGCGTGGTGCTCGCGGCGCAAGGACCGGCGTTCTGCGCCGGGGCCGATCTGCGCTATATGCAGCAACTGGCCGACTTCACCGAGGCGCAGAATCGTGACGATGCCCTGCAGCTCGCGCGCATGCTGCGCGCTGTGGCCGAATGCCCCAAGCCCGTGATCGCCCGGGTGCAGGGCGATGCGTTCGCCGGCGGCTTCGGCCTGGTGGCTGCCTGCGACCTGGCGGTGGCCGTGCGAGCCGCGCGTTTCTGTCTGAGCGAGGTGAAACTCGGCCTGGTGCCCGCGACCATCATGCCGCATGTGCTGCGCGCCATCGGCCCGCGCGCGGCGCAACGCTACACCCTGACCGCCGAAGTGCTCGATGCGGCCACCGCGCAAACCCTCGGTCTGGTGCACGAGGTGGCCGATGATGCCGCTGCGCTGGACGCCCAGGTGCAGCGCTGGTGCACCGCCCTGCGCCATGCCTCGCCGCAGGCCCTGGCCGCGGCCAAGCGTCTGCTGGCGGAGGTGGCGCATCGTCCGCTCAGCGACGCCTTGCTCGCCGACACGGCCGAGCGCATCGCCGTGGCGCGGGCCAGTGCCGACGGCCGCGAAGGCATCGCGGCCTTTCTCGCCAAGCGCAAGCCCGCCTGGCTCGACCCCGAAGCTGACTGACCCCTCCAGGACGCCCTTTTCCATGACCCCGAAACCTTCCACCGGCTGGACTCCCACCGCCATCGAAGCGCTGCTCGATCTGCCTTTGCCCGAACTGCTCTGGCAGGCGCAGATTGCGCACCGCGCGCATTTCGATCCCACCGAAATCCAGCTCTCCTCGCTACTGTCGATCAAGACCGGCGGCTGCGCCGAAGACTGCGGCTACTGCCCGCAATCGGCGCATCACGACGTCGGCCTGAAGGCAGGCAAGCTGATGGATGTCGACCTCGTTCTGGCCAACGCGCGCGCCGCCAAGGAGGCGGGCGCCGCGCGCTTTTGCATGGGGGCCGCCTGGCGCGAACCGAAGGACCGCGATCTTGACGCCGTGGCCGAGATAGTCGAAGGCGTCAAGGCGCTCGGGCTGGAAACCTGCATGACCCTGGGCATGCTGCGGCCCGAACAGGCGCGGCGCCTGGCCGAGGCCGGGCTCGACTACTACAACCACAACCTCGACACCTCGCCCGAGTTCTACGGCCAGATCATCACCACCCGCACCTATCAGGAGCGGCTCGACACCCTGCAGCATGTGCGCGAGGCCGGCATGGCGGTGTGCTGCGGCGGCATTGTCGGCATGGGCGAGACGCGGCGCGACCGCGCGGGGCTGCTGGCGGCGCTGGCCGGGCTCGATCCCCACCCCGAATCGGTGCCGATCAACGCCCTGGTGCGGGTGGCCGGTACGCCGCTCGAACACGCGCCCGACCTCGACCCCTTCGAGTTCGTGCGCACTGTGGCTGCAGCCCGCATCACCATGCCCACGGCGCGGGTGCGGCTCTCCGCCGGGCGGCGCGAACTGGGCGACGGCATCCAGGCGCTGTGCTTTCTCGCGGGCGCCAACTCGATCTTCTATGGCGATACGCTGTTGGTCACTGGCAATGCCGAGGTCGATGCCGACCGCGCCCTGTTCGCCCACCTCGGCCTGCATGCCGGTGCGCAAGCCTCGCCCATGCCGAATGCCGCGCCGGGGCAAAAAATGATTGCCCTGCACCCTGAGGTCCGACCATGAACGCGCCCACGCTCGACACCCTGCAGCTCCTGGCCCTTGCCGCCGCACTGGGCTGGGCCAGCGGCCTGCGGGCCTTTCTGGTCATGTTCGCCGTCGGCGTGGCCGGCCTGGGCGGCTGGGTGCAACTGCCGTCCGGCCTTCAACCCCTGGCCAGCCCGGTGGCCGTGGGCATCACCGGCATGCTGGCGCTGCTTGAGTTCGTCGGCGACAAGATTCCCGGTGTGGACAGTCTGCTGGATTTCATCTCCACCCTGCTGCGCATTCCTGCCGGGGCGGTGCTCGCCGCCAGCGTGTTCGGGCTCGATCATGGCCTGATCGCGGCGCTGGCCGCTGCGGCGGGCGGTGGCCTGGCCGCGGTGAGCCACGGCACCAAGCTGTCCACCCGCGCGGCCATCAACACCTCGCCCGAACCGTTTTCCAACGTGGGTGCGTCGTTCGGCGAAGACGCGCTGGTGCTGGGCGGCCTGTGGCTGGCCTGGCTGCATCCGGTGCTGTTCTTCATCGCCCTGGCGCTGGTGCTGATCGCCATGATCTGGCTGGCGCGCAAAAGCTTTCACTTCGTGCGCGCCATGCTGAGGCGAATGGCGCGGGTGTTCAGCGGCAGACCCGAACCTGTCGCCGTGGCGCCACGGCATGGCGCAAGCGATGTGCCGTTCAAAGACAAAACACCCTATTGATCCGGCACGTTGAAACTTGAAACAGATCCTCCCCACCCCGGCCCTCCCCACAAGTGGAGAGGGAGCCAACACGCCTCGCCCACAGCGTGGGGGAGGCCCTTGCATGGCGAGGCCTATGACCCGTTCATACTTTCCATGCCGGATCAATAAGGACCGCCAAGGCTGTCCACGCGCCGGAGACCGACGATGTTCTCGAAAATCCTGATCGCCCATCGCGGCGACCAGTCCCGGCTGTGCCGGGACGCAGCGGCGAAGCCAAATCGACTGCAGGCGCGCAGCGCCGTCGCAGGCGATCTTGCCGCAGCCCAGTGTTTGGAGTGCTGAGATGTTCTCGAAAATCCTGATCGCCAATCGCGGCGACCAGTCCCGGCTGTGCCGGGACGAAGCGGCGAAGCCAAATCGACTGCAGGCGCGTAGCGCCGTCGCAGGCGATCTTGCCGCGGCCCAGTGTTTGGAGTGCTGAGATGTTCTCGAAAATCCTGATCGCCAATCGCGGCGAGATCGCCTGCCGCGTGGCCGCCACTTGCCGCAGACTGGGCATTCGTACCGTGGCGGTTTATTCCGAGGCCGACGCGCAGGCTGCGCATGTGGCGGCCTGCGACGAGGCGGTGTGCATCGGGCCGGCCGAGGCGGCGCAAAGCTATCTGCGGGGCGATCGCATCCTGCAGGCGGCACGCGACACCGGCGCGCAGGCCATCCATCCCGGCTATGGCTTTCTCAGCGAGAACGCAGGCTTCGCGCGGCAGTGCGCCGAGGCTGGAGTGGTGTTCATCGGCCCGCCGCCCGAGGCCATGCAGGCGATGGGGCTGAAGGCCGAGTCCAAGCGGCTGATGCAGGCCGCCGCCGTGCCCCTGGTGCCCGGTTATCACGGCGCGGCGCAGGATGACGCGCTGCTCAAGGCCGAGGCCCAGCGCATCGGCTTTCCGGTGCTGATCAAGGCGAGCGCGGGCGGCGGCGGCAAGGGCATGCGCGAGGTGCACGACGCGGAGGTGTTCGATGCGGCGCTGGCCTCGTGCCGCCGCGAGGCGCGCAGCAGCTTCGGCAATGATGCGGTGTTGATCGAGCGCCTGGTGCGCAACCCGCGTCATATCGAAATCCAGGTCTTTGCCGACCAGCAGGGCCATGCGCTCTGGCTGTTCGAGCGCGACTGTTCGATGCAGCGTCGCCACCAGAAAGTCATCGAGGAAGCGCCGGCCCCAGGCTTGCCCGACAGCCTGAGGCGCGACATGGGCGCGGCCGCGGTGGCGGCAGCCCGCGCGGTGGGCTATGTCGGCGCGGGCACGGTGGAATTCATCGTGGAATGCAGCGAAGCCGGGGTGCCGCAGACCTTCTATTTCATGGAGATGAACACGCGGCTGCAGGTCGAGCATCCCGTCACCGAGTTGATCACCGGGCTGGATCTGGTGGCGTGGCAATTGCAGGTGGCCGCAGGCCAGCCGCTGCCCCTCGGCCAGGACGAGGTGCGCTGTACCGGCCATGCCATCGAGGCGCGGCTGTATGCAGAGCATCCCGAGGCCGGGTTTCTGCCGTCCACCGGCCCGTTGCGACGGCTGGCGCTGCCGCCGCATGTCGCGTTCGGCCCCGCGCAGGCCCATGGCATTCGAGTCGATAGCGGGGTGCGCGAAGGGGACACCATCACCCCGTTCTACGACCCCATGATCGCCAAGCTCATCGCCTGGGGCGAGACCCGCGAGCAGGCGCGCCATCGTCTGCGCCAGGCGCTGGAGGTCACCCGCATTGCCGGCCTGCAGACCAATGTGCAGTTTCTCCACCGCCTGCTGGGCGACCCGGCCTTCGCCGAGGGCGTGGTCGATACGGGACTGATCGCCCGTCAGCAGGAGGTACTGCTGGCGCCGCCGTCCATGCCCTTGGCGCTGGCCTGCGCCGCCGCCATCGGCGCCCTGCTCGAAGGCGAACGCGCGCAGCAGACTGACGATCCCTGGTCGGCCCGCGACGGGTTTTCCAACGGCGTGCTGCCGCCGCGCCCGCTGCGCTTCGACAGTCCCTGGGGGCCGTTGGACTGCACGCTGTGGCCGTCGTGGGCGGGTCAGCCCCTGCGCCTCCAGACACCCGGCGCGGCGCGGCCGCAACCCTTCGCCTGCGCCGCGCGCCTCAAACGGGTGGACCGCGCCACGCAGGCGTTCTCGTTGGTGCTCACGCTCGGCACCGAGCGCGCGCAGATGGATGGGGTCCTCATGGGCGAGAGGACCTTTCAGGTGTTCTCGGACGGCGAGCAGGCCACGCTGCAGTGGCTGGGCGCCGATCTGGGCAGCGCCGACGCGGGCTCGGCGGGCGGGCGGCTGACCGCGCCCATGCCCGGCAAGATCATCGCCCTGCATGTGCAGCCGGGCGATACGGTGCAGGCCGGTGATCCCCTGCTGGTCCTCGAAGCCATGAAGATGGAGCACACCCTGGTCGCGCCGGCGGCAGGGCAGGTGAGCGAACTGCTCCACGCCGTCGGCGATCAGGTGAGCGAAGGGGTGGAACTGCTGCGCATCGAAGTCTTAAAGATCGAGGACTTGCAGGCATGAAACTGGCGGTTTGGGACCCGGACGAACCTTTCCGCCGCTGGCGCGAGGCGCTGATGCAACATGCCCAGGAAACCGGCCTGGCCGTCGAGGTGATCGATGCCTGCAGGCAGCCCGAGGCCCAGGCCGACTTCGCCCTGGTGTGGAAGCCGCCGACCGACTGGCTGCAGGGACAGATGGGGCTGCGCGCCGTGTTCAATCTGGGCGCCGGCGTGGACGCCATCGCCCCGGCGCTGCACCGCCTGCATCCCGGTGTGCCGCTCATCCGGCTCGAAGACGCCGGCATGGGGCGGCAAATGGCCGACTATGTCGCCGAGGGCGTGCTGCACGCCTATCGCCGCATGACAGACTATGCCTCGCAACAGGCGAGGCGGCAGTGGGAGCCGCTCGCCCTGCCGCCACGAGCCAGCTTCACCGTGGGCTTTCTCGGGCTGGGGCAGATGGGCGCGGCGGCCGCCCGGCGCGTGGCGGCGATGGACTTTCCCATCCTGGCCTGCAGCCGCAGCGGGCAGTCGGACGCCGCGGGCGGGCTGGGGTGCCCCCTCTTCGCGCTCGACCGGCTCGATGAATTTCTGGCCCAGACCCGGGTGCTGGTGGTGTTGTTGCCGTTGACCGCAGACACCCGCGGCCTGCTCGACTACGCTGCTCTGAGCCGCCTGCCGCAGGGCGCGCACGTCATCAACGCCAGCCGGGGCGCCGTGATCGACCAGGACGACTTGCTCGATCTGCTGCACGGCGGGCATCTGGCCAGCGCCTTGCTCGATGTGTTTGCCACCGAGCCCCTGCCGACGGCCGATGCGCTCTGGAGCCACCCGCGGGTGCGCGTCACGCCGCACGTGGCCGCGCAGACCCTGGTGGGGCCTTCCGCGGCGCAGGTGATGCGCAAGATTGCCGCCATCGAACGCGGTGACCGGCCGGGCGGCGTGGTGGACATGCGGCTGGGTTATTGAATCTGAATCGGGTTGTTTGAGGAGTCTTCCATGTCCAAGGTCACACTGACCCACCTGCCGCGTCACGTCGAAGTCGTCGAAGTCGGCCCGCGCGACGGGCTGCAGAACGAAGCCGAACCGGTCTCCACGGCGGTGAAGGTCGAACTCATCGACCGCCTGTCCGCCGCCGGGTTGCCCAATGTCGAGGCCGCCGCCTTTGTCTCGCCCAAATGGGTGCCGCAGATGGCCGGCAGCGCTGAGGTGATGGTGGGCATCCGGCGTCGTCCCGGCACGCTGTATTCGGCCCTGGTGCCGAACATGAAGGGCATGGAAGCCGCGCTGGCCGCGGGTGTGGGCGAGGTCGTGGTGTTCAGCGCCGCGAGCGAGGCTTTCGCGCAGAAGAACATCAACTGCTCCATCGCCGAATCCATCGAGCGCTTCCGTCCCGTGGCCGAGGCCGCCAGGAACGCCGGTGTGAAGCTGCGCGGCAGCATCTCCGTGGCGCTGGGCTGCCCCTACCAGGGCAACGTGGCGCCGGGCGCCGTGGCCGAGGTGGTGCGCCGCATGGCCGATCTGGGCTGCGACGCCATCGACATCGCCGACACCATCGGCGTCGGCACCGCGGGCGCCGTGCAGGCCGTGTTCGAGGCCAGCGCCGCAGCCTTTCCCATCGAGCGGCTGGCCGGTCACTTCCACGACACCTACGGCCAGGCGCTGGCCAACATCCTGGCGTCGCTGGACATGGGCGTGGCGAGCTTTCATTCCTCCGTCGCCGGTCTGGGCGGGTGCCCCTATGCCCGAGGCGCCACCGGCAACGTCGCCACCGAGGACGTGCTCTACCTGCTGCACGGGCTGGGCATCGACACGGGTGTGAACCTGCGCGCCGTGGTCGAGGCGGGCGACTTCATCACCCGCGCCATCAACCGCCCGAACAACAGCCGCGCGGGCAAGGCCCTGCTCGCCAAAGGGGCCGCCGGGCAGGGCGAGCCCGCCTGCACAACGTGAACGCCGACAAACCTCGAACCATGCCGACCACCGCCCTTTCATCTCCTTCCGATTCCGTGCAGCGCGTGATCGACGCGCTGACGGCCTTGGGCCATGCCGAGCGGCCCGTCATGCTCGACGATGCCGCCCGCACCGCGCAGCAGGCGGCCGACGCCCTCGGCGTGGCGCTGGGCCAGATCGCCAAGTCCATCGTGTTCCGGCATGTCGAAAGCGACCGCGCCGTCCTGGTGGTGTGCGCAGGCGACCGCCGGGTGGACGAAAAGGCCGTGGCCGCGCAGGTGGGCAAGCTTGCGCGGGCCGATGCCGATTTCGTGCGCGCCGCCACCGGTTTCGCCATCGGCGGGGTCAGCCCGGTGGGTCACACCCAGGAGCCCCTTGCCCTGGTGGATGACAGCCTCTGGCGTTTCGACCGCATCTGGGCTGCGGCCGGCCATCCGCACGCGGTCTTTCCCCTGCGGCCCGATGATCTGCCGCGCTGGCTGGGGGTGGCCCCGAGTCAGGTGACCGCGCCGCCCGCGCCCCGTCCGCTGGGGCACGAAGCGAGCTGACCCATGGCCGTGCCGTCGCCCTGCATCAACGTCTGCACGCTGGATCACGCCACCGGGCTATGCCTGGGATGCGCCCGCACGCTGCAGGAAATCGGCGACTGGATCGATCTGGACGATGCAGGCAAACAGGCCGTGTGGAACCGTATTGCCGAGCGACGGTCGAGGGCCGAAGACCAGGCCTCGGCATCCGCCGGCGGGCCGCGCGACGGACTGGGGGCGCATCGCCCGATGGATCCGGCCCGTTGAGGTTCGAGACAGCATTCCCCACCCTGGCCCTCCCCACAAGTGGAGAGGGAGTCAACACGCCTCCCCACGCCGTGGGGGAGGTTGGAAGGTGGAGCGGCCGTTGCATGGCCTTGCCCATGAACCCTTCATCCCGCTCAGCTCTGGGTCAATAGGGAGTCTTCGCCGCCACCTTGGCCCGTGTGGCCATGCGGGCGCGGTACCACACTGTCCACGCGGCGAGGCCGCCATAGACGATGTAGCCCAGGGTCGGCGAGATGATCAGCACCCGGTCGATGGGCCAGTGCGTCACCATCCAGGCGCGCAAGAGAAATTCGCCACAGAGGCCGATTCCCCACATCGCCGTGATGAGGCGGATGGCCCGGACGAAGCCCGCGTTGTTGTCCCAGAGTTGTTCGAAGCGCGCGGCCTCCTGCGCGGACTCGCGTGCCACCGTTGCCCGCCCCAGGTAGAAGACCAGCGGGCGTCCGAACGCGAGCGACACGAGAAAGGCCAGCCCGATCGACCCCGAAACCAGCGATTCCCGCATCAGCAGCAGGCGTGGATCGCCGCCCAGCAACGAGGCGACGACGGACATCACGATGCCCAGCAGCACCAAGCCGCTGAGCGCATCCAGTCGCCGGTTGCGCAGCAGACCGCCCAGCGCCCACAGCAGCGGCGGAACCCCCGAGGCTATCAGCCCGCCCATCTCGCCCAGTTGGGGCGCCGTGAGTTTGTAGACCACCCAGGGGGCGAGGAGGTTGATGCCGTACTCCAGGAGCAGGGCGCGAGGCGGAAGTTTCATGGGTGCAGTGAGGGTGTTGTGGTGCCGGGAAGTCGGCCTGTTTGATGCCAGTATGCCGCATCTCGCGCACGGTGCAAACGTGCCGATCACCCGCCTCACCCGGCGCGACGGCGGCGCCGATGGTCGCTTGACCTAAAATCCACCGCTCAAAAAAGCAGCAGGCTTGCAACAAGCTCCGCCGCTCCCATCGTCGCAACAAACGCCGCATTGCGCACTTTCCCATGTCCAGCCTGCCCACGCCTGCAACGTCTGCGCCCGATTCGGCGTCTGCGGGGGGCTTGCGTCTGGGGCGGCATTGGCTGCCCAACCGCGTCTTCGCCGCCCCCATGGCCGGTGTGACCGACCGGCCTTACCGACGCCTGGCGCGGCAACTGGGGGCGGGCTACTGCGTGAGCGAGATGGTGACCTCGCGCGCGGATCTGCGCGACACGCTCAAGACTTCGCGGCGCGCCAATCACGACGGCGAGGCTGCGCCCATCGCGGTGCAGATCGTCGGTACCGACCCCGAGCAGATCGCCGAGGCGACCCGCTACAACCTGGAGCGCGGCGCCGACATCATCGACATCAATATGGGCTGCCCCGCCAAGAAGGTGTGCAACCGCTGGGCCGGTTCCGCGCTGATGCAGGACGAAGACCTCGCCGCGCGGCTGGTGGAGGCTGCGGTGGCGGCCGCCCGCCCGTTCGACGCGCCGGTCACACTCAAGATGCGCGCAGGCTGGTGCGAAGCCGCGCGTAACGCGCCGCGCATCGCCCGCATGGCCGAAGCCGCAGGCGCCGCGATGCTGGTGGTGCACGGCCGCACTCGCGAGCAGGGCTATGGCGGCGAAGCCGAATACGCCACGCTCGCCGACGTGAAGCACGGCGTGGGCATTCCGGTGGTGGCCAACGGCGACATCGACTCACCGCAGAAGGCTGCCGCGGTGATGCGGCAAAGCGGCGCCGACGCAGTGATGATCGGCCGTGCCGCCATGGGCCGGCCCTGGCTGTTCGGCCAGGTGGCCGCGTATCTGGCGGATGGCACGCTGCTGCCCGACCCAGCGCCCGCGCAATGGCGCGACTGGCTGTTCGCCCACCTCGACGACCACTATGCGCTGTACGGCGAAACCATTGGCGTGCGCACCGCGCGCAAGCATGTGGGCTGGTATGTGGCCAGCCTGCCCGGCGGCGAGACCTTCCGCCGACACTTCAACACCCTGCAGAGCGCGGCCGAGCAACTCGCGGCGCTGCGCGGCCTTCTCGACCCCGGCTCACATCCAGCCGCGCAGCCCGCTGCGCCGCTGGTTGCCTGAACCCCCGCATCCTCGCGTCCCGCCATGCCTGCCGTTCCCCGCAAGACCACGCTCGAACAATGTGTCGTCGACAGCCTCGAGGCCTACTTCGACGACCTCGGCGGCTCCGAGCCGCACGGCATTCATGCCATGGTGCTGGCCGCGGTGGAAAAGCCGCTGCTGGCCACCGTGATGAAGCATGCCGAGGGCAACCAGTCGCTCGCGGCGCGCTGGCTCGACATCAACCGCAACACCCTGCGCAAGAAGCTTGCCGAACACAAGCTGCTCAAGCCGGGCGAGTGAGAAGGTGCAAAGCCAACGGCCATGCGCCTTCGTTGCGCCCTTCACCTTGTTCGTTTCCTTTCGTTCAACCACCTGACCCGCTGCCATGCAAGCCCTGATTTCCGTATCCGACAAAACCGGCGTGCTCGACTTCGCCCGCGAACTGCACGCCCTGGGCGTGCGCCTGCTGTCCACCGGCGGCACCGCCAAGATGCTGCGCGACGCCGGTTTGCCGGTGCTCGAGGTGGCCGACTACACCGGCTTCCCGGAAATGCTCGACGGCCGCGTGAAGACCCTCCATCCCAAGGTGCATGCCGGCCTGCTGGCACGGCGCGACCTGCCCGAGCATGTGGCACAGACCGATGCGCACGACCTGCCCGCCATCGACATCCTCTGCGTCAACCTCTATCCGTTCGAGGCCACGGTGGCCAAGCCGCACACGCTCGACGACGCCATCGAGAACATCGACATCGGCGGCCCGGCCATGGTGCGTTCGGGCGCCAAGAATTACCGCTTTGTGGCCGTGGTGACCGACCCGGCCGACTATGCCGTGGTGGTGGGCGAACTGCGCGAGGCCGGCAAGGTGAGCGACGCCACGCGCTTTCGCCTGTCGGTGGCGGCGTTCAACCGCATCGCCCAGTACGACGCGGCCATCTCCAACTACCTGTCCGCGCTGCAGGACGACGGCGAGCGTGGAACCTTCCCCGGCCAGTTCAACCTGTCCTTCGTCAAGCAGCAAGACCTGCGCTATGGCGAGAACCCGCACCAGAACGCGGCCTTCTACGTCGAGCAGGGCGGGCGCGAGGCCAGCATCGCCACCGCCCGCCAGCTGCAAGGCAAGGAGCTCAGCTACAACAACATCGCCGACGCCGACGCCGCGCTGGAATGCGTGAAGCAGTTCGACGCCGCGCCCGCCTGCGTCATCGTCAAGCATGCCAACCCCTGCGGCGTCGCCTACGGTGCCAGCCTGCTGGAGGCTTACGACCGCGCCTACAAGACCGACCCCGAGTCCGCGTTCGGCGGCATCATCGCCTTCAACGGCGAGCTGGACGCGGCCACCGCGCAGGCCATCGTCGAGCGTCAGTTCGTCGAGGTCATCATCGCGCCCACCGTGTCGCAGGCCGCCATCGACGTCTGCGCCGCCAAGAAGAACGTGCGCCTGCTGGCCTGCGGCACCTGGCCCGCGCAGCCCGGCCAGCGGCTGGACTACAAGCGCGTCACCGGCGGCCTGCTGGTGCAGGACGCCGACCTGCTGCTGTCGGGTGACATCCAGGTGGTGAGCAAGCGCCAGCCGTCCGCCGACGAAATGCGCGACCTGCTGTTCGCCTGGCGCGTGGCCAAGTACGTCAAATCCAACGCCATCGTCTACGCCAAGGACAACGCCACCATCGGCGTCGGCGCGGGGCAGATGAGCCGCGTCAACTCTGCGCGCATCGCCGCCATCAAGGCCGAGCATGCCGGCCTGCCCGTGCCCGGCTCGGTCATGGCCTCCGACGCCTTCTTCCCCTTCCGCGACGGCATCGACAACGCCGCGCAGGCCGGCATTTCCGCCGTCATCCAGCCGGGCGGCTCCATGCGCGACGCCGAAGTCGTCAAAGCCGCCGACGAGCACGGCATGGCCATGGTGCTCACCGGCATGCGCCACTTCCGGCACTGAGCCAAGGCGCGCCACCATGCGCATCCTCGGCATCGACCCCGGACTCAACACCACCGGCTATGGCGTGATCGATGCCCACGGGCATCGCCTTGGGTATCAGGCCAGCGGCGCCATCCGCATTCCGAAGGGCACGCTGCCAGAGCGTCTGAAAACGCTGTTCGACGGTGTGAGCGAGGTGGCGCGGCAGGCGCAGGCCGATGTGGCGGTGGTGGAGATCGTGTTCGTCAACGTCAACCCGCAGTCCACCCTGTTGCTGGGGCAGGCGCGCGGCGCGGCTATTGCCGCACTGGTGGCGCAAGGGCTGCCAGTGGTCGAGTACACCGCGCTGCAACTGAAAAAGTCCATCGTCGGCTACGGCCGCGCCAGCAAATCGCAGATGCAGGAGATGGTGACGCGGCTGCTGGCCTTGCCGGGCCAGCCCGGCCCGGACGCGGCCGATGCCCTCGGGCTGGCGATCTGCCACGCGCATGCGCAGCGCGGCCTGGCGGCGCTGCATCGGTCAACCTCGCCCGCAGGTGCGGGCAAGGTTGACGTGACCAGCGGCAAGCTCAGCGCGGCGCAACTGCGCGGCATGCGGGTGCGCGGAGGTCGGCTGATCGGTTGAAGGCGGGCTGCTGAGTGCCCCCAGACCTGCCTCTGCGCGTCAGGCCCCCCGAGGGGGTGAGAAACACTTGGGGCGGCCCGGCGTGTTTCTCAGTAAGTGCGGATGCATCTGCTTACATGCCGTGCGCAGTTCTTGCTTGATGATCCGGGTTCGTTGTTTTCAGGCCGGATTTTTCAAGGAGAACCTCATGCCTACATCGTTGCGATTGACGGGAATGTCTTTGGCGCTGTTCGCCGGTCTGGGGCTGTCGGCCCATGCGGCCGAGCCGCGCGTGGTCATCGGCGTGGCCGTGCCGCTGTCCGGCCCCTTGGCTGCCAGCGGGCAGGACGCGGTCAACGGGGTGCAGATGGCGCTGAACAAGCTCAATGCCGAGCACGCCCGCATTGGCGGCAAGGCGGTGCACTGGGCCATCGACGCCGAAGACGATCAGGGCCTGCCCGACCAGGCCACGCTGGTGGCGCAAAAGCTGGTGGACGAGGGCGTGAACGGGGTCGTCGGCCACCAGACCTCGGGCTGCACCTTCCCGGCCGCGCGCCTCTATGCCGCCGCCGGCATTCCGCAGATCACGCCGTCGTCCACCTCGCCGAAAATCGCCGAGCAGGGCTACAAGACCTTCTTTCGCATGATCGCCAACGACAACGCCCTGGGCGCCGGGCTGGCCGAGTATGCCCACGACACCCTGCATGTCCAGCGCGTGGCGGTGGTGGACGACCGCACCGCCTACGGCCAGGGATTGGCCGATGTGTTTTCGGCCACGGCGAAGAAGCTGGGCATGGACGTGGTGGACCGCGAATACACCGATGACAAGGCCACCGATTTCTCCGCCATCCTCACCCGCATCAAGGCGCGCAATCCCCAGGTGATCTTCTATGGCGGCATGTACAGCCAGGCCGGTCCGTTGTTGCGGCAGATGCGCCAGATCGGCATGACGGCGCGCCTGCTGGGCGGCGACGGCATCTGCGCCCCCATCATGGCCAAGGTGTCGGGCGATGCGGTGAACGGCACGATTTGCGCCCAGGGCGGCGCGCCGCTGTCGGAGCTGCCCAAGGGCCGGGCCTGGAAGGCGCGCTATGACGCCGAGTTCGGCGCGGCGGCCTTCCAGCTTTATTCGCCCAACGCCTTTGATGCGGCCATGGTGCTGGCCCACGCGATGATGAAGGCAAGGTCGAGCGACCCGAAGGTCTATCTCCCGTACATCCGCCATCTCGACTACGACGGAGTGACCGACAGCGACATCCACTTCACCGCCACCGGCGAACTCGCCGACCCCAGCATCACCCTGTCGGAGTTCAAAGGCGGCGTCAAGGTACCGTTGACGGTGGAGCAGGTGCGATAGCGAGGGGCGCCGGTGGCACTGTTAGCATCATTTCGACATTCATCAGGACAAACAGGGCGGGACATCGGGGAATGCTTGAACAACTCATCAAAAACTATCTGGTGACCCATGCAAAGATCGATCCTGTCCGGTTCGACCATCCCGATCTGACGATGGCTGACCTCGGACTCGACTCATTGGCCCTGGTCGAAATGCTGTTCGAGATCGAGGACAGATTCGGCTTCCAGATCGCCGACCCGATGCAGTTCCAGACTCTGCGTTTCAGCGAGATGGTGGCTTCGATCGAGGCCGAGGTACGGGCACACCACCACGGGCATTTGCCACAGGTCGACGCGCTGGATTCCTCCGTCTCGGCGTCATGAACCCGGTGGTCATCACCGGCATGGGCATGCTGTCCCCATTGGGGGCTGACTGCCCATCGAGCTTCGATGCGGCGCTGGCTGCGCGCAGCGCTGTTCGCCGAGTGCCGGAGGCTTTGAGCGCAGGGCTGCCCCATCTCTTGATGGCCCCCGCAGCGGTCGATCCGGCGACCTTGCTGGACGCCCAGGATGCCGGGCTCGATCGCGCCGCGCAGCTCGGTCAGGTGGCCGCACAGCAGGCCATGGCCGACGCGGGTATCGGCCCGCAGCCGGCCGATGCCGACCGCTTCGGCGTCTTTGTCGGCGTGGGCTTTGCGGGGGCGCACACTCTGGATGCGATGTTCGCGCGCTACTACACCACGCTTTACGGCAGCGAAGCCTCGCGCAAGCGCGCCACGGTCGTTCACCCGCTGTCGGTTCCGCGCATGATGGCCAATGCCGCGCATGCGGCCGTTTCCCTGCGCTATGGCCTGCGCGGCCAGGGCAACACCTATGCCGTGGCGTGTGCATCCTCGGCGGTGGCGGCCGGCGAGGCCATGCGGGCGATCCGGCATGGCTATCTCGATGCGGCGCTGGTCATGGGGGCGGAATCGATGCTCACGGCAGGTTCGTTCGTCGCCTGGAATGCGTTGAGGGTTCTGGCGCGGGTGCGCGGCGATGATCCTGCCACGAGCTGCCGCCCTTTCGATCGCGAGCGCAGTGGTTTCGTGCTGGGCGAAGGTGCGGCCGCGCTGGTCCTCGAAAGCGGCGCCCGGGCGCACGGCCGTGGGGCGCGTCCGTACGCCGAACTCGCGGGTTACGGCGTCAGCAGCGACGCGCATCATCTCACCGCACCGTCGGTTCAGGGCCAGGCCGCCGCGATGCGTCAGGCCTTTGCCGAGGCCGGTCTGGCGCCCGGGCAGATCGGCTACCTCAACGCGCATGGCACGGCCACCGATGCCGGAGACATCGTGGAATCGCAAGCCATCCTCGACGTGTTCGGCGCCGCGGCCGCGTCACTGCCCGTCAGTTCGACCAAGGCGGTGCATGGTCATCTCATCGGGGCCGGCGGCGCGGTCGAGCTTGCGCTGTCCATTCTGGCGATGCACAGCGGCTGGGCGCCGCCGACGGCGCATCTCCACCATCCCGATCCGCGCTGCCCTCTCGACTTCGTGCCCTTGAAGGCCCGCGAGATCGGTCCGGTCGACGCTGTGATGTCGAACTCCTTTGCGTTCGGCGGCAGCAATGCCAGCCTGATCGCACGTCGCGTGCGCCATTGACCGGATCGCTGCCATGGCCCTTTCACAAACCGGCTCGGACCGGATTGGCGCGGGCGAGCTGACGGCCCGCACCCTGCGGCTGCTCTTTCGGCACGTCTGGCTCAAGGCGCTGGGCACGACCGCGTTCACCTGGTCATTCTTCCTCGCCTATTTTTACCTGTTGCAGCACCCGCGCATTTCGCCGACGGTCATGCCGATGACGCCGGTCGATGTCTGGATCGGCCTGCAGCCCTGGACGCTGCCGTTCTATCTGTCCCTCTGGGTTTATGTTTCCCTGCCGGTGTCGGTGATGACGTCGCGGCGGGAGATCGTGGGCTATGGCTTGCGCGCTGGCGCGCTGTGCCTCATCGGTCTGGCGATCTTCTATCTGTGGCCCACCGAGGTGCCGACCTATGCCGTGGACTGGGCGCGGCATCCGGGTTTCGACATCCTTCGCGGCAAGGACGCTGCCGGTAATGCCTGTCCCTCCCTGCATGTGGCCACCGCCGTTTTCACCGCGATCTGGCTGGACCGGATGGCGCCTGGCCTGGGTTTCGGCGCACGTCTGCGGGGCCTCAGTCTGTTGTGGTGCGCGCTGATCGTATTCTCAACCATGGCGACCAAACAGCATGTTCTTGTGGATGTCATCTGCGGTGCAGCTCTGGGTGGGGCTGTGGCCTGGACGACTCGGCCCCGTGCCTGGACTCGTAGGCGGCCTATCCCCACGGACTCGACCTGATGCACTCTTCCTTGACCTACCCCATCGAGCTGGGAACGGACGCCCTCGAAGCGGTGTTGCCGCACCGGGGCGAGATCCTGTTCGTGCGGCGACTTGTCGTGCTCGATTTCAACCACTACATCGGTGACGTGATTTGGCCGCCCGATCTTCCCATTCTCCAAGGTCATTTTCCCGGCATGCCCATGGTGCCCGGCGCCCTGCTGATCGAGGCCGTGGCCCAGGTGGCAGGCGCCGGCATGCTCGTGGGCGACCGGCAGGCGCAAAGCATGCGCGGCACGCATGTGGGGGTGCTGGCAGGGGTGCGCAAATGCAGTTTCAGGCGGCCGGTGCAGGCCGACGAATGGGTGCGGATCGAGGCGCGATCGCGGCAGATGTCGGCCACCGCGGCTGCGATCTCGGCTGAGCTTCAGGCCGGTTCGAGCGACGTCGCCAGTGTCGAGATTCTGCTGGTCAATACCCCGCTCAGGCCCTCTGCTCCGCTTCCAGATAGGCCAGGCTGATGTATTTGCCGATGTTGTTGTCCCAGCCCGCCGTGTCCTTGGCCTTGGACGCCACGCGCGGATCGGCCTTGGCGGCGGCGATGGCGGCTTCAGGGCCCGCCATGTCGTGCGCGGCCTTCTGCGCGTGCTCCCAGATCGCGACAAACAATTCGCGCTGCCAGACCATCACCTCCTGTCCCGCATGGCCATGGCCGGGCAGCCAGTTGCTGCCCGGGATGTTCTGCGCCAGCTTGTCCATGTAGTTCAGCGAGCCGGGGTAGGAGCCGTCGTCCATATTGGCGATGCGGCGGTTCATCATCACGTCGCCGACATGTGTGAGTTTGTCCTGCACCACTTCGATGCAGACGTCCGCAGGGGTGTGCGCGGTGCCGTAGTGGTGCGCGCGCAGCGTGACATCGCCAAAATCGAACAGGTCGCCGTGGTTCACGTTGCGATTGGGGGCGACGATGCGGGTGCCCGCGCTGGACTGGTTGGTCCACTTGAGCATGGCCTGCTGCCATTCGCTGCCGGTGGCGCCTTCGATCTGCTCGCGGGTCTGCGGCATGGCGTAGACCGGCAGATCCTGCCCGTAGGCGCTGACGAAGGCATCGTTGCCCAGCCAGTGGTCGCCGTGATAGTGGGAGTTGAAGACCGCGATCACCGGCTGCTGGCTGACCTGGGGCAACTGCCGGATGACCATTTCGCCGATCTGCACCGACGCGCCGGTGTCGAGCACGACCAGGCCCTTGGCCGTCTTCACCACCGTGATATTGCTCATCATGCCCTGATTGCTCTCGGTGGGGAAGCCGTCGGCGGCGTAGATCACGTGGACATGGTCAGACACCTGGGTGAACGGCACGTCGGGCACCTTGGGGCCGCGGATGAAGTCCACCGCATCGGCCGCGAAGGCGGCCAGATGAGGGGCGGCGGCTCCGAGGGCGGCCAGCCCGGCGGCACCCAGGCCCCAGCCCAGCAGTCTGCGGCGTTGCGTGTCGAGGGGAGAAGACGAGGAGAGGCGATCGGCAGTCATGGCGTTCGGTACATTTGGATACAAATTGATATTGTCCTCCCGATTCGCGGCAAGTGTTTCCCGGGGGATTCCCCAACGCCGTCCGGGCAGACGGCCCCCCGCAGGGCGTCGGGGCCGTCTGCCCCGAGCGTGTCAGCGGCCGTGTTGCGCCTTGCCAGTGAGATCGCCCTGCAGCCAGTCGAGACCCAGATCCCGGGCGACGTCGACCAGGGCGGGCTGGTCGACCTGCTCGGCCACGGTCACGCAGTCGAGCTGCCTGGCCAGTTGCACGATGGACGACAGAATGAGGCGCGCCTTGGGTGTGGAAGCCGCACGCTCCAGCAGGGTGGCGTGGATTTTGAGGAAGTGGATGGGCAACTCCGTCCAATACGCCATCGTCGACAGGCCTGAGCCCGACTGATTGACCGCCAGCCGCACCCCCGCATCCAGCCAGGGCTGCAACGCCGCGCGCACGGCGGCGACGTCGAGCTGGAGCGGGCGATTGCCGAGTTCGAGCACGAGCTTCCCGAGCGGCCGCGCGCCGGAGTCGCGCCCGGCGCGTCGCAGAAAGCCGTCGAGCAAGGCGTGCATCACGGTGGGGCGGCGCAACAGGTCGGCGGAGAGGTTGACGAAGCTGTCACCCCGAAGGCGCCCTTGCAGGCCGTCATCGAGCACTCGCGGAATCACTCTTTCGTCCACCCAGTAGGCACGGTGCATCTGCTGCAGCGCCGGAATGAAGCGCGCGGCCTTGATTTCAACGCCATCGCGCAGCCGGATGCGGGCATAGCCCTCCTGGCCGACCCGCTCGCCCGTGGCCAGCGAAACGATGGGCTGATACACCAGTTCAAGCTGGTCGGCTCGCAGCGCCTCCTGCACCTGGCTCACCAGATCGAGCACGCCCTGGCCGGCCATGCGCTCGTGCCACACGCAGTTGCGCCCGGCCTGTTTGGCTTCGTAGAGCGAGAAATCGGCCCGTTGCAGCACCTGTTCCAGAGTGTCCTGACGGTCGGCCGAGGCGGCGCTCACCCCGGCGCTGACACTCAAGGGAATGGGCTGGCCGCCATGTCGGAGCTCCAGCGCCTGCACCGCCCCGCGGATGCGCTCGGCGATGGCAAAGCCTTGTTCGAGCGTGGTGTGCGGCAGCAGACACAGGAATTCCTCGCCGCCCCATCGGGCGAGATGATCGTCGGCGCGCAGCACGCCCTGAATCGCCTGCGCGACCTGCCGCAGGGCCTCGTCGCCCGTGGCGTGTCCGTGGTGGTCGTTGACCAGCTTGAAATGGTCGAGATCGACCAGAATCTGGCTGAACGTCGCGCCTGTGCCGGCAAAGGTGGCATGGGCGTGGCGCAACTCGTCGAGCATGCCTGTGCGGTTGAGTGTCTGGGTGAGCGCGTCGTGCCGCGCCTGGTGGTGGAGCCTGGCCTGCAAGGCGCGCTGCTCGCGCACGTCCCGCAGCACGATGACGCAACCCTGTTGCGCCGCGCTCAGCGGAATGAGGGTGAGATCGACCTCGACCCAGTCGGCCTCGGTGCCGGGGTGTCGGCAGCGGTCGGCCAGGGTGCGCGTCCTCCCGGAGGTGCGGGCGTCATGCAGCACGCCGCACAGGTCGTGCGAGGCCAGTGCGAGCACGGTGTCGACCGGCAGGTCGAGCGTCTCGGAGGCGTGTTTCAGGCCGAGCAGATCGGCCGCGGCCTGGTTGAGAAATTCGATGCGAAGCGCCGGGTCCAGCGTCAGCACCCCGTCGGACAGGGCCATGAGCGTGACGCTGGCGCGTTCGCGCTCATGCCGGACGGCTTGCTCCAGGGCAATGCGATCTGAAATGTCGCGGATCGTGCCGACGCTGCCCAGAAAGGCGCCCTCGTCGTCGTACAGCACGCGCAGATCGACCTCGATCCAGACGAACGAGCCGTCGCGGCGCAGCAGCCGCTTGGTGTGGCGCGAAGCGCTGATCTCGCCGGATTCGAGCTGCTGCTTGCGCAGGCTGTTGGCGGGGCGGTCGTCGGGGTAGACGAAGTCGAGGATGTTGCGGCCCAGCGATTCCTCGACGGTATAGCCCGTCAGCGCTGTCCAGGCCGGGCTTAGATAGGACCAGAAGGTCTTGCCGCGGGTGCGGAACACCACGTCCCGCAGACCGCCGATGAAATCGGCCGGCTCCGTATCGCGCTCGGCGCTCGTTTCGGGGGAGTGTGTCTGCATGGTCTCGTTCCGGCATCAAGTCAGCAATATCGGGCTGCTTGCGGAACGGACCAGCCGTTCGGCTCAGAACCCGTCGGTGGAGGTGAACAGCCCGACGCGCAGATCCTTGGCGGTGTAGATCTCCCGGCCATCGACGATCATGGCGCCGTCGCCGATGCCCATCACCAGACGGCTGTTGATCACCCGCTTGAGGTCGATGCGGTACTGCACCAGCTTGGCCGTGGGCAGCACCTGGCCGGTGAACTTCACCTCGCCTACCCCCAGCGCGCGGCCACGGCCCGGCCCGCCCATCCAGCCAAGGTAGAAGCCGACGAGCTGCCACATGGCGTCCAGCCCCAGGCAGCCGGGCATGACCGGATCGCCCTGGAAGTGCACGCCGAAGAACCAGAGATCGGGGCGGATGTCGAGCTCGGCCTCGATCACCCCCTTGCCATAGGTGCCGCCCTCGTCGGCGATACGGGTGATGCGGTCCATCATCAGCATTTCGCGCAGCGGGAGCTGGGCGTTGCCAGGGCCGAACAGGCGGCCCTCACCGCAGGCGATGAGGTCTTCTTGGCTGTAGGAGGAAGGTCGGGTCATGGAAAGTCGTCGCAGAACAATCCGCGAATGTTAGCGGCTGGTCGCCCTGTTGATCCGGCACGTTGAAGTCTGAAACGGCACCCCACCCCAACCCTCCCCACAAGTGGAGAGGGAGCCAACACGCCTCCCCCGCGGCGTAGGGGCGGTCGGGAGGGGCTTGCGCAGATCACGCGCAGCACCGTTTTCTCCTCCCCCACAGTGTGGGGGAGGTTGGGAGGGCTTACGCAGATCGCGCGCAGCGCAGTCTTCTCCTCCCCCACAGCGTGGGGGAGGTTGGGAGGGCTTACGCAGATCACGCGCAGCGCAGTCTTCTCCTCCCCCACAGCGTGGGGGAGGTTGGGAGGGCTTACGCAGATCACGCGCAGCGCAGTCTTCTCCTCCCCCACAGCGTGGGGGAGGTTGGGAGGGCTTACGCAGATCACGCGCAGCGCAGTCTTCTCCTCCCCCACAGCGTGGGGGAGGTTGGGAGGGGGAGACGCTTGCAAGGCGAGGCCCATGACCCGTTCCTCCTTCTCCAGGCCGGATCAATAGGAGGAGCCCGCCGGGCTTGAAGGTCGCGTACTGCAAAAAGCCGCCACCACCGGGCCCCCCCACCCTTATTTCTCTCTACGCGACTCAAGCCCGGCAGACTCCTGGCGCTGCTAAAGTCTGCCCATGATCGGACGACTGCACGGCACCCTGCTCGACAAATCCCCTCCGCAGCTTCTGCTCGACGTGGGCGGCGTGGGCTACGAGGTGGACGTGCCCATGAGCACGCTCTACGACCTCCCCGCCGTGGGGCAGGCCGTCACCCTGCTCATCCACACCGTCATCCGCGAGGATGCCCACCTGCTCTACGGCTTCGCCACCGCGGCCGAGCGCGGCACGTTTCGCGAGTTGCTCAAGATCAGCGGCATCGGTCCGCGCATCGCCCTGGCCGTGCTCTCCGGCCTGAGCGTGAGCGACATCGCCCAGGCCGTGACCCAGCAGGACACCGCCCGCCTGACCCGGGTGCCGGGCATCGGCAAGAAGACCGCCGAGCGTCTGCTGCTCGAACTCAAGGGCAAGCTCGGCGCCGATCTGGGCATTGGCGCGACAGCGGCAGCCGGCAGCACCTCCGACGTGTTGCAGGCGCTCATCGCGCTGGGCTATTCCGAGCGGGAAGCGGCCGCGGCCATCAAGACGCTGCCCGAGGGCTGCGGCGTCGATGACGGCATTCGCCAGGCGCTGAAAAACCTCGCGCGCTGAGCCGTCGGCAGGGCACCGCAGCATGTCAAGTTGCGACAAACTGTCATCAGTTTGTAGGTTGTGCAACAAGATGTTGCTGTGCGCTGCATGGTCACGGAACCGACATTTGCGCTTCTAAGAATCGCTGGCGTTGCGGACACGGGGACGGTTCCCGGGACGCGATCCTCATTCTTCGACAGAGCATTCAGGGAGTTCACCATGTTGCGCCAAACCCTTCTGGCCTCGGCGGTTGCCGTGGCCGCCATCACGCTGGCCGCCTGCGGCGGCGGCTCCGACGCCGTGGCCACCGTGCCCGGCACCAGCTACACCGCGGCCCGCGCGCTCGCCACCGCCACGCCGATCAAGCACGTCGTTGTGCTCTACCAGGAGAACGTGTCGTTCGACCACTACTACGCCACCTATCCGAACGCGACCAATCCCACGGGTGAGCCCGCGTTCACGGCCAAGGCGGGCACGACCACGCCCAACAATCTGGTCAAAGCCAATCTGTTGAGCAACAACCCCAACTCCACCAACACCGCCAACGGCGCAGGTGCGGCCGAACCCTTCCGCCTCGACCGCACCCAGGCCGCCACCGCCGACCAGAACCACGCCTACACCGCCGAGCAGCAGGCTTACGACGGCGGCAAGGCCGACCTGTTCCCCAAATACACCGGCAAGGGCTCGACCGGCGGGGTAGGTGCCTTCGGCACCACCGGCCAGGTCATGGGCTATTACGACGGCAACACCGTCACCGCGCTGTGGAACTACGCGCAGAACTTCGCGATGAGCGACGACGCCTACACCGACACCTACGGCCCGTCCACGCCCGGCGCGCTCGAAGCGGTGAGCGGCCAGACCAACGGCATGATCATCGGTGCCACCAGCAAGAAGCCGTTCACCATGGCGACTTACTCGTATTACATCAACGACGGGCAGGGCGGCTACACGATGATCAACGACGTCGATCCTGCGGGCGACATCTGCTCCAGCACCACCGATCAAGTGGCCATGTCGGGCAAGAACATCGGCGATCTGCTCAACGGCAAGAACATCTCCTGGGGCGGCTTCATGGGCGGGTTCAACCTCAGCGTGACCAATCCCAACGGCACCACCGGCTGCAAGCGCAGCACCTTCTCGCCGGTGGTCAATTCCACCGTCGCCGACTACATCCAGCACCACAACTGGTTCCAGTACTACAAGAGCACGGCCAACCCCACCCACGCCCGCCCGAGCTCGACCCTGGCCATCGGCCACACTCTGGAAACCGACAACAAGACCACCGATCCGGCCAACCACGAATACGGCCTGCAGGACTTCTTCGCCGCCGTGAAGGCCGGCAATATGCCCGCGGTCGCCTACCTCAAGGCACCGGCCTTCGAGGACGGCCATGCCGGCTATTCCGATCCGCTCGACGAGCAGGCCTTCGTGGCCCAGGTGGTCAACTTCCTGGAGCAGCAGCCGCAGTGGAGCAGCACCGCGGTGATCGTCACCTGGGACGATTCCGATGGCTGGTATGACCACGCTTTTGCCACAACGACCAGCGCGTCCTTCGATGCCGAGGCCGACCAGCTGGGCGGCGCCGGCGTCTGCGGCAGCGGCACGCCGATGAATGGCGTGAACGGCAAGCCGGTCAACGGCCGCTGCGGTCCGGGCACGCGCATCCCCTTCCTGGTCATCTCGCCCTGGGCCAAGGCCAACTACGTGAGCGACACCCCGATCAGCCAAGCGTCCATCGTGCGCTTCATCGAAGACAACTGGCTGGGTGGCCAGCGCCTGGGTGGCGGTTCGTTCGATGCCACGGCGGGTTCCATCATGGGCCTGTTCGATTTCAGCAAGTCGGCCGGTACCAAGGTCTTCATCGACCCGGCGCAGGGCACCGTGCTGAGCCAGCCCCCGGCCGGCAGCACCGCGCCGACCTTCAACGTGTCGCTCTTCACCAAGCAGAGCTGATGGAGTCCCGGACTTCAGCCCTCCCCACGGGTGGGGAGGGAGCACCATCGGTGGCGGCGACGCCATCGTCCCCTCCCTCACGCGTGGGGGAGGCAGGGTGGGGGAGAACGCGGCACAAAAGGCTTCGCCGCATCGCGGCTGGCGCGACCCTGCTGTTGGCCTGTGCAAGCGCTGGTCTGGCTTTTGGGATGCACGCGCAGCCCTCGATTGCGCCCCTAGCCTGGCTCACGCATCCGGTCGACAGCATCACCTACGCGCTGGGCGGCAACCCGCATCCGGTGCAGCTGGTGCTGCCGCCGCAACAGCCCCTCTCGGCCGTGGCGCAACTGGGGCGGCAGTTGTTCTTCGACCCGGCGCTGTCGGCCTCGGGCAAGCAGTCCTGCGCGTCCTGCCACGATCCGGCGAATGGGTACAACCCCCCGCCGGGCAGCGGGCCGGTGATGTTGGGCGGGCCGCATCTCAGCTCGCCCGGCTTCCGCCCGCCGCCGTCGCTGGCCTATCTCTACCGCCAGCAGCCCTTCTCCATCGGCCCGGACAACGAGGAGAACGAAACCATCACCCTGCAGCAGCTCGTGGCGCTGGGGCAGGACAGTCAGCGGGCCACCAAGACCGCGCAAAGCACGGCCCAGGCCGCGCAGAACCTGGTGCCCACGGGCGGCCTGTTCTGGGATGGTCGGGTCAACACCCTGCAGCAACAGGCCGACGGCCCTTTGTTCAATCCGGTGGAGATGGACGCGGGCACGCCGCAGCGCGTCGCCGCGATCCTGCAGCATCAGGCCTACGCGCCGCAATTCCTCCAGTTGTTCGGCCCCAATGTGTTCGGTGACCCGAAGCAGGCGGTGGCCGAAGCCTTGTTCGCCATCGCCCGCTATCAGATCGAAGCTCCGAGTTTTCACGCCTTCACCAGCAAGTACGACGCCTGGCTGCAGGGCAAGGCACGGTTGACGCCGCGTGAAATGCGCGGCTACCTGGCGTTCAACGACGTGCACAAGGCCGACTGCGCCGCCTGCCATCTCGACCAGCCGACCCGGGACCGCCTGCCGCCGCTGTTCACCGACACGCAGTACGAGGCGCTGGGCGTGCCGCGCAATCCGCACATCCCGGCGAACCAGAATCCGCACTATGTCGATCTTGGTCTGTGCGGCCCCTTCCGCACCGACATGAAGGACCAGACCGCTTATTGCGGCATGTTCCTCACCCCCACGCTGCGCAACGTGGCGCAGCGGCCGGTGTACTTCCACAACGGCGTCTACCACTCGCTCCAGCAGGTGCTGGACTTCTACAACTTCCGCGATGTGCAACCCGGCAAAATCTATCCCACGGTGGACGGCAAGGTGCAGAAGTACGACGATCTGCCGCCGCCATATCGCGCCAATGTGGATGTGACCGATCCGCCGCTCGACCGTAAGCCGGGCGAACAACCCGCGATGACGGCGCAGGACATGCGCGACATCATCGCCTTCCTGCACACCCTGAACGACGGCTACACGGCACTCAAACCGGCGTCTTGAGCGCCTCGACGTCAACGGCCTCCGCTGACGTCGAGCAGGCTACCGGTACAGTAGGAGGCCGCATCCGACAGCAACCAAAGGATGGCCTGCGCCACCTCCTCGGGCCGGCCGCCGCGCTGCATCGGGACGGCGGATTTCAATCGGCTGACTCGACCGGGTTCGCCGCCGCTGGCGTGAATCGCGGTTTCGATGAGACCAGGACGCACCGCGTTGACGCGAATGCCTTCGGCGGCGACCTCCTTGGCGAGGCCGAGGGTGAAGGTGTCGATGGCGCCTTTGCTTGCCGCGTAGTCCACGTACTCCCCCGGTGATCCCAGGCGGGATGCGGCCGAGGAGACGTTGACGATGCTCCCGCCCTTGCCGCCCCGCCGGGTGGACAGGCGGTGGATCGCCTCGCGCGCGCAGAGAAAGCTGCCGATGACGTTGACCGCGAAGACCCGCGTCAGGCGGGCCGCATCCATGTCGGCCACCTGCATCTGGGTTTCGAGGATGCCGGCGTTGTTCACCAGGGCGTGAAGCGGTCCCAGGCTGTCCGCCTGCGCGAACAGTTGCGCGACCTCGGCCTCGCTGGCGACATCGGCGCTTACCGCGAGCACCCGGCCGCCTTGTGACGCGAGGTCTGCGACCAGTTCATTCGCCTCTTCGGCGTGGCTGCGGTAACTCAGGCAGACGGCATAGCCGGCGCTCACCGCCAGCCGCACCGTGGCGGCGCCGATGCCACGGTTGCCGCCGGTCACGATCACGACGGGGGCCATGGCACGAGAGGAGCAGCAAGGATCATGGCGCATTGTCCCCCCAGGCGGCATCGCCGGTCGAATCCGTCCGGCAAGTCCCCGGGCTCTGGGGGACAATCCGCGCATGTCCTCTCGCGCCGCCACCCCGCGGGCCGAATCGGCCCGCATGCACATTGCCGCTGATTTCGGGGGCATGGAGCTGCTGACGGCGCGGTTCTGGTCGCATGTCTACACGCCTCATGTGCACGACACCTTCGCCATCGCGGTGATCGAAAACGGTGTGGAGCACTTTCGCTGCGGCAGGAGCAGCTATGACGCACCGGCCGGCACCGTGGCCGTGGTGCCGCCAGGCGAAGTGCATGACGGCCAGCGGGGCTGCGACGCGGGTTGGAGCTACCGGGTGTTCTATCCGCAGCCCGAATTGCTGGGCGAACTCATGGCCGAACTGCGCGACGGCGAGGCGCGCCTGCCGGTGTTCGATCGGGTGGTGTTCGACGATGCCGCGCTGTTCGCGGCTCTGCAACGCCTGCATGCGGATCTGATCGCCTCGAGCGATCCCTTGCAGCGCGGCTGCGCCTGGCGCGAGGCCATGACGCCGCTGCTGCGCCACGCCGGGGTGGGCGAGCCCGCGACGGGGCGTGAGGATGTCGCGGTGCGGACGGTGCAGGAGCTGCTGCGTGCCGACGCCGACGCGGCGGTGACCCTCGACGATCTGGCGCGCGAAGTGGGCCTGAGCCCCTGGCACCTCAATCGCGTGTTTTCGCGCACCGTCGGGCTGCCGCCCCATGCCTGGCGCAACCAATGGCGGCTGGCGCAGGCCAAGCGCCTGTTGCACGGCGGCATGGCTCCGGCCGAGGTGGCGGCGACGCTGGGCTTTGCCGACCAGTCGCATCTGCACCGGCTGTTCAAACGCGCGTTCGGGGTCACGCCAAGCGGCTACGCCCCGCGCAAGAACGTTCAAGACGAGGCGCTGCCATGCGGGTAATCTGCCTGCATGAGTGCAATGCCATCTTGCCCGGATCGCCAGGCCGCGAGCCGGGCGACCGAGCTGCGCCACGGCGCGCGTGACACCCTGCCGCTGCTGCTGGGCGCGGCGCCCTTCGGCCTGATTTTCGGCGCGCTGGCGTCGGCCAGCCCGCTGGGCATGGCCGGGGCGCTGGCCATGTCGGCGCTGGTGTTCGCCGGGTCGGCGCAGTTCATCGCCCTGAGCCTGCTGGGCACCGGCGCGAGCGCGCTGGTCGTGGTGTTCACCACCCTGGTCGTCAACCTACGCCACCTGCTGTACGCCGCCAGCCTGCAGCCGCAGATGGCACGGCTGCCGCAACGCTGGCGGGCCTTGCTGGCGTTCTGGCTCACCGACGAAACCTACGCCACGGTGTATCACCGCTATGTGCACGACGATGGCGCGCCGTTCAAGCACTGGTACACGGCGGGGTCGGGCGCGGCCATGTACCTCAACTGGCTGGGCTGGACCGCACTGGGCGCCTGGCTGGGAACGGCCAGCCCGGCCTTGACGCATCTCGGGCTGGAGTTCGCGCTCGTGGCGACCTTCGTGGGCATCGTCGTGCCGCTGCTGCGCGAGCGTCCGAGCATGGCCGTGGCGCTCACCGCGGCGGTGGTGGCGCTGGCGGCGCGCGACCTGCCGTACAAGCTCGGCCTGATGCTCGCCGCCTTCGCGGGCGTGGCGGTCGGGGTGTGGAGGGATGGCCGCCAGCGCCCTCAGCCCGAGGAGGCTGCCCGATGAACGGAACGCTCTGGGCCGTGATCGGCGGCATGGCGGCGGTGACTTTCGCCATCCGCTACACCCTGTTCGGCCTGGGCGGACGGCTGCGCTTTCCGCCGCGGGTGCAGCAGGCGCTGCGCCATGTGCCGGTGGCGGTGCTCACCGCCATCGTCGTGCCCATGGTGTTGCTGCCCGACGGCCGGCACTGGGACTTGAGCTGGCGCAACCCCTGGCTGGCCGGTGCGCTGGCCAGCGCCGCCCTGGCGCTGGGCACCCGCAAGCTGCTCGCCGCCATCGCCGGCGGGATGGCGGTCTATCTGCTGTGGCGCGTCGTCTTTACTTGATCGACGCCAGCTTCTTCTCGACTTCTTCCTGCGGCACCGCGCCTTCCATGCGGCTGCCGTCGGTGAAGAACATCGTGGGGGTGGAGGAAATGCCCAGCTTGTTCGCCAGATCGACATTGGCCTTGAGCGGATCGACGCAGCTGGCCGCAGCCTTGGGCGGTTGCACCTGGTTGTTCATCCAATCGAGCCAAGCCTTGCTGCGGTTGGGCGCGCACCAGATGTCGCGGGCCTGCGGCAACGATTCGCGGCGGATGATGGGCACGACGAACACATGCAGCGTGACATTGCTCATCTTCTCCAGCGTGGCTTCCATCTGGTGGCAGTAAGGGCAGTACGGATCTTCAAAGATCGCGATCTGGCGCTTGCCGTTGCCGAACACCAGCTTGAAAGAGTCTTTGAAAGGCAGATCCTTCCAGTTCACCCGGCGCAGCTCGTCGATGCGGGCCTTGGTGACGTTGGTCTGGGTCTTGGTGTCGAAGATCTCGCCCGCGAACAGAAAGGTGGCCTTGGCGTCGGTGTAGAAAATCTTGGTGCCGATGTCTACTTCGTACAGCCCGGCGTAGGGCGTCTTGATGATCTTGGCGCTGGCGGGCAGACCGGGCATGGCCTTCTCCAGCGCCGCGCGGGTTTCGGCCACGGTCTGCGCCATGACGGGCAGAGACAGGAAGGCCGCGGACAGCGCGGCCCCGCGCAGAACGCGCATGACGGAGCGTGAGAGCAATGAGTTCATGAAAGCGGCGCGGCGCAAGCCTGCGCGTTAGGCGAGTGTCCTGAGTTGGAGGTTCGTTGAGGATCAAATCGGCCGAGATCGGCGCCAGGCAAGGCGCAAACCACAGCCATAGCCAAAGCTATGGCGAGGATTTGCAACGCAGCATGGCGTTGATCGTCGGTTGATTTGTTCATCGAATCTTCTACTCAGGACACTAGATAGGGAAGGCCCGAAGCATACCGGGTGAGCAAGTGCCGGACGGGTGGCAGGGCATTGGTCGCCTGCAGGCCCAGCGCACGCAGCGGCGCGGGCACCCGGCTGTGACCGCCATACAGACGGGCGAGCGCGTCGGTGGCGGTGGCCAGCGCCCGCACCTGTTCCGCGCGGGCGCGGGAGTAACGCCGAAGCAGGCGCGGATCGTCCGGCGCCTGGCCCGCGGCGCGCTGCTGCAAAAGGTGGGCGAGCACCTGCACATCCTGCAGGCCGAGGTTCAGTCCCTGGCCAGCCAGCGGATGCACCCGGTGCGCGGCATCGCCGATGAGCACCAGCCCCTCGCCCACGGTGCGGCGCGCGAGCTGCCGCTGCAAGCGCCAGGCCGCCGCGGCGCCGGTGGGCCGCAGCGGGCCGAGATGTCGCGCCCGCATGGCTGGCAGATGGGCTTCGACACGCTGCGCCAGCGCCTCGGGCGACAGCGCGAGCAGCTCGATGGCCAGGGCCTCGGGGGCCGACCAGACGAGCGAGACCTGATGCCGACCGTGCAGCGAAGCCAGGGGCAGCAGCGCCAGCACGCCGCCGTCCACGAAAGTCTGGAAGGCGATGCCTTCGTGCGGCGCGGCGCAATGGAAATGGGCGACGATGCCGCGCTGCATGTAGTCGTGCGTGTCCATCGCAATGCCCGAGACCCGGCGCACCAGGCTGTGTTCGCCGTCGGCGCCGATCAGCAGACCGGCGCGCAGGGTGCGGTCGTCGCGGGTCCTCACCTGCCAGCCCGAGGCGTCCGGCAGACGGCTGATCTGACTGGCCTGCGCCGGGTCGATGACGACCTGGCGTTCGAAGCGCAGCGCCAGGTCGAGCGCGGCCTCGACGGCGTCGGACTCGGCCGTCCACGCCAGGGCCTCGCCTTGCGTGTCGCGGGTGTCGAAGACCAGTTGCGCGCCATCGGCGCGGATGTGCATGGCCCGGATCGGCTCAATGCGCTCGGGTGGCACCTGCGGCCAGACCCGCAGCGCATCGAGTAGCTGCCGGGAGGCGGCATTGAACGCATAAATGCGTGGCGCATAGCCCTGAGCGGGCAGCGCGGCCGCCGGGCGCGCACCCAGCAGGGTGACGTCCAGCCCGGAGCGGGCCAGGGCCAGGGCACAGGCCTTGCCGACGATGCCGCCGCCGCAGATCAGAAGGTGGAATGAAGAGGACATGGGAGGAGCCGTTCTGCCCCCTCCCCACGGGCGGGGAGGGGGCAGTCTCAAACGTCAACGTACCGCATCAATAGAATCAGCGGCCATGTTGACCGATAAAACCCGCATTGTGCCCCCGGCGGAACGCCTCTGCGGCGCGGGCCCCGCTCATGGCTGAGGCTGCCGCCCCGCAGCCCGGCGCGCCGGTGCCGCGCAAGCGCTGGGCCGCGCGCTTGCTCAAGGGCGCGGTGGCGGCCTTGCTGGCCGCGGTCATCCTGCTGGTGGGCGGCTTGAGCATTTTGCTGCTGACCTTCGATCCGAACCAGTACAAGGCCACGCTGATCCAGGTGGTGAAGGAGCGCGAACACCGCACCCTGGCTCTGCCGGGCACGATCGAGCTCAAGCTGTTTCCGCCGCTGACGCTGCGCACCGGGCCTTTCAGCCTCAGCGAGCGCGATTCGCCGGCCGTGTTCGCGCGGGCGGACGATCTGCGCCTGCATCTGGATCTGCTGGCGCTGCTGCGGCGCAAGCTGGTGGTCGACCGGGTCGTCATGATCAAGCCGCAGATCCATGTCGCCCGCGATGCGCAAGGGCGTTTCAACTTCGCCGATCTGCTGCCCGACAGCAAGACCGAAGCCGATGCGTCGCCCAGCCCGCTCGACCTGTCGGTGCACCGCCTGCAGGTGGAGCAGGGCGTGATCACCTATGACGATGACAAGGCCCAGATCCACGGGCAGATCGATGCGCTCGATCTCGGGCTGGCCGGGCTGGAGGGCGGTCGCGCGGGTCCCTTCCATCTGGGGGGCACGGCGCGCTTCGTCCAGCCCGCGGTGGCGACACGAGTGGCCCTGCGTGGCAAGCTGCAGGCCGACCCGGACCAGCACCGCCTGACGCTGTCCGATCTGGCGCTGTCGGTGCAGGGCGATATTCCGGGGCTGAAGGCGATGCAGGCCCAGCTCGAAGCCGCCAGCCTGGGCGTGGTCACCCGCCCGGCGCTGGCCCTGACCGCGCAGCAGTGGCGGGTCAAGACCACGGGCCGCACCGACAGCGGCGAGTCTCTGAGCGTGCAGGCCGACCTGCCTTCGCTGGCCGTCAAGGACGACACGGTGCAGATCGGGCCCTTCAACGCCCAGGCCGATCTGGGCGCCGCGCAGCCGCTGCATGTGCAACTCACCACCCAGCAGGGCTCGGGTCCCTGGCGCGCGTTGCGCATTCCGCTGGCGCAGTGCGACGTGCAACGCGGCACGAGCGGCCAGAGCGGCGCCCTGCGGTTCACCCTGGCGTCGCCCGTGCAGCTCGACCTGGCGCAGCGCAGCCTCGATCTGGCGGCGATCAAACTGTCGGGCCAGATGACCCCCGGCGCCAAGCCGCAGACCCTGGCGCTGCAGGGCCAGGCGCAATACCACGGCGCCGCGGGCGCGGCCGGTGCAACCGGGCAGTTCCAGTTGCAGGGACAACTGGCCGGCAGCGCCATGAAGCTCTCCGGCGGATGGGCGCAGCCCGCCACCCTGCGCCTCGACCTGAATGCCGACCGCATCAACCTCGACGACTGGATGCCGCCGCCCACCGCCCAGTCCAGGCCCGCCGCGCCGCCCTCGACTCTCGATCTGTCCGCCTTCCAGGCCTTCGGGTTGAACGCCCAGTTCAGGATCGGCAGCCTGCTGCTCAAGGGCATGGAATGGAGCGCGGTGCAAGGCCAGCTCAACAGCGACCGCAAGACCCTCGCGCTGCAATCGGTGACGGCCCAAGGCTTCGGCGGGTCGCTCCATGCAGACTTGCGCGTCGATCTGGCGCAGCAGCACTACACCTTGCAGCAAAGTGCGCGCGACGTCAGCGTGCAGCCGGTGCTGCAGGCCCTGAGCGGCAAGGATTTTCTGCTGGGCAAGGCCAGTTGGACCTTGAACCTGACGGCGCAGGGCAAGACCTTGCCCGCGCTTCTGGCCAGCGTCTCGGGCAAGGCGCGGCTCGACGTGCGCAACGGCGCCGTCAAGGGCTTCAACCTGGCGCAGATGCTGCGCAATGCCCGCATGCTGCTGGCGGCGCGCAAGGATGGGCAGTTCGCCGCCACCCCGGGCCAGCAGACCGATTTCACGTCGATGGGGGCCACCTTCGTTCTGCAGAACGGGGTGGCGAAGAACAGCGATCTGTCGGTGCAAAGTCCCTTGCTGCGCGTGGGCGGCGAAGGCTGGTTCGATCTGCCCCGCCAGCAGATGGACTATCTGCTGCTCCCCAGCGTGGTGGGTTCGCTGCAGGGCCAGGGCGGAGCCGAGCTCGCCGCACTGCGCGGGGTGACCGTGCCCGTGCGGGTGCAGGGCCGCTTCGCCCAGCCGGGCTACACCGTGCTGTGGTCGCAGGCGGGGGGCAATGCCCTGCGGCAGGCCTTGAAGAACACGCTGCAAAACGAGCTGCAGAAGCAGCTCGCGCCGACACAGGCCGAGCCGTTGCAGAAGGCCGTGCCCGGGTTGTTCAAAGGGTTGTTTCCGTAAGGACGATGGGGCGCATTCTTGCGAGGCTCACAGCCTCAGCACCACTGGCCAGTCGGGCAGCTCGTTGGGCCTGGCGTTGCCGCGCGGCTGGGGGTGAGGGCCGAGCAGGGCGCTGACCTCGGCCACGCCATGCAGGGCGGCCGCTTCGAAGCGGCCTTCACGCAGCAGCGCCTCCATTCCACGGCAGACCCGCTCCCAGGCTTCGGCGGGCACCCGGGCGTGCAGGCCGCGATCGGCCACGATTTCCACATCGCGCTCGGCCAGCAGCAGGTAGATCAGGACGCCGTCGTTGTGCTCCGTGTCCCACACATGCAGATGCGAGAACACCTCGACCGCACGCTCGCGGGGGCTCAGACCGCGCCACAGCTCGGGCAGGTCGAGCGCGCCCTCGACGGCAAATCGGATTTCGCCGCCATGCGCCTGTTCGGCGGCGTGGATCGCCGCGGCGATGGCATGCAGCGTGGCATGCGGAAACCACTGACGCACCCGCCAGGGGGCGAAGCCGAGATGACGCAGCAAACGGTTCAGACGCATCTCACCACCGGCCCGAGGCGCCGCCTCCACCAAAACCCCCGCCGCCGCCGCTGAAACCGCCCGATCCGCGGCCTCCGCCGCCTCCGCCAAAACCTCCTCCAAATCCGCCGCCCAGCCCTCCGGGCCCGCCGCCCAGGCGCACCCCGCTGAAGACGGCAAGAAAAGCCAGCGCGCCGAAGGTCAGCCCCAGCAGCATCGAGCCCACGAGCCACCACCCCACGCCACCGGCGATCAGGGCGCTCAGCCCGGCCCCGACGGTGCGGCCCAGCACCGCGCGCAGTACCGATCCGGCCAGGACTGCGCTGATCAGCACCATGAACCCGAGTTCCTGCGCGCTGGAGCGGCCCTCGCCCGCAGCCTTCGTCTGCGGGGGCGGCAGTTGCTCGCCGTCGATCAGTTTCATCAGCTGCTGCACGCCGGCCTGAAGACCGGCGAAATAGTCGCCCTGCTTGAAGGCTGGCGTGATGATCTCGGCGATGACACGCTTGGCGATCGCATCGGGAATGGCGCCCTCAAGGCCGTAACCGACTTCGATGCGCATCGCGCGGTCGTCCTTGGCCACCAGCAGCAGCACGCCGTCATCCTGCGCCTTGCGGCCCAGTTTCCAGGCATCGACCACGCGGATGCTGTAGGACTCGATGGCCTCGGGCGCCGTGCTGGGCACGATGAGGATGGCGATCTGGCTGCCCTTGCGCGCCGCGAAGTCGCGCAGCTCCTGGTCGAGCGTGGCGGTCTGCTCGGGGGTGAGGGTGCCGGTCAGATCGGTCACCGGCGCAGTCAGCGCGGGAACGGGCACCAGCGCGGCCTGCGCGCCGAAGCTCAGCAAGCCGCCGAGCAGCACGGCGAGTCCAAAGGCCAGGCTGCGCGGCAGCGAACCCATCGACCATGTCATCGGGGGCTCACCGGGACGCGGCGGGCGCGGGCGCCGTGCCGCCGAAATCCACCTTGGGCGCCACCGAAATGGCTTTCTCGTTCTCCACGGTGAAGCTGGGCTTGACCTTCATGCCGATGACCATGGCGGTGAGATTGCTGGGGAACTGGCGCACCAGGTTGTTGTAGTTCTGCACGGCCTCGATGTAGCGCATGCGCGCCACGGCGATGCGGTTTTCCGTGCCTTCGAGCTGGGCCTGCAAATCGCGGAACACGCCATCGGCCTTGAGCTGCGGGTAGTTCTCGGACACCGCGATCAGTCGCGACAGCGCACTGGTCATCTGCGCCTGCGCCTCCTGGAATTTGGCGAAGGCGGCCGGGTCGTTGATGAGCTCGGGCGTGGCCTGGATCTGGCCGACCGAGGCGCGCGCTTCGGTCACCTGCACGAACACGTCTTTCTCGTGCGCGGCATAGCCCTTGACCACATTGACCAGATTGGGCACCAGATCGGCCCGGCGCTGATACTGGTTGAGCACTTCGGCCCAGCTGGCCTTGATCTGCTCGTCGGACGACTGCAGGGCGTTGTAGCCACAGCCGCTCAGACTGAGCAGGGCGACGGAAAGCAACACGAGAGATAGCCAGCGGCGCATTGAAAGGACTCCGAAAAGGGTTGACATGCGATTGCAAAGCATACCTTTGGATGCTTTCGGCCCGGCGTGAGGTCGCGCTATGCTGCGGGCAAAATCAGAACAGCAGTCCCATGAGTACCACGCCCCCTTCCTCGCCCGATTTCGATCTCCAGACCGAGCCGCCGCCGCACCTCGATTTCGACGAAACCCAGCATCCGCTCGAAGTCCTGGCCCATGAGGGCGACGCGGCCGCGCAGGAGTGGCTGGGCGCGCACTATCACGACCGCAAGGACTATGTGCATGCGGCGCACTGGTATCGCAAGGCGGCCGACCAGGGCTCGGCCGGAGCGAAATACAACCTGGGCTGGCTGTACGTCCACGGCCGCGGTGTGGGCCAGGACGACGCCCAGGCGCTGACCCTGTGGCAGCAGGCCTCCGAGGCCGGTCTGGCCCGGGCGATGAACGGCCTGGGTTTTCTGTACGAGCACGGGCAGGGCGTGCCACGCAGCGCCAACGAGGCCGTGGTCTGGTATCGGCGCGCGGCCGAGGCGGGCGACGCCGGGGGGCAGTGCAATCTGGGCATTTTTCTGCTCAACGGGCGCGGCGGTCCGGTCAATCTGGCCGGCGCGGCGGCCATGTTCTCGCTGGCCGCGCACCAGGGCCATCGCGAAGCCTGCTATCGATATGGCCATATGTTCGTCACCGGGCAGGGCGTGGAGGCCGACGATGCCCAGGCGGTGGCCTGGCTGCGCAAGGCCGCCGAGATGGATCTTCCCGCGGCCCAGCGGGAGCTGGCCACGCTGCTGGCACTGGGGCGCGGTGGCGGCCCCGACCACGCCCAGGCGGCGGGCTGGTACCAGCGCGCTGCGGAGCTGGGCGATGCCCAGGCGCAATTCAGTCTCGGCGTGCTGTACTACCGCGGCCTGGGCAAGCTGCAGGACGTCGACAAGGCGCGGCACTGGTGGACGCTGGCCGCAGCGCAGGGCGAGGAGCGTGCCCGCAACAATCTCGCGCTGCTGGCCCGGGGCGTGAGGCGCTGAGCATGGCATGGCGGCCCTGACCGATCTGAACCGGCTGCGGGTGGACCCGGGCGATGCGCTCGATCTGCAGGATCGTGCGACTCAGATCGATCTGCCTGGAGACCCGTCCAAAGACCAGATCGAGCACGAACTCGACGATCTTCGCCGCCGCATCGGCGAGATTCAGGATCTGATGTTCACCCGGCGCGAGCAGGCCTTGCTGGTGATCTTGCAGGGCATGGATTCAGCGGGCAAGGACAGCACCACCAAGGCCGTGTTCACGGGCGTGAATCCGCTGGGCATCCATGCCGCGTCGTTCGGCGTGCCCACACCGCAGGAGCGGCATCGTGATTTTCTCTGGCGGGTCCACGCCCAGGTGCCGCCGCTGGGTTGCATCGGCGTGTTCAACCGCAGCCATTACGAGGAGCCCGTCATCCGCCGGGCGCACGGCCTGCTCAAGAACGGCGAGATGAAACGCGCCCTGCGCCAGATCGCCGACTTCGAGCAGATGCTGGCCGAGTCGGGCACGGCCGTCCTCAAGTGCTTCCTGCACATCGGTCGCGACGAGCAGCGCGAGCGTCTGCAGGAACGCATCGACAACCCGCTCAAGCACTGGAAGTTCGACCCTTCCGATCTGCAGGAGCGCCAGTATTGGGTGGACTACCAGGCGGCTTACAGCCAGGCCCTGGCGGCCACCTCCACCGCGCAGGCGCCGTGGTTTGTGGTCCCGGCCGATCGCAAGCCCGTGCGCAATCTCATCGTCGCCCGCCTGGTGGTGCAGGCGCTGGAGGCGCTCAAGGCGCCCCCGCCCGCCCGCAAACCTGAGCTCGTCGGCCTCAAGGTGGTCTGAAACGCCGGCACCGGAGATCGCTCAAAGCATGCGTCGCAAGCTGCCGTCGCGCAGGATGTAGGTGTGAAACAGCGCAGCGGCAATGTGCAGGCCGATCAGTCCGAGCAGCCCGATGGCCACCGCCTGATGCGCATCGCCCAGCAAACCCGCCCAGGTGGTGCTGGCCGGAAACAGCGCCGGAAGCTGGATCAGGCCCATCGCATGCACCGGCCACGCGCGGGCGGAGGCGGCCATCCACCCCAGCAAGGGCAGCAGCACGAAGCCGGCGTACAGCAGGCCGTGCGTGGCTTGCGCCGCACGGGCCTGCCAGGCGGGCATCGGCGGGTGGGGCGGGGGCTTTCGCACCCAGCGCCACAGCAGGCGCAGCAGAAACAGCCCCAGAATGGTCGTGCCCACGCCCACGTGCCAGGAGGCCAGCGCGTCTTCAGGGACGCCGCGATGGTCGGACATCGACCAGGCCAGGGGATACTCCAGGGCGATGAGGGCGACGAGCGCCCAGTGGAACCAGCGGGAAACGAGGTGATAGCGGGCAAGCGGCTGGGCAGTGGTGGACATGGCTTCGAGGGCCGCGATGCACGGCCCGAAAGAGACAGATCCACAGCCTAGGCGGCCCGACTTAGCGCAGCGTGAGCCCGCCGCGCCTAGGCATCCAGTACGTTGACGTTTGAGCCTGCACTCCCCACGCCGGCCCTCCCCGCTTGTGGGGAGGGAGCGAACACCCCTCCCCCACGGCGTGGGGGAGGCTGGGAGGGGGAGGCCTTTACATGGCGCGGCGCATGACCCGTTCAACCCTCTTCATCCAGACCTGTCGCGCGGCTCAGCCGCAGGTCTTGCCGTGCGCCGGATGATCGCCCGCGGCCTTGGCGGCCGACTCGCTCATGTATTCCCCGTGCTTGGTCTTGCCGTAATACTTGTCTCCGGGACAGTGGTAGACCTTGGTCGAGGCATTCACCCACACCTTGCCGGCTCCGCCGCCCGCAGCGGCGGCCATGCCTGCGCCGGAGGTGTGCGTCGCCTGTTTCACATCTTCCTTCTTGGATTCCTTGCCGCCTTCCTTGGCCGTGGGCGCGGCAAGGGTCTCGGCCTTGCTCACGCAGCTTTTGATGAACGCGGTGCGGTCCTTGCCTTTCAGGCTCTGCTCCTTGGCCTGCTTCTCGCACTGCACTTTCTCTTCGTGACCCTTGAGCAGACTGGCCGATGCGAGCGAGGGGAAAGCCAGCGCTGCGCTGACCAAGGTGGCGGCGAACAGGGCGGTGTGTTTCATGGAAGAGACCTTTCTTCAGCAGAGGGGAAGGGAGGGCCGAATCGGTGTGCGGCTTGCGGCACTGTAGCCAGCGCGCGCCCTTTCATCATGCACCGTAAACATGATTTGACCGATGTCACCACGGGTAAAAAATGAAACAGCCGGAACGCATCGCTGCGATCCGGCTGTCGAGCCTGGATGAATGCTGGATTGCGCTCAGCCCGTGCCGCCCACGGTCACGCCGTCGATGCGCAGCGTGGGCTGGCCCACGCCGACGGGCACGCTCTGGCCTTCCTTGCCGCAGGTGCCCACGCCGCTGTCCAGGCGCAGGTCATTGCCGATCATGCTGACGCGGGTGAGCGCGTCGGGGCCGTTGCCGATCAGCGTGGCGCCCTTCACCGGGTAGAGCGGCTTGCCCTTCTCCACCCACCAGGCTTCGCTGGCGGAGAACACGAACTTGCCGCTGGTGATGTCCACCTGCCCGCCGCCGAAATTCACCGCGTACAGGCCGCGGTCGATGCTGGCGAGGATTTCAGCAGGATCGCGGTCGCCCGCCAGCATGTAGGTGTTGGTCATGCGCGGCATGGGCACGTTGGCATAGCTCTCGCGGCGGCCATTGCCCGTGGGCGCGCGGCCCATCAGCCGGGCGTTGAGCATGTCCTGCATATAGCCGACCAGAATGCCGTCTTCGATCAGCACGTTGCGCTGCGTCGGGTTGCCTTCGTCGTCGACGTTGAGCGAACCGCGCCGGTCGGGCAGGGTGCCGTCGTCGAGCACGGTCACGCCGCGGGCGGCCACGCGCTGGCCCATGCGTCCGGAGAAGGCGCTCGAACCCTTGCGGTTGAAGTCGCCCTCCAAGCCGTGGCCCACGGCCTCGTGCAGCAGCACGCCGGGCCAGCCGGGGCCGAGCACCACGCTCATCTCGCCCGCAGGCGCGGGGCGCGATTCGAGGTTCACCAGCGCGGTGTTCACCGCCTCATCGACGTACTGCGTGATGAGCGCGTCGTCGAAATAGCCCAGGCTGTAGCGCCCGCCGCCACCCGACGAGCCGGACTCGCGCCGCCCGTTCTGCTCGACGATGACGTTCACGCTCAGGCGCACCAGCGGGCGCACATCGGCGGCCAGCAGGCCGTCGGAGCGCAGCACCAGCATCACGTCATGCTCGCCGCCCAGGCTGGCCATGACCTGCACCACGCGCGGGTCTTTGGCGCGCGCCAGCCGGTCCACCTTTTGCAGCAGCGCCACCTTGGCGTTGGAATCGAGCGCGCCCAGCGGGTCGGTCGCGCCGTAGAGCACGCGCGCCGCGCTGCGCCGGGTGTCGGCGGGCACCTTGGTGCTGCCCTGGCCGGCGCGGGCGATGCTGCGCACCGTGTCGGCGGCTTCGAGCAGCGCCAGCTCGGAGATGTCGTCGGAATAGGCGAAGGCGGTCTTCTCGCCCTGCACCGCGCGGATGCCGAAGCCCTGCTCGATGTCGAAGCTGCCCGACTTCACCAGACCCTCTTCCAGGCTCCAGCCCTCGGAGCGGGTGTATTGCAGATAGACGTCGGCGAAGTCGAGCCGATGCTCGAACACCTTGGCCAGCGCACGCTGCAAGGCCGTTTCGTCGATCTGATAGGGGTCGAGCAAGACGCGCCGCGCCTCGTCGAGGCGCAACAGCGCGGGTTCGGTCATCATGTTCATGCGCCCGATTGTAGGAACAGCCGATGCCCCTAGGGCGCGGGTGCGTATGACGCGGGCTTCCTAGCGCTAGCTGAAGAATTTACCGATCGCGATGGTGACGGACTGCGTTGCGGTCAGGCCGATCGATGGATTTTGGTCACACACATCGTCGTAGGGGAAGGCATAGGCCAGGCCGTTGCTGCTGAACTGATGGAACAGGTTCGCCCAAGGATTGAAGGTCTGTGCAGGGCTGACAGCCGAGTAGAACGGCCCAACGGCGCAGTTCACATCGGTCATCGAGTTCAATACGTTTCCGCGGTTGAACGCGGCCGCAAGAATCTTCTGGACGTTCTTTTCCGCGGCAGTTCCCGTCGCCAGTGAATTGGCGCATTGCCAGATGTCCATGGAAGGAATGCCTGAGCTTCCCGCGACTGCAAAGGAAGTACCTCCTTGCGTAAAGGTCAGCGTCCCGCTTTGAACCGTGCCATTGAAGGTGCCCGAAGCCTGATCCGTTACCGTGACTGAGTTGGACGACGTCCACTGGCTATACCAAGATTGAACCGCACCATCGAAATACGTGAGGAGCGCGCCGCTATAGCTGTTCTGACCGGTGATGGCCTTTGGAGAAAGCGCTCGCAGCGTAGAGATTCCTGCGGGATAGGTTCCCATGGTTGCCGTCGGTGGAACGCTGACGGGGACGTTGAAATCCGTTCCCAATTGCTCCACCGCGGCAAGAATGTCCGACCGCTTGAACTTGTACTGCCCTTGCAATAGCCCTCCAGGCGTGCCGCTCAGCAGCAAGGGAAAGCCGAATTGATCGACCTGAGTGGTATTGCCGTTGAAATTGCCGGCGCTGTCGTAGGAAAACTCGATCCAGTCGAACAGCGTGTACTGCCCCGGTCCGCCAATGGTGACGGGCGCGGTGTATTGCGAAGAATCGATCGCGGTGAAAGGCAATTTCGGCGTTCCGACGGAGAGATAGATCCGGCCACTGAATGCGGCGGTTCCCGTCCCCAACCCTGGCATGTTCTGGGCATTGATTTCTGCAAGGTCGAGAAGGGTCTTGGCCCCGACGGTGACGGGAATGCTGTAGTCAGCCCAGGTTGTGGGGTAATTTTCCTGGGCATAGTTGACGTAGCCCGGCGTTCCAATCGTTCCAGATGCTCCCAGATCGCTCGCGTAGCTTGCGGCCGGTTGATTATTGTCATTGGCTGTCATGGCATGCGGCTTGCCGTTTGCATCGAAGTAGTACTGCGTGGTGGTGCCACTCGCTTTGACTTCGCCAATGATGTAGACATAGACGGGAGTGCCGCAGGGCAGATCGGTCAGGGTTCCATCGATGGTGAGGGGAATGGTTGCCGACGTCACGCCTGCACTTGAAGTGTCGCTACAGGTGCCACCACTACCGCCGCCACTCGTGCCATGGCTACTCCCGCCTCCCCCTCCCCCGCAAGCGGTCAGCAGGCCCGAAGCGCAAACGGTGGCCAGGAAAGTGCGGCGGTGCGTGAGATCCATGATTTCCCCAGTGGGTATGGCGGCTGCCTCCAAAGGGCAGCGCATGGAGTAGCTAACGGCACCACATCGGAACACTTGAATACATCCTCATCGAGAATATGCATCAAAGTGAAACGAAAATGACCAAGGGCCGTGTCGGCCCCTCGGTCGGCGCGTTTCAGGCGCCGGCCACCCAGTCGCCCGACTTGCCACCGTGCTTCTCCAGCAGGCGCACGCCGTCGATGGTCATGCCGCGGTCCACCGCCTTGCACATGTCATAGAGGGTGAGCAGGCCGACGCTATGTCCTTGTTCCGGTTGGCTCCGAAGTCGCCGCCGATCCCGTCAAAAGAGCTTTCCATCCCTCTAAGTGGGACAAAATTGGGACAAGGCTTCTGTCCCTGTTCCAACTGTAGCGCTTTCCTGTCGGAGCGTCGGTTCTGGTCCCGTCGAGCTCAGCCGGCTGGCAATCTATAGGCAGTTTTCCAAAAGGTATTGCGCTTCCCAAGTGCGCTTTCTATCGTGTCGGGTTCTTCAACTTTCGAGGAGGACTTGATGACAACAAAAGATCTTGAGAGAAGCACAGCTTCTGCGACTGCAGTCAATCGGTTGAGACCACTGCACTTGGAGTTCGCCAGCGACATCTTGAATGCCAATGGAGCATCCAAGACGCTAGCGTGGGAAACAGTAGTGCGGATCTTGAGCACGCCGCAATGGTTGGGGACACAGTCTCTCGCTGAATACCGAAGGCTCAGGGACGCTTCCGACAGCGGTGACTTCGATGCGATCGTCGAACTGGAGAACGTTCGCGCACTCTGCTGGAGACCCATCAAGAGCGTTGATCCAAATGGTCCACACAACCCGACCAACTTGGTGTCGGTGTCGGCGATTGCCTTTGACGTCGAGCACGCGATGGAGCTGGAGGAGGTGCAGCGACGCCTCGTCGGAACACTTGCCGTAGTCCATTCGACCTATAGCCATTGCCCAGAAGATCCCCGGTGGCGAGTCGTGATTCCCCTCAAATCCCCAGTCAACGGCAAGACCTGGGGAAACCTGATGGAGCACTACCAAGAGGTGTTCGGTGGCCGGCTCGGTGACATCTACACCTTCCGCCCTCACCACCTCTTTCGCCTGCCTGCTTGCCCGCAAGATGCTTCGGTGCACTTCACGTCTGCGTTGATCGAGGGTGAGGTCGCTGATGGGTTCAAGCTGGCGACGAACGCCGCGTTGCGACGAGTCGCGCGCGGTGGTAGGCGGTTGCGCGCATTTGAGGCGCCCATTCCTGAGCGCCAAGACGTGGCTGGCTCCTCGCCCTGTTTACCCGCGAAACGTTCAGATCCGAGCGAGGGGTTAGCGAAGTAATCGGCCCGTCCGCGCCGCAAATCGCGCCGAAGAAACTCGTGGCATTTGCACGCGGAATGTGAGAAGGTGGAACGTAGCACTGGCGAAGACCGAAGTAGCAATGGTGCACATTGCCCGCGGGTTAGCGTGGTCGTGGGCTGCGTCATCGACATTGGTGAGCCTGTGCCGGGCCGCTTCGGTCTGGTGCAGGCATCCCGTTTGAGAGAGTGATCAAGACGACGTACCCGAGCCGGTGCCACGTTCCACTTTTCATGATGGAGGATGTCATGGCACACCGCAAGAGGCCCACTACAGAGTCGGCCATCACCCTGACCCACCCCAACGCCGCCGGTATCGACATCGGCGGCGCCTCGCACTTCGTGGCCGTGCCACCGGACCGAGACGACGAGCCCGTGCGCGAGTTCGCCTGCTTCACCGCCGACCTGCACCGCCTGGCCGACTGGCTCGACGCCTGCTGCGTGGACACTGTGGCCATGGAATCCACCGGCGTCTACTGGATACCGTTGTACGAGCTGCTGGATTCGCGCGGCTTCACCGTTCTTCTGGTCAACGCCCGCCATGTCAAAAACGTCTCGGGCCGCAAGAGCGACGTGCTGGACTGCCAGTGGCTGCAGCAGCTCATGAGCTTTGGCCTGCTGCGCGGAGCCTTCCGGCCGGCCGAACAGGTCTGCGCCCTGCGCGCGCTCACCCGCCAGCGCACCATGCTGCTGCGCAGCCAGGGCCGCTTCGTGCAGCACATGCAAAAGGCCCTGACACAGATGAACATGCAGCTGGCCAACGTCATCTCCGACGTGGTCGGTGAGACCGGTCAGAAGATCCTGCGCGCCATCGTCGCGGGCGAGCGCGACGGACTGACACTGGCCAAGCTCAAGAACGCGCGCATCCGCGCCAGCGAGGACGACATCGCCAAGAGCCTGCAAGGCAGTTGGCGCGCCGAGCACCTCTTTGCCCTGAAGCAGGCCCTGGACGCGTTCGACTTCTGCGGCACCCAACTGGCCGAGTGCGATGCGCAGATTCAGGCCCAGTTGCAGGCACTGCATGTGCGAGAAGACGAACCGGCAGCGGGCAAGAAGCGCGGACGCGCCCGCAATGCCCCGAAGTTCGATCTGCGCACACAGCTCTTCCAGATGTGCGGCGTGGACCTCACGCGCATCGATGGCATCGATGTGACCACCGCGCTGGTGGTGGTCTCGGAGGTGGGCGCCGACATGGGCAAGTTCCCCAGCGACAAGCACTTCGCTTCCTGGCTGGGTTTGTGTCCGGGCACCAAGATCACCGGGGGCAAGGTCATGAGTGGCAAGACCAAGCGCTGCGCCAACCGCGCGGCCCAGGCGCTGCGTCTGGCCGCTGCGGCCTTGCGTTCGAGCCAGTCGGCCCTGGGCGCGTATTTCCGGCGCCTGTGCGCACGCATGGACAAACCCAAGGCCGTCACGGCCGCTGCCCACAAGCTGGCCCGACTGATCTACGCCATGCTCACCCACGGCCAGGAGTACACCGACAGGGGGCAGGACTACTTCGAGGAGCGTTACCGTCAGCGCGTCTTGCACAACCTCACCCAGAAGGCCAAAGCCATGGGCATGCAGCTCGTACCCGCCCACAGCACCGCCTAAAAAAACACCATGAAAATCAATCAGCTCTCAGGTGTTTCTTGAGAGAGTCGGGCTCGGGGGCTCTCGCAGCGGATGCGACTCCGCTGACTTCTGCCGCGCACGCTCCGGAGCTGCCCGAAGCATCTGAGGAGAGCGCTCGCGCCTCGGTCGAACTTGATGCACGCGAGAAGCTTGTCGCACTGCTCAAAGAGTTGAGCAAGCACGGGGACTACCAACGCGTCCGCGAGCGGTTGCTCGATCTTTCAATGCAACTGAACATGGCCGGTGCATGGGCACCAGCATTTCGGTCCTACCCGCCGATTCCGAAGCTAACTTCGGATCACAAGCCCTGGCACACCGAGTTCCAGCGCGACCTCCAGGTCATCGACTGCCATTGGCTGCACAGCCGACGGACTCCTGTCTCCCCCCGCGATGCGGAGTTTGTCGACCTCTTCAATCCCGATGAGCCGTTCGACATGGATCTCGCCGAGACCTTCGCGGCCAAGGTGTGGAAGACGCAACATCGAGTTGAAGAGGCGTTGGGCCTGACGGTCTACCAACAAGCGCAGCTCGCCACGCTGCGCGGCCCCATGATCCTGAACCGTCGCCAGCTGATGCACTATGGGTCCGGCAGTGGCGCGTCGCGTGTTCCGGCGACGCAAGGCAGGTTTCGTCGCACGATGGCCGCATGGTGCGAGAAGGATCCCCGGATGGTGTTGCAGCAGGCCGCCTACGAAGCGCTTTGGGAAGCCAGGGAGCTGCTGGGCGAAGGTGCGTCTATGGCGCAGATCAGCCAGCTTGCGGCCTGGAAGACGGGAGACGGCACGACACCACTCGCCGACAAGACGGTGCGGGACAAGCTGGCACGACTCGACAAGCGCTTGGCGGGCGCCGCATAGGGCAGAGTGCAGGGGGGACTCCCGAGGACTTCTTCCGGGACTTCCTCGGGGACATCTTCTTTCCGGTGTTCTGCAACTCCTTGTTTTTCCGTGGAAATTTGTTCCTGCTCCGAGGGTTGTCCTACAAAGAGCAAAGAACAAAGACGGAAGAGGAAACAAAGAAATTTAAGGAATTGCGCCTACGGCGCAGGCGGACCGAGCTCGGGGGCCTTCGGCCCCCAACTCCCTCGTCGGCCCGCCTCTTAGATTTGATTCCCTTCAAGGTGGTTCCTTGAGTTTCATCCCGGAATGGGAAGAGGTGGCTCAAGCATGAACATGAACACGAGTGTCGGGAATCGACACGGGCACCTTCTACCACTCTGCCTGTATAAGGACTCGCGAGGACACGCCGGAACGAGGACTACACCACCCCCAACGTCTCGGCTCCGTCTAGGACTTTGCCCTTTCCTGATGGAGGGCTTGCGGATTCTCAAGAGTGAGCCTGTTTGTCAGGAAATTGAGGCGAAATTTCGGGAAATTCAATGAGTCCGCAATGCCCTTCATCACCAGTGAAATGGCGGCTTCCAAGCGACCTGGTCCACGTAGCTGGGTGTGAATCCATCAAACCCGGTGCTTGCATGCGGGCGTGGCGTCAAGATCATCCTCGCCGATACAACACCCACGCGGAGTGTCCTTGGCTCCGCATGCATGGCATCCTATGGTCTTGCCCATGGCGTCCACATACAGGACGAGCGTCCTGAAATGAGGACAGAACAGGGGCAACGACATGGCAGATCAATTCATCACCTATTTCCGCGTTTCGACCGTCAAGCAAGGCGCGTCCGGTCTTGGACTTGAAGCACAGCGCCAGGCTGTGATGACATACCTCTCAGGACGCGATAAAACGGTCTTGGCTGAGTTTGTAGAGGTCGAGACGGGTAAGGGCGCTAATGCGCTGGAAAAGCGCCCACAGCTTCGTTTAGCGCTTGAGCAGTGCCGCAAGACCGGATCGACACTGTTGATCGCCAAGTTGGATCGTCTGGCCCGCAATGTGCACTTCGTCAGCGGGTTAATCGAGACCGGCGTGGACTTCATCGCGGCCGACATGCCCGAAGCCAACAAGGTCATGATCCAGATGCACGCCGTCATGAGCGAGTGGGAACGCGACCAGATCAGCGAGCGAACCAAGGCAGCACTTGCAGCGGCGAAGGCACGTGGCGTCGTTCTAGGGACGACAGGACCGGCCAACCTTGCGGGACATACTCAACAGCGTCAGGAGGCCGCCTGGGCATTCAGGGAGCGTCTGAAGCCCATCCTGGATGGGTGTATTGCGCGAGGTATGAGTAGGCGGGCGATCGCCGCTTACTTGAACGAGATGGGCTTGAGGGCTCCGAGAGGTGGCGCGTGGTCACTGGGGCAAGTGCAGCGCTTGGCGCGAGAATTGAACATGGCGTAATAGAGATTTGCAGACCCTGGAATTCTTAAGGGAAGTTACATTACGCTCCAGCTATCAATCTTGCCGTCTAACGAGCCAAGTTTATCAAATTGTAATTTACAGAAACTGCGGGGTGTCGTATGAGTGCAGCGGACTGGCTGGCGTATGTTGGCGCTGCGGCATGGGCGCCGCCGATTATATCTTGGATTCACGGATATTATTCAAAGCCTGTGATATCTGTTTATCCAGCGAATGCTGCTGAAATTGGATTTACGGCCCTTGGGCCAATATTTAATTTAGGTTTTGTATTTAATTGTGAAAATAAAAAATCATTAATTACAGAATTTAATTTAACGATAACTCACGAAGATGGCGCAATTCGAAATTTCTCTTGGGCCTCAATTAATGAGACACTCAGTGAAATAACAGACGCATTTGGGGGGCGGCAAACCGTAAGCCGCACTCAGGCACCAGTTGCCCTGAAGGTTGTGACTGAAAACTTGGTGGATAAAATCATTCGATCAACAGAGGTGAAATTCAAAGATGAAATGGAGCCATTGAATCGAATGTTATTAGATAAAATAAATCAAACCAATTTAACAAGCCCGGACGATTTTATCGCTCAAATATCTTCCACTGCCGAGTATAAAAAATTTATGCGAACTCGCGAACAATGGTTTTGGTGGCGGGCTGGGCGGTATGGTGTTGATGTTAGTATTGGCTCACCAAATAAAGTCGCCTTTAAAAGGTGCAGTTTCGAATTTCGGCTTGAGGCCTTGGATGTCGATATTTTAAAATCAAATATCAATCTACTGGATCTTGACTCAAAAAATGCGATCCTCAGGCATTTTGCGGGAGTGTCTCAGAATGATGCGCCAGAGCCGCGATGGAAATGGCTCAATATTCCGATTAAAGCCATTCAGCAAAACTTCCAATAAAAAATTTGAACGTTTTTTGTGGTAATAGTAGCTAAGCTTGAGTGCGATCGTTCCCCCGATTGAGTTCAGCTGAAATTCGAGCATATGTAATGACGAAAAACCGGTTTCGGGTGCAAGCTCGATAAATTTCGCGGCTTTTTTTGGGGACGGTTTTGTCTCCAGTATGCTGGAATTGATTTCGTTTGCGCCACAGGGGAACAGCAGCCGACAAAAAGCAAAAGGCCATCCCACGAGGGCCTTTATGCCTCAGTTCTTAAACCGCAGCATCTTGTCCTGGCTTTGCCTGAATGCCCGAATCCAGTCTCGGAGATCCTTAATCGTTCAGGACATTTCAGCGGCGCCAGCCTAGGGGATAGTTTTCCGCTGTGGGAAGGATTGTGCAAAGCTGCCTTGCTAGTCTTCGGTCAGCCCAGCTTCAGTGCGATTTCTTCGGCGTGGGGGTGGTAGTAGCGTTTGAGCATCTGTAGCGAGGAGTGTCCAGTTACGGACGCCAGTTCGACCAGGTTCGGGACTTTACGTGCGATACGCGTTGCCGCAGTGTGTCGCAGGTCATGGAAGTGAAGACCGTCTAAGCCAGCCCGACGAACAGCACGCAGGAAGCTGGCCTCCATCGCAGCGATGCCGATGGGGAAAACCGATCCATATGGGCGGGACGAGATGCCCCGGATGGTTTCAATCGCTCTCAATGAAAGTGGAACATAACGGGCTAGGCCGTTCTTTGTGACGGGCAGGTAGGCGACGCGCCGATCGAGGTGCACATGCTCCCACCGAAGCGCCAGCAACTCTCCTCGACGCATGGCGGTCTCGATCGCAACAATGACTAGCGGCAGCATGTAGGGGTTGCGTCTACCGATTGGCTGAAGTTCGTAAAGCAAGCGAATCTCCTCATCTCCACGTAGAACCCGGTCCCGGCCCGGCGGCATGGCTGGTTTTCGCACTAGTCCAACTGGATTCTGAATGGCGATTCCCCACTCTCGACGGGCCTGATTGACGATGGAAGACAGCACTGCGAGGTCTCGGATGACTGTGTTTGCCTTGCATGTCGCCAACCGATCGTCTCGGTAGCGTGCGACATCCTGCGGGGTGAGGTTTGCCATGCTGAGACCGCAGATGCGATGCCGCAGCATGGCAGTGAGGCGAATGCACTCCTCTCTGGCGCCCCGCTTGGTCGGAGTGACCTCCACCAAGTAACGCCGAATCATGTCGCCCAGTGTGCTTTGCACCGCGTCGCAACGGCTCACGAAATCGCCGCGATCCATTTCACCTTCGACAGATCGCGCCCAGCGCTCAGCATCGGAGCGCTTGGGAAAAGTCTTCACCTCATCCGGGTAGCCGCGCCGTCGCACGCGTGCTTGCCAGCCGTCTCCGCGCTTGCGGAAAGTTGCCATCGTTCCTCCTCAGTGGGACAAACGAGGGACAAAAGGACTCTCTGACGGGTTTTGACCACAGTTGGCGTCATCGGCCAAGGTCATAGTTCTTCAGACGTTCAGCACACCTGACAGCCCGCGATCCCCTAAAGGATCAACGATTTGCGTGGCCGGCCACCCAGTCGCCCGACTTGCCACCGTGCTTCTCCAGCAGGCGCACGCCGTCGATGGTCATGCCGCGGTCCACCGCCTTGCACATGTCATAGAGGGTGAGCAGGCCGATCTGTACGGCGGTGAGGGCTTCCATTTCGACGCCGGTGCGGCCGCGGGTTTCGGCGGTGACGGTGCAGTGGATGCTGTTGTCCTCGGGCTGGAGCTTGAAGTCCACCGCCACGCGGTTGAGGGCGATGGGATGGCACAGGGGAATGAGGTCGGCGGTGCGCTTGCTCGCCATGATGGCGGCGGTGCGGGCGATGCCGATGACGTCGCCCTTTTTGGCGCTGCCGCTCTGCACCAGGGCGAAGGTGGCGGGCTGCATGTGGATGCGGCCGGTGGCCACGGCCACGCGATGGGTTTGTTCTTTCGCCCCGACATCGACCATATGGGCCTGACCGGCGGCGTCGAAATGGGTGAGGTTTGCTGCGGGGGTGGAGGAACTCATGGTGCAGGGTGCGCGAGGGCGGCCGCGTGGGCCTCCTGGTTGATGGCGTCGCGCAGGCGGCGGGCTTCGCGCCTTGCGGCATCGACAAAATCGCGGCCAGGGCTGGCGTAGAGCACGCTGCGCGAGGCGTTGATCAGGAAATGGCCGCGCGCCGCGCGCACGGTCGCTGCGAGGTCGCCGCCCTGCGCGCCGATGCCGGGGATGAGCAGCGGCGCCTCGGGCGCGATGGCGCGGATGCGTTCGATGTCGGCCGGGTTGGTGGCGCCGGCCACCAGGCCGTTCTGCCCGTGGTGGTTCCAGTCCAGCGTGGCCAGCCGTGCCACGCGCTCGAACAGCAACTCAAAGCCGAGGTGGGCCGAGGCGCCCGCGGTCGCGTTGGCGATGGGCAGGGTCTGCAGATCGGCGCCACCGGGGTTGGAGGTGCGGCAGAGCATGAACAGCCCGCGCTCGGGGTAGCGCAGGTAGGGCTCGACCGAATCGAAGCCCATGTAGGGCGACAGGGTCAGGGCGTCGGCGTTGAAGCGCACGAAGGCCTCGCGGGCGTACTGCTCCGCGGTGGTGCCAATGTCGCCGCGCTTGGCGTCGAGGATGACGGGCACGCTGGGCGCCGCCTTGCGGATGTGGGCGATGAGTTGTTCGAGCTGGCTTTCCGCGCCCAGCGCGGCGAAGTAGGCGATCTGCGGCTTGTAGGCGCAGACCAGGTCGGCCGTGGCATCGACGATGGCGGCGCAGAAGTCGAACAGCCGCAGCGGGTCGTTGGTCCATGGTGCCGGAAAGCGCGAGGGTTCCGGATCGAGACCCACGCAAAGCGCCGAATGGTTGCGCTCGGCGGCCTCTTGCCACTGGCGGGTGAAGGGAGGGCGGGACGTCATGATGCGGCGCATTGTAGGCAGGGGATGGAAGGTCGGTCCGCGTCTGGCCGGCTCAGTCGGGTCATCGCTCCCTCGGCGAGGCAGCGAAGCCCATGAACGCGGAAGCGTTTCCGCTCGGCTTCGCCGCAACCCTCTACCATTTCAGCCTCGTTCGTCACCCCCCACGCCATGCAACCCAGCCGCCGCCGATTTCTCGCTTCTTCATTGGCCCTGAGCGGCACACCGCTGCTGGCCAGGGCCCAGCAGCTCGGATCGGGCGCGGCGGCGGCGCTGCCGCCCAGTGTGGTGCAGGCGTTGGAGACGGCGCGCATCCCGTTGCAGTCGTGTGCCTTCGTGCTGCAGGCGCAAGACAGCGCCGTGCCCCAGGTCGCGTTCAACGGCGCCGCGCTGATGAATCCGGCCTCCGTGCTCAAGCTGGTGACCACCTACTGCGCGCTGCGCATGCTCGGCCCGGCCTATGTGTGGAAGACGCCGGTCTACGCCGTGGGGCCCATCCGTGCCGGTGTGTTGCAGGGCGATCTGGCCTTCGTTGGCAGCGGCGACCCGCATCTGATGGCCGATAACCTCTGGAGCATCGCCGGGCGCCTGCGCGACCTCGGCATCCGCCGCATTCGGGGCGACGTGCTCATCGACCGGCAGGCTTTCGACCTGCCGCCGCACGATCCCGCCGCTTTCGATGGCGACGCCACCGCGCCGTACAACGTGGGCCCCGATCCCTTTCTGGTGAATTTCGGGGTGATGCGCCTGGGCTTCGTGCCCGACGCCGCGGCGCAGCAGGTTCGCGTCACGGTGGAGCCGCCGCTGGCGGGTTTTGATTTGCGCGAGCCGCCCCGGCTGACCGCCGCGGCCTGCGGCAACTGGAAGGACAAACTGCGCGCCGACTGGAAGCAGCCGTTCGCGCCGCGCTTCGCCGGGGGCTTTGCGGCCGCCTGCGGGCCGCAGACCTGGAACATCGCGCCCGAGGTGAGCGACAACGCCTATGTGCAGCGACTGCTGGGCGCGCTGTTCGCCCAGGTGGGCATCGAGTGGAAGGGACAGGTTCGCACCGCGCCCTTGCCGGCCGAGGCGACCGAACTGACCGTCTGGGATTCGCCGGCGCTCGCCGTGCTGGTGCGCGACATCAACAAATACAGCAACAACGTCATGGCCCAGCAGGTGTTCCTGACGCTGGCGCTGCAGGCGGGCGCGCAGCGCGCGACCTGGGCCGGCGCGGGGCAGGCCGTGGCGCAATGGCTGACCGCGCATGAGCTGGACATGCCCGGTCTGGTGCTGGACAACGGCTGCGGCCTGTCGCGCATCGCGCGCATCTCCGCCAACGATCTCAACGCGCTGCTGCGCGCGGCGTGGAACAGCCCGGTGATGCCCGAGTTCGTCTCGTCGCTGCCGCTGGCCGGCGAAGACGGCACGCTGCGCCGCCACTTCCGCGACCCCGACACGGCAGGGCGCATCCATGCCAAGACCGGCACGCTCGACGGCGTGTTGTCGCTCGCCGGCTATGCGCAGACCCGCGCCGGCCAGCGCTACACCTTCGCCGCGCTGGTGAACGACCCGCGCGCCGGGGGGGGCTGGCCCGCGGTGGAGGCCTTCGTCAACGGCTTCATGCAGACGGCCTGAGGGCTCCCTCCCCGATTTCTCCTTTTCTTTCCGACATCTCTCATGGCCTTTCACCCCACCGATCTCATCGGCTACGGCGCGGCGTTCCTCACCACCGTGTCCTTCGTGCCGCAGGCCTGGCTGACGCTGCGCAGCCGCAATGTCTCGGGCATTTCACTGGGCATGTACACGCTGTTCACCGCGGGCGTGGCGCTGTGGTTGATCTACGGCGCGATTCAGCGCAGCTGGCCGCTGGTGGGCGCCAATGCGGTCACCCTCCTTCTGGCGCTGACCGTGCTCGTCATGCGGCTGCGCTACGGCGCGCGGCGGACGGCCTGAGGCTCCTGGCTGGCCGGACGCGGCAGGGGGCCGCACGAGAGCGGCCGTCGCGTGGTCGGGGTTCGGCATGGCGTTGCCCTATTGATCCGGCACGTTGACATTTGAAACGGCGCCGCACACCGACCCTCCCCACACGTGGAGAGGGAGTCAACACGCCTCCCCCACGCATGGGGAGGGAGCAAACACTCCTCCCCCACGGCGTGGGGGAGGTTGGGAGGGGGAGGCCTTTGCAGGGCGAGATCCATGACCCGTTCATATTTCTCCAGGCCGGATCAATAGGCAGATCGTCGGGCGCTGCGGCGTACGGCCTGGCATCGTCCCAAAATTAGTAATCAATTTGGTGAATATGAAGTTCAAATTATCATCAATTTGCTTTACAATCTATCTATTGATTTTTTAGTTCCACGAGTCACCAGAAACTTCGCTTCAAGTAGCGAGTTCTACTTGTGGATTTTGGCCGGCACAGGCCAACCGAATCACCTCCTGCCCTTCGGGGGGTGCGAGGGCTTTCAGCCCCGAGCTTCAAGGCATTCACGCTGAATGCCCCTTTGGCCGCGTCTGCACGCGCGGCACCCAGTCGCCACGCCCACCCTTGCCGGGCGTCCTGCCATCGGGCAACCGCGAGGTTGTCCACGACCTCGGGAGAGTCCATGCAGAACTCTGCTTCTTCATCATTCATCGTCGGTCATCCGACTCGGCCTTCTGCCGTTGCCATTCTTGGTGCCGGTGCGTGGGGTACGGCCCTGGCCTGCGCCTTGCGGCGCGGCGGGCTGGAGGTTCGCCTGTGGGCGCGGCGCCCCGACCTCACCCACGCCATTGCCACCCAGGCGCGCAATCCGCGGCATCTGCCCGACCTGCCCTTGACCTCGGGACTGCAGGCGAGCAGCCAGATGGCCGAGATGCTCGACGGGGCCGAGGCGATTTTCATGGCGGTGCCGTCGGCCGCGCTGCGCGAAGTGGCGCGGGCCGCCGCGCCTTGGCTGCAGCGCCGCGCCGTGGTGCTGGCGGCCTGCAAGGGCATCGAGCGCGACAGCGGCGCGCTGATGTCGCAGGTGCTGCAGCAGGAGCTTCGGCCCGATGCGCTGATCGGCGCCATCGGCGGACCGAGCTTCGCGCATGAAGTGGTGCGCGGTCAGCCGACCGCGTTGACCGTCGGCCTGCCCGCTCTGCGGTTGCGCCAGGCGGTGGACGTGCAGCGCCATGCGCAGCGCATGACGGGCGGACTGCGTGCGGCGTTTGCTGCGGGCGCGGTCCAGCTCGACGTGACGGACGATGCCATCGGCGTGCAGGTGGGCGGCGCGCTGAAGAACATGATCGCCATCGCCTGCGGCATGGCCATGAGCGCAGACGTGGGCGAGAACGCGCGTGCGGCCATTCTCACCCGCGGCCTGCAGGACATGCGCGCCCTCACTCTGGCGCTGGGCGGCCGCCCCGACACGCTGCTGTCGAGCGCGGGCGCGGGCGATCTGTTTCTGACCGCATCGTCGGCGCAGTCGCGCAACACCCGGCTGGGCATGCGGCTGGGGCGCGGCGAGCTGGCGGAGCAAGGCGACGAGCTGACCGAAGGTGCGGTCAGTTGCCATTCGGTGCAGAGTCTGGAGCGCAGGCTGGGTATGCGTCTTCATGTGGCTGCTGCGGTGCGCGATGTGCTGGGGCGGCGGCAGACGGCGGCCGAGGCCTTGGGGCGCCTGCTGAACGAGCCGTTGCCTCAGGACGACGCTTTGGGTCTGCCCGTGGCTTCGGGCATGCACCCGCACCGGCCTCTGCGCGATGCGCAAGGCGTGCGTGCCACTTTGTCCCGCGCGCCGTCGCGGCAGGCGCAATGACGGGGGGCGCGATGCCGAAGACGATTCTGGCCACCGACCTCGACGGCACGTTCCTGGGTGGGAGCGAGGCGCAGCGTGCGGCGCTGTATGCGTGGATCGCGCAGCGCCGCAGCGAGATCGTGCTGATCTTCGTGAGCGGGCGCGGACTCGACTTCATGCGGCAGCTCGCGCGCGAGCTGCCCGTGCAGCCCGATCATGTGATCGGCGATGTCGGCACCAGCGTGGCCACCGGTGCGGATTTCGCCCCCATTCCAACGCTCGACCGCTGGCTCGACGCCGCCTGGCCCAGCGACGCATCGCGGCAGATCGACGCCATCGTCGGCCAGCATCCGACGCTGCAGCCCCAGCCGCATCACGGCGGACGGCGGCGTTCCTACTTCTACGGCCGCGTCGAGGCGGCGCAGGTGGCCGCGAGCGAACTGCAGCGGCTGGGCTTCGACACCCTGATGTCGGACAACCAGTACTTCGACGTGCTGCCCCGCGGGGTGCGGAAGGGGTCGACGCTGCTGCGCACCCTGGCCGCACTGGGCCTGCCCGAACACCGCACCCTGGTGGCCGGCGACACGCTCAACGACCTTTCGATGTTCCAGACCGGATTGACCGGCGTGGCCGTGAGCAACCGCGAAGCGGGGCTGGAGCAGGCCATCGCACCGCATGGCAACGTCTATCGCAGCGCGCAGCCGGGCGCTGCCGGGGTGCTCGACGCTCTGGCGCGATTTCATCAACAGGGGGATTTCAATGGCTTCATCTCTGGTCATCGTCTATCACAGACAGCCGTATGAGGAACACAGTGAGGACGGCCAGATCGTCCTGAAGGAAAACAAGAGTCCCAACGGCATCGTGCCGGCCCTCAAGGGTTTCATCGGCCAGGTCGACCGGGCCAGCTGGGTGGCGTGGAAAAAGTCGCCCGCGGGCAAGCCGGTGAAGTTCGAGCGCCGCATCACGGTGAACGACAGCTACGGCAGCTACGAGGTGGTGCGGCTGCCTCTCACGCCCGAGCAGATCAACCAGTTCTATCACATCGTCTCGAAGGAGGCGCTGTGGCCGGTGCTCAACAGTTTTCCTTCCCTGTACTCGACGGAGAACTGCCAGTGGGCCGTGTTCCGCGAGGTCAACCGCCTGTTTGCCGAGGCGGCTTGTGCCGAGGCCGCGCCGGGGGCGGTGATCTGGGTGCACGACTACAACCTGTGGCTGGTGCCGGGTTTCGTGCGGCAGATGCGCCCGGATGTGAAGATCGCCTTCTTCCACCACACGCCGTTTCCCGCGCCCGATGTGTTCAACATCCTGCCCTGGCGCGACGAGATTCTGGCCTCGCTGCTCGATTGCGATCTGGTGGGCTTTCACGTGCCGCGCTACGCCCGCAACTTCGCCGCGCTGGTGCAGTCGCTGCGCAAGGTCGAGGGCCTGGTCGAGCGCAGGGTGTACCCCGAACTGCAGGCCACCGGCACCGCGCTGTCCGAGCCGGTCACGCCGGTGTCGGTCACCGTGGGCGGGCGCCGGGTGCGCATCGACGCCTTTCCCATCGGCACCCACGCCGACCTCATCCGCAGCACGGTGCAGAAGCCCGACAACCTGGCGCGGGTGGCCCATATCCGCCGCGAAATGGCCGAGCAGACCATCATCGTGTCGATCGGCCGGGTGGACTATGCCAAGGGCACGCGCGAAATGCTGCTGGCCTTCGAGCGCCTGCTGGTGCGCCGTCCCGAGTTGCACGGCCGAGTCCGGCTGCTGGTGACGGCGGTGGCCGCGGCCGACGGCATGCGGGTCTACAAGCGGGCGCAGCAGAACATCGAGCAGCTCGTCGGGCGCATCAACGGCCATCACGGATCGCTCACCTGGACGCCCATCCTGCTTTCGACCACGCCCATGCCTTTCGAGGAGACGCTGAGCTATTACCGTGCCGCCGACATCTGCTGGATCACCCCGCTGCGCGACGGCCTGAACCTCGTGGCCAAGGAATTCATCGCCGCACATGTGAACGAGAGCGGCGTGCTGGTGCTGTCGGAGTTCGCCGGTGCGGCCGTGGAGCTGCAGGACGCCGTGCTGGTCAACCCCTACAGCCTCAGCCAGATGGACGCCGCCATCGACCAGGCGCTGGACATGCCGCGCCAGGAACAGTGCGAGCGCATGCAGCGCATGGATGCGCTCATCAGCCGCTACGACATCACCCACTGGACCCGCCACGTGCTCGAACTGTTCGCGCAGTTGCGGGCGCAGTGAGCGGCCAGGCGAACCGACGATGATCGACGATCTGAACGCCGGCTGGACGATGCTGCGGGGCTGGGTGCCGGCCCATCCGGCCCAGGCGCAGGCGCTCGTGCTCACGCTGCTGGCGGCACCCCTGTTCATGCTGGGTGCGCGCCTGCTGCTGAGGGCGAGCGGGCCCGACGGCAACGGGCAGTTCCTGGTCCTGCGCCTGCGCAATCCGCTGCGGCTGGCGTGGCTGTTGCTGGTGCTGCGCATCGATGCGTCGCTGCTGAAGCCGGGGTTGGGCGCTGCGTCCTGGGCGATTCATCCGCTGCACCTGCTTCTGATCGCCGCATTGACCTGGCTGGCCATGCGTCTGATCCGCGCGGGCGGCGAGCTCGTGGTGCTGCGGCGCGGCGGTCTGCAACTGCCCGACGATCCCAACCTGCTCGACGCCAATCTCGCTGTGCGCGGCCTGCTCACGCGGGCGCGGGTGCTCACCCGTGTGCTGAGCTTCCTGATTCTGCTCGTCGGGCTGGCCGTGGCGCTGATGAGCATTCCCGACGTGCGGCAGATCGGCGCCAGCCTGCTGGCGTCGGCAGGCATCGCCGGGCTGGTGGTGGGTTTCGCCGCGCGCCCGGTGCTGAGCAATCTGCTCGCCGGGCTGCAGATTGCGATGACCGAGCCGATCCGCATCAACGACGTGCTCATCGTCGAGGGCGAGTGGGGGCGGGTGGAGGAGATCACGGGCACCTATGTGGTGTTTCGCGTGTGGGACGACCGGCGCCTGATTCTGCCGCTGCAATGGTTCATCGAACATCCGTTCCAGAACTGGACGCGCACCAGCGCCAGCCTGCTGGGCACCGTGTTTCTGTGGGTGGACTACGCCACGCCGGTCGAGGCGCTGCGCGACGAGCTCAGGCGTCTGTGCGCGGCCGACCCCGACTGGGATGGCCGCCTGGCCCTGGTGCATGTGACCGATGCCACCGAGACCGCGGTGCAGGTGCGCTTTCTGGTCAGCGCGGCCAATTCGGCGCGTGCCTGGGAGCTTCGCTGCCGCATCCGCGAGGGCGTGATCGCCTACATGCAGCGCGTCCAGCCGCAGCATCTGCCGCGCCGCCGCGTGCAATGGCATGAGCCAGTGGCCGGCGGCCCAGCCCCGTTTTCCTCCTGATTCTTCACTCCGAGAAAGGCCGCGAGATGAGCGCATGGCTATCCCTTTCCTTTTTGGGCAATCCCCTGCAGAACTGGCTGATGGCGCTGGGCTGGCTGCTGCTGGTCGTGGCGCTGGTGGCGATCATCCAGCCCATCCTGACGTCGTGGCTGGGTGCCCTGTCCGCGCGCACCACCAACCGCTGGGATGACGCGCTGCTCAGCGCCGTGCAGGGCACGCGCCTGTCGCTCGTCGGCCTCGTCGGCCTTTACCCCGCGGTGCAGAACCTGAGTCTGCCCGAGCTGACCACCCGGTGGCTCATCGGCCTGGCCGCCGTGGGGCTGTTCCTGCAGGTCGGCCTGTGGGTCTCGCGGTTTGTCGACTTCTGGATCCGCATGTCGCGCGAGCGGGCCATCGCCCACGACCCCGAGACGGCCACCGGCCTGGCCGCGATGAGTTTCATCGCCCGGCTGGTGCTGTGGTCGCTGGTCTTTCTGCTGCTGCTCGACAACCTCGGCTTCAACGTCACCACCCTGCTGGCCGGTCTGGGCGTGGGCGGCATCGCCGTGGGTCTGGCGCTGCAGAACATTCTGGGCGATCTGTTTTCCAGCCTGTCCATCGTGCTCGACAAGCCCTTCCAGATCGGGCACTTCGTCGTCGTCGACAACTTCTCCGGCACCGTCGAGAACATCGGCCTGAAGACCACCCGCATCCGCTCCATCAGCGGGGAGATCGTGGTGTTTTCCAACACCGATCTGACCAAGGCCCGTCTGCGCAACTACAAGTTCATGCAGGAGCGGCGCATCGTGTTCGCCTTCGGTGTGACCTACGACACACCGGCCGACACCATGGAGCAGATTCCCGTCTGGGTGAAATCGCTGATCGACGCCCAGCCCGACGCCCGGTTCGACCGCGCGCATTTCAAGGATTTTGGCGACTCCAGTCTGAATTTCGAGGTGGTGTACTGGATGAAGTCGGCCGATTTCACCGCCTACATGAACACCCAGCAGACCCTCAACCTGGGTTTGATGCGGGTGTTCGCGCAGCACGACGTGGGATTCGCCTTCCCCACGCGCACCCTTCAGTTCCAGGTCGAGCAAGCCCTGCCCGTCGTGCTGCAGCGCGGCCCCGCCCCAGGCAGGCAAACCCACCGCCCCGGGCCATCGCCACACCCTTTTTTCGCTTCACGCGACTCAAGTCCGACAGGCTCCTAAAATCTGCGCCATAACATCCCGGGCGCGGTGCCCAGACACCCGGGCGGAGACAAGCATGCGGATACTGATTGCCGAAGATGACCGGGTTCTGGCCGATGGGCTGCTGCGATCGCTGCGCGCGCTGGGCTACGCCGTCGATCAGGTGGCCGACGGCAACAGCGCCGACGCGGCGCTGCAGTCCAGCGCCTTCGATCTGCTGATTCTCGACCTGGGGCTGCCGCGGCTGTCGGGCTTTGAGGTGCTGCGCAAACTGCGCGCCCGCGGCACCACCGTGCCCGTGCTCATCCTCACCGCAGCCGACAGCGTGGAAGACAAGGTGCGCGGCCTCGATCTGGGCGCCGACGACTACATGGCCAAGCCCTTCGCCCTGCAGGAACTCGAGGCCCGGGTTCGGGCCCTGTCCCGCCGGGGCATGGGCGGCGCCAGCGCCATCATCCAGCACGGCCCGCTGCAGTACGACATCACCGGCCGCGTGGTCACCCTCGACGGCCATGTGGTGGAACTCTCGGCGCGCGAACTCACCTTGCTCGAAGTGCTGTTGCAGCGCGCGGGTCGCCTGGTGAGCAAGGATCAGCTCGTCGAGCATCTGTGCGTCTGGGGCGAGGAGGTGAGCACCAACGCCATCGAGGTCTATGTGCACCGGCTGCGCAAGAAGATCGAGGTCGGCCCGGTGCGCATCGCCACGGTGCGCGGCCTGGGCTACTGCCTGGAAAAGATCGCGCCGACCCCCGTGCCAACGACCGAGGCCGTCCGCCCCGATGCCTGAAATCTCCGCGGCGCAGACCCCGTCCCCGCAGGAGGACCAGCGGGGGCGCAGGCGGCACCCGCGCTCGCTGTTCGGCGAGATTCTCGACTGGATGCTCGCCCCCATGCTGTTGCTGTGGCCGCTGTCCATCGGCATCACCTATCTCGTGGCGCAGGCCATTGCTGCCAAACCCTATGACGCGGCACTGGAGCACACGCTGCGCCAACTCTCGGCGCAGGTGCAGATGCAGGGCGCGCAGGCGGCGGTGCAGTCGGCCTTGTGGCAGCTGACGCTGCGGCAGCCACCAGCCGGGGGCATTCTGGGCTATCAGGTGCGCAGTGCGTCGGGCGTGCTGCTGGCTGGCGCGCCGGGCCTGCCGTCGGCGGCCATGTTGCCGCCGGGCCATGCGTCGGGCGCGCTGTCGGTCGCGTGGCGCGATGGCGAGATGGGCGAGCACGGTGTTCGTCTGGCCGCGGCCTGGGTCTGGCCCCCCGCTGCGCCCGGGGCGGCCCGCGCCATGCCGGTGCTGGTGCAGGTGGCGCAGAGCCTGGATGCCCGCACGCGGCTGGCGCGCGACATCGTGCAGGGCGTCATCCTGCCGCAATTCGTGGTGGTGCCCATCTTCATCCTGCTGGTCTGGTTCGGTCTGGGACAGGGCATTGCGCCGCTCAACGAACTGCAGGCGCGCATCCGCCGCCGTGCCGATGACATCAGCCCGATCGACGAGCGCGAGGCGCCCGAGGAAATCGCGCCCCTCGTCGATTCGATCAACAGCCTGTTTGCCCGCCTGCGGCAATCGTTGCAGACCCAGAAGCGCTTTGTCGCCGATGCGGCCCACCAGATCAAGACGCCGCTGGCCGGCCTGCGCATGCAGGCCGAACTGGCGCAGCGCGAAACCGACCCTGAGGAGCTGCGCGCCAGCCTGCGGCAGATCGGTCGCAGCGTGGAGCGCACCACCCGCCTGGTCAACCAGCTCCTGGCCCTGACCCGCGCCGAGAACCAGGGCGGCGCGGCCCGCGCGGTGTTCGAGACCATCGATCTGCGCCAGCCCGCGGCCGAGGCCATGCAGGAGCTGGCCATGCTGGCGCTGGACAAGAATCTCGAACTGGAATTCGACAGCCCGCCCCTGCCGCTGCAGGTGCGCGGCAACGCCCTGTTGCTGCAGGAGCTGATCAAGAATCTGCTGCACAACGCCATCACCTACACCCCGCCCGGAGGCAGCGTCACGCTGCGGCTGCGTAGTGCGGTGGCCGAGGGGTCGCGCGCCGGTCCGGTGGTGCAACTGCAGGTCGACGACAGCGGCCCGGGCATTCCCGAGGCGGAGCGTGCGCTGGTGTTCGAGCCGTTCTACCGCATTCTCGACAACGGCAGCGAAGGCAGCGGCCTGGGTCTGGCCATCGTGCGCGAGATCGCCCGCCAGCACGATGCCGAGATCACGCTGAGCGAGCTGCCGCGGCACGCGTCCGTCGAGGGGCGGGGGCTGCGGGTGCAGGCCCAGTTTGCGCGGGCCCCGGCGCCCGGTGCCGATGCGTCAAACGGGTGAGCGGCTGCGCTCAGACGCCGACCTCACTCGCCATCTTCCCCGCACTGTTTCTTCAGGTTGCCGAGCTGACCGTAGGTGATGGCTTTGCCGCTGGCGGCCAGTGCCTTGATGCCATCGGCCATGCAGGGGCTGTCGTTGGCGAGCTGCAGTTGCGGCGCATCCACGGGCTGGTTCACCAGACGGCCGCGCAGCAGGGAGAAGATGCCCACGAGCACCGCGATGGCGATGACGATGCCCAGCAGCCCGCTGAGCTGCACGTTCATGCCGGGCTTGCGCTGAGGCGCCGCTGCAGACGGGGTGTCGGGCTTTTCGGGAGTGTCGGGCATGGATCAGCGCAAGGCGGGGTTGAGGGTGTAGGTGCCGGTGAGACTGGCCTGGGCCAGCACATGCGGGGCGATGGCAGCGCGCAGTTGCGCCCCGCCGAAGACCCCGTCGACCGGGCAGCGCGGCACATCGAGGGCGTAGAGGGTGAAGGTGTAGTGATGGAGCAGGCTGTCGTTCCACGGCGGGCAGGGGCCGTCGTAGCCGAAATACTGGCCCGCCATGTCCTGGTCGCCGGCAAACCACGCCGTGTAGTCGTTCACGCCCTGACGCATGCCGTCGGCGCAGGCCGGGCCCGCCTTGCCGCGCGCCGTGACCGAGTTGCTGAAGGCCTTCTCGTCGAGGTGTGTGCAGGTTGCCGGCATGTCCACCAGCAGCCAGTGATAGAAGTCCACGCGAGGAAGATCGGGGGGCACGATGTGACCTTCGAGGTTGACGTCGTCGGCCCGACTGGGCACATCCGGATCGTGGCAGATCAGCACCAGGCTCTGTGCGCGTTCGGGCACGCCCGACCAGGCCAGCGGCGGGTTGAAATTCTGCGACAGGGCCACATGGCCCACCCCCGAGGGTTTGCAGAACGCGTACTGCGGGGGAATCGGCTGACCATCGGTGAAGGCGGGGCTGGTGAGTTGCATGGATCTCTCCGGGGCAGGAAACGTGGGGCAGGCGGTCTTCAGTGATGTTGGGGCGCCGCGCCGCCGGGCGCGCTGTCGGTCAGGGCCGAGGTCTCTGTATGCGTCTGTGCATTCTCCTCCTGCAGGCTTTCCTGTGCGGAAGTGAGCATTTCGATGGTCACGGTCATGCCGGGGTAGGCGTCGATCAACGCTTTCTCCACGGCGTACCGGCAGTTGGCCGCCCGCTGCAGCGTCCACTGGCCCGGCATGTGCAGGTGCATGGAGGCGAAGCGCCGGGTGCCGGCCACGCGCGTGCGCACATGGTCGAAGCGCATGTCGTGCGAACGGAAGCGGTCGAGCACGGCCTGCAGGCCGGCAAGGTCGTCATCGTCCATCGACTTGTCCATCAGGCCGTCCACCGAGCGCTTCACGAGCGAAAAGGCTTCGCTCAGAATGTGCAGGGCCACGGCGATGCCGAGCACGGGGTCGAGCCAGAGCCAGCCGGTGAGCGGCACCAGCAGCACGCCGGTAATGACTCCCACGGAAGTCCAGACGTCGGTCATCAGATGGCGGGCGTCGGCCTCGACCACGATGGAGCGCAGCCGCCGCGCACCCCGCAGCATCCACTGCGCCACGCCCAGATTGATGGCCGTGGCCAGCGCCGAGATCGCCGCGCCCAGGGGAACGTCGGTGATGGGCTGGGGATGGGTGAGGCGATGGCCGGCCTCGATCAGAATGAGCACGGCCGCCACGCCGATGAGCAGCCCTTCGATGCCGCTGGAGAAATACTCCGCCTTGGTGTGGCCGTAGGGGTGATCGGCGTCAGGGGGCGCCTCGGCGATGCGCACGATGAACAGGGCGAAGGCAGCCGCCGCGACGTTGACGACGGACTCCATCGCGTCCGACAGAAAGCCCACCGAGCCGGTCACTTTCCAGGCGAGCAGCTTGAGGCTGATGACGACGAGGGCCGCAAACAGCGAGGCGCGGAGGTAGGTTCTGGCTTGCATGCGTGCATTGTGCATGGGGCCGCGGCGAAATTCGCAGCTGACACGGGCGTCTCAGGGCAGCGAAACAGGGGCGGATCAGGGTTTTCCCGGATGAAACGTCCAGATACGTCTGCGTGCGTCGCCGGGCGGCGTGTGACATCGAAAAGTCATCGCCATCTCGCTAGACTTCACCGCTTTTGGCCCGCAAATTCCGCTCCCGTTCCCGCTCGCGTCCATGGCCCTCAATCTGCGTCCGCTGGCTTTGCCGCTGCCCAATCGCCGCGATCTGATCGCGCTGCCCTTGGTCATCGGCATGCTGCTCATCATCGGCCATGCCAGCCGGCAGATGGCGCAGCCCTTCCATCTGGGACAGGCCGTGGCGCTGTCGCTCGATCCGGGCGATCTGCCGCAATACGCGCTCTACACCGTGCTGCGCATGCTGGCCGCGCTGGCCGCCAGCACGGTGTTCACCTTGATCTATGCCTGGATCGCGGCCAACAACCGCTACGCCGAGAAGATCATGGTGCCGCTGCTCGATGTGCTGCAGTCGGTGCCCATTCTGGGGTATCTGTCGATCACGGTGACCGGTTTCATCGCGCTGTTTCCGGGCAGCATGCTCGGGCTGCAGTTCGCGGTGATCTTCGCGGTGTGGACGTCGCAGGTCTGGAACATGACCTTCAGCCTCTACCAGTCGCTCAAGACCGTGCCGCGCGATCTGGGCGAGGCCGCCACGCTCTATCGACTCAACGGCTGGCAGCGGTTCTGGAAGCTGGAGCTGCCCTACGCCGCGCCCGGCCTGCTGTGGAACGCGATGATGTCCATGTCCGGCGGCTGGTTCTTCGTCGTCGCCGCCGAGGCGCTGACCGTGTCCGGCCAGCAGGTGTCGGTGCCGGGCATCGGCTCTTACATCGCCGCGGCGATCGCGGCCAAGAATCTCGGCGCCATCGGCTGGGCGATTCTCGCCATGGTCGTGGTGATTCTGTCGTATGACTTTCTGCTGTTCCGTCCCATCGTCGCCTGGGCCGACAAGTTCCGCCTGGACAACACCGTCAGCGTGGACGCGCCGCGCTCGGTGGTGCTCGACTTCCTGCGGCGTACCCGTCTCACCCAGCGGCTGGCGCGGCTGCCCGCCGTGCTGTGGGAGGTCAGCGTGCGCCTGTTGCCCGCGGTGCCGTCGCGCAAGTCGGCACCGCGCCCGCGCCCGGTCTGGGGCGACCGGGTGTTCATCGCCAGCATGGTGCTGTTCACCCTCGGTCTGATCGTGGCCCTGGTTCTGGTGCTGCCGCGCGACTTCGGCTGGCCGCAGGTCGGGCATGTGCTGCTGCTGGGGGCGTTCACCGCGTTCAAGGTGTTCGTGCTGGTGGCGATCTCCGCGCTGATCTGGGTGCCGTTGGGCATCTGGATCGGCCTGCGTCCGCGCTGGGCGGCCGTGGCGCAGCCGGTGGCGCAGTTTCTCGCCGCCTTTCCGGCCAATCTGCTGTTTCCGCTGGTGGTCGTGGCCATCGTGCACTGGCATCTCGACGTGAATGTGTTCACCGCGCCGTTGATGATTCTCGGCAGCCAGTGGTACATCCTGTTCTCGGTCATCGGCGCGGCCTCGGCCATTCCCGGTGACCTGCGCGAGGCCGGCCGCAATCTGGGGCTGCGCGGCGGACTGCTGTGGCGCAAGCTCTATCTGCCCGCCGTGTTTCCGGGATTCGTGACCGGCGCGCTGACCGCCTCCGGCGGGGCCTGGAACGCCAGCATCGTGGCCGAAGTGGTGAGCTGGGGCAGTCACACCCTGGTCGCCACCGGGCTTGGGGCCTACATTACCGAGGCCACCCAGCAGGGCCAGACCTTGAAGGTCGGTCTGGGCGTGGGGGTGATGGCGCTGTATGTGATTGCCATCAACCGTCTGGTCTGGCACCGTCTCTACAAGATCGCCGCCACGCGCGTGCGGCTGGACTAAACACCGAATCTCCTGGTTTTTGCGAGGACTTTGCATCCATGAACGCCGTGACTTCTCAGCCGACCCCCGGCGCTCAGGACGCCGCGGGCCATGCCCCGATCTTTCATCTGGCCGGAGTGCGCAAGTCGTATCGCACGCCCGAGGGCGGCGAGCTGATCATCCTCGACGGCGTCGATCTCGACCTGCGCGACGGCGAGATTCTGGTGCTGCTGGGCCGTTCGGGCTCGGGCAAATCCACCTTGTTGCGCACCCTGGCCGGGCTGGTGCCCGCGACCAGCGGCACGGCGCTGCACCGGGGCGAGCCGATCGACGGTCCGGTGCCGGGCCTGGCGATGGTGTTCCAGAGCTTTGCGCTGTTTCCCTGGCTGACGGTGCTGCAGAACGTCGAACTGGGGCTGGAGGCGCTCAAGGTGCCTCCGGGCGAGCGCCGAGCCCGCGCGCTGGAAGCCATCGACCTCATCGGGCTGGACGGTTTCGAGTCCGCCTATCCGCGCGAGCTGTCGGGCGGCATGCGCCAGCGCGTGGGATTCGCCCGCGCCCTGGTCATCAACCCCGACGTGCTGTTGATGGATGAGCCCTTCTCCGCGCTCGACGTGCTTACCGCCGAAACCCTGCGCACCGATCTGCTCGATCTGTGGGCGGAGCGCAAGATTCCCACGCGGGGCATCCTGCTGGTGTCGCACAACATCGAGGAGGCCGTGCTCATGGCCGACCGCATCGTCATTCTGGGGTCGAACCCGGGGCGGGTGATCAGCGAGATGCGCATCGACCTGCCCCACCCGCGCGACCGCGAATCGCCCCAGTTCCGCGATCTGGTCGAGGGCATCTACGGCGCCATGACCGCCCGCCCGACCGGACGCGATGCGGTGCGCAAGCAGGTGCCCGGCATCGGCCTGCGTCTGCCCGCCCTGTCGGTCAACGCCCTGGCCGGGCTGCTCGAAGAGCTCGATGCGCTCGAAAAGAGCAGCGCCAACACCCGCATCAGCCTGCCCGAACTCGCCGAGGACATGCACTTCTCGGTGGACGAGCTTTTTCCGCTCATCGAAGGCGCCGAGCTGCTGGGCCTGGCCCAGGCGGAAGAGGGCGACATCATGCTGCTGCCCGCGGGGCGGCAGTTCGTCGATGGCACGCTGCAGGAACGCAAGGAGCTGTTCGCCCGCCATCTCATCGAGCATGTGCCGCTGGTGGCGCGCATCCGCACCGTGCTCGACGAGCGCTACAACCACCGCGCGCCCGATTCGCGCTTTCTCACCGAACTCGAAGATCACCTCAGCGAAGACGAGGCGCGCCGCGTGCTCGACACCGCCATCGACTGGGGCCGCTACGCCGAGATCTACGCCTACGACGACAACGCCGAAGTGTTCAGCCTCGACAACCCCGAGGCCGATCTGGCGTGAGTCGGCCCCAATGCAGAACGGCGAGCCGAAGCTCGCCGTTTCGCCAGGGGTGAACCGAGGCGGCGGTCAGGGCTTGGTGGTGGCTTCCTTGACCTTGTCTGCGGCGCCGGAGACCGCCGCCGCGCCCGAATGCACGGCCGACGTCGCGGCCTCCTTGGCTGCGCTGGCGGCCTTGTCGACGGCGTGGCCGGCCGCGCTCGCCGCCCCCTGGGCGGCACTGGCGGCATGGTCCATCGCGCCACCAGCCGCGCTGGCGGCGCTGGTGGCCGCGCCATGTGCGGCGCTCGCGGCGGCGCCCGCTGCACTGGCGCCTGCGGCGACGGCTGAACTGGCGGCCGACTGGGCGGCACTGGCCGCGCTGCTGGCGGCCTCTTGAGCCTTCTGGCAGGCGGCAAGCGAAAGCAGGGCTGCGGCGATCAGGGCAAGTTTGAATGTCATGGGAACTCCAAGTCTGTTTCGGGGCGACGAACGGATTTGTTACTGTCGTCACGCGCCATGGAACCTGAATTTGCGCATTTTCTCAATCCACCGCGCGTGAAATTTACAAAATGCCCGCTTTTCGCCACGTCTTGACGCGGGAAGAAGGGTCACAATCGTGGTGTAACTTAGGGCGCCATGCGCAAGCCCATGCAGACCCGAACGGTCGATCTGATCTATTTCAACGCCGGTGGAGGCCACCGGGCCTCGGCCCTGGCGCTGCAGCAGGGCATCGCGCTTGCGGGCCTGCCCTGGCAGGTGCGGCTGGTCAACCTCACCGAGGTGCTTGACCCCCAGGGCACGCTGCGCAAATACGCTTTTTCGCCCGAAGACTATTACAACGCCCGGCTGGCGCGGGGGCTTACCCTCGGCTTGCGTCACGAACTCAGACTGTTGCAGGGCGTGCTGCGTCTGCTGCATCCCACCCTGCTCAAAATCCTCAAACTGCACTGGCTGCGCACCGAGCCCGATCTGGTGGTGTCGCTCATTCCCAACTTCAACCGCGCGCTCTACGACAGCCTGACCGCCACGCTGCCCGGCGTGCCCTTCGTGACCTTGTTGACCGATCTGGCCGACTTGCCGCCGCATTTCTGGATGGAGCCGGGACAGGATCAGCACCTGATCTGCGGCTCGCCCCGCGCGGTGCAGCAGGCCTTGGAGTCCGGCTTTGCCGCCGACAAGGTGCACGCGACGTCGGGCATGATCATTCGCCCCGACTTCTATCAGACGCCGGTCGGCTTTGACCGCGAGGTCCGGCTGCGGGCGCTGGGTTTCGATCCCCGGCGGCCGGTCGGGGTGGTGATGTTCGGCGGCCATGGTTCGCGCAGCATGACGACCCTCGCCGAGCAACTGCCCGATGTGCAGCTGTTTTTGCTGTGCGGCCACAATGCCCGCCTGGCGGCCAGGCTGCGCGCCCTGCCGTCCACGGCGCCCAGGGCGGTGATGGGTTTCACCTCGGACGTGGCGGAGGTGATGCGGCTGGGTGATTTTTTCATCGGCAAACCCGGCCCCGGATCTCTGAGCGAGGCCCTGCATCTGGGGCTGCCGGTGATCGTCACCCGCAATGCGTGGACCATGCCGCAGGAACGCTACAACACCGATTGGGTGCGCGACAACGGCTTCGGCCTGGTGCTGTCCAGTTTTCGTGCCATCGGCGCGGCGCTGCCCGCCTTCCTGGCCGATCTGCCCGACTATCGCGCCAGAGTGGCGGCGCATCCCAATCGTGCCGTGTTCGAGGTGCCGCGGGTGCTTGACGCGATTCTGCGTCGGGCCGATCAGGCGGGTCTGCGGGTGCCGACGTGGCTCCGCAGCCGTCTTGCCGTGCCGGGGCGCTGAGCGCCGGTCGGTCGCTCAGGCCGTCATCACCCGTCGGGCCAGGTGCGTGAGCGGACGCTCGATGAAATGTTCCATGCGGTGCGGCAGCGCCAGCGGCTTGAGCAGCATTTTCACCGCCTGATCCATGGGCAGCTGCGCGCCGACATACTGATAGAGCCGCTGGCAGACGCGCTCGAAGGGCTCCTGGTCCACCCCGGGCATGGCCTGGCGGAAGGCCCAGACATGACGCAGCGCGATGTCCGAATCGCTGGTGCGCAGTTCCAGCAGCCGCCGCCTGAGCGCGCCGAGGATGCGTGCCCGCGACAGCTTGCGTTCGGCGTTCAGTTCTTTGAAGTAGCGGTAGAAATGCTTGTAGTGCTGCACCTCGTCGGTGCGGATGTGCTCGGTCAGCTCGGCCAGCACCGGCTCGGCCGAGAGGTCGCGCAGGGTCTGGTAGTAGGTGGCCGTCCCGGTCTCGACCACGCAACGGGCCACCAGTTCGAGGGCGCGGTCGTCTTCGAGCTCCTCGACGGTGCAAAGGCGGGAATATTCGTCGAAAAAGGCGGCGTAGGCCGCGTCCCAGTCGAAATCGGGCCAGACCGTCTGCACATAGGTCTTGAGCGCGCGGCCATGCTGCAGTTCCTCGGGCTCCCACTGGTGCTGGAGCCAGTCGGAGATCTGAGGATGGGCATCGTAGTGTTCGACGAGGTTGCGGGTATAGGTGTCCGAGCCCGATTCAATGAACGACGCGCTGACGAGCAGGTAGAAGAGATCGACTTTGTCGTGAATCACATCGATCTGGATGCGCGAGTAATCGATCCAGTCCAGCGTCCAGTGCGGCGATTTTCCAGTGGCGTGTCGAAGCGGTGGCGGGGGGGTGAGGGTGGGGGGCGTGAAGCGGTCCATGAGCTGCTTTTCGGGGGAATGCCATATTGTCAGAATAGACTGAAAATTCGACATCACAGTTCCGTTTCACCGCGGGAACGGAACTAAACTTGTCACAAGGTATGACCATCGAAGTCTGGACTAGGAGCCTTACATGAAGTCACAAAAATCCATCGCCATCGCGCTGTCGGCCGGTCTGGTCGCGCTGTCCCTGGGGGGCTGCGCGAACATGAGCGATTCACAACGAACCACAGCCACAGGCGCGGGCGCGGGCGCGGCGGCCGGGGCCCTGATCGGTGTGCTCACCGCGGGAGGCAACAAAGGCAAGAGCGCGGCCACGGGCGCCGTGGCGGGCGCGGCGGTCGGTGCTTTGGGCGGCTATCTGTGGAACCAGCATCTCGAGAAACAGAAGCAGGATCTGCAGGCCCAGGCGCAGGCATCGGGCACCGGTGTGCAGGTGACGCAGACGCAGGACAACCGCCTCAAGATGAACGTTCCGGCCGACGCCGGCTTTGCCACGGGCAGCGCGCAACTCAACTCGCGCATGTACCCCATTCTGGAAAGCCTGGCCACCGGCCTGAACCAGAACCCCACGGAGAGCGTGCAGGTCTTCGGCTTTACTGACAGCACCGGCACGGATGCCATCAACTATCCGCTCTCTGAGAACCGCGCGCTGACGGTCAAGAACTTCCTGGTTTCACGCGGGGTCGCCGCGCAGCGCATCTCGACGCAGGGCCTGGGCCCGCAGAACCCGGTGGCCAGCAACGCCACAGCCGAGGGGCGGGCAGCCAACCGCCGCGTCGAGATCTACGTGGCCATGCCGGCTCAGCATTGAGGCGCCAGGCGGCGTTCCGCGGCCTGCAGATCGTCGTAATCGGTGTCGATGCGAAAGTGGGTGTCTTCCGGCAGGCCGACCCGGCAGAGCACCTCGGCTCGCGCACCCGCCACCCCGCATTTGTCCAGCATGTGAAGCAGAGTGTGCTGAATGAAGCCGATCATGGAGAGGGGGGAGGGCAGTGCATGATTCAGCGGCACAGATCGCCCAAAACAGGAGAGGAAGACTGTAAAACTTGGTGAGCGGCAAGCGCCCGCTTCAGGCTGCCAGGTCGAGGTCTTGCGGCGCCAGCATCTCCAGTTGATCCACGGCTTTGCACAGCGCGTCGAAGCATCGCGGATCGAGCGCGGTGCCCACGGTCTTGGACATGATTTGCAGGGTTTGCGCGATCGGCACGGCGCCACGGTAGGGGCGGTCGGCGGAAATGGCGTCGAAGATGTCGGCCGTGGTGATGATGCGGGTTTCCAGCGCGATGTGGTCGGCGGTGAGGCGGCGCGGGTAGCCCGTGCCGTCGAGGCGCTCGTGATGCGCGCCCGACACGCGGGCAAGCTCGGAGAAGGCGCTGATCCGTCCCAGAATGCGCTCGGTGTAGGTGGCGTGCATCTGCACGGCCTCCCACTCGGCCGCGTCGAGCTTGCCCGCCTTGTCGAGCACGGCATTGCTCACGCCGAGCTTGCCCACGTCGTGCAGCAGCGAGCCGCGGTACAGCCAGCGGCGGCGCTCGGACGGGAGGTCGAGCTGGGCGGCGATGTGGTCGGCGTAAAGCGCCACGCGGGCGCTGTGTCCCGCGGTGTAGGGGCTCTTGGCGTCGACGATCTGGCCGAAGGCGGCGGCGATTTCGTCGAGATAGTCTTCATCCAGCGGCACGCAGCACTGCGCCGGTTCCAGGGCGAGCACCTTGCTGCCGAGGTCGGGGTCGCGCAGCGTCTGCCAGAAATCGTCTTGTTCGGAGAGGGCGAGGAAGGCATCGACCAGTTCGGGATCGAACCAGCCGCCGCGACGCCGACGCACCTCGTCGCGGGCCTCGGCGGGGCCGCTGGCGGTGAAAAACACGTCGACCACCTGCGACAGCAGGGCCAGCCGGGCGTAGAGCGGAATCTGCTCGCCCTTCAGACCCTCGGGCTTGCCGCTGCCGTCCCAGTGTTCGTCGAGGCCGTGGATGCCCTGCGCCACGTTCTCGGGAAAGCGCAGTTGCCGCGCGATGTCGGCGCCGCGCTGGCAACGGGTCTGAATGAGTTCCTGGGCGATGTCCCGGCCATTGCGGAAGATATTGAGCGTGGCCCGGAAACGCTCGGCCAGGCCGCTGCGCAAGCCGGTATGGTCGAGCACGAAGCGCAGCACATGCGGCAGGCTGCCGTCGACCCGCTTGAAGTCGCGCTTGAACTGCAGGTCTTCGGTGAGGTAGAGCTCGCAGATGCGGGCGGCGTTGCTGCTGCAGCCCAGATCCTTCAACAGCAGGGTGTAGTAAAGCTCCCACTGCTGCGGTGCGGGAAGGCCGATGGCGCCCCCCACCGACATGCCGATCCAGGCACAGCGCACGCAGTGGCCTTCGGGCTGGCCCTCGGTCATGTCGAGCGCATGGCTGAGCGCGCTCATCAGCTCGGCAAGTTTGAGTTCGTTCATGCGAGCAGCTTAAAAGCCCGGGATTACCCCTATTTGCTGCATCGCGTCATCACACCGGGTCTTGTGTGAAATTTCTCACGGAAAGGCGGTTGGCATGGCTGCCGCGCGGAAATGGCACCCTCCCTACAATGGCGTTTTATCTCCCCGGTCCGCTAGACCGAAGCCGTTCCGATGAACGCCCCCGCTTCACACGCTCCCGAATTGCTTCCCGCGCTGGGTCAGGGCCCGGCCGATGAGGCCCCGCGCCTGCGCGAGATTCCCTACAACTACACCTCGTTCTCCGACCGCGAAGTGGTGATCCGCCTGCTGGGCGAGCAGGCCTGGACGTGGCTCAATCAACTGCGGCAGGAACGGCGCACCGGGCGCTCGGCGCGCATGCTCTACGAGGTGCTGGGCGACATCTGGGTGGTGCAGCGCAACCCCTTCCTTCAGGACGATCTGCTGCAGAGCCGCAAGCGGCGCGCCGCACTGATCGACGCGCTCGAACACCGGCTGCGCGAAATCGACCGCCGCCGCGACGACAGCGCGCACAGCCCAAGCCCGGACGCGCAGCGCGACGCCCTGGTGCGTCAGCTCCTCGACCGTGCCCGTGGCGCCGTGGCCGCCTTCGCCACCTGGTTCGACGAGGCCGCGGCGCTGCGCCAGCGCGCCCGCAAAGTGCTGGGGCGGCACAGCGCGCAGGGCGCGATCCGCTTCGACGGCATGGCGCGGGTGAGCCATGTGACGGACGCCACCGACTGGCGGGTGGAGTATCCCTTTGTCGTGCTCTGTCCCGACAGCGAGTCGGAAATCGCCGGGCTGGTGCAGGGCTGCATCGAGCTGGGGCTGACCATCATTCCGCGTGGAGGCGGCACCGGCTATACCGGCGGGGCCATTCCGCTGGTGTGGAAGAGCGCGGTGATCAACACCGAGAAGCTCGACCGCATCGGCCCGGTCGAATACCTGGAATTGCCCGGCGTGGCCCATCCCGTACCCACCATTCAGACGCCGGCCGGCGTGGTGACGCAGCGCGTGGCCGATGCCGCCGACGCCGCCGGGCTGGTGTTCGCCGTCGATCCGACCTCGGCCGACGCGTCCTGCGTGGGCGGCAATGTGGCCATGAACGCCGGTGGCAAGAAAGCCGTGCTGTGGGGCACGGCCATCGACAATCTGGCCTTCTGGCGCATGGTCGATCCGCAGGGCCGCTGGGTGGAAGTGCAACGGCTCGATCACAATCTCGGCAAGATTCACGACGTGGAGGTCGCCCGCTTCGAGGTGAGCACCTTCGCCGCAGACGGCGTGACACTGCAGTCGCGGCGGCTGCTGGAAATTCCCGGGGCGCGGTTTCGCAAGGAAGGTCTGGGCAAGGACGTGACCGACAAATTCCTGGCGGGCCTGCCGGGCGTGCAAAAGGAAGGTTGCGACGGCATCATCACCAGCGCCCGCTGGGTTCTGCACAAGATGCCGCCGCATGTGCGCACGGTCTGTCTCGAATTTTTCGGTCAGGCGCGCGAGGCCATTCCCAGCATTGTCGAGATCAAGACCTTTCTCGACGACCGGCCCGGCGGGGCCATTCTGGCGGGGCTTGAACATCTGGACGATCGCTATCTCAAGGCCGTGGGTTATGCGACCAAGAGTGCCCGCGGCACGTTGCCCAAGATGGTGCTGTTCGGCGACATCGTCGGCGAGGACGAAGCGGCCGTGGCCCGTGCCGCCTCCGAGGTGGTGCGCATGGCCAATGCGCGGGTGGGCGAGGGCTTCATCGCGGTGAGCGCCGAAGCGCGCAAGAAATTCTGGCTCGACCGCAAACGCACCGCGGCCATCGCCCGTCACACCAATGCCTTCAAGATCAACGAGGACGTGGTCATTCCGCTGCCGCGCATGGGTGAGTATGTCGATGGCATCGAGCGCATCAATGTCGAGCTGTCGCTGAAGAACAAGCTCGCGCTGGTGGCCGAGATCGACCGTGCGCTGCGCGGCACCTTGCCTCTGGCCCGCAACGAGGAACTGGGCGACGGCGGCGCCGCGCTCTCGCCCGAAGACCTCGAGGCCAAGCGCGCCCAGGCGCTGGAGCTGCTCGCTGGCGTGCATGCGCGCTGGTCGTTCTATCTCGATCATCTCGATACGCCGCTGTCGGCGCTGCCCGCGGCGCAACGCGCGCTCGCGCCGGCGCTGTCGTCGGTGTTCGCCGGGGCTGGCGCGGCGCAGAGCACGCTGTTCCATCTGCTGCAGGACCACTCGATGCGGGCGTCCTGGAAGGCCGAGCTGCGCAAACCGCTGGCGGCGATGTTCTCAGGCGGTCTGTTCGAACCCTTGCGCCGCGAGATCGATGCCATCCATCAGCGCGTGCTCAAGAGCCGGGCCTGGGTGGCGCTGCACATGCACGCGGGCGACGGCAATGTGCACACCAATATTCCGGTCAATTCCGACGATTACCCCATGCTGCAACAGGCGCACGACGCCGTGGCCCGCATCATGGCACTGGCGCGAAGCCTGGGCGGGGTGATCTCGGGCGAGCACGGCATCGGCATCACCAAGCTGGAGTTCCTGACCGAGGCCGAGATCGGCGAATTCCGCGCCTACAAGCGCGAGGTCGATCCCGAAGGACGCTTCAACAAGGGCAAGCTGATGGGCGATCCGGCGCATCCCGCCGATCTGCGCAATGCCTATACGCCCAGCTTCAATCTGATGGGACACGAGTCGCTGATCATGCAGCAAAGCGACATCGGGGCGATCAGCGCCTCGGTGAAGGACTGCCTGCGCTGCGGCAAGTGCAAGAGCGTCTGCGCCACGCATGTGCCGCGTGCCAATCTGCTGTATTCACCGCGCGACAAGATCCTCGCCACCTCGCTGCTGATCGAGGCTTTTCTGTACGAGGAGCAGACCCGGCGCGGGGTGAGCATCCGGCACTGGGAGGAGTTCGAAGACGTGTCCGACCATTGCACGGTCTGCCACAAGTGCGTGACGCCCTGTCCGGTGGACATCGACTTTGGCGACGTCACCATGAATATGCGCAACCTGCTGCGCAAGATGGGCAAGAAGCGTTTCAAACCGGGCAATGCGGCGGCCATGTTCTTCCTCAACGCCTCCAAACCGCAGACCATCAAGCTGGTGCGCAGCGCCATGGTGGGGGCGGGTTTCAAGGCGCAGCGGCTGGCGCGGCGGGTGCTCAAACCGGCGGCCAAGGCACAGACGGCGCATCCACCGCTCACCGTGGGCAAGCCGCCGATACGCGAGCAGGTGATCCACTTCATCAACAAGCCCATGCCGGGCGGGCTGCCCAAGAAGACCGCGCGTGCGCTGCTCGACATCGAAGACAAGAACTTCGTGCCCATCATCCGCAACCCGCGCGGGACCTCGGTGGACAGCGAGGCGGTGTTCTATTTCCCGGGCTGCGGCTCGGAGCGGCTGTTCAGCCAAGTCGGTCTGGCGACCCAGGCCATGTTGTGGCATGCCGGGGTGCAGACGGTGTTGCCGCCGGGTTATCTGTGCTGCGGCTATCCGCAGCGGGGCTCGGGGCAGTTTGACAAGGCCGAGAAGATCATCACCGACAACCGGGTGCTGTTCCATCGTGTGGCCAATACCCTCAACTATCTCGACATCAAGACCGTCGTGGTCAGTTGTGGCACCTGCTACGACCAGCTGCAGGGCTATGAGTTCGAGAAGATCTTCCCGGGTTGCCGCATCATCGACATTCACGAGTTCCTGCTGGAGAAGGGCTACAGCCTCAGCCCGGGCGGCACGTCAGCGGCGGTCAAGTATCTGTATCACGACCCCTGCCACAGCCCGATGAAGACGCAGGAGCCGATGAAGACGGTGAAGGCGCTGCTGGGCGACGAGGTGCGCAAAAGCGAGCGTTGCTGCGGCGAAAGCGGCACCTTCGGGGTCTCACGCCCGGACATTGCCACGCAGGTGCGTTTCCGCAAGGAAGAGGAGCTGCGCAAGAACGAGCTGGCGTTGCGGGCCGATGGCTTTGCCGGAGACATCAAGATCCTGACGTCCTGCCCGTCTTGTCTGCAGGGGCTCAATCGGTATGGCAACGATCTGCAGCACGGCTTGCTCGAGGCGGACTACATCGTCATTGAAATGGCGCGCCACCTCATCGGCGCAGACTGGATGGCCGACTACGTTAAGGCGGCGAACAACGGCGGCATCGAGCGCGTGCTGGTGTGAGTGCGGACTGGTGCGGGCGAGAAGCCGGCGCCAGTCCGCTGTGTTTTGCCGGAACCGGAGTCAGGCGTTTTCGGTCGCCTTGTGGGCGGCTTTGGCGCGCGGATGGTGATGCGCCGGTTCGTCTTCATAGCCGCGAATCATGGCCATGATGTGCGCCATCGGGGTGTGGCCCGTGGTGGTCAGATAGACGTGCACGATAAAGAAGATCAGCATCATGTAGGCGCCCACCGTATGGGCCCAGGCGACGACCTGAAGGCTGATACCCCACTGCTGCCAGATCGGCCATGCACCCCAATCGGCGAAGAAGATCAGCCAGATGCCGCTGATCCAGATGATCGGGTTGATCATCAGCTTGACGCCGAGGTAGGCCAGACGCTGTAGTGGGTTGTGTTTGCGCGCGGCGGTCTGGTGATAGGGGTGATCCTCGCCCCGGAAGATGCCGAAGGCGTAATGGCGGGCGATCAGGAAAAGCTTGTCGAAGGTCGGGATGTACTGCTTCCATTCCCCAGTGGTGAAGTGCCAGAAGATGGCGAACACCCACAGCACCACCAGCGACCATGCGGCCACCGTGTGGATGCGTAGCGCGGTGTGGAAATCCATGCCCAGGTCATAGAGGCCGTGGATGCGAAAGCCCGAGAGCATCAACAAAATGATGAGTCCCGCCTGGCTCCAGTGCCAGAAGCGCTCGAATCGCTTGAACAGGATGACGTGTTTCTTGTGTGACATGGCGAATTCCTCGAAGAGCCTGTGGTGCGCGGTGGATCAGTGCTTCTTGCTGCCGGGCTTGTCGCGGCGGCGCAGCCACATGAAGCTGCGGATGCCGCCGTGCACGAGCACTCCGGCCAGGCTCAGCCCGGCTACGCCGAGCCCGATCATTTCGATCCAGGGTTGGTGGTCTTTGCCGCGTCCGGGGATGTAGATGCCGTCGATCTTCTCCAGCCGACCCTGGTTGGTATGGCATTGCGCGCAGCTCAGTGCCTTGTCCTTGGGGGCGACCATATGGGTGATCGGCCAGGTGGTGGTGGTCTTGACGAAGGTGTACTTGCCCGACCATTGCAGGCCCGCCTCTTTCATGCCCGCGGCGATGGACTTCTGCCAGTCCATCGTGTGCCAGTAGGCGGCGTCGTCGAAACCGGCGTTGTGGATGGCCAGCAGGCGGTGCATGTCCGGGTCGTAGGGCTGGGTGCCCTTCATGGTCTTGACGGGCCAGATGCGAGACTTGCCGTCGGTGGCGCTGCCGCCGTACTGGTTGATGGCGATGACACCATCTTTGTTCGGCACCGCGTTCTCGCCGATGTTCATCCACTTCACCGCGCCGTTGAACCAGGTGTAGTCGGGCGCCACGTTCTCGCCGAGCTTGAAGCTGCCCTTGATGCCCAGGTAGGTGGGGTGGCCGTGTTCATCCTTGATCACCAGCGGCTTGCCGTCCGGGCCGCGCTGCCCGGCCTTGGAATAGTCCCACTCCATCTTGGTGGGCACGCCGCCTCGGGCGAACTCGGGAATGTGGCAGGTCTGGCAGGCGATGTTGCGGGTGTGCATATTGAGGTCTTGCGCCAGACTGCCCTTGTGCGGTGTGTCGCCGTGGCACGACTGGCAGCTCGCTGCGCTGCCCATGTTGTGCTGGCTGCCGCGCACATACTGGCCGCCCTCGTGTTTGGCGTCGAGCTTGTAGTGGCTGCCGCTGACTTCGTGGCCGCCGGTGGCATGACAGGTCTGGCACTGGAAGTTGAGGCCGTCGCTGGCCATGTGCACGTCGAGCGACTTGGGCGGGTTGATAAGCGAGCTGTCGAGGTCGCCGTGCTTCACGCCGTCGCCCCCGCCACCGGCGAAGTGACAGGTGCCGCAGTTGGCGCGCTTGGGGTCGCCCACATGCTGGGCGATGACGGACAGGTCGATGGGCTCAATGAACTTGCCCGAGCCCGGGGGCATTTCGATGCGCGTGGTGGCCGGGTTGCCGGACTGGTACGGCGCCTTCTTGTATTTGCCGGTCTGGTCGTGGCAGACCAGGCAGTCCACATCGGTGTCGGGGCGCTTGCTAAAGGCGACGAACTCGCCCGATTTCGCATCTCCATAGCCGACGTGGCAGCCGGTGCAGAACTGCTGGTTGCTCGGCGTGGAGACGCAGAAGTTGTTCATCACCTTGTTCTTGCCGACGATGCGCTTGGAGTCCTGCTCGACTTCCTCCCACTTCCAGTGGATAGTGCCCTTGATCTGCTTGGCCGCCTCGGTGTGGCAGCTCAGACAGGCCGCGGTGACTTCGGGGCCACTTTTGAACGGACCTTGAAGCTCCTTGAACTTGCTGTGATCGGCGGTGGCCTTGGAACCCGTGGGCATCTTGGGCACCACGCGGTAGGGCGAGTGGATATCCACCTCGGCCTGCGCCGACAGCGGTGCAGACGCGGGGCTGGCCCAGGCCGACGGGGCAAGGGCCACGGCCGCGCAGACGGCAGCCAGACGAAGCCAGCGGCCCAAACGGGCAGCAGGTGCGAAGCGGTGGAAAAGCGGCATGGCGGGCACCCCAGGCGATGGCGAGATGGCAAGAGAACAATCGGTCGAGGCGCGCATCGTCACCGATACAGGTTGTTTCAAATGTGACAAGGCGCAAAAACAGCCCAGCCCGATATGCCGAAATTGCAATCTCTTGATCTGGAATAAATGAACGCCTCCCGCTGAATCCGTTTTGCCCTGCGCTGCGTAATTCGAACGACAGCGGCAAGCTCTGCGCTGTGCTCTTTCTCACTCATCCAGGAGGTTTGATCATGCAACGCACCCCAAACGCCGAACCGTCCAGCGCATCGGCCGCATCCCCCGAGGCGGGCGCCGGCCGTCGTCAGTTCTTCCGCGTCGGCGGCCTGTTCGCCGCCGGACTGGCGGCCTCCAGTGCGCTGACGCCGGTGGCCAGTTGGGCGGGCACGCCGTCCACATCGTCAGCCCAGGACATCGCCATTCTCAACACCGCGCTGGGTCTGGAGTACCAGGCCATCGCCGCCTACCAGGTGGGTGCCGAATCGGGCCTGCTGCAAAAGCCGGTGCTCGATGTGGCCGTCAAGTTCCAGGGCCAGCACAAGGCCCACGCCGAAGTGCTCGCCTCGACCATCGGCAAGCTCGGCGGCACGCCGGTCATGGCCAAGAAGCCCGCGGAATATGGTTTTCCGACCGGATCGCTGAAAACGCAGGCCGATGTGCTGGAGTTCGCCGCCGGGCTCGAAAAGGGGGCGGCCAGTGCCTACCTCGGCGCGGTACCGCAGTTTCACAACAAGGACCTGGCCAAGGCGGCCGCCAGCATCATGGGCGACGAGACGATGCACTGGGCCGTTTTGCTGGGCGCCCTGGGCAAGGATCCGGTGCCCGCGGCCTTCATCGCCTGATGGTGGGTTCGGGTCTGTATGGGCAGCGGGAGCGGCGTGATGTCGTTAACATGCGTCGCGAACCTGCCCGCTCTGCTGCAAGCCTGGTGTTGGCCGAGCCGCGCAAGCCGGGTTCCCCGCCGCGCCTTTCTCATGCCCGACCTTCAATCCCTGCTCGCCTATACCGCCCTGGCTGACCGCGACGCGTTCAGCCAGCTTTACGCGGCCACGCAGAACCGGGTCTGGGCCATCTGCCTGCGCCTGTTGCGTGAGCGCGCAGCGGCCGAGGAGGCGATGCAGGATGCGTATGTGAAGATCTGGCATCAGGCCGGGAGCTATCGACCGTCACTGGGCAGCCCGGAGGCCTGGCTGTCCGCCCTGGTGCGCAACACCTGCCTGGACCGCCTGCGCGCCAGCAAGCGTGAGGCTCAATATGTCGTACCCCTGCAGGGTGACGATGACGATCTGCCGGAGATCCCGGATCACCGCACGCCCGAACACCTGCTCGAAGCGGGTCTGCAGGGCAGGCAGATGGAGGATTGCCTGGGCCAGCTGCAGCCGCGCCAGCGCGATCTGCTTGCGGCGGCCTATGTGTTGGGACAGTCGCACGCCGAGGTCGCGCGCGAGCGGGTGATGCCTCTGGGAACCGTGAAGACCTTGATCCGGCGCGCGGTGCTTTTTCTCCGCGACTGTCTGGGGGAGGGCGCGCGATGAGTCTGCCCAAGCGTTATCTCAACGCCGATCTGCTGCAGCGCCTGGCGGCCGATTGGCTCACCGGCGGCCTCAGCTCGGCGGCGCAGCGGCGGGCTCAGCTTCTGCTGGAGCAGAGCCCCGCCTTCGCCCAGGCGGTGCGCGATTGGCGCGAGCGGTTCGACGCGGCCTTGTTGTCGTCGCCGCAACTGGGCCGCCCTTCCGAATCGGTCTGGCAGGGCATCACGGCGCGCCTCGGCGCAATCCCGGAGATGCCGCAGTCGGCGGTCAGTGGGGCGGCAGGCTGGGGCGTGCACGCCTGGAGACGGCTGTCCTTGCTGCTCGGTGGCGTGGCCGTGGCCGCGGTGGCGTTTTCCGTCGTGGTGCTGGTCCAGAACCCGGGCCAGGGCAGCCGTGCCGTGGCGCCTGTGCAGATGGCCGCCCTGATGCATGGTGAGGGCGGCCAGGCCGCCGTCGTCACCGTGCAGGACAGTGCGCTGACCCTGACCGCCGTCGGCGCCATGACGCCTCCTCAGGGCAAGAGCTACCAACTCTGGTTGCTGCCTACCGAAGGCGCCCCGATTTCACTGGGGGTCGTGGCCCAGGGGCAGACGCGATACCCCCTGCCCGAAGCCGCACGCGCGCACCTGACGCAGGCCAAGGCGTTTGCCGTCAGTGTGGAACCGCCGGGCGGGTCTCCAACCGGCTTGCCCACAGGGGCGGTCATCATGGTGGGCGCCGCACAGCGCGCTTGAAGCCGTGTCTGTTCACGCGCCCTGTCCGTTGTGCCTTGGCGAAGGCGAGCATGTCGTCTGGCGTGGTCCTGCCTTTCGACTCATTCGGGCCGCTGACCCCATGCTTCCGGCGCTGTATCGGGTGGTGTGGAACACGCATGTGGCCGAGTTCAGCGATCTGAGCGCGCTCGATCGTCTGAGCTGCATGGACGCGGTGGTGCTGGCGGAGCAGACGCTGCGCGCCACCTTGCAGCCCGACAAGATCAACCTCGCCAGCCTGGGCAATGTCGTGCCGCATCTGCACTGGCACGTCATCGCCCGCTGGGGCTGGGATGCCTACTGGCCGCAGTCGGCCTGGTCCGCCGCGCAGCGCCCGGCCGATGATGCCCGGCTGGACGGCATCCGTGAACAACTGCCTGTGGTCGATGCGGCCATGCTGCAGGCCTATACAACCCGTTTCGGGGGTGCATAGCGCCCGCCCCGGACGCCTCCGGTCGAGTCGTCGCGGTGCTCAGACATACTCGCCCTTGCTCAGATCGTGCTCGCCGCGCTCGTGGATGAAGTTGGCGCGACCGACGATGAGGTTGTCCACTTCCCCGATGCGCTCCACGTCCTTGCCGGCGTAGGGCAGCGAGTGCAGCACATAGCGCATGGCGTTGAGCCGCGCGCGCTTCTTGTCGTTGGACTTGACCACGGTCCATGGTGAATCGGCCGTGTCGGTGTGGAAGAACATGGCCTCCTTGGCGCGGGTGTAGTCGTCCCACTTGTCGAGCGAGGCCATGTCGATGGGCGACAGCTTCCACTGCTTGAGCGGGTGCACCTGCCGCTCCTTGAAGCGGCGGCGCTGCTCGTCCCGGCTGACCGAGAACCAGAATTTGATGAGGTGAATGCCGCTGCGCACCAGATTGCGTTCGAATTCCGGCGCCTGGCGCAGAAACTCGGTGTATTCGGACGGCGTGCAGAAGCCCATCACCCGTTCGACGCCGGCGCGGTTGTACCAGGAGCGGTCGAAAAGGACGATCTCGCCCGCCGTGGGAAGGTGCTGCACATAGCGCTGAAAATACCATTGGCCGCGCTCGACTTCGCTGGGTTTCTCCAGCGCCACGACGCGGGCGCCGCGGGGATTGAGGTGCTCCATCACGCGCTTGATCGTGCCCCCCTTGCCGGCGGCGTCGCGCCCCTCGAACAAGATGATCACGCGCTGGCGGCTTTCCTTCACCCAGGCCTGGAGTTTGAGCAGCTCGGTCTGCAGCACGAACTTCTCGCGCTCGTAATCCCGGCGCAGCATCTTGTATTTGTAGGGATAGCCACCCTTGCGCCAATCTTCGGCCAGCTCATTGCTGGTGCGGTGGAGCACGGGCTCGGGACTGCCCAGACCCAGCGCTTCGCGCATCGCCTGGGCGTCATCGGGTGCGTCTCCCGCCAGAATCGCCTGGACGCCCGCGTCGCTCTTGGCCTCGGCGGCTGTTGTGTTGAGGACGGTAGCCAGCGCCGCCAGCTCGGCCTGCCTAGCGGCCTCCTGCGATTGATCGACGACGTAACGCCGGACGCCCTCCGGCGTCAGGACGGGGGGAATATCGCCTTCGGAAACCTTGTTGTGGCGGGGCGTGCGTCGTTGTGTGGCGGCTGGCGCGGCTGGGCGTGCGGTGCGTGACGGGGTCTTGCGAGAGGGGCGGGCTTGGGTCATGGCGAACTCCGAAGGGATGTTGTCGTTATAGGCCCGAAGAACTCCGCGCCACAATGACTTTGAGCAAACCGCGGCGCATCTGCGCCGTCTTCAACTTGACCTGACCCCGGCCCATTCCATGCCCAGATCGTGGTCGATGGCGAAGTGATCGAGCACGCGCGCCAGGCTGGCATCGACCATGGCGTCGATGCTGCTGGGCCGAAGGTAGAACGCGGGAAGCGGCGGGAAGATGAGGCCGCCCATCTCCGTCACCGCCGTCATATTGCGCAGGTGAGCCAGATTGAGCGGCGCCTCGCGCGGGAGCAGCACCAGCTTGCGGCGCTCCTTCAGGCAAACGTCGGCAGCGCGGGTGATGAGGTTGTCGCAGAAGCCGTGGGCGATGGCCGCCAGCGATCGCATGGAGCATGGCGCAACCACCATGCCCAGGGTCGAAAACGAGCCGCTGGCAATGTCGGCGCCGATGTCGCCGACCGGATGGACGACGTCTGCAAGCGCCTCGACCGCCTTGCGATCCAGGTTCATTTCAACCTTGAGATTGAGGACGCCTGCCGCGGAGATGAGCAGGTGCGTCTCCACCGTGTCCAGACGTTGCAAATGCCGCAGCAGCCGCACGCCGTAGACAATGCCGGTCGCCCCGGTGAGTGCAACGATCAGGCGCGGTCGCTTCATCGCAAGGGTCGGCGCGGCCGGGTGTGGCACCAGGCTCGCTTACTTGAGGCCACCGAGGAGGGTCTGCAGTTCACCGCTCTGGGCCATCTCGGTCATGATGTCCGAGCCGCCGATGAATTCACCCTTGACATAGAGCTGGGGGATGGTCGGCCAGTTGGCATAGGCCTTGATGCCCTGGCGAATGGCGTCGTCCTGCAGCACATCCACCGCCTTGATCTGGCTGGCGCCGCAGGACTTGAGCAGTTGAACCGCGCGCCCCGAAAAGCCGCACATGGGAAATTGCGGCGAACCTTTCATGAACAGCACCACGTCGTTGTTCTTGACGATTTGATCGATCTGCTCTTGCACGCTGGACATGGTCGTGTTTCCTGGTTGATGTCGATCAGCCAATTTTAGGGGGGCTTTGGTCGATTTGCCGGCGTGGGCAAAGTCCGCCGCTGACGCGTTCGATTCCGCCGAGATCGCGCGCACTGAACACCTCGCGAAAGCCGTGCGCAGTCAGCAGGTTGCGTACGGCGGCGGCCTGGTCGTAGCCATGTTCCAGCAGCAGGCAGCCTTCGTCGCTCAGATGGCAATCGGCCTGGGCCACGATCCGCCGAAGATCGCTCAAACCGTCGGCATTGGGGTGCCGACCGGTCAGCGCCAGAGGCGGCTCGTGGCGCAAGGCGGGAAGATGGGGGTCGTTCGCGGCGATGTAGGGCGGATTGGAGATGATGCAGTCGAAGCCCGCAAACGCCGACGGAAGCCGCAATCCGTCCCACCAGTCGGTCTGTTGGAAACGGAGGGCGCCGCCCTCGCGGTGCGGGTCGAGCAGGCGCTGCGCGTTGCGCCGGGCGACCGCGAGCGCAGGGCCGCTGGCATCGAGCGCCCAGATGCGAGCTTTGGGCCGGGCATGGGCGATGGCGATCGCCACGGCGCCGCTGCCCGTGCCCATATCGAGCACCGTGGGGACATGGGCCTCGGGCAGGGCGTCGAGATGGCGCAGGGCGAGTTCCACCAGCAGTTCAGTATCCGGTCGGGGGATGAGGACGTCAGGGGTGACCTCAAGAGCCAGTCCGTAGAACTCGCGCTGGCCCAGCACATAGGCCATGGGTTCGCCCGAGCGCAGTCGGCTGGCGAGCGTGTCGAGCCGTTCGAGCGCGCGAGCGTCGAGTTCCCGCTCCGGGTGGGCCGCCTGTGTGGCGCGGCTCCAGCTTTGTACCGATTCGACCAGCACCTGAGCGTCGAGCCGGGCGAGGCCGCAGCCTCGCATCCAATCCGCGAGGGTGACCATCTCAGCTCTCTCCCAGGGCGGCCAACTGCGCGGCCTGATCTTCGGTGCGCAAGGCGGTGAGCAATTCGTCCAGATCGCCGTCCACGATGGCGTCGATCTTGTAGAGCGTGAGGTTGATGCGGTGCTCGCTGACCCGGCCTTGCGGAAAGTTGTAGGTGCGAATGCGGTCCGAACGATCCCCGCTGCCGACCAGACTTTTGCGCGTGGCGGCTTCCTGCGCTTGCCGGGCCTGCCGGTCGCGCTCGGCGAGGCGGGCGGCCAGCACCGACAGGGCGCGCGCCTTGTTGCGATGCTGCGAGCGCTCGTCCTGGCATTCCACGACCAGGCCGGTGGGCAGGTGGGTGATGCGGATGGCCGAATCGGTCTTGTTGATGTGCTGGCCGCCGGCCCCCGAGGCGCGGAAGGTGTCGATGCGCAAGTCGGCGGGGTTGATCTGAATGGCCTGTGCCTCGTCCATCTCGGGCATCACGGCGACGGTGGCGGCACTGGTGTGGATGCGTCCTTGCGTCTCGGTCTTGGGCACGCGCTGCACGCGGTGCCCCCCCGATTCGTACTTGAGCAGGCCGTAGGCGCCCTCGCCTTCGATGCGCAGAATGACTTCCTTGTACCCACCGAGATCGCTCGGGCTTTCGCTGATGACTTCGGTGCGCCAGCGCTTACGCTCGGCATAGCGCGCGTACATGCGCAACAGGTCCGCGGCGAACAAGGCCGATTCCTCGCCGCCGGTTCCCGCGCGGACCTCGACAAAGACATTGCGGCTGTCGTCCGGGTCGCGCGGCAACAGAGCGACCTGAAGCTCGGCCTGCAATGCGTTCAGCGCGGCGCGTGCGTCCAGCACTTCCTGCTGAGCCAGCTCCTTCATGTCAGGGTCGTTCAGCAGCGACTCGGCCTGCGACAGCTCGCTGGACTTCGCCTTGTATTGCGCATACAGGTCGACAACCGGCTGCAGTTCGGCGAGTTCCCGGGTCATGCTGCGATAGCGCTGGAGATCGGCGGTGCAGTCTGGCGCGGCCAGCAAGGCATCGAGCTCGCTGGCCCGGCGTTGCAGCTGCTCCAGTTTGTCCAGCAGGGTTGGCTTCATGGGGATGAATGACAAACGCGAAAAACCCGCGCATGGCGCGGGTCGAAAAATCGGACGGGAACCGCGCTAGGACTGAGCGTCGGAGGAAGAGTCGGTGTTGCCGCGATGCGGGCACAGAAACACGCGCTCGACGGCCTGCGACACGACCTGGCGGTGCGACGGGTCGCCGTGGTGCAGCGCGGTGAATGCGCCATGCAAAAACTTGTGCGACAGGCCCCGGGCCAACGCGTCAAGCACGGCCTCGGGCGACTCGCCCCGCGCCAGCAGGCGGCGGGCGCGTTCGACCTCATACATCTGCCACTGTTCGCTCTGTAACTGCAGGCGCTGGATGAGGGGGACTTGCGAACGCTGGTCCAGCCATTCGAGAAATCCATGAACTCGGTTTTCGATGATGGCTTCCGCCTGTTCGACTGCGGCCTGGCGCTTTTCTGTGTTGCTGCGCACCAGGGCGGACAGATCGTCGACCGAATAGAGATACACGTCGCGCAGTTGGGCCACCTCGGGTTCGATGTCGCGCGGGACGGCCAGATCGACCATCACCACGGGCTTGTGCCGCCGCTGCTTGATGCTGCGCTCTGCCGCCCCAAGGCCGATGATCGGCAGGCTGCTGGCGGTGCTGGTCACGACCACGTCAAACTCGGCAAGACGTTGCGGCACGTCGGACAGGCGGATGGCCTCGGCGCCAAAACGCTGCGCAAGCCGGATGCCTCGCTCCACGGTGCGGTTGGCAATCACCATGCTCCTGGGCTGTTGCGCCGCGAAATGCGTGGCGACGAGCTCGATCATGTCCCCGGCGCCAATGAACAGCACGCGGCAGTCGTGGAGGCTCTCGAATACGGTCTGCGCCAGGTGGACGCTGGCCGCAGCCATGCTCACCGAGTGAGCGCCGATCTCGGTATGGGTGCGCACCTCTTTGGCGACGGAAAAGGTCCGCTGAAACATCTGATTCAGCGTGCTGCCCAGCGCCCCCGAGTCCGAGGCGACCCGAACCGCTTCCTTCATCTGCCCCAGAATCTGAGGCTCGCCCAGCACCATGGAATCGAGGCCACTGGCGACGCGGAAGGCATGGCGTACAGCCCCGTCCTGGACCAGTCGATAGCTATGGCCCGCCAGATCGTCGAGCTGGACCTGACGCTCGGTGGACAGCCAGTGCAACAGCGCATCGCGCGGATCGCTGTCGGCCGCACAATAGATCTCGGTGCGATTGCAGGTCGATAGAATCGCGGCCTCGATAGGCCCGGTTCGTCTGCCGCCCAGCATGTTCACCTTCAAACGCTGAAGCGCGTCCACCAGGGTGTCGGCCGAGAATGCCAGGCGCTCGCGTACCCCGACTGGGGCGGTTTGGTGGTTGAGTCCGATGGCAGCGAGCAACATAATCAAATCGTGATTTTAAGAACTGTCGTGATGTGACGCGACTGATCTTGATCAAATCAAGAATGCACCTGACGCTGTCAAAGTTGACAGTGTCGCGAAGAATGCCGATCCACGCATCGGTGCAAACAGCAAGTGAAGCAAGGCGTAGGCTTTTTGACCAACCCATCTTTCTAGCACGAATCCATGTTGACGTTGTTTTTCTCCTGGCTCGTCCAGACGAGCATCATGCCCTTGTTCGTCGGCGGCGCGACGGGGGCGTTCGCCCCTGTCGCCTGGGGCTCTGGGTGCGCGGCAGGGCGGGCCAGGCGCGCGTTGTTTGCCGGCGGCGGGGCCTTGCTGGCGCACCTGGTTTTGATTGGAAGCGGCATCCTTCGTGAAGGATCGATCTGGGACTATGCCGCCGTCTTGCTGGCTGCGACCTTGGTCAGTGCGGCCTTGTGTCGCTCCAAGCGAAAATCTGCGAAAGCGGCTTGACATCGCTTTTGCTCCACCGCATAATTGCGCCTTCGCCTTTTTTCGACCTTCGCTTCTTGGCGGGCGTCGGGAAGTGGCCCGGCCCTGATTTTGGTCGGGTTTGCGCGAAACGCGAGCAACACAGATCAATTCCCGCACCAGGGAGCCAAGACTGGCGCACGTTGTGCGACTAAGTTGGGTGAAGGAAATTAAATGATTCAGACGCAATCCAGACTGGATGTCGCCGACAACACCGGCGCCAAATCCGTCATGTGCATCAAGGTGCTGGGCGGCTCCAAGCGCCGCTACGCCGGCGTGGGCGACATCATCAAGGTCAGCATCAAAGAAGCTGCTCCTCGTGGTCGTGTGAAAAAAGGCGAGGTGTACAGCGCTGTCGTGGTGCGCACCGCCAAGGGTGTTCGCCGCACGGACGGTTCCCTGATCAAGTTCGACGGCAATGCGGCTGTGCTTCTGAATGCGAAGCTCGAGCCTATTGGTACGCGCATTTTCGGTCCGGTGACGCGTGAGCTGCGTACCGAGCGCTTTATGAAGATCGTGTCTCTGGCGCCCGAAGTGCTCTGAGCCCGCGAAGGAGGATTTGTCATGAACAAAATTCGCAAAGATGACGACGTCATCGTCATTGCTGGCAGCGACAAGGGTCGTCGCGGCAAGGTGACGGCCCGTGTGGATGCCGACCATGTCGTGGTCGAGGGTGTGCATACCGTGAAGAAGAATGTGCGCCCCAATCCGATGAAGGGTGAGGCGGGTGGCGTGGTTTCGCGCGACCTGGCCATTCATCAAAGCAATGTGGCCATTTACAACCCGGCGACCGGCAAGGCTGATCGCGTCGGCTTCAAGATTCTGGATGACGGCGCCAAAGTGCGCGTTTTCAAGTCCAGTGGCGAGCAGATCAAGGGCTGACCGGAGGATTTATGTCGCGCCTGCAGACGATTTACAAAGATAAAGTCGTGCCCGAGTTGATGGCTAAATTTGGCTACAAATCGGTCATGGAAGTGCCGCGCCTGACCAAGGTGACCCTCAATATGGGCGTCTCCGAGGCGGTGGCTGACAAGAAGGTGATGGAGCACGCGGTTGGTGATCTGACCAAGATTGCTGGACAGAAGCCCGTTGTGACCAAGTCGCGCAAGGCGATTGCTGGCTTCAAGATCCGTGAAGACCTGCCCATTGGTTGCATGGTCACCCTGCGCGGCGGTCGTATGTACGACTTCCTTGACCGCTTCGTGACCATTGCCCTGCCCCGGGTGCGCGACTTCCGCGGTATTTCCGCTCGCGCATTCGATGGTCGCGGCAATTACAACATTGGCGTCAAAGAGCAGATCATCTTCCCGGAAATCGAGTACGACAAGGTTGATGCGCTGCGCGGTTTGAACATCAGTGTGACCACGACCGCCAAAACCGACGAAGAGTGCAAGGCGTTGCTCGCTGCGTTCCGCTTCCCTTTCAAGAACTGAGGTCATCATGGCAAAACTGTCCCTGATCAACCGCGAAAAGAAACGCGAAGACTTGGTTGCAAAATTTGCGACCAAGCGCGCCGAGTTGCAGGCCATCGTCGATGACGCCAACAAGTCGTTTGAAGAGCGCTATGAAGCTCGCCTGAAGATTCAGCAGCTGCCGCGCAATGCCAGTCCGACCCGTCTGCGCAATCGTTGTGCCATTACGGGCCGTCCGCGCGGAACCTTCCGCCGTTTCGGGTTGTCGCGCAGCAAGATTCGCGAGTTAGCGTTCCGCGGGGAAATTCCTGGCGTGACCAAGTCCAGCTGGTAATCGGTGCTGGTGATCGGTCATTGAGTCGAATCGAGTTCGGTTCCGTTCGGTTGCTATACCGGCCAGGCGCCAAAAGTTTTTAGGAGAGTATTGATGAGCATGAGTGATCCCATCGCCGACATGCTGACGCGTATTCGTAACGCGCAGATGGTCGAAAAGGCGAAGGTAACGATGCCAGCTTCCAAGATCAAAGCTGCAATCGCTCAAGTCCTGCACGAAGAGGGCTATATCGACGGATTCAACATCCGCCGCGAGAACGATGCCAAGGCAGATCTTGAGATTTCGTTGAAGTACTACGCAGGCAAGCCGGTGATCGAACGCCTCGAGCGCGTCAGTCGCCCGGGTCTGCGTGTGTATCGCGGCAAGGAAGACATCCCCCAGGTGATGAATGGTCTGGGCGTTGCCATCGTTTCGACCCCCCGCGGCCTCATGACCGACCGCAAGGCGCGTCAGGTTGGCGTGGGTGGCGAAGTTCTCTGCTACGTTGCTTAAGGAGAGAACAGCCATGTCACGTATTGCCAAATATCCGGTTCAAGTGCCGGCAGGCGTCGAAGTCAATCTGAGTGCTGACACGATTGCCGTCAAGGGTGGACTGGGCAAGCTGGAGCGGGCGCAGTTTGCAGGCGTTCGCATTGCCCAGGACAACGGATCTCTGACGTTCGTCCCGGTTGACGAGTCGCGCGAGGCGCACGCCATGTCGGGTACGATGCGCGCCCTGGTGGCCGGTATGGTGCAAGGTGTCTCCAAGGGTTTCGAGCGCAAGCTCACCCTCGTTGGGGTCGGTTTCAAGGCCCAGGCGCAAGGCGCCAAGCTCAACCTGTCGCTCGGCTTTTCCCATCCCATCGTGAAAGACATGCCCGAGGGGATCAAGGTTGAGACGCCGACGCCCACCGAAATCGTCATCAAGGGTGTGGACAAGCAACTCGTTGGCCAGATCGCTGCTGAGGTGCGCGCATTCCGTCCGCCCGAGCCCTACAAGGGCAAGGGTGTGCGCTATGCCGACGAAGTCGTGGTGATCAAGGAAACCAAGAAGAAGTAAGGGCCAGGATCATGATCAGCAAAAACATTTCCCGTCTTCGCCGCGCTCAGGCCACTCGTCGTCGCATTGCGCGTCTGCGTTCAGTGCGCCTGTCGGTGCATCGCACGAATCAACACATCTACGCGACCATCATTTCCGCCGAGGGCGATCGCGTCCTCGCTTCCGCTTCGACGGTGGAGTCGGAAGTGCGTGGACAACTCAACGGGCATGGTGGCAACCTGGCCGCAGCCGTTGCGGTTGGTACTCGCATTGCCGAGAGGGCCAAGGCCGCCGGGATCGACACCGTGGCTTTCGACCGTTCCGGTTTTCGCTTTCATGGGCGCGTCAAGGCGCTCGCAGAGGCTGCGCGCGAAGCCGGCCTGAAGTTCTGAGAACGGGCACATCATGGCTAAAGTTCAAAACAAGTTTGCCAACGAAGCGCGCGACGACGGTCTGCGTGAAAAGATGATCGCGGTCAACCGCGTGACCAAGGTCGTGAAGGGCGGTCGCATTCTGGGCTTCGCCGCCTTGACGGTCGTTGGTGACGGCGATGGTCGCATCGGCATGGGCAAAGGCAAGGCGCGTGAAGTGCCCGTGGCGGTGCAGAAGGCCATGGAGCAGGCTCGCCGCAATATGGTCAAGGTTCCGCTCAAGGGTGGCACGCTGCATCACAAGGTCATGGGCCAGCACGGCGCTGCCAATGTGATGATGCTGCCGGCCGTTCAGGGTACTGGCATCATTGCGGGCGGCCCGATGCGCGCCATGTTCGAAGTACTCGGGATCACCGACATCGTGGCCAAGAGCCACGGATCGACCAATCCCTACAACATGGTTCGCGCCACACTCGACGCGCTGGGCAATATGAGCTCGGCCCAAGAGATCGCCATGAAGCGTGGCAAGACCGTCGAAGAAATTCTGGGTTGAACATCATGAGTGACAAGAAAACCATCAAGGTCAAGCTGGTGCGCAGCGTGATCGGTACCCGCGATTCGCATCGCGCCACGGTTCGCGGTCTGGGGTTGCGCAAACTCGGCAGTGTGCGTGAGCTCGAAGATACGGCCGCCGTGCGTGGCATGGTCCGCAAGGTCAGCTACCTGGTTGAAATTTGCGCCTGAGACCGGACCTGGGCCAAGGCCTGGGGCGATTGAGCCGGCTCTGGTTGGCAACACAGCAGAATTTGTGAGATTCGATATGCAACTCAACACCATCAAACCCGCCGCAGGCGCCAAACACGCCAAGCGCCGTGTCGGCCGCGGCATCGGGTCGGGCCTGGGCAAGACCTCCGGCCGTGGTCACAAGGGCCAGAAATCCCGCTCTGGCGGTTTTCATAAAGTGGGCTTCGAGGGCGGCCAGATGCCGCTGCAGCGTCGTCTGCCCAAGCGCGGGTTCAAGTCGCCGATTGCCCGCTACAGCGCTCAGGTCACCTTGGCCGATCTCAACCGCTTGCAGGAAGACGAGATCGACATGCTGACGCTCAAGGCGCACGGCCTCGTGCCCGATCTGTCGCGCACCGTCAAAGTGATTGCCTCGGGTCAGATCACCCGTGCTGTCAAGTTGCAGGGCATTCTGGCGACCCAAGGTGCTCGTAGTGCGATCGAAGCCGCTGGTGGCGCCATCGCTGACGTCGCCACGGCTTGACGGGACGTTTCGACATGGCCAGCTCCGGCGTGACACAGCAGGGCAAATACGGCGACCTCGGTCGCCGTCTGATGTTCCTGCTCGGCGCACTGGTGGTGTATCGCATCGGTGCGCACATCCCTGTGCCCGGCATCGATCCGACGCACCTGCAACAGCTTTTCCAGAACAATTCAGGCGGCATTCTGGGCCTGTTCAATATGTTCTCCGGGGGCGCGCTTGCACGGTTTACCGTGTTTGCGCTAGGGATCATGCCGTATATCTCGGCGTCGATCATCATGCAGCTGCTCACCTATGTCGTGCCGTCTCTTGAGGCGCTGAAGAAGGAAGGCGAGGCTGGGCGCCGCAAGACGACCCAATACACGCGCTATTTCACTCTGGTGCTGGCGATTTTCCAATCCTTCGGCATCGCGGTGGCCTTGCAGGCTTCGCCGGGCCTTGTGATCCATCCGGGACTTGGTTTTCAGTTATCGGCCGTGTTGACGCTGACGTCCGGAACCATGTTTCTGATGTGGCTTGGCGAGCAGATTACCGAGCGCGGCCTGGGTAATGGCATTTCCATCATTATTTTCGCAGGCATCGTGGCTGGGTTGCCCACGGCCATCGCGGGGCTGGCCGAATTGGTCAGTACCGGGGCAATGAGCGTCCTGGTCGCGCTATTCGTTCTGGCCATTGTCATCCTGGTGACTTACTTCGTCGTCTTCGTCGAGCGCGGTCAGCGCAAGATTTTGGTGAACTATGCACGCAGGCAGGTCGGTAACAAGGTCTATGGTGGACAGAGCTCACACCTGCCCTTGAAGCTGAATATGGCCGGTGTAATTCCCCCGATTTTTGCGTCGTCAATCATTTTGCTGCCTGCTACGGCCGTGAGCTGGTTCGGCGCGACGAAGGGAATGGGTTGGCTCAAGGACATTTCTGGTGCGTTGTCGCCAGGACAGCCTCTCTACATTCTTTTGTACGCGGCCGCCATTATCTTCTTTGCGTTCTTCTATACCGCGCTGGTTTTCAATAGCCGTGAAACGGCAGACCAGCTCAAGAAGGGCGGGGCTTTCATTCCGGGTATCCGCCCGGGTGAGCAGACGGCCAAATTCATCGACAAGGTGCTGATGCGTTTGACTTTGGTGGGCGCCATCTACATCACCCTGGTCTGCCTGCTGCCCGAATTCCTGGTTCTGAAATACAATGTTCCGTTCAGCTTTGGTGGCACGTCCTTGCTGATCATTGTTGTTGTCACCATGGATTTCATGGCGCAAGTCCAGGCTTATGCCATGTCGCATCAATACGATACGCTGCTTAAAAAGGCCAATTTCAAGTCGGGCCTTGGCGGCGCGCGTTAACAGGAATTTATGGCCAAAGACGACGTCATTCAAATGCAGGGAGAGATTCTCGAAAATCTCCCGAACGCAACCTTCCGGGTCAAGCTGGAGAACGGCCACACGGTGTTGGGGCATATTTCAGGAAAGATGCGGATGCATTACATCCGCATACTTCCGGGCGACAAGGTTACCGTGGAATTGACGCCCTACGATTTATCACGTGCGCGGATTGTTTTCCGTGCCAAGTAAGAGTAAGAGAGGATCATCATGAGAGTGAGCGCATCTGTCAAAAAAATGTGCCGTAACTGCAAGATCATTCGCCGCAATGGCATTGTGCGCGTGATTTGCACTGACCCGCGTCACAAGCAGCGCCAGGGTTGAGCCCAAATCATTTTTTGAAGTTCGAGGTATTCAATGGCACGTATTGCTGGTATTAACATTCCGCCACATCAACATTCGGAAATCGGCCTCACGGCGATTTACGGTATTGGCCGCACCACTGCGCGCGCCATTTGTGATGCTTCGGGCGTTCCTTACAACAAGCGAATCAAGGATCTTTCAGACGCGGAGCTGGAGAAGGTGCGTGATGCCATCGGCAAACTCACCATCGAAGGCGATCTGCGTCGTGAGATCTCGGTGAACATCAAGCGTTTGATGGATCTGGGCTGCTACCGTGGTTTCCGTCACCGCCGCGGTTTGCCCGTGCGCGGTCAACGCACCCGTACCAACGCCCGTACCCGCAAAGGTCCGCGCAAGGGCAGCATCACGCTGAAGAAATAAGTAAGGAACACCGCAAATGGCTAAACCATCGTCTCAGAACACGGCAGCACAGCGTACCCGCAAGAAGATTCGCAAGAATGTTTCTGACGGCATCGCGCATGTGCACGCGTCGTTCAACAACACCATCATCACCATTACCGACCGCCAGGGCAATGCGCTGTCGGCATCCTCGTCCGGGGCACAAGGCTTCAAGGGCTCACGCAAATCCACGCCTTTCGCGGCGCAGGTTGCAGCCGAGCAGGCCGGCAGGATTGCTCTCGAGTACGGGATCAAGAACCTGGAAGTGTTCATCAAGGGCCCCGGCCCGGGTCGCGAGTCGTCCGTGCGCGCACTGAACAACCTCGGCATCAAAGTCACCTTGATCGAAGATGTGACGCCGATCCCTCACAACGGCTGCCGCCCTCCGAAGCGTCGCCGCGTCTAAAGATTCTGTCGTTTCAACTGCGCTCAGTTTCTCATTCAGCTGTCGCATTGGCGAAGCTGGGCGTGTCTTTAAGTCCACTGCCCGAATGATCGGGCTCCCATGCGTCGTACGGCATGGCAGTATTGAAAGGAATTCCAAGTGGCTCGTTTTATTGGCGCCAAAGGCAAACTCACCCGCCGCGAAGGCGCAGATCTCTTCCTCAAGAGCGCGCGTCGTGGCATTGACTCCAAGGTCAAGCTCGAAACCAAGCCTGGCCAGCACGGCCGCACCTCCGGTGCCCGTACGTCCGATTACGGCAAGCAGCTGCGCGAAAAGCAGAAAGTCAAGCGCATGTACGGCGTGCTCGAGCGCCAGTTCCGTCGCTACTACGAAGAGGCGCAACGTCGTTCGGGCAACACGGGCGGCAATCTGCTGAGCCTGCTCGAATCGCGCCTGGACAATGTGGTGTACCGCATGGGCTATGGTTCGACCCGCGCCGAAGCGCGTCAGCTTGTCAGCCATCGCTCGATCACGGTCAACGGCAAGATGTTGAACATTCCTTCGGCGCTGGTGAAGGCTGGTGACGTGGTGGCGGTGCGCGAGAAGTCGCGCAACCAGGCCCGCATCCAGGAATCAGTGAAGCTGGCCGAGTCCAATGGTTTTCCCGCCTGGGTTCAGGTGGATGGGGCCAAGATGGAAGGTGTTTTCAAGAAGACGCCTGACCGCGACGAATTCGCTAGCGACATCAACGAGTCCTTGATCATCGAGTTGTACTCGCGTTAATCGTTTCTCGCCCTGGGCTCCCAGGGCGCCTCGCGCCCTGCCGACTTTGGCAGTGGCAGCTCACCTCAGCCTTATCCGCGTAACGTGCGGAGGGTATTGAACAGGAAGCCTCATGCAAACAGCCCTTCTTCGTCCCAAGTCGATCCAGGTCGAATCTCTCGGACACAATCGTTCCAAGGTCGTGCTCGAGCCCTTCGAGCGTGGCTATGGCCATACCCTGGGCAATGCGCTGCGTCGCGTCATGCTGTCGTCGCTGGTGGGCTATGCGCCCACGGAAGTGAGCATCAATGGCGTGCTCCACGAGTACTCGGTCGTCGATGGCCTGCAGGAAGACGTGATCGGCGTGCTGCTCAACCTCAAGGGCGTGGTGCTCAAGCTGCACAACCGTGACGAAGTGACTCTCTCGCTGCGCAAGGAAGGCGAAGGCGTGGTCACCGCCGCGGACATTCAGACGCCGCACGACGTCGAGATCATCAATCCGGATCACGTGATCGCGCATTTGTCGCAAGGCGGCAAGCTCGACATGCAGATCAAGGTCGAAAAGGGCCGCGGCTATGTGCCGGGCACGCTGCGTAACTTCGGGGAAGAAGGTGGCAAGAGCATCGGCCACATCGTCCTGGATGCTTCGTTCTCGCCTGTGCGCCGTGTCAGCTACGCCGTGGAAAGCGCCCGTGTCGAACAGCGCACCGACCTGGACAAGCTGGTCATGGAGATCGAGACCAACGGTGTGATCAGCGCCGAAGAAGCCATTCGCTCGTCCGCCCGCATTCTGGTCGAACAACTGTCTGTCTTCGCCAGCCTGGAAGGTGCCGAGGCCACGGAGGCTGCCGAGGCGGCTGCTGGTGCGCAAACCTACGACCCGATCCTGCTGCGCCCCGTGGACGAGTTGGAGCTGACCGTACGTTCGGCCAACTGCCTGAAGGCCGAGAACATCTACTACATCGGCGACCTGATTCAGCGCAGCGAGACCGAACTGCTCAAGACGCCCAACCTCGGCCGCAAGTCGCTCAACGAAATCAAGGAAGTGCTTGCAGCCCGCGGCTTGACGCTGGGCATGAAGCTCGACAACTGGCCGCCCAGCGGTCTGGACAAGCGCTGAGCCTCTTGGCAGATTTCAGCGTTCTCGATTTAGCTTCTCGATAGGCCGGGTGGAGTACCCGGCAGTGCAGGGCCAGTACCTGATCCGGCTGGCCTGATTCATAAGGAAAGGAAAGCACCATGCGTCACGGAAACGGACTTCGCAAACTCAACCGCACCTCCAGCCATCGCAAGGCCATGTTTCGCAACATGGCCAATTCGCTGATTGAGCACGAGGCCATCAAGACCACCCTGCCCAAGGCCAAAGAGCTGCGCGCCGTGGTGGAACCCCTGATCACGCTGGGCAAAAAGCCTTCGCTGGCCAATCGCCGCCTGGCGTTCGATCGCCTGCGCAACCGCGACTCGGTCACCAAGCTGTTCGATGTGCTGGGCCCGCGCTACCAGACCCGGCCGGGCGGGTACACCCGCACGCTGAAGTTCGGCTTCCGCGTGGGTGACAACGCTCCCATGGCCTTGATCGAGCTGGTCGATCGTCCTGATGTCGACGCCGCTCCGGTGGAAGACAAGTCGGAGTAATCGCGGACCGCTGCGCCCTGCGACGTTCCCAAAAGCGCCAGCTCTGCTGGCGCTTTTTCATGGTGGCTGCAGACTTCAAGCCTTGCCCGTAGCATCCCGATCATGCATGACAGCGCCGCTCTACAACACGCCCAGACGCCCCCACTTCTCGAACTGGACCAAGTCCACAAGCACTACGGGCAACTCACGGTGGTTGATGGTCTGAGCCTGCGGCTGATGCCAGGCGAGTGTTACGGCATCATCGGGCCCAACGGGGCGGGTAAGACCACCACCATCCAGCTCTGCCTGGGTCTCGCCCGGCCCGATGCGGGGCAGATCCGCCTGATGGGGCAGCCGGTACCCAAAGCCGCGCGGCAGGCCCGTCTGCGCGTTGGCGTGGTGACTCAATTCGACAGCCTCGATCCCGACTTCACGGTGGAAGAGAATCTGCTGGTCTTCGGCCGTTATTTCGGGCTGAGCGACGCTGAACTTCGCCCACGGCTGCCGCAGTTGCTGGCCTTTGCCGCGCTCGAATCGAAGGCGCGGGCTCGCATCAGCGAGTTGTCGGGGGGGATGCGCCGACGTCTGAGTCTGGCCAGAGCCCTGGTCAATGATCCGGATCTGATTTTTCTCGACGAGCCCACCACGGGCCTCGATCCGCAGGCGCGCCATCTGATCTGGGAGCGCCTCAAGGTGCTGACCGCGCAGGGCAAGTCGCTGCTGCTGACGACCCATTTCATGGACGAGGCCGAGCGACTGTGCCATCGCATTCTGGTGCTCGATCATGGTCGGCGGATCGCCGAAGACACGCCGCGCGGCCTGATTACGGCTCAGGTCGAGGCCGAGGTCATCGAGATGGACGGCGAAGGCCTCGACGAAGCCGAGCGACTGCTGCGCCCGCATGTGCAGCGCATGGAGCGCAGCGGCGATGGTCTATTCGCCTATACCGCGCAAAGCGCCGCAGCGCTGCGGGCCCTCGAAGCCCTGCCCGGGCTACGGGTGCTGCATCGACGCGCCAATCTGGAAGATGTTTTTCTCAAGCTCACAGGCCGTCAACTGCGCGATTGATGCCGTCGCGCTGACAAGACGGTTCAACCATGTCCGATACCTCCCTGATCGATCGCCACCGCTGGCGCTTCTTTCCCATTTGGCGGCGCAACTTCCTGGTCTGGAAGAAGCTCGCCATTCCCAGCCTCGTCGGCAATATCGCCGAACCCCTGATCACGCTGGTGGCCTTCGGCTTTGGCGTGGGCGCGTTGGTGGGCACGGTCGACGGCGTGCCCTACATTCAGTTCCTCGCCTCCGGGGCGATCTGCATGAGCGTGATGATGGCGGCCAGCTTCGAGGCGCTCTATTCGGCGTTTTCCCGTATGCATGTGCAGAAGACCTGGGACGCCATTCGTGTCACACCTACCTCCCTCGACGATGTGCTCCTCGGTGAGCTTGTGTGGGCGGCAACCAAATCAGTGTTCAGCGGTGTGGCCATTCTGGCCGTCATCGTGGCACTTGGCATCAGCCGCGAATGGACGTTGCTCCTGGCGCTGCCGCTGCTGCTGCTGACCGGGCTGGTGTTTTCGGCCATCGGTCTTATCGTCAATGCCAAGGCGCGGGGCTACGACTTCTTTACCTACTACTTCACCCTGGTGCTCACGCCGATGACCTTTCTGTCGGGCGTGTACTTTCCGCTGACGTCTCTGCCCGTGCCCCTGCAATGGCTGGCGCAGGCGCTGCCCCTGCATGCCGCAGTGGAACTGGTGCGCCCCTTGTTCTTCGGTCAGTTTGATGCGAAGGCCGTGCCGCATCTCATCGTGCTTGGCGTGGATCTGCTGCTGGCCTGGTGGTTGGCCCGCACCTTGACCCAGCGTCGCTTTCGCGCCTGACCAGGCTTGTCCGAGACTGGCAAAGGGCGATTGGCGGAGCGCGCAGCAGGGCAAGCCCTAAGGCATTCAAATATGCCCTTGGACTTATATTTCAGTTGGGCGGGCGCACGCCGCGCTTTGGGCCGTCGGCACGACGCGCCGCGCTCGACCCAACCACAATAAAGGGAGATCGTTCATGCAACGTCGCGCTTCATCCACTCCGCGAAGTCTGCGCTTCTGGGCCTTGCTCAGCCGCCTCGTATTGGGTTTTTCGCTGCTCTGGGCGGGTGTGATGCTGCCGCAGGCGCAGGCCCAGCAGGGCGATTTTCTGCCGCCGGACGAAGCCTTCCAGTTCACCGCCAAGGCGCAGGACGCCAAGACGGTACTCCTGCAGTTCAAGGCCGCCAAGGGCTATTACATGTACCAGGAGCGGTTCCATTTTGAATCGCAGACCACGGGCGTGGAGCTGGGCAAGCCCGGATTTCCTCCGGCGCACGTCATTTTCGACAAGAACCTCGGGCACGATGTTGCGCATTACCGCGACCTAGTGTCCATTCCGCTGCCGGTGCTCAAGGCGCCCGCGAGCTTCAAGATGCTGGTGACGTATCAGGGCTGCGCGGATGCCGGGCTCTGCTATCCGCCCATCGAGAAGCTCGCCACCGTGAGCCTCACCGGGTTCGGCGGCAATGGCACGGTGGCCCTTTCCGAGCCGGACGACGAAGGCGCCGGTGCGCCGGCCCCCGGCAGCAGCGGCGCGAGTGGACTGGTTCAGGGTTTGATGGGCGCGGGCAGCAGCGCACAAACGGCGGCCGCCCCGTCTGTGGCATCCGCCCCGTCGACGGCCCAGACGCTCGCAGTCCAGGGATCGTCGCCAGCGGCAGTGGCGCCTGCTGCAGCGCCGGCGGGCGAATCCTCGCGCATCGGTGCCGCCCTGGCCTCGGGCAGCCTGCTGTCCATCATTCCCATGTTCCTGGTGTTCGGTCTGCTGCTGGCCTTCACACCCTGCGTGCTGCCGATGATTCCGATTCTGTCGAGCATCATCGTCGGCCAGGGCGAAAAGGTCTCCCGCGGTCGCGGCTTCGCACTGGCCGTGGCCTACTCGCTGGGTATGGCCATTGTGTACACGGCCTTCGGCGTGGCGGCGGGATTGCTCGGTCAGGGGCTGGCGGCCTCGCTGCAGAATCCCTGGGTGCTGTCGGTGTTCGCGGCGCTGCTGGTGCTGCTGTCGCTGTCGATGTTCGGTTTCTATGAACTGCAGGTGCCCAGTGCGCTGCAAAGCAAGCTGTCTTCCACGTCCGACAAAATGCAGGGCGGACATTTCGCCGGTGTGTTTGTCATGGGCGGGATTTCGGCGCTGATCGTCGGGCCCTGCGTGGCCGCCCCGCTGGCCGGTGCGCTGCTCTACATCAGCCAGACCGGCAACGCCCTGATCGGCGGCGTGGCACTGTTCTCGCTGGCCGCGGGCATGAGCGTGCCGCTGCTGCTTGTCGGTCTGGGGGCGGGCACGCTGCTGCCCCGAGCCGGGGGCTGGATGGACGGGGTCAAGGCCTTCTTCGGCGTGCTGCTCATTGCCACGGCCCTTTACATGATCGCGCCGGTTCTGCCGACCTGGCTGCTGATGGTGCTGTGGGCTCTGCTGTTTCTCATCAGCGCGAGCTTTCTGCGGGTCTTCGACCGGCTGCCCGACGAGGCTTCCGGTTGGAAGCGGCTGTTCAAGGGCTTTGGCGTGGCGCTGGCGGTTGCGGGCGCGGTGCTGCTGGTCGGTCTGGCCTCGGGCAGCCGTAATCTGCTGCAACCGCTTGCGGGGCTGGGCGGAAGTGCGTCCGCCTCGGCGAGCGCCGCGCCCGCGGTGCAGTTCGAGCGCATTCATACCGTGGCCGATCTCGACCGCGTCGTGGCGGCGAGCTCCAAGCCCGTGATGCTCGACTTCTATGCCGATTGGTGCGTCTCGTGCAAGGAGATGGAGCACTTCACCTTCACCGACCCGGCCGTGGCGCAGCAGATGGCCGGTATGACGCTGATCCAGGCCGACGTGACCCAGAACACCGCCGACGACAAGGCGCTGCTCAAACGCTTCCAGCTGTTCGGCCCGCCGGGCATCATCTTTTTCAAGGGCGGCAAGGAAGTGGGCCGGGTGGTCGGCTTCGAGAATGCCAAGACCTTTCTGGCGTCGATGCAGCGCGCCGGGGTCTAGGTCAACGCTGAGCCTCGCGCGACGATAGGCCGCGCGAGGCTCAGCGCGGGCCGGGCCGCACGGCGCCGACACCGCGGGCGCTGCGCACCGCAGTGATCCATTGTTGCCAGGCCGGGTTCGGCGTCCAGACCTGCGACATCGGCCAGGCCGCCTGGGGTTCGCCTTCGCCGCGAACGAGCAGTCGGTAGAGATAGACGAAGGCCGAGGCCCGCATATTTCTGGCGCAATGCAGCCAGACGGCTTGATGCCCCACAGCGGCCATCACCCCCGCGAAAAGCTCGAACTGATGGGGACTGGGTGCATCCCAGCTCACCGGAATCTGCACGTAATTCAGCCCCAGCGCCGTGACCTGCTCGGCCTCGCCGACCAGAATTTTTGAAGCGTTGGGCGGTGCCAGATTGATGACTGTGCTCACGCCCAGCGCGGGCAGGCGGGCGATGTCGGCGGCGCTGAGTTGGCCTGAGCACCACAGGCCTTCGAACGCCAGGTAGGCATTCTCGGCATCGAAGGCCAATGGCGGCGTCGGGTCGTTCACGCCGCGGCCACTTCGACCAGGCAGTCGTAGAAACACGCGCCACCGCCCAGATCGGTGAGCCGCTGGTGCGTGAGCGCGTTGACGTTCTGCCCGTCGGGTGAGAGCTTGCGCCACCAGATGCCCAGGCCCACGATCTGGCCAGGGCGGGTGCGGGTGCTGATGCGCGCACGGCTCAGCGAGGCGCCGCGGTCGTTGAAGGTGCGCACCATCTGACCGTCGGCAAGGCCGCGGCTGGCCGCATCGTCCGGGTGGATGAGCAGCGCGGGCTCGCCTTCGAGCTTGCGCAGGCTGTCCACATTCACGAACGTTGAGTTGAGGAAATTGCGGGCGGGTGGCGAGATCATGGCCAGCGGGTAGCGCGCGGCAAGGTCCGGCGCGGTCTCGGCGCACTCGTAGGGCAGAAGCACCTCGGGCAAGGGGTCGCGCCCGGCGTCGGCTTCGCGCTGGGACCAGAACTCGCATCGGCCCGAGGGCGTGGGAAAGCCGCCCTGGGCAAACGGGGCGGTGGCGCCGGGCAAACGGGCCCAGCCGCGGGCTTGCAGCGTTTCCCAGCGAATGTCGCCGTTGCGCGGGTCGGGCGCAATGGCCTGTGCGGCGAGCTGGGCATCGGTGTCCTGAAAACACGGCTCGGTGAAGCCCATGCGCGCGGCCAGCAGGCGGAAGATCTCGGTGTTGGGCTTGGACTGGCCGAGCGGTGCGATGGCCGGGTTGTTCGCGAGCCAATAGCGGTGCCCGTAGGACTTGTGCACGTCGAGGTGTTCAAGCTGGGTGGTGGCGGGCAGCACATAGTCGGCGTAGTCGGCCGTGTCGGTCTGGAAGTGCTCCAGCACCACGGTGAACAGATCGTCGCGGGCGAATCCGTCGCGCACCTTGTCGCCCTCGGGCGCGACGGCCACCGGGTTGCTGTTGTAAACGATCACGGCCTCGACTCTCGGGCCGAAGCCGGGTGAGGCCGGTTGCAGCAGATCATCGCCGATGGTCGACATATTGAGCGTGCGCGGCTTGCGGTCGGCGAGCAGATCGGGGCGCTCCAGGGCGGCGCTGTCGGTCTTGAAGTGATTGGAGCTCGACAAAAGCAGGCCGCCGGCGTCGTGCCGCCAGGCGCCGACGAGGGCGGGCAGACAGGCGATGGCGCGTACCGCATTGGCGCCGCCGCGCACGCGCTGCAGGCCGTAGTTCATGCGGATGGCGGCAGGCGACAGCGTGCCATAGTCGTGGGCGAGCTGGCGGATCTGTTCGACCGGCACGCCGCACACCGCCGCCGCACGCTCGGGCGGCCAGGCCAGGGCGCGTTCACGCAGCGCGGCAAAGCCCACGGTGTGCTGCGCGATGTAGTCGTGATCCAGCCAGTCGTGTTTGACCAGTTCGTGCATCAGGGCGTAGGCCAGAGCGGCATCGGTGCCGGGGCGCAGTTGCACATGTTCGTGGCATTTCTCCGCCGTGTCGTTGCGCCAGGGGTCGATGCAGACCAGCTTGGCGCCGTTGCGTTTGGCGCGTTGCGCGTAGGTCCAGAAATGCAGATTGCTGGTGATGCTGTTGCTGCCCCAGATGAGGATCAGCCTGCTGTGCTCGAACTGCTCCACGTCCATGCCCAGCTTGCCGCCCAAGACCGCCTGCAGACCGGCTTCACCCGCCGAGGCGCAGATGGTGCGATCGAGCAGGCTGGCGCCGAGTTTGTGGAAGAAGCGTGCCGCCATGCTCTCGCTCTGCAGGCAGCCCAGCGTGCCCCCGTAGGAATAGGGCAGGATGGCCTGTGGGTCTCGCGCGGCTATCGTCTTCAGGCGGGCCGCGATGTCGTCCAGCGCCTCGTCCCAGCTCACCGGCGCAAACTGCCCGCTGCCTTTGGGGCCGGTGCGCTTGAGAGGTTGCAGCAGGCGGTCCGGGTGATAGGTGCGCTCGGTGTAGCGCGACACCTTGGCGCACAGCGCGCCATGGGTCGTGGGATGGTCGGGATCCCCGCGCACGCTCACCGCCACGCCGTCTTTGACGGTGACGAGCAGCGCGCAGGTGTCGGGGCAGTCGTGCGGGCAGGCGCCGCGCACCAGGGCGTCCGGTTGGGGGACGGCAAGGACGGAGTCAGTCATGGACATGGGCAAGACAGGGAGTTGTGCTCCCAAGTGTAGGCGGCAAATCCCCGACCCGGCTGCCCGCGACGCCAGCCTGAGTATTCCAGCGCAAGCCTGCCCGTTCGTCCGATCCAAAGCCGCCATCGGCACGACACCCCCGTCCATGCGTCGAGCATGGCTTGCATCAGATCGTTGATTTATGTATGATGTTCGTCATGCGAAAGTCAATTGCAAATGCCAGAGCCGCGGCTAAAGACGCCACCCACGAGCGCATCGTGTCCGTGGCTGCCCGAGCCATCCGGCGCACCGGGTACGACGGCACCGGTGTGGCCGACATCATGAAGGAGGCTGGCCTGACGCATGGCGCCTTCTATTCCCACTTCGCGTCACGCGAGGCCATGCTGGCCGAAGCGGCGCGCAAGGCCTGCGCAGAGGCTGCAGCGGGAGTGGCTGATGTCGTGGCCAAAGAGCCCCCCGGCAACGCATTGGCGGCCATGCTGAGCGCCTATCTCTCCAAGGCGCATGTCGAGAACGCCGAGCAGGGCTGTCCCCTCGCTGCCCTGGGTTCCGAGACCTCGCGCCAGGCGCCCGAGGTACGCCGCGTGGCGACCCGGCATATCAAGGAAATGATCGACCTCGTCGCGCGTCAGTCGCCCGACTGGGGGCGACCCGATGCCCATGAACAGGCGCTCGTGACGCTGTCCACCATGGTCGGCACCCTGCTGCTGGCGCGCGCCGTCGATGACCCAGGTCTGTCGGACAGCCTGTGCGCTGCAGCCCTCAAGCATCTGCTGCCTTCAACGTCTTGAGCCCGCAGAGGAGCAAGGCCGTTTCGCTCGTCTTTACACATGACGATCATCATGCAAGTGGCTTCAAGGCAATGCCTGATGCCGCATTTCCAAACCTGAACTGCTGACGGAGAACCCCCATGAACATGAAGAATCGCAGGATTGCCCTCGTGACCGGCGCATCCTCGGGCATTGGCCAGGCCACCGCCGAGCTGCTCGCCAAGGCGGGCCACAAGGTCTACGGCACCAGTCGGCGCGGCGGCGAGGCTGGCGGGCGCGCATTCGAGATGCTGCCGCTCGACGTGACCAGCGACGCGTCGGTAGCCGCCGCGGTCGAGCGCCTGATGCAGCTGGAGGGGCGCATTGACCTGCTGGTCAACAACGCCGGCTTCGGGGTCGCTCCCGCGGGCGCCGAGGAAAGCTCGATGGCGCAGGCCCGGGCCATCTTCGACACCAACTTCTTCGGGCTCATTCGCATGACGCGCGCCGTCCTGCCGCACATGCGCCGCCAGGGCGCCGGGCGCATCATCAACATCGGCTCGGTGCTCGGCTTTCTGCCCATGCCCTACGGGGCACTCTATGCGGCCACAAAGCATGCGGTCGAAGGCTATTCCGAGTCGCTCGACCATGAGTTGCGCACCATGGGCATCCGGGTTTCCGTCATCGAGCCCGCGTACACGAAGACGCCGTTCGACGCGAACTTCCTGGAGCCCGACGCCAAGCTCGACGCGTACCGCGAGGTTCGCGCTGCCGTGAGCCAGCGCGTGAAGCAGGTGATGACCACGGCGGACCAGCCGGGCGTCGTGGCCGAAGTCGTGCTGAAAGCTGCCAGCGCCACTCGTCCGAGGCTCAGATACACGGCGGGCGGGCTTGCGAACCGCCTGCGACTGCTGCGCCGGTTTGCACCCTCCGGCTTGGTGGACGCAGGGATTCGACGCGATTTGCAGCTCGACATGGCACACAGGGTGAAAACATCATGAAGGCATTCGTCGCCGATCGCTACGAAAAGAAGCGCGCCTTGCGCCTGGCGGACATGCCGACCCCGGAGCTGCGCGACGATGAACTGCTGGTCGAGGTCCACGCCGCGGGTGTGAATCAGCTGGACTTCAAGCTCAGGGACGGCGAGTTCAAGCTCATCCTGCCCTATCGCCTCCCCCTCGTCCTGGGGCACGATGTTGCGGGTGTGGTGGTGAAGGCAGGCTCGCAGGCGCGCAAGTTCAAGGTGGGCGATGAGGTCTATGCGCGGGTCGACGACTTCCGCATCGGCAGCTTCGCCGAATATGTCCCGGTCAGGGAGTCGTCGCTGGCGCTCAAGCCCAGGGGCCTGACGATGGAGCAGGCGGCCTCCATCCCGCTGGTCGGCTTGACGGCGTGGCAGGCGCTGGTTGAAAAGGCCCAGTTGAGGGCCGGGCAGAAGGTCTTCATCCAGGCCGGCTCCGGCGGCGTGGGCACGTTCGCCATCCAGCTGGCCAAGCATCTGGGCGCCAGCGTCGCCACGACGACGAGCGCGGCCAATGCTGCGCTCGTGAAGGAGCTTGGCGCTGACGTGGTCGTCGACTACAAGACCCAGAATTTTGAAGACCTCCTGCGCGACTACGACCTGGCACTGAACAGCCAGGATGGCCAGACGCTGGACAAGTCGCTTCAGGTGCTCAAGGGCGGCGGCAAACTCATCTCGATCTCCGGGCCACCGGACCCCGAGTTCGGCCGGGCGATTGGCGCGCCGGGGTTCGTGAGGCTGGTCATGCGCTTGCTGAGCTCCGGCGTCAGGCGAAGGGCAAGGCGCCGCGGCCTGGATTACGCCTTTCTCTTCATGAAGGCGAACGGCGCCCAGCTGCAGGAGATCACCCGTCTCATCGAAGCGGGAGCGATCCGCCCCGTCATCGACAAGGTGTTCCCTTTCGAATCCACTAACGAAGCGCTGACCTACGTCGAGTCCGGCCGCGCGAAGGGCAAGGTCGTCATCAGCATCAAATGACTGCTCGCGGCGGTAAGTTTGGCGTTCATGAAGACTCTGAAGACTGTCATGGGTCGAGAGCGACGGTACGCTGTTACTGGGGTAGCCGCACAGGGTGCGGGGTATCTCGGCGGCCCATGCCTGCATCATGGCGATCGTCACGGCCAGCCGCGTTCAACGCCTTCTTCGGTCGACAGCCCGTCTCCGCGCGATGGGCCGGCCACGTCTCCAGCTCACGCTGAGAAGATCAGCATGTCGGCGCCGGGGGCTTTGGATCGGAGTGAGCTGCGGCGTTGAACGCAAACCCATGGAGGGTTTGATCTGCGTGGCCGTCAGCCCAGCGGTTTCTGCCCTCGGAGGAGGGGGTTGGCGCGGCATGCCCCACGGCGGTTGTGGTTGACAAAGCGGCGAGAATCATAAATAGTACGACCGTTCGTTTTTTGGATGCCCCGCGCACAGCCCCTGACATGACCGCCATCCGCTCTCCCCTTGCTTCGCGCCGCGCTCCTCGGAGGACGGCTGGCGCGAAGGCCCCGGCCCAACAGGGCCATGCCACCGTCCTGGCTGAAGAACCGGCCCCCAGCGGATCGGCCAAAGGTCGGCAGACGCGGCAGGCCATTGTCGACTGTGCCTTGCAGATGGCAGGGCGCATCGGGCTGGAGGGGTTGTCCATCGGGGTGCTGGCCGACCGCATGGAGATGAGCAAATCGGGCGTGTTCGCCCATTTCGGCTCGCGCGAGGAACTGCAGATCGCCGTGATTCGGCGCTACCACGACCAGTTCGAGCAAGAGGTGTTTTATCGTGCCATTGAACAGCCGCGCGGCATGCCTCGCCTGGCCACCATGGTGCAGCGCTGGCTGCAGCGGGTGAGCGTGGAAATGGAGACCGGCTGCATCTATATCTCCAGCGCGGTGGAGTTCGACGATCGGCCGGGCACGGTGCGGGATGCGCTGGTGGCCATGATCCAGACCTGGCACGACGCGGTGCGCCGCGCGATTGCTCAGGCGATCGAGGCCGGCCATCTCAAGCCCGACACCGATCCGCAGCAGCTCATGTTCCAGATCCACGGCTACATCCTCGCCCTGCATCACGACGCTCGTCTGCTCAAGCTGCCCAACAGTCTCGCGCTGGCCTGTCGCAGCCTTGACGCGCTGCTGCGCGACAGGGCCACGCCCGAAGGGCTGCCGCTGCTTTTGTCCTGCCTGCCGGAAGCGCGCGCCGCGAGCGATGCCACCCAGCATTGATCCCCTCATTGGCACCCTCATTGGCCACCATTCAATACCGATTTCAGGAGACCCCGATGCCCCAATACAACCCGCCGCTGCGCGACATGCAGTTCGTCATGCACGAGGTGCTCGACGCCACGACCCTGCTCAAGGAACTGCCGCCCTATGCCGAGGTCGACGCCGACCTGATCAACCAGGTGTGCGAAGAGGCGGGCAAGTTCTGCAGCGAAGTGCTGCAGCCGCTCAACGCCAGCGGTGATGCCGAGGGCTGCCATTACGACGCGGCGACGCACAGTGTGACGACGCCCAAGGGCTTCAAGGCCGCGTGGGATCAGTTCGTGCAGGCGGGGTGGACTTCGCTGACCGCCGAGGCGCAGTTCGGCGGTCAGGGTCTGCCGCATCTGGTGGGCAGCGCCGTGCACGAGATGCAAAACGCTGCCAACCAGGCCTGGACCATGTATCCCGGGCTCACGCAGGGCGTGACGGAATTGCTGAACGTGCACGGTAGCGCCGAGCAGAAGGCGCTCTACATGCCCAAACTGGTGTCGGGCGAGTGGACGGGCACCATGTGTCTGACCGAGCCGCATTGCGGAACCGACCTCGGCCTGATCCGCACCAAGGCCGTCCCGCAGGACGACGGCAGCTACAAGATCAGCGGGCAGAAAATCTTCATCTCCAGCGGCGAGCATGATCTGGCCGACAACATCGTGCACATGGTGCTGGCCAAGCTGCCGGGCGCGCCCGAGGGCAGCAAGGGCATCTCGCTGTTCATCGTGCCCAAGTTCATGCCCGGCGCGCAAGGCAACGTGGGCGGGCGCAACGGCATTTTCTGCTCCGGCATCGAGCACAAGATGGGCATCCACGCCAACTCCACTTGCCAGATGACCCTCGAAGACGCCACCGGCTGGATGGTGGGCGAGCCCAACAAAGGCCTGGCGGCGATGTTCGTGATGATGAATGGCGCGCGTCTAGGCGTGGGCATGCAGTCGCTCGGGCTGACCGAAGTGGCCTACCAGAATGCCCTGGCCTACGCCCGCGACCGCCTGCAGATGCGCGCCCTGTCGGGGCCGAAGGCGCCCGACAAGCCGGCCGACCCCATTCTGGTCCATCCCGATGTGCGCCGCATGCTCCTTACAGCGCGTGCCTGGGCCGAAGGCGGGCGTTTTCTGGCTTACTGGATTTCGCTGCTGCTCGACCAGTCGCTGCACCACCCGGACGCCGAGGCGCGCAAGGAGGCCGACGATCTCGTCTCCCTGCTGACGCCCATCGTCAAGGCTTTCATCACCGACAACGGCCTTCAGGCCACCAACGAATGTCTGCAGGTGTTCGGCGGCCACGGCTACATCCGCGAATGGGGCATGGAGCAATTCGTGCGCGACGCCCGCATCAACCTGATCTATGAGGGCACCAACACCATCCAGTCGCTCGATCTTCTGGGCCGCAAGGTCTTGATGGACGGCGGTGCGCGGCTGCGCAAGTTCGGCAAGATCCTCACCGATTTCATCGAAGAGGAAGGCGTGAACGAGGCCATGCAGGAGTTCGTCAACCCGCTGGCCGACCTGGCCGACAAGGTGCAGAAACTCACCATGGAGCTGGGCATGAAGGCCATGGCCGACAAGGACGAAGTCGGCGCCGCCGCCGTGCCCTATCTGCGCGTGGCCGGCCACGTGGTGTTCTCCTACGCCTTCGCCCGCATGGCGCAGGTGGCGATGCGCAAGATTGCCGCGGGCGACGATGCGCCGTTCTATCAGGCCAAGCTGCAGACGGCGCGCTTCTACTTTGGCCGCCTGTATCCCGAATCCGCCGCCGCCATCCGCATGGCGCGCAGTGGTGCGAAGAACCTGATGGACACCGAGGCGGTGTTCGCCTGAATTCCCTGAATCCTCGAAGGAACTGACATGACGCAGACGATCCATATCCGCAAGGTCGCGGTGCTCGGTGCAGGTGTCATGGGCGCGCAGATCGCCGCCCATTGCATCAACGCCCGGGTGCCGGTGGTGTTGTTCGATCTACCGGCCAAGGAAGGTAGAAAGAACGGCATCGTCGACAAGGCCGTGGCCAACCTCAAGAAGCTCAGCCCCGCGCCGCTGGGCGATGCGGCCGAGGCCGGCCAGATCACCCAGGCCAACTACGAGACCGATCTCGAACTGTTGCAGAGCTGCGATCTGGTGATCGAGGCCATCGCCGAGCGCATGGACTGGAAGCACGATCTCTACAAGAAGGTCACGCCGCATCTGGGCGCCAACACCATCTTTGCGTCCAACACCTCGGGTCTGTCCATCACCGCGTTGTCCGAGGGCTTCGATGCCGAATTGCGCCGCCGCTTCTGCGGCGTGCATTTCTTCAACCCGCCGCGCTATATGCACTTGGTGGAGCTCATTCCCACCGCGAGCACCGACGGCGCCATTCTCGACCGGCTCGAAACCTTCCTCACCACCACGCTGGGCAAGGGCGTGGTGCGCGCCAAGGACACGCCGAACTTCGTCGCCAACCGCGTGGGCGTGTTCTCCATTCTGGCGGTCATCAAGGAGGGGGAGAAGTTCGGTCTGGGGTTCGACGTCATCGACGACCTCACCGGAGCCAAGCTCGGGCGGGCCAAGAGCGCGACCTTCCGCACCTCCGACGTGGTCGGCCTGGACACCATGGCCCATGTCATCAAGACCATGCAGGACACCCTGCCCGCGGGCATTGACCCGTTCGCCGCGCTCTATGCCACGCCGCCTGTGCTGGCCACGCTGGTGGGGCAGGGGGCGCTGGGCCAGAAGACTGGCGCGGGCTTCTACAAGAAGGTGGGACGGGACATCCTGAAGTTCGATCCCGCCAAGGGCGACTACGTGCCCGGTGGCGGCAAGGCCGACGAGATCGTGGTGCGCATGCTCAAGAAGCCGGCGGCCGAACGGTTCAAACTCCTGCGCGAATCGAGCAATCCCCAGGCACAGTTCCTGTGGAGCATCTTCCGCGACGTGTGGCATTACGTGGCCCTGCATCTGGCCGACATTGCCGACAACGCCCGCGACCTCGACTTCGCCATCCGCTGGGGTTTCGGCTGGAACGAAGGCCCGTTCGAAAGCTGGCAGGCCGCGGGCTGGAAGCAGATCGCCGACTGGATCGCCGAAGACATCGCCGAGGGCAAGGCGCTGTGCAGCGCGCCGCTGCCGGCCTGGGTGGGCCAGATCGACGGCGTGCACAAACCCGAGGGTTCCTACTCGGCGGCAAAGCATGTTTATGTGGGCCGCTCGAACCTGCCGGTCTATGCCCGCCAGCCGTTCAAGCAGGCCGTGCTCGGCGAGAACGCAGCCGACCCGCGCACCGCAGGCGGCACCGTGTTCGAGGACGAGTCGATCCGCCTGTGGACGGCCCCCGGCGCCGACGACGTCTTGGTCGCCAGCTTCAAGACCAAGATGAACACCATCGGTCCCGGCGTCATCGCTGGTCTGCACAAGGCCGTGGAACTGGCCGAAGGCCGGTACAAGGGCGTGGTGGTCTGGCAGCCGACTTCGCTGTCGGGCGGGCCCTTCAGCGCGGGGGCCGATCTGCAGTCGATGATGCCGGCCTTCATGGCGGGCGGTCCGAAGGCCATCGAGCCGGAGGAAAAGAAGCTGCAGGACATGATGCTCACCCTGCGCTACGCCCAGGTGCCCGTGGTGGCCGCGGTCAGCGGCATCGCCCTGGGCGGCGGCACCGAGCTGAGCGTGTACTGCGCCCGCCGCGTGGTGCATTTCGAGAGCTATATGGGTCTGGTGGAAATGGGCGTGGGCCTGCTGCCCGGCGGCGGCGGCCTCACCTATCTGGCTCGCCGCGCCGCAGAGCAGGCTCAGGGCGGCGACATCCTGCATTTTCTCAAAACGGGTTTCCAGGCCGCGGCCATGGCCACGGTGGGCAAGTCGGCGCTGGAAAGCCGCAACCTGGGCTACCTGCTGCCCAGCGACGCCATCGTCATGCATGCCCACGAACTGCTGCACGTGGCGGTGGGACAGGCCCGTGCGTTGTTCGACGCGGGCTACCGTCCGCCGATGCCGGGTCAGACCTTCCCGGTGCTCGGACGCAACGGCGTGGCCACCATTCGGGCTCAGTTGGTGAACCTGCGCGACGGCGGCTTCATCTCGGCCTATGACGACGAGATCGCCACCCGAATCGCCACGGTCCTGTGCGGCGGCGACGTGGAAGAGGGCGCGCCGGCCGACGAGGCCACGCTGATGGCGCTGGAACGCAAGCACTTCTGCGAACTGCTCGGCCAGGCCAAGACCCAGGAACGCATCATGGGCATGTTGCAGACCGGCAAGCCGGTGCGCAACTGAGCCCGCGTACGACGCCATGGACTTCACGCCCAACCTCGCCAGCGGCAGCGCCGTGCTCGCGGCGCAGCCCTTCAGCGCCTGGATCGGTGCCGAGCTCGAAGGGTTCGAGCCGGGCCGTGCGGTACTGGCACTGAACCTGCGGCCGGAGCTGCATCAGCAGCACGGCTTTGCGCACGGCGGGGTGCTCTGCTACCTCGCTGACAACGCTCTCACCTTCGCTGGCGGTAGCGTGCTTGGCCCGGCCGTGGTGACCTCGGAGTTGAAGGTCAACTATCTGCGCCCGGCGCAGGGTGAGCGCCTCGTGGCCGAGGCCACGGTGCTGTCGAGCGGCCGTAGTCAGGCGGTCGTGCGTTGCGACATCCACGTCCTGGAAGGTGGCAGCCGCAAGCTATGCGCTGCCGCCCAGGGCACCATCACACTCTTGACCCAGCCTGCGCCGCAGGCCTGAGTCGTATCGTTCACGGGAGACTCTCATGTCACGCCAAGTTCAAGACGCCTACATCGTTGCCGCCACCCGTACCCCGGTGGGCAAGGCTCCTCGCGGTCTGCTGAAAAACTATCGTTCCGACGATCTGCTGGTGCACGCCATCCGTGCGGCGCTGGCGCAGGTGCCTAACCTCGATCCCAAGCTGATCGAAGATGCCATCATCGGCTGCGCCATGCCCGAGGGCGACCAGGGCATGAATGTGGCGCGCATCGCGGCGCTGCTGGCCGATCTGCCCGAGACGGTGGGCGGCGTGACCATCAATCGCTTCTGCGCGTCGGGGGTGACGGCCATCCAGATGGCGGCCGACCGCATCCGCGTGGGCGAGGCCGACGTGATGATTGCCGGGGGCACCGAGAGCATGAGCCGCGTGCCCATGGGCGGCTTTCATCCCAGCTTCAACCCGGCGATCTTCGCCAATAACGAGCATGTGGGCATTGCCTACGGCATGGGCATGACCGCCGAGAAGGTGGCGCAGCAGTGGAAGGTGACCCGCGAGGAGCAGGACGCGTTCGCGCTGGCCTCGCACCAGAAGGCGCTGGCCGGCATTGCGGCGGGTGAGTTCTCCGAGGAAATCACGCCCCTGGACATCGTCGAGAAATTTCCTCGTCTGGGCACGGCCGAGGTGGACATCAAGACCCGCAAGATGACCGTGGACGAAGGCCCTCGTGCCGACACCACGCTTGAGGCGCTTGCGCGGCTCAAGCCGGTGTTCGCGGCCAAGGGCAGCGTGACGGCGGGCAACAGCTCGCAGACCTCCGATGGCGCGGGCGCGCTCATCCTGGTCAGCGAGAAAATCCTCAAACAGTTCAACCTCGTGCCGCTGGCGCGGTTCGTGAGTTTCGCGGTCAGAGGTGTCCCGCCCGAGATCATGGGCATCGGCCCGAAGTTCGCCATTCCCGCGGCCCTGGAGAAGGCCGGGCTGAAGCTCGACGACATCGGCTGGATCGAACTGAACGAGGCCTTCGCCGCGCAGTCGCTTGCCGTTGTGAAGGATCTGGGCATCAACCCCGACGTGCTCAATCCGCTGGGCGGCGCCATCGCCTGGGGCCATCCGCTGGGGGCCACGGGCGCCGTCCGCGCGGCCACGGCGATCTATGGCATGCGTCGCCGCAAGGCCAAATACAGTATGGTGACCATGTGCATCGGTACCGGGCAGGGGGCGGCCGGCATTTTCGAGAACGTCTGATCGCCAGGCACGATCGACACCCGTGCACGAGCCCGGGTTTTTATTTCAGGAGACAACGTCATGAGTCAGGTGCAAGTGGAGTTGCGCAGCGGGGTGCTGCACATCGTGTTTGATCGCCCCGAAAAAAAGAACGCGCTGACCCTGGCGATGTACGAGGCGGCCAACGAGGCCTTCGAGCGTGCCGCGACGGACACGCAAGTGAAGGCGGTGCTGATAGCAGGCGAAGGCAGCAGCTTCACCGCGGGCAACGATCTGCAGGATTTCCTCTCGGCGCCGCCGCAGGGCGAGGAGGCGCCGGTGCTGCAGTTTCTGCGTCATCTCGCGGGGCTGGACAAGCCTCTGGTTGCGGCCGCCCAGGGCTTTGCCGTGGGCGTGGGGACGACGCTGCTGATGCACTGCGACTTGGTGTATGCCGCTGAAGATGCGCAGTTCGTTCTGCCCTTCGTGCATCTGGGCCTGTGCCCGGAGGCGGCGTCCAGCCTGCTGCTGCCGCAGATTGCCGGTTACCAGCGCGCGGCCGAGAAGCTCTTGCTGGGCGAGCCTTTCGATGCCGCAGAAGCCTTGGCCATGGGTCTGGTCAATCGCGTGCTCCCCGCTGAAAACCTGCGTGAGTTCGCCGTGGCGCAGGCCGAGAAGTTTTCCCGCCTTCCGGCCCCGTCGCTGCGCGCAACCAAGCGTCTGCTCAAAGGGTTGGGCGATCAGGGGCCGCAAGCGGTGTTGGCACGCATGCGTTCAGAAGAGGCGGTGTTTCAGGCGCTGCTGGGCGCGCCGGCCGCCCGCGAGGCGATGATGGCGTTCTTGCAGAAGCGCAAACCCGATTTCTCGTCCATCACCTGAGGCGCCTCGATCGGCCCACGGCATGCGGCTCAGAGGCCGCCCGCGTAACCATGCTGTCGCCAGGCCTCGAAGACGGTGACGGCCACCGAGTTCGACAGGTTCAGGCTGCGCTGGCCCTCGAGCATGGGCAGGCGCAGGCGCTGCTCGGGCGCAAACCGCTCGCGCACGGCTTCGGGCAGGCCGCGGGTTTCGGCGCCGAAGACGAAGCAGTCGCCCGGTTCGAAGCGCGCCGACCCGATCAGTCGGCTGCCGCGCGTGGTGAAGGCGAACATGCGTTCGGGCCGTGGCTGCAGTGCCGCCACCATGGCATCCCAACTGGCATGGGTTTGCAGGGGTGCGTACTCGTGATAGTCGAGCCCGGCACGGCGAAGCTGGCGGTCGTCCAGCGAAAAGCCCAGCGGTTCGACGAGATGCAGGGTGCAGCCGGTGTTGGCGCACAGTCGGATGACGTTGCCGGTATTGGGCGGAATTTCGGGTTCGACGAGAACGATGTGAAACATGGTGGGACGTCAGAAAGATCGGAGAGGACTCATGGGTTGAGCTCGCGCGGGGTGCGCAGCGCGAAGGCGACCCAGACCGCAGCCGCGCCCTGGCGCAGCAGCACGCGGGAGGCCTCGTGCAGCGTGGCACCCGAGGTCATCACGTCATCCACCAGGAGCAGGGTCTGGCCGTCCCAGCGCGCGGAACAGGCGTAGGCGCCACGGATGTTGCGGCTGCGCGCGTCCAGCGGCAGGCTGCTCTGCGCGGTGCCATGGCGCACGCGCTGCAGATCGTGGGCGTTGCCGGTGCGGTCCAGCGCATGGCCGATTCGTCTTGCCATCTCCCAGGCGGGATTGAACCCGCGCTCCAGAAGCCGTTCGCGCGACAGCGGAACGGGCACGATGAGGTCGGGACTGGGCAGCCCCGCCTCCAGCCAGCGGGCGCCGAGCAGATCTCCGAACCAGCGACCAAGGGCCGGTTCGGCACCGAATTTCATGCGCAGGATGAACTGGTCGTTGGGAAAGCGGTAGTCGCCCAGGGTCAGCGCGCCGGCCCACGGCGGCGGGTGCAGCAGGCACTGCCCGCACACCTGCCCGTGCTCGGCCACCGCGACACCGCAGCTGCGGCAGCGCGGACGCTGGGGCAAGTCCTGCTGCATGCAGGCCTTGCAAAGGGGCTGGCTGCTGCGGGCATCGCAGTGCGCGCAACGGCCCGGCCACAGCGCTGACCAGCGTGAGGCAGGCAGAATAGGACGCTCGCGTGCGGACATCGCCGCACTATATCGCCCGCCCACGCGGCGCTGCCCCTACACATCGTCCCGATTGATGGATCGCCCCGATCAATTTCTCGAAGCGCAACAGCAAGCCAGGTGGCTGGCGGCCGTGGCCTGCGCGCGTGATCGGCTGGCGCGGTTTCCGCCACCCTACATCTGGCAGGAAGCGGCGCGGCGCATGGCTGAGCGCTTGCCGCTGCTGCGCATGCAGGCGCGTCGGGTGCTCGATGCGGGCTGTGCCTGGGGAGACGGGCTGGACTTGTTGCACAAACAGTATCCCGAGGCACAGGTCCTCGGCTACGAGCCTTCGCCCAGGCTGGCGCAGATTGCGGCGCGGCGCTTTGCCCGATCAGGTTGGGCGCGCTGGTTCGGGCGCCCCCATCTGGTGCAGGTGCAGGCGGTCGATGCCGCCGACCCCGAGTACCCCGCGTTGGCCGACATCTTGTGGTCCAACCTCTATCTCGACTGGCAGCGGGATCGCGCGCCCGTGCTGGCCGCGTGGAGACGGCAACTTCTGCCGGAGGGCGCTCTGTTCTTTACCACCTTCGGGCCCGATACGCTCAAGGAACTCGGCGAGGTCTGCCGCATCCTGGATCATCCGTCGCAGCCCATGGCGTTTTCCGATATGCACGATTTGGGCGACGAGCTGGTTCAGGCGGGTTTTGCCGATCCGGTCATGGACATGGAGCTCGTGCGCATGACCTGGTCGAGCGCAGAGGCGGCGCTGGAGGAGCTGCGCGCGTTGGGAGCCGTGCCGCATGGTGCCCATGCCCCTGGGCTGCGCACCCCGCGTGCCTGGCAGAAACTGGTGCAGGCGCTGAACGACACCCGGCAAAGCGACGGCCGCATCACTCTGACCTTCGAGCTGATTTATGGGCACGCGTTCCGTCCCCGTACCGAACGCGCGCGTGAGGGTGCGGCCACGTTCGACCTTGAGCAATTGCGCAACACTGCGCGTCAACCCGGATTGCCGAGCCCTCGCCGTGAGCGCTAAAACTGTGACAAATTGTGCGATTGGGGGACGTTACATCAGTGGATCAAAATGTAACGAACCCATCTTGATCTCACGCAAAATCGAATCAACTGGTGGCTGGAACATGGATGCGGCAATCTGTCGCACCTATAATCATCGACTCATATAGATCTGCTGCGGCCGCGTTTGGCTGCCGGGTCAGTGACTCCGAATGATGCAAATGCACAACGTCGATCATCCGCGAATCGCATCAGAGCCTGAGTTACAGGGCAGTCCTGTGGCCGAGGCTCCAGTGCTCCGCGTGCCGGATGTCGATGAGTGCTGGCTGCGGGACTGGGTGTTCCGCCGCAATTGCTCCATGTCGCCGCAGCAGTTGGTGGTGTTTTTCGCCTCGCTGTGTGTTGTGTCCCTGATCGTGGCGTCCATTGCTTGGGATGTGGGCGGTGCTCTGGTGATGCCGTTCACAGGCATCGAACTGGCTGCGGTGGGTGCGGCGCTGCTCGTTTATGGCCGTCATGCCACGGACCGTGAGCGTGTGCGCTTGTCGGCGCAGCAGTTGCAGGTGGAATGGGAAAACGCCGGCGTGGTGCAGACGGTGAGCTTCAACCCCCAGTGGGTGCGGGTATCGCTGCCGGCCAGCGGGCTGATCGAGGTGACATCGGCCGGCCGAACGGCCTACATTGGCCGGTATGCGCGCCCTGAACGGCGGGCTGTGCTGGCAAGAGATTTAAGGGCTGCCTTGAGGGGCCTTTGATGTGTTTTAGGGACGAGACCAATTCTTAGAGTGGGGCGACATGAAAGCATTACATCAAATCCGTCTGGCAACCGCAGCTTCCCTGCTGGGCGTCGTGGGCGCGGCCCATGCCGCAGTGGAAAGTCTGCCAGGTGGGCCGCAGGTCCTGGGTCTGTATTTCCAGAACCCGGTTTCGCCCATGGCCAAGGAAGAAAAATTCCTGATGGACATGATGCTCTGGGTCTGCCTGGGTATTGGCATCGTGGTGTTTGGTGCGATGTTCTATTCCGTGTTCAAGCATCGCAAATCGAAGGGCGCCGTTTCCGCGCACTTTCATGAGAGCACCAAGGTTGAGATCGCCTGGACCATCATTCCGATCCTGATCGTGATCGCCATCCTGGTTCCCGCCACCCGCACCGTGATCGCCCAGGAAAACCACAGCGACTCCTTCATGACCGTCAAGGCAACGGGCGCACAGTGGAAGTGGGGCTACGACTACATGGCCGGCCCGGGCAAAGGCATTTCTTTCTGGTCCACCCTGACCACGCCTGACTCCGAAATCTACGAAGGCAAGGATCTGCCCAACAACTTCGTGCTGGCCGTCGATCACGAGCTGGTCGTGCCGGTGAACAAGAAGATCAAGATCGTCACCACGTCCGACGACGTGCTGCACGGTTTTTACGTCAATGCGCTGGGCGTCCAGATGGATGCCATTCCCGGCTTCGTGCGCTCGACCTGGTTTACGGCCGAAAAGACGGGCACCTACTATGGCCAGTGCGCCCAGATCTGCGGCAAGTACCACGCGTTCATGCCCATCGTCATCAAGGTGGTGACGATGCCCGAGTATGAGCAATGGGTTGCGCAGTGGAAAAAGGCCCATCCCGACAGCACGCCGCCTGCCGACGGTGCTGCGCCGAGCAATACCTGAGACAGGCGTGTAGAAGGCGGCCTGGTCTGAAAATCGAGGCCGGGCTACCCACACTCAACGCATAGAACGACGTATCAACATTTTCTGGAATGGCAGGAAAGGAAGGCACCATGAGCGCAGTCATCGATCACGCCCCGCCATCAGCTCACGCTGGTGACCATGCACACGAACATCCCCACGGCATCCGCCGCTGGCTGTTCTCCACCAACCACAAGGACATCGGCACGATGTACCTGTTGTTCGCCTTGTGGATGTTGTTCGAGGGCGGCATTCTTGCCCTGGGCATCCGCACCGAGCTGTGGAAGCCCTATGTGTGGCTGCTGAACCCCGAGTTGTTCAATGCCTTCTCGACGATGCACGGCATCATGATGATTTTCGGCTCGGTCATGCCCGCGTTGGTAGGTTTCGCCAACTGGATGATCCCGCTGCAGATCGGCGCGCCCGACATGGCCTTCCCGCGTCTTAACAATCTCAGCTTCTGGCTGCTGATTCCTGCGGCCATTCTGCTCACCGCCTCGTTCTTCGTGCCGGGCGGCGCTCCCGGCGTGGGTTGGACGCTTTACGCTCCGCTGACCATTCAGCAGGGCATGGGCATGGATCTGGTGATTTTCGCCATCCACCTGATGGGCGCATCGTCGATCATGGGCTCCATCAACATCATCGTCACGATTCTGAATTTGCGCGCCCCTGGCATGACGCTGATGAAAATGCCGCTGTTCGTCTGGACCTGGCTGATCACCGCCTACCTGCTCCTGGCCATCATGCCCGTGCTGGCTGGCGCTGTCACCATGACACTGACCGACCGCCATTTCGGCACCAGCTTCTTCAGTGCATCCGGAGGCGGTGACCCGGTGCTGTACCAACACCTGTTCTGGTTCTTCGGGCACCCCGAGGTCTACGTGATGATTCTGCCGGTCTTCGGCATCGTCAGCTCGGTCATTCCTGCGTTTGCCCGCAAGAGGCTCTTCGGCTACAGCTCGATGGTGTATGCCTCGGCCTCCATCGCCATCCTGTCCTTCCTGGTCTGGGCGCACCACATGTTCACCGCCGGCATGCCCACGACCGGCCAGTTGTTCTTCATGTACGCCACCATGCTGATCGCCGTGCCCACCGGGGTGAAGGTGTTCAACTGGGTGGCCACCATGTGGCGCGGTTCCATGACGTTTGAAACCCCGATGCTGTTTGCTGTCGGCTTCATCTTCGTGTTTACCCTGGGCGGCTTCACCGGTCTGATGCTGGCCATGGTGCCGATCGACACCCAACTCCACAACACCTACTTCGTGATCGCCCACTTCCATTATGTGCTGGTCGCCGGTTCACTGTTCGGCATTTTCATGGGCTTCTATTACTGGGCGCCCAAGTGGAGCGGTGTGATGTACAACGAGACCGCCGGAAAGATTCACTTCTGGACTTCGATGATCTCATTCAACATCGCCTTCTTCCCGCAGCATTTCCTGGGTCTGGCGGGTATGCCGCGCCGTTATGTGGCTTACCCGGTGCAGTTCACCGACTTCAACCAGATTTCTACCATCGGTGCCTGGCTGTTCGGTTTGTCGCAGGCCTACTTCCTGTTTGCCGTGGTGATTCCGGTGTTGCGTGGCAAGGGTGAGAAAGCGCCTCAGCGTCCTTGGGAAGGTGCTGAAGGCCTGGAATGGGAAATTCCTTCCCCGGCTCCGTTCCATACCTTTGAAACTCCGCCCAAGCTGAATGCCGATGCCACGCGCGTTCTGGGCTACAACTGAGATCTGAAATGAGTAATCGCCAGCTGCCTCCCGAAAAACGCCGCCAGAATTTCAAGACGGCCATGATCATGGTGAGTATCGCTCTGGCGATTTACGTCGGTTATCTGATCAAAGCGAAGGTTCTAGGTTTTTGATACGAGGGATCGCAGTTGGCCTGTGCCTGCTGCGATTCTGCCCTGAAGAAAGTGTGTGTTGAGCCAACCCCCTCGGCCCTCTTTCCTGCGTGCACTGGTGGCGGTGCTCTGGTCTTTTGCCGGCATACGAAAATCCAGTGAGCGAAGTAAAGATTTTGAGCATGCAAGACCCGAACACATCATCGCGGCAGGTTTACTCGCCGCATTGGTGTTTGTGGTTGGACTGATTTTGATTGTCAATTTTGTGATTTCGAGCGCCGCGCGCACATAACAGGAGGCAATATGGCATCTTCAACCCAGCCCCACGGCTATTTTCTGCCTGGGCCATCGCAATTCCCGGTGCTGACCGCTATGGGTTTGCTGGCCATGGCGTTTGGCGCCGGGCTTTGGTTCAACGGTGTGCCGCACATGGAGTGGCTGCTGCTCGCAGGTTTTCTCTGGGTGGTCTACATCGTGTTTAGCTGGTTTGGCAAGGCCATCGGCGAAAGCGAAGCGGGCAAGCACAACCAGCGTGTGGATACGTCCTATCGCTGGAGCATGGCCTGGTTCATCTTCTCCGAGGTGATGTTCTTTGCCTCGTTCTTCGGTGCACTGTATTACTCGCGAGAGTTTTCTTTGCCTGATCTCTCGGCACTCCACAGCAAGATTCTGTGGCCCAACTTCACAGGGACATGGCCCTCCACCGGCCCTAGCGGATTGATTCCCTCCCTGCATGAGGCACTCGGTCCTTGGCCCATTCCGACCATCAATACCGCGCTGCTTTTGAGTTCCGGTGTCACCCTGACCATCGCCCACCACGCGCTGCGTGCCGCGCATCGTGGCAAGGCCATTTTCTGGCTGGCGCTGACCATTGCGCTGGGTGTCGTGTTCCTGTTTATGCAGGGTTATGAATATCACCACGCCTACACCGTCGAAGGGGTCAAACTGACCTCCGGCATCTACGGATCGACCTTCTTCATGCTGACCGGTTTTCACGGTTTTCACGTGTTCCTCGGCGCAACCATGCTGACTGTGGTGTTGATTCGACTGATCAAGGGCAACTTCACCGCAGATCATCATTTTGCTTTCGAAGGCGCTGCCTGGTATTGGCACTTCGTCGACGTGGTCTGGTTGTTGCTGTATGTGCTGGTCTACTGGCTCTGATGTGAGCCAGGCAGAAAAATGCGCCGCAGAAGCGGCGCATTTTTCTTAGTGAGGATGTTCAAAATTCATTGTGATGCAGCGTGCCTGGCTGCGCGGTGGGCTGAAGGGCGGATTTGTAGCCCTAGCCCAAACAGCGGAAAAGAAAACCAGTGCCGCAGATTGCCCAAACCAGGATGCGATGCGCGCAAGGGATTTTGAACACCCTTCCTAGGGCTTACTGTCCGACATCATGGGGATGAATCCACCCCATTTTGTAACTGATGATCAGAATCAAAAATAGCAAGACCGAGAAGCCAACCCTGAAAGTCAGTGCATACACGGCGCGATTGCTTTTGCCTTTATCCTTCATCACAAAGAACAGGCCGGAAAACAGGCTCCCGATGATGAGCAAAAAGGCGATGGGGATCAGGATTTTCATGGTGTGAGCCTGTGCAAATGACGAAGCAGATTACCTCAGATTCCAGCGTGGCGAAGCCCGAGAAAGCTTTTGGCCCCAAGGAGTTGCTGATCATCATTCTGGGGCTGTTGGTGATTGGTGTGACGATGTCCCTGGGTTTCTGGCAACTCGGTCGCGCCCATGAAAAAGAGGCCCTGAATCTGCAAATGGATCAGCGCGAGAAGGCGCATCCGCTGCAGGTCGGACAAGCGGACATCAAGCTTAGCCACGACCTGTGGCGTCGCGCCAGGGCCGTCGGCGAGTATGCCAGCCCCTGGACGATCTACCTGCAGAATCGCCAGCAAGATGAGCAGACGGGCTTCTGGGTACTGACGCCACTCAAACTTGCAGGCAGCGATCGGTACGTCATGGTGCTGCGCGGCTGGATTCCACGGAATTTCCAGGCCATGGACCTGATCGCGCAGTACCAAACGCCGCAAGGATTGACGACCATCGATGGACTTATCGCGCCACCGCCTTCAGAATGGTTTTCGTTCTTCTCCGAGAAGCCGGGTCAGGTGATCCGGCAAAATGTAAACCTTGAGAAGTACGCGGCCTTTCATCACATCAAGCTGTTGCCGTATGTGCTGCGTCAGTCGGGTGATCTGAAGGACGGGCTTGGCAGGCAGTGGCCGGCCGCGAATACGGGGATCGACACGAACTACGGCTATGCCGCGCAGTGGTTCGGGATGAGCGCCACCGGCATGGTGCTGCTGATTTACTTTCTCTATCGACGTCTGCGCAAGGCGCGGGCATCGGGTAAGGCTCTGGATCAAGCCATGCCACGCAACTTTTGACCGCCCTATTGACGCTTATTGACGCATCGATCGTGAGTTCCCCCTTGACCTCCAGCCTCACCCCCCCTGCACAGCCCCCTGCGCGCAAGCCCCGGTCGCTGTTCACGCTGTGGCTTCTGCTCGCCATGTCAGCCGCTCCCATCGTGGCGGCGTTTTTTCTGTTCTACGTCGTGCACCCATCAGGCAAGCCGCCTTATGGCGCGTTGGTCGAGCCCCAGCGCCCCATTCCGCTTGACTTGAGCTTGAAAACGCTGGACGGCAAACCCTACAGCCTCAGGCGTCTGGAGGGTTACTGGCTGATGGTGATGGCGGCCCCGGGGGCATGCGACAAGCAGTGTCAGCAATCGTTGTTTTACATGCGGCAAATCCGCATTGCCCAGGGCGACAATCGCGACCAGATCGTGCGCGTCTGGCTGGTGACGGATGACGCGCCGATCAATCCTGGCGTGGCGGAGCCGGCCGAAGGCACCCTCATCCTGCGCGGCCATCAAAAGCAGCTGGCGGCCTGGCTTCCCAACGAGGCAGGGCAGCTCCAGGGGCCGACCTGGCTGGTCGATCCCTTCGGTCACCTGATGATGCAGTTTCCCGCCAATCCCGACCCGACGAAGATAAGGCGCGTGCTCGCCAAGCTGCTCTACAACAATGCGGGCATCAAATTCAAGCATGTGGAGTCGGTGCAATGAATGTCGCGAGCAATGCTATTTGGCAGTTTTCATTGCACTGGGTGCAGGCGCTGGTCTGGGTTGTGGTGCTGATCGGCGTGTTCTGGATGGGGCTGAAAATGCGCTGGTCCAAGCTCACCGCGGTGCTGGTGTTTCTCACACTCGATCTGGTGATGTTCGGCTCTTATGTGCGGCTCACCGACTCGGGGCTGGGTTGTCCGGACTGGCCTGGCTGCTATGCCAAGTTCTCTCCCATCCAGGCGCACGCGCAGATCGCGCAAGCCGTACAGGAGCAGGGCGGCACGCAAGGGAATGTCAGCCCGTTCAAAGCCTGGGTCGAGATGATTCATCGCTATGCGGGCAGCATCATCGGCACGCTGATCATGGTGCTTCTGGCGCGCGCCGCCTGGGCGCGTCGTCACGGCGAGGACATCAAGCTTGGGCTGCCGGTCGCCCTTTTCTTCTGGGTGCTGCTGCAGGGTCTGTTCGGGAAGTGGACGGTCACGATGCAGTTGATTCCGCTCATCGTCACCTTGCACCTCATGGGCGGCGTCATCCTGCTGCTGCTGCTGGCCTGGTTCTGGATGCGAAACAGGGCCGATCTGATCAGCGTGAATGCCGGAACGCTGACACGTACCATCCTCTGGATCGCCATGATCACGGTCGGGATTCAGATTTTCCTCGGCGGTTGGACCAGCACCAACTATGCAGCCCTGGCCTGCAGCGGTTTTCCCACTTGCAACGGCAGTTTCGATCCCACGGTCAACTGGGAGCAGGGCTTCACGCTCTGGCGTCACCTCGGTGAGAACGCGGACGGATCGCCCATCACCACGGCGGCGCTGGTTGCCATTCAATGGGGTCATCGTCTTTTTGCCATTGTGACGACCATGGCGGTGCTTGCCGCCGTGGCGGCACTGTGGCGTCATCCCGCGCTGCGCCGTCTTGCCGGATGGATATCCTTTGCCTTGGTGCTGCAAGTGATCTTCGGCATTACGCTGGTCACGGAAGGCCATCCCATCCTGATCGCGGTGGCCCACAACGGGGGATCCGCCATCTTGATGTTGTTGCTCGTGACGGGCATCTATCGTGTCAGTGCCACCGTGCGCAGCCAGGCACCCTCGGAATCCCTCGGTTCGGCCTTCGTCAAAGTGACTGCGGCCCAACCCCTGCCCAAACATTGAGCCTCGGCGCGGAGATTTTCATGGACCATCAAGTTCTCAACAATTCGCCCAGCCCTGCCCGCGTGGCCTCTCAGCTCTACGCGCTGACCAAGCCCCGGGTGGTGCAGCTCATCGTCTTCTGCGCCGTCATCGGCATGTTCCTCGCCGAGCCGACTTTGCCGGCCTGGCAGCCAGTCTTGTTCGGCACCCTGGGCATCTGGCTGGTGGCCAGTGCGGCCGCCGCGTTCAACTGTCTGGTCGAGCAGAAAATCGATGCCGTGATGCGCCGTACCGCCTGGCGGCCATCGGCCAACGGTGAACTGGGCGCAGCAGCCATCATCACCTTCTCCGGCGTGCTTTGCGCGGCCGGCATGTGGTTGCTCTACACCCAGGTCAACCCATTGACCATGTGGCTGACCTTCGGCACCTTTGTGGGCTACGCGGTGGTCTACACCCTCTTTCTCAAGCCGGCCACCCCGCAGAACATCGTCATCGGCGGCGCGTCGGGGGCCATGCCGCCCGTGCTCGGCTGGGCGGCCGTCAGTGGCCATGTTTCGGTTGAGGCGATGCTGCTGTTTCTCATCATCTTCCTGTGGACGCCGCCGCACTTCTGGGCACTGGCCCTTTACCGGGTGGAGGATTACAAGCAATCCGGGCTGCCCATGCTGCCCGTCACACACGGCTCGGAGTTCACCCGCACGCAGATCCTGCTCTACACGCTGCTGCTCACGGCGGTCACCTTCCTGCCTTACGTCTTGGGCATGAGCGGTTTGATCTACCTGGCCAGCGCAGTCGTGCTCGACGGCATCTTCATCGCCTATGCCTGGGCACTCAAGCGCAACTACAGCGACTTGCTTTCGCGCAAAACCTTCCGTTATTCCATCCTTTATCTTTCGCTGCTCTTCGCCGCCTTGCTGGTGGACCACTACCTGCCTCTGCATTTCATCTGATGTCCAAGCGTTTTTCTGCTGCGCGCCGCTCTCTTCTACTCGCCACCGCGCTGGCGCCCGTGGTGCTGGCCGCCTGCAGCAAGCCTTATGTTTTCCACGGCGTGGACATTACCGGTGTGCCGTATGCCGACGGTTTTTCCCTGACGGACTTCAATGGCAAGCCACGCACCCTGGCGGACTTTGCCGGCAAGGTCGTGGTGATGTACTTCGGCTACACGCAATGCCCGGACATCTGCCCGGCCTCCCTGCAGGTGGTGGCGCAAGCCATGGACGATCTGGGCGAGAAAGCCAAGGATGTGCAGTTCCTGTTCGTCACGGTCGACCCGCAGCGCGATACGCCGGAGATTCTCAAGGCCTACGTCACGCACTTCAATCCGACGTTTCTGGCACTGACCGGATCGCCTGAACAGATCGCTCTGACGGCGAAGAACTTCAAGGTGTACTACAAAAAAGTGCCTGGCAAGACGCCGGGAAGCTACACCATGGATCACACGGCGGGCTTTTACGTGTTCGATCCCCAAGGCAAGATCCGCCTGTTCGAGCGTGAGGGTGTGACCGCCCAGGATCTGGCGCAGGACATCAACGCCTTGCTTGACGGGCATTGAGCCCGGGTCGCCAGTGACCACTGGCATGACGACATTCCCACTGACTTACACGGGGCGCTTTGCGCCGTCGCCCACCGGCCCGCTGCATGCGGGCTCGCTGGTCGCTGCGCTGGCGTCATGGCTGGACGCGCGGGCGCAGGGCGGCATCTGGCTGGTGCGGGTGGAGGATGTGGATTTCACCCGCAACATCTCTGGCGCAGCCCAGACCATCCTCCAGCAACTCGCCGCCTGCGGCCTGCATCCGGATCGTCCGCCGGTCTGGCAGTCACAGCGCGGAGCGCTGTATCAACGGGCGCTCGATGCGCTCGTCCAGGCCGAGTGCGCCTATCCCTGCGGCTGCTCCCGGTCGGACATACTTGCCGTGCTGGCCGCACAGAACCGCCTTCCCGCGCGCGGCCACGAGGCGATCTACCCTGGCACTTGTCGCACCGGGCTGCACGGACGCAGCCCCCGGTCCTGGCGTGTGCGCCTGCCCGACGATGCCCAGCGGCCACTGAACTGGTTCGACCGCCGACTGGGGACGCAATCGCAGATCCTTAGTCTGGAGTCGGGCGACTTCGTGCTCAAGCGCGCCGATGGCGCCTGGGCCTATCAGCTGGCCGTGGTGGTGGACGACGGCGAGCAGGGCGTGACCGATGTCGTGCGCGGCGCGGATCTGTCGACCTCGACCGCGCGGCAGATCGCGCTGCAGCGCCTTTTGGGTCTGCCGACGCCGCGTTACCTGCACACCCCGCTGGTGCTGGACGCGCACGGCGAGAAACTCTCCAAGCAGCAGGGGGCCGAGGCCTTCTCGCCTGGGCTGGACAGCGTGAGAGACGCGCTGACCGTGCTGGGCCTGGACCTACGCTCCAGCACCTTGCCTGAATTGTTGGCGCAGGCGGTTCAGGCTTGGCGGGCGCGTTGGGTCGAAAGCGTGGACGTCTGCAGGTCCTAGAGGGTGCGAAGCCGTGCGAGCGCCGCGTCCAGCGTGGCATCCTGCTTGGCAAAACAAAAGCGCACCACGCCACGCTGCCGTGCGTCGGGCTCGAAGGCCGACAGGGGAATGGCGGCCACACCGACCGACTCGGTCAGCCAGCGGCAGAAAGCCTCATCCGGCGAATCGCTGATGGCGTCGTAACGCACGCACTGGAAGTAGCTGCCGTCACAGGGCAGCAGCTCAAACCGGCTGTCTGCCAGCCCGGCGCGGAAACGGTCGCGCTTGGCCTGATAGAAACCCGGCAGCTGGCGATACGGCGCCGGATCGGCCAGATAGGTGGCCAGGCCGTGCTGCATGGGCGTGTTGACGGTGAAGACGTTGAACTGATGCACTTTGCGGAACTCGGCGGTGAGCGCCGCCGGGGCCGCGACGCTGCCGACTTTCCAGCCGGTGACATGAAAGGTCTTGCCGAAACTCGAGACCACGAAGGCGCGCGCGGCCAGGCCCACAAAGCGTGCGGCGCTCTGGTGCTGGGCGCCATCGAACACCATGTGTTCGTAGACCTCATCGGAGATGAGCACGATGTCGGTGGGGGCGAGCAGCGCGTCGAGCTGCCGCATGTCGGCTTCGCTCCAGACCGTGCCGCTGGGGTTGTGCGGGCTGTTGATCAACAGGGCGCGCGTACGCGGGGTGATGGCCGCGGCAATGGCGTCGAAATCCGGCCGGAAATCGGTCTTCAGGGGAACCGTCCGCGCGACTCCGCCACACAGGGCGATATTGGGCAGATAGCTGTCGTAACAGGGCGTGAGCACGATGACTTCATCGCCCGGATGCACCACGGCGAGCAGGGCGGTGAAGAGGGCCTGGGTCGCGCCCGCGGTGATGGTGACTTCCGTATCGGCGTCGTATTGAGCGCCATGAAGGGCGGCGATCTTGCCGGCCACCGCGTGTCGCAAGGCAGGGACACCGGCCATGGGCGGATATTGGTTGGCACCCTGGCGCATGGCCTGGTCCACTGCGTCGATGAGTCGAGGGTCGCAGGCGAAGTCGGGGAAGCCCTGGCCGAGATTGATGGCACCGTGCTGCTGCGCCAGCGCTGACATGACGGTGAAAATCGTGGTGCCGACTTGCGGCAGTCGGGATGCGAGGCGTGGGGTGTGGGCGGGCATGGGCTCGGGGTGCACTCAGATGGAAAACACGTCTTGCCCGTCAAGCTCGCCCCGCAGGGTCTGTTCCACGAGCTTGCGCGGCAGACGCGGCGAAATGAGTTCGGTGAACAGGGGCACGAAGCTGCGCTGCAAGACCCCGCGCTTGAACGCCACGCGCGTGAGCTGCTGGCCGAACAGGTGGCCGGCCGGAAGGGCGCGCAGCGCGGTATCGCGCTCGGGCGAAATGGCCATTTCCGCGATCAGGCCCACACCCAGTCCCAGCTCGACATAGGTCTTGAGCACGTCGGAGTCGAGCGCCTCGAGCACGATCTGCGGCTGCAGATTCGCATGGGCGAAGGCCGCATCGATCTGGCGTCGTCCGGCAAAGGTCGGCTCATAGGTGACCAGTGGGTAGGTGGCCAGCTCGGCCAGCGTGAGCTCGGCGCGATCGCACAAAGGGTGGCCGTGCGGCACGACGGCCAGATGCTGCCAGCTGTAGCAGGGCAGGGTGAGCAGATCGGGCGAATCCAGCAGCGACTCGCTGGCCAGGCCCAGGTCGGCGCGCTCTTCGCGCACGGCCTGCGCGACCTGGTCGGGCGTGCCCTGCAGCAGTTGTACCTGCACGGCGGGCATGCGACGGCGGAATTCGGCAATGACCCAGGGCAGCTTGTAGCGCGCCTGCGTGTGGGTGGCCGCCACCGTGAGCTGGCCGGCGTCGCGGGCCGCATAGTCCTGTCCGATGCGTTTGAGATTGGCCACTTCGCGCAGGATGATGTCCACACTGCGCAGCACCTCCACCCCTGGCTCCGTGAGCTTGCGGATGCGTTTGCCGTGTCGGCTGAAAATCTCCACGCCCAGCTCGCTCTCCAGCTCGATGATGGCCTTGGAGACACCGGGCTGCGAGGTATGCAGCGCCCGTGCCGCCTCGGTGAGGTTGAGCTTGCGGCGCACGGCCTCCTGCAGAAAACGGAACTGGTGCAGGTTCATCTCAGGACCGCGCGAAGAGGTATCGCCTCTGGCGATGTCGTGCCCTGCAAGGGCGGCGAACGCAGTGGGCGCGCAGGCTGTTTCATCTCAGCGGAATCGCACCTGCCAGGCAAACACGATCAGGCCCAGCCCGCCAAACAGCAACATGGGCATGGCCGCGGTGATGGCGGGAGGCCAGGTGCCCAGCAGCCCCAGACTTGAAAACAGGGTGTTGAGCAGGATGAACGCTATGCCCAGCACGATGCCGACGAGCACCTTGCCACTGACGCCCTTCGAACGCGTATGCAGATAGGCGAAGGGCAGGGCAAGCAGCAGCATGACCACGGCGCTGAAGGGATAGAACAGCTTTTTCCAGAGCTGGATCTCATAGCGCTCCGCGGCCTGGTGGTTGGCGTGAAGATGCTGGATGTAGCGCCAGAGATCGATGGCCGACATTTTGTCGGGCGCCAGCAGCAGCACGCCGAGCACGCTCGGCGAGAGCGAGGTCTGCCAGCGATAGCTGGGCAACTGGCTCACCTTCAGCGCGGCCCCGGTCTGCTGCGGGAGTTCGGTGCGGGTGACGTCGTGCAGCGTCCAGGTGCCGCCACCCTCGTAACGCCCGCTGGCCGCATGCAGCTCGGCGGCGATCTGGGCCTGGGCATTGAGCACGTAGATGTGCACGTCGGTGAGATCACCGCGGGTATTGATGGCCCTGATGTTGACGGTCTGATTGCCGCTCTGGTCCGAATCGTTGCGCAGCCAGATGCCTGAGGCGAGTTGCGTGCCGATGCCCGAGCCCTGCCCGGACTGCAAGCGCGCAGAGAGTTGGCCGGCCGCGGGTGCCAGCCATTCGCCGAGGAAAAACAAGGTGATGACCAGGGCCGCCGCCAGCTGGAGCAGGAGTCCGAGCGCGGCGCGCGGAATCAGGCCTGAAATCCGCAGAATGACGAACTCGCTGCTTGCCGCCAGGGAGGCCAGTGCGAAGACGCCGCCGACCAGAGTGGCGATGGGCAAGACCTCATAGGCGCGGCCCGGCATGCTCAGCGCCACGTGCAGCAGCGTGCCGCTGAGACTGAAACCGGGTCTGCCGAGACTGCTCAGATCGTTGAGCATGTCGATGAAGAACAGCAGCGCCAGAAAGGCCAGCGTCACCAGGCCTACGGCGCTGAGCACATGCAGCAGCAGAAAGCGGCGCACGGTGCGCATCAGGCGTGGGCCTCCGAACGCGTCCGGCTTGGCCACAGGCGGTGCAGCCAGCCGCTGCCCCGGAGCATCAGCAGCAGCAGGAACAAAGCGGCGCCACCATGCACCAGCAGGAATCCCCCTGAAAAACTGAGCCGACCTTCGCTGATCCAGCCCTGCAGCACGTTGAGCAGGTTGAAATAGATCAGGTAGACCAGGATCGCGCTGATCAGGCTGCCCGCCCGCCCCGTGCGCACCGAACCCGAGGACAGCGGCAGCGCCATCAGGGCCAGCAGAGCGGCGGAGAAGGGCACGCCCAGGCGCCAGGACAGTTCACCCAGCCAGTTGGGGATGGCGGGGTTGAACAGATACTCCGTCGGTACGTTGCGGCTCGGTTGTGTCAGCCAGTTGACCGGGCCCGACTTGTTATCCGCCATATTGTTCAGGCCCGAGGTGGCGTCCAGACGCATGTCGAGGGCATCGAAGGAGGTGATGGTGTAGTTGGCCTGACCGGGCGTATGCGCGTAGCGGTTGCCGTTGCGCAGCACCAGGAAGGGTTGTCCGTCGATGCGCTGCACCTGCGCGGAGCGCGCTGTGATCAGGACGGTCTGTCCGGAGGTGTCGTCGCGGATGAAGATGTCGTGCGCCACGCCGCCGGCCTGCGCGCCCTTGTCGATGAAAAACACCCGCTTGCCCGAAGCCGACTCGCGGAACTGGCCGGGCGCCACACGCGAGATGTCCGAGCGTTGCTCGAAGCGCGTGCGCAGCGCCGTGGACTGCTGATTGGCCCAGGGCCAGGCGAACAGCGTGAGCGCTGCGATGAGCAGCAGAATCGGCCAGCAAAAGCGCAGCACACTGCTCATCAGCCGCACCCGGCCGACGCCGGTGGTGCGCCAGATGGTCATCTCCGAATCCAGCCACATGCGGGTGAAGGTGAGCAGCACCGCCAGGAAAAGCGACAGGGTGATGACGATCTGCAGATAGCTCAGCGCCGTCAGGCCGATCAGCAGGAACACGTCCTGCGGGCTGGCCTGGCCGTCGGAGGCCTGACCCAGAATGCGGATCAGCATCAGGGTGATGACCACGGTGAACAGCACGGTGAATGCGCCGCCGAAATTGCGGCTCATTTCACGTCGCAGGGTCAGATCGAGAAGCATGGAAAAACGGGCGGCTGGTGCGATGAGGGCGGCATGCCGCAATAGCGGGCGCCAAGCAGGGCACGATGGAATAATGCATGCCACACTTACTCAGGAACCCTGAACATGAAATTCAGTATATCCGCCGTCAAGAAGCCTCTGCAGACCAAAACCGACGCTTTGGTGGTCTTCGTCCCTGAAGGGCGTGGTGCCAGCGGGCTGCCCGATGCCGAGGCGCTTGACGACCTGATTGCCCAGCTCGCCGTCGATGGCGATTTCAAGGCCAAACCCGGCAGTGTCCAGTTGTTGCACCGCCCCGCAGTCGTCGGGGCGCGCCGCCTGCTGCTGGTGGGACTGGCCGCCAAGCCTGAACTGCGCGACTGGAAGAAATCGCTGCAGGCCGCGGCCAATAGGCTCAAGACCTTGCCGGTGAAGCAGGCGCATCTGCTTTCGCTCAATGGGCTGGACACGATGGCCGAACTCACGCCCACCGTGTTCTCCGAGGTGTTCTACCGTTACGACACCACGCGGACGGTGGAAGACGCCGATCAGCCGCAGCTCGAAGCCCTCCACCTCTGCGCCGTGGGCGGCGACGCGGTGCCGGCCCAGGCGAAGGCCACGCTGCAGTTGGCCGAGTCGGTCGCCATCGGCGTGCGGCTCACCCGCGAACTCGCCAACCTGCCCCCCAATTACTGCACGCCCGTCTATCTGGGCGAGATGGCGAAGAAGATGGCCAAGTTTCACGGCCTGGACTGCAAGGTGCTGGGGCGTCCCGAGATGGAGAAACTCGGCATGGGATCGTTCCTCGCCGTGGCGCAGGGTTCGACCCAGCCGCCCCGTTTCATCGTGCTCGAGTATCGCGGCGCGGGCAAGAAGGATGCGCCCCATGTGCTCGTGGGCAAGGGCGTGACCTTCGACACCGGTGGCATTTCGCTCAAACCCGGCGCCGAGATGGATGAAATGAAGTTCGACATGTGCGGGGCCGCGTCCGTTCTTGGTGCCTTCGAGGCCCTCGCGCGGATTAAGCCGAAGCTCAATGTCGTCGGCCTGATCGCCGCCACGGAAAACATGCCCGATGGCAGCGCCGTCAAGCCCGGGGATGTGGTCACCAGCATGTCGGGCCAGACCATCGAGATTCTCAACACCGATGCCGAAGGGCGCCTCATCCTGTGTGACGCGCTGACCTATGCGGCGCGCTACAAGCCGCAGTCGGTGGTGGACATCGCCACCCTGACGGGCGCCTGCGTGATTGCGCTGGGCAAGGTCAACAGCGGCCTGTTCACCGACGACGACGCGCTGGCCCAGGCCTTGCTCGATGCCGGTCGCGCCACGCTCGATCCCTGCTGGCGCATGCCGCTGGAGGCCGATTACGCCGACGCGCTCAAGAGCAATTTCGCCGATGTCGCCAATATCGGCGGTCGGCCGGCCGGCGCGATCACCGCGGCTTGCTTTCTCTGGCGTTTCGCCAAGGACTACCGCTGGGCGCATCTCGACATCGCGGGTACGGCCTGGAACAGCGGTGCGAACAAGGGTGCCACCGGGCGTCCGGTGCCGCTGCTGGTGCGCTATCTGCTCTCGCAGGTGCAATGAGCGCCGTCCGCTAGATCGCTGCCGAGATTGGTCATGTCCTGCGCCATCGAGTTTCGTGTGAACCTGCCCGATCCCCTGCGCTACGTCTGCGGCCTGCTGCGTACCGCGACGCAGCGCGGCGCGCGCTTGCTGGTGGCGGCGCCGCAGCCCTTTCTCACGGAACTCGATGCGATGCTGTGGACCTTCCAGCCCGGCAGCTTTGTGCCGCATGTCTGGCAGGAAGATCCGCTCGTCGAGAAGACGCCCGTGATCCTTGCCTCCCAGCCGGATCTTCGACGCGTCGGGCGCTTGAATGCCCTGGTGAATCTGGGCCCTGACCTCGTGGAGGGGTGGGAGTCGCTGGACCGGGTGATCGAGCTCGTCAGCGAAAACGGGCCCGACAAGCCCGCGGCCCGTGAGCGCTTGCGTGCCTACCGTGCCGCGGGCTTCGATCCGACCATCATCCAGGCTCGCCCATGAAGCCCACGCCGCCGAATCACGTCGTTCTTCCCGTGCTCACCGAGCGCCTGCCCTCCGCCGATGCCGTCATCGCGGAAGACCTGCGGGTTGCGTTCGAGGTGCAACCTTCGGCCTATGCCGAGGCGGTCTATCGTGGGACCGATGAGCAAGCAGGCGACATTCCGGTGGCCGAGTTGCAGGCAAACGTCGCACTGGATCGGCGATGGGAGCCTCTGAGGCCCGCACTGCGTCAGCAGGTGCTGGCCTTGGTGCAGGCTGAGCTTGACGCCCTGGCGCCGCAATTGGCCGATCGCCTGTTCGAGGCGCTTGAACCCGCCCTGCGCGCCTCGATGAGCCTGGTCCCGAAGGACGACGAGCTTTCGTGAGGGCGGCCGCGGCCTGGTGCTGCAAACTGAAATAAACCTGTCGACCTGTCAACTCGATCCATCCCGGGCACATTGCTTGCTAGTGTTGGGAAAGGCGATCTGTTCAAAAATCTGTAACTCAGCTAATGTATCGCCCTGTCAGACTTGATCCTGACTTCACAACACTACACACGACTTTACTTTTTGGAGGCTCATTCATGAAGCTCAAATATTTTGCTCCGCTGCTGGCCCTGTCCATGGCAATCGGCACCGCGTATGCTGAAGACACCGTGACCGTGACCATCGGTAGCGCATCTCCCCTGTCCGGCCCGCAAGCCAGCTTCGGCCAGGACAACGCCAACGGCGTGAAGATGGCCGTCAAGGACCTGAACGCTCAGAACATTGTCATCGGTGGCAAGAAGATCGTCTGGAAGGTCGATGCCCAGGACGATCAGGCCGACCCGAAACAAGCCACCACCGTGGCCCAGAAATTCGTCGATGAAAAGGTCAACGGCGTCGTCGGACACCTGAACTCCGGCTGCACCTTCCCCGCATCGCGCATTTACAACAACGCCGGCATTCCCGACATCACCCCGTCGTCCACCGATCCCAAGATTTCCACCCAGGGATTCAAGACCTTCTTCCGCATCATCGCCAACGACAACGCGCTGGGCTCGGGCCTGGCCGACTATGCCAAGAACAAGCTCAAGGCCAAGACCGTCGCCGTGATCGACGACCGTACCGCCTACGGCCAGGGCGTGGCTGACGTGTTCGCCAAGACCGCGCAGAAAGACGGCATGAAGGTTGCCGACCGCGAATACACCACCGACAAGGCCACCGACTTCTCCGCCATTCTGACCAAGATCAAGGCGTCCAACCCCGACGTCATCTTCTACGGCGGCATGTATCCTCAGGCCGGTCCGCTGGTTCGCCAGATGCGCCAGCTGGGCATCAAGGCCACGCTGATGGGCGGCGACGGCATCTGCGCTCCTGAGCTGGGCAAGCTGGCGGGTGAAGCGGTCGCAGGCACCGTCTGCGCCGAAGGCGGTTCGCCGCTGAGCCAAATGCCGGGTGGCGAAGCCTGGAAGAAGCGCTATGACGCCGAGTTCGGTGCCAGCGCGTTCCAGCTCTACTCGCCCTACTCGTACGACGGCGCCATGGTGCTAGCCCACGCCATGATGAAGGCCAAGTCGGTCGATCCGAAGAAGTACTTGCCCTTCATTCAGAACGTCGACTACAACGGTGTGACCAAGAAGAACATCCACTTCACCAAGACCGGCGAACTGGTGGGTGCGACCATCACCATCTCCGAGTTCGACAAGGATGGCAAGAAGAGCGTAGTTGCCGTGCAGTAACGTGGCACTTAGGGGCGAGCTGCTTTAACGCTCGTCCCTATCGATCGCTCAAGCGCCCTGCGGGGCGCTTTTTTTGGCCCCGCTCACGAGGAGCAGGCAAGCCATACGGGGCTCAGGACAAAAAAAGCCGAGTGCCTGTTTGGCATCTCGGCTCGTGATTGGGGCAGGTCTTGCGATCTGCACCCTTCACAGCAGCAACGTGTGCTGCGTATGAATTACTTTTTCAGCGACAAAACCCACTCGGCCAGTTGCTTGGCCTGGGCGGGGGTGACTTGCGGGTTCGCAGGCATGGGCACCGGGCCCCACACGCCAGACACGCCGTGCAGAATGGCGTTGCTCAGGGTGTCGACCGCGCCGGGCTTGCCAGCGTACTTGGCGGCGACTTCCTGGTAGGACGGGCCAACCAGTTTCTTGTCCACAGCGTGGCAAGCCAGGCAGTTCTTCGATTTGGCCAGGGCCAGCATGTCTTCAGCGGCGAAAGCCGACGACATGGTCATGGTGGCGGCAGCAGCCAGCGCAGCAGCGAAAACAGCTTTTTTCATTCCAGTCCTCCAGAGGGTTAAACAAAACAGGTACAGCCAAGTAACGCATCTTAATCAATTCGGTTGACGCGCTGGGGCGGAACTCGGCGAGAATCGCGCCATCGGCGGTTCAGATTGATCACAAGCAACACGGGCGATGCAAAGGCGTGTTTCCTTTTGTATCTTGTCGGTATTTCCTCACAAGGGCAGAGCGTCATGGCATTCGTCATTCTGGGTCTGATTTTCATCGCGCTCAAAGTTCTGGACGTGGCGCCAGTGGCGTCCTGGTCGTGGTGGTGGGTGCTTTTGCCTCTGGCGCTGGCGTTCGTCTGGTGGGAAATCATCGATCCCATGTTCAGCATCTCGAAAAAGCGGGCTATGAACGACATGGCCGATCGTCAGAAGGCCAGACGCCAGAAGTACCGGGAGAGTCTCGGTCTGGGGGGCGAACGCCGAAAAAAATAGACTCTGGGCCGAGTCCCGGGGCCGTGCTGCGATACACTGCGTCGCGTCAGGAGAGAGCCGCATGTGCATGTCTGTGCAGCCGCCGAAGGCGTAAGCCCCATGGTGATTTACCGATGGGGTGTACCGCTCAGGCAAAAGGACTGACCGCACCGCAAGGTGTTCCTCACTGGAGAGTGGCGCTGTAGTCGAGCGCCCACCGAAGGGGCAAGTCTGGTTGCTGACCGGATCAATCTCTCAGGTACCCGGGACAGCGAGGGGTTGAGTGCCGTGTCTTGTGCCGCAGAGGCGGAAGACGCGGCGGCATTGGCGCTTGCGCCTCATCCCCCGCGAGAACTGACGTGTCCCACACTGCATCCGACCTGATTTCCACGCCCTTGCATGCGCTGCACCTCGAACTGGGTGCCCGCATGGTGCCCTTTGCGGGCTACGCCATGCCGGTGCAGTATCCGGCGGGCATTCTGTCGGAGCACCTCCATACTCGACAGGGTGCGGGCTTGTTCGACATTTCGCATATGGGCCAAGTGGCGTTGCGCGGCGACGCTGCGGCTGCGGCGCTGGAGTCACTGGTTCCCATGGACATCCAGGGATTGCCCGAGGGCAAGCAACGCTATGCGCTTTTCACCGAGGCTCAGGGTGGCATCCTCGACGACCTGATGGTGATTCCCCGGCAGCGCGCGGACAGGGCCGGGCAGGAGTTGTTCCTCATCGTCAACGCGGCCTGCAAGGCGCAGGACATCGCGCTGCTGCAGACCTTGTCGGATCGTTGCGAGGTGGTGCCGATGCCCGAGCAGGCCTTGCTGGCGCTGCAGGGGCCGCAGGCCGTGCCGACCTTCGCGCGCCTCGTTCCCCAGGCCGCCGATCTGATCTTCATGATGGGCGCGTGGATGGACGTGCCCGCAGCTGGCGGGCCGGTTCGAATTTTCGCCACGCGCAGCGGTTATACCGGCGAGGATGGTCTGGAGATTTCGGTGGCTGCGGCGGATGCCGATCGGCTCGCGCGGTTGCTGCTCTCGTTGCCCGAGGTGAAGCCCATTGGCCTGGGCGCCCGCGACACCCTGCGCCTCGAAGCCGGTCTGTGTCTTTACGGCCACGATATCGACGTCTCGACGACGCCGGTCGAGGCGGGTCTGACCTGGGCGATTCAGAAGGTGCGACGCACCGGCGGCGCACGCGCCGGGGGTTTTCCGGGTGCCGACATCATTCTGTCGCAGATCGACAACCCGACGCTGGCACCCCGACGCCGCATCGGCCTGATTGGCCTGGACCGCACGCCCGTGCGCGAGGGCGTCGATCTGCTCGCCGCCGACGGTCGTCACGCGGGCCGTGTGACCAGCGGCAGCTTCGCGCCGAGCGCGGGTGGCCCGGTGGCGATGGCCTACGTCACCGCCGAGTTCGCCGTCCCCGGCGGCACGCTGTATGCGCAGGTGCGCGGACGCGCCGTACCCATGCAGTTGCAACCCATGCCCTTCGTCCCGCATCGCTATTGGCGTGGTTGAAGGCTTGTTTCAACCTGATTTTTTGACGCCCCCATCACTTCCCTTTTTTGGATACCCGGAGTTCTCCATGAGCCTGAAATTCACCCCCGACCATGAATGGATTCGCGTTGACGCCGCCGGCGTTGCCACGGTGGGCATCACCCCCCATGCGCAAGATGCGCTGGGCGATGTTGTGTTCGTCGATCTGCCCGAGGTGGGCCGCGCCGTCGCCGCACACGACACCGTGGGCGTGGTCGAGTCGGTGAAAGCCGCAGCCGACGTGTTCAGCCCGGTTTCGGGCGAAGTGACCGAGGTGAACGAAACCCTGCGCGCCGATCCCTCGCTGGCCAACACCGATCCGCAGGACAGCGGCTGGTTCTTCCGCATCAAGCTGTCCGACCCAGGCCAGCTCGACGGCCTCATGGACGAAGCCGCCTACGCCGAACTGCTCAAGAGCGCCTGATTGAGAACGCCGATTACACCTGCCTTGCCGGAGAGACGCATGTTGATGTCCACCCAACCCGCGCTGCGCGAACTCGAAGACGCGCAGGCCTTCCAGCGCCGCCACATCGGCCCCGACGCGGCCGATCAGCAACGCATGCTGTCTGCGCTGGGCGCGAGCGACCTCTCCGGCCTGATGCAGGCGGTGATTCCGGCGGCCATCCGCCGCCAGCAGGCCTTCGATCTGCCGGCCGCCGTCGACGAAGCTCAGGCGTTGAAGGAATTGCGCGGCCTCGCCAGCAGCAACCAGGTGATGCGCAGCTACATCGGCCAAGGCTATTTCAACGCCTTGATGCCCGGCGTCATCCAGCGCAATGTGCTGGAAAATCCCGCCTGGTACACCGCCTACACGCCTTACCAGCCCGAGATCAGCCAAGGGCGCCTGGAGGCGCTGCTCAATTTCCAGACCATGGTCGCCGATCTCACCGGCATGGATGTATCCAACGCCTCCATGCTCGACGAAGCGACCGCGGCCGCCGAGGCCATGACCCTGGCGTTGCGATCGAGCAAGAGCAAGTCGCAGCGCTTCTTCGTGGCCGACGATGTGCTGCCGCAAACCCTCGAAGTGCTGCACACCCGTGCCGCGCCACTTGGCATCGAGGTGGTCAGCGGTGCGGTGGATGAAGCGCTCGAAGGCGAGTATTTCGGCGTGCTGCTGCAGTATCCCGGCGTGGACGGCGCCGTGCGCGATGACCGCGAGCGCATCGCCGCGCTCAAGGCCCGGGGCATCCTGGTGGTCGTGGCGGCCGACCTTCTGGCGCTCACCCTGCTGATGTCGCCGGGCGAACTAGGCGCCGACATCGCCTGCGGCACGACCCAGCGCTTCGGTCTGCCGCTGGGCCTGGGCGGCCCGCACGCCGGCTATCTGGCGGTGCGCGATGCGCTCAAGCGCTCGTTGCCCGGTCGTCTGGTCGGCGTCAGCCAGGACGCGCACGGACAACCGGCCTACCGCCTGGCGCTGCAAACCCGCGAGCAGCACATCCGCCGCGAAAAGGCCACCAGCAATATCTGCACCGCGCAGGTGCTGCCGGCCGTGCTGGCGAGCATGTATGCGGTCTATCACGGCCCCGAGGGGCTGCGCCGCATTGCCCAGCGGGTGCACGCCTATGCCGTGTTGCTGGCGCGGGGCCTGGAGCAGGCGGGTCTGCCGGTGCTCAATGCCGACTTTTTCGACACCCTCACGGTGCATACGGGCGCGCGCACCGCAGACGTGCATGCGGCAGCGCTGTCGCGGGGCATCAACTTCCGCCGCATCGGCGAACAGCATGTCGCGGTATCGCTGGACGAAACCGTGACCCGCGCCGATCTGGCCGACATCCTGGCCTGCTTTGGCGTGGATGCAGCGCCGCTGTTCACCGCGGCCGAGAAAGGCGTGGCGCCGCGCTGGCCGCAGCAGCTCGCCCGCACCAGCGAAATCCTCAGTCATCCGGTGTTCCGCCGCTATCACAGCGAAACCGAGATGCTGCGCTACCTGCGCCGTCTGGCCGACAAAGACATTGCGCTCGACCGCGCCATGATTCCGCTGGGCTCCTGCACCATGAAGCTCAACGCCACGAGCGAGATGGTGCCCATCACCTGGCCCGAGTTCGCGTCCATCCATCCCTTTGCGCCGCCCGACCAGACGCGCGGCTATGCCCAGCTCGCGCAGCAGCTCGAACAATGGTTGTGCGCCGCCACGGGCTACGACGCCATGTGCCTGCAGCCAAACGCCGGATCGCAGGGCGAGTACGCCGGCCTGCTGGTCATTCGCGCCTATCACGCCAGTCGGGGGGAAGGGCATCGCGATGTCTGCCTCATTCCATCGTCGGCCCACGGCACCAACCCCGCCTCGGCCCAGATGGTGGGCATGCGGGTGGTCGTCACCGCCTGCGATGCTCAGGGCAACGTCGATCTGGCCGATCTGCGCGCCAAGGCCGAGCAGCACGCGGGCCAGCTCGCCGCGTGCATGATCACCTACCCGAGCACGCACGGCGTGTTCGAGACCGAAGTGCGCGCCATCTGCGACATCATCCATGAGCATGGCGGGCAGGTGTATGTCGACGGCGCGAATATGAACGCGCTGGTCGGCCTGGCCAGTCCGCCCGAGTTCGGCGCGGACGTGTCGCACCTCAATCTGCACAAGACCTTCTGCATTCCGCACGGCGGCGGCGGCCCGGGCGTGGGGCCGATCGGCGTGCGCGCCCACCTTGCCCCGTTCCTGCCGGTGCATCGTGCCGCGGGCTTGGAGCGTGAAGGCGCCGTCGGTGCGGTCAGCGCCACGCCGCTGGGCAATGCCAGCGTGCTGCCGATTTCGTGGATGTATATGCGCATGATGGGCGCGGACGGCCTGACCCAGGCCAGCCGCGTGGCCATTCTGTCGGCCAACTACATCGCCGAGAAGCTCAAGGACCACTATCCGGTGCTCTACACCGGCGAGAACGGCCGCGTGGCGCACGAGTGCATTCTCGACCTGCGCCCGCTGAAGGACGCCACGGGCATCAGCAACGAAGACGTGGCCAAGCGCCTGATGGACTACGGCTTCCATGCGCCGACCATGAGCTTCCCGGTGCCCGGCACGCTGATGATCGAGCCGACCGAAAGCGAGGCGCTCGCGGAACTCGACCGCTTCATCGACGCCATGATCGCCATCCGCGCCGAGATTGCCCGGGTGGAAAAGGGGGATTGGCCACGCGAGGACAATCCGCTCAAGTCCGCCCCGCATACCGCAGGCAGCGTGCTCGGCGCGGATTGGGCGCATGCCCACAGCCGCGAGGAGGCCGCTTTCCCGACGCCGGCGCTGAAGGCAAGCAAGTACTGGCCGCCCGTGGGCCGGGTGGACAACGCCTGGGGCGACCGCAACCTGCAGTGCGCCTGCCTGCCCATCAGCGACTACGCCTAAGAATCGCATCATGCACACCCCTGAAATCCGACAACATTTCGCCAGCGACAACTACGCTGGCATCTGCCCCGAAGCCCTGCACTGGCTGCTGCAGGCCAATGCCTCGGGCCATCAGCCGGCCTACGGCGACGACGGCTGGACGCATCGCGTCTCCGACCGGCTGCGCGAGCTGTTCCAGACCGACTGCGACGTCTACTTCGTGTTCAACGGCACCTCGGCCAATTCGCTGGCGCTGGCGTCCATGTGCCAGAGCTATCACTCGGTGATCTGCACCCCGGTGGCCCACATCGAAACCGACGAGTGCGGCTGCCCGGAGTTTTTCTCCGGCGGGTCGAAATTGCTGATCACCGAGGCCGAAAGCGCGCAGGCGCGGCGCGGCAAGCTCACGCCCGATGCCATCGACGCACTGGTCACCAAGCGCAGCGACATCCACTTCCCCAAGCCCAAGGTCGTCTCCATCACCCAGGCCACCGAACTCGGTACCGTGTACAGCGTCGAGGAGGTGAGGGCGATTGCCGCCATGGCCAAGCGCCACCATCTCAAGCTGCACATGGACGGCGCGCGCTTCGCCAACGCCGTGGCCACGCTGGGCTGTCATCCGAGCGACATCACCTGGCGCGCCGGCGTGGACGTGCTGTGCTTCGGCGGCACCAAGAACGGCCTGCCGGTGGGCGAGGCCGTGGTGTTCTTCGACCGCGACATGTCCGCCGATTTTGCCTGGCGGGTGAAGCAGGCCGGACAACTCGCCTCGAAAATGCGCTTCATTTCCGCGCCCTGGCTGGGCATGCTGGAAAACGACACCTGGCTGCGTCACGCCAGTCATGCCAACGCCATGGCGCAGCGCTTGTACGCGGCCATCCATGCGGTGCCCGGCGTGCGGGTGATGCATCCGCCCGAGGCCAACGCCGTGTTCGCCCATCTGCCTCGTGCCGTCATCGACACCCTGCACGGCAAGGGCTGGCGCTTCTACGAATTCATCGCCGACGGCGGCTGCCGCCTGATGTGTGCCTGGGACACCACGCCGGAATCGGTCGACGCTTTCGCTGCCGACCTCGTCGCGGCCAGCGAGGCGCAGGCCTGAGTTGATGTAGACGCCATGGCCGTCTCGGTGTTCGATCTGTTCAAGGTGGGCATCGGCCCCAGCAGCTCGCACACCGTGGGGCCGATGCGGGCCGCGCATCTGTTCGTCGAACACCTGCGGCATGCCGGCCTGCTCGATCGCGCCGCACGCCTGATCTGCGCGTTGCATGGCTCGCTCGGCGCCACCGGCAAGGGCCATGGCAGCGACACCGCCGTGATGCTCGGCCTCATGGGCGAGGCGCCCGACACGGTCGATGTCGACAGCGTGCCGCGCAAGATGGCCGCTTTGCGCTCGCAACACCGACTGGCGCTGCCTGGCGGGCCGGTGCTCGATTTCGACCCCGTGCGCGACATCGTCTTCCACGCCCTGCAGCCTCTGCCGATGCATGCCAACGGCCTGCGTTTCACCGCCTTCGATGCGCAAGGCGCCGAGCTTGCGCAGCGGGTGTATTACTCGGTCGGCGGCGGCTTCGTGGTGAGCGAACAACTCGCCGCCGATGGCAGTCGCCAACAGGCCATTGCGCCCGATACCACGGTACTTCCGCTGCCTTTCCATAGCGGGGCCGAACTGCTGGTTCTGGCCCGCCAGCACGGCAGCATCGCCGCCGTCATGCGCATCAACGAACGCCACTGGCGCGACGACGCCGACATCGATTCGGGCCTGCTTGCCATCTGGCGGGTGATGCAGGCCTGCGTGGCGCGCGGCTGCGCGACCGAGGGCGCCTTGCCCGGCTGGCTGAAGGTGCGCCGTCGTGCGGCCGACTGGTATCGCCGCCTCGGGGGCGCGCTGCCGGTACCGGCCGAAGGCGTGCAGTTGCCGCAGGGCGCGCAGTCCGATCCGCTGCAACTGCTCGACTGGGTCAATCTGTTCGCCCTGGCCGTCAACGAAGAAAACGCCGCCGGCGGCCGCGTGGTCACCGCGCCGACCAATGGCGCCGCGGGCATCATCCCCGCCGTGCTGCATTACTACACCCGCTTTGTGCCCGGCGCGAGCGATGCCGGAGTGGCCGATTTCCTGCTCACCGCGGGCGCCATCGGCCTGCTCTACAAGGAGAATGCGTCGATCAGCGGCGCCGAGGTCGGCTGCCAGGGCGAGGTCGGCGTGGCCTGCTCGATGGCGGCGGGCGCCCTCTGCGCCGTGCTCGGCGGTACGCCCGAACAGGTGGAGAACGCTGCCGAGATCGGCATGGAACACCACCTCGGCCTGACCTGCGACCCCGTCGGCGGCCTGGTGCAAGTGCCCTGCATCGAACGCAACGCCATGGCCTCGGTGCAGGCGCTCAACGCCGCACGCATGGCGCTCAACGGCGATGGCCAGCACATCGTTTCGCTCGATCAGGTCATCAAGACCATGCGCGACACCGGCGCCGACATGCAGACCAAGTACAAGGAAACCGCCCGGGGCGGGCTGGCGGTCAACATCGTCGAGTGCTGAAAGCCCAGTGCAGAAGCCGCGGCGCCCAGGCGGATCTCGACGCTTGGGCCGCTATCCTTATGCCCGTGCGGCATGCCGCGTCCTCACCTATTGGCCTACATCCATGATTTTCCTCACTGGAGCCGCCGGTTTTATCGGCGCCAATTTCGTCCACCACTGGCTGGGCACGCAGACTGAACCCGTGCTGGTGCTCGACGCGCTCACCTACGCCGGCAACCTGGAGAGTCTGGCCAGCGTGCAGGGCGATGCGCGCTACGCCTTCGCGCACGTGGACATCGGCGACCGCCCCGCGGTGGCCGCGCTGCTGGCCGCGCACCGCCCCCGCGCCATCCTGCACTTCGCCGCCGAGAGCCACGTCGACCGCTCCATCCACGGCCCCGGCGACTTCATCCGCACCAATGTGCAAGGCACCTTCGAACTGCTCGAAGCCACCCGTGCCTACTGGGCCGCGCTGCCCGCGGGCGACCAAGCCGCCTTTCGCTTCCTGCACGTCTCCACCGACGAGGTCTACGGCAGCCTCGGGACCGAGGATCCCGCCTTCACCGAGACCACCCCCTACGCCCCCAACAGCCCCTACAGCGCCAGCAAGGCCGCCAGCGACCACCTCGTGCGCGCCTGGCACCACACCTACGGCCTGCCGGTGCTCACCACCAACTGCTCCAACAACTACGGCCCCTACCAGTTCCCCGAGAAACTCATCCCGCTGATGATCCACAACGCCCTGGCCGGCAAGCCCCTGCCGGTCTACGGCGACGGCCAGAACGTGCGCGACTGGCTGTATGTGGAAGACCACTGTCGCGCCATCGCCCGCGTGCTCGACGCCGGGGCGCTGGGCGAGACCTACAACGTCGGCGGTCACAACGAAGTGAAGAACCTCGACGTCGTCCACACCCTGTGCGACCTGCTCGACCGCCTGCGCCCGCGGACCGATGGCCAGAGCTACCGCCGCCAGATCGCTTTTGTGGCCGACCGCCCCGGCCACGACCGCCGCTACGCCATCGACGCCGACAAGATCGCGCGCGAGCTGGGCTGGACGCCGCAGGAAACCTTCACCACCGGTCTGGCGCGCACCGTGCAGTGGTATCTCGACCACGCCGAGTGGGTGGAGCATGTCACCAGCGGCGCCTACCGCCAGTGGGTCGGCCAGCAGTACGGGGCCGTGGCGGCGGTGCAGGCATGACCCCGCCGCGCCTGCTGCTGCTGGGTGCCGACGGCCAGGTCGGCTGGGAGCTGCGCCGCGCCCTGCTGCCGCTGGGCACCGTGCTGCCGATGACCCGCGCGCAGGCCGATCTCAGCGACCTGACCGGCTTGAAGGCCCTGCTCGATCGCGAGCGGCCGGACGTCGTCGTCAACGCCGCCGCCTACACCGCCGTGGACCGGGCCGAGAGCGAGCCCGAGCTGGCGCAGCGCCTCAACGCCGACGCCCCGCAAATGCTGGCCGACTACGCCGCGCAGAACGGCGCCTGGCTGCTGCACTACTCCACCGACTACGTCTTCGACGGCGCCCAACCCGCGCCCTACACCGAGGCCGACACGCCGAATCCGCAAAGCGTCTACGGCCGCAGCAAGCTCGCAGGCGAGCAGGCCATTGCGGCCAGCGGCTGCCGCCACCTCATCCTGCGCACCTCCTGGGTGTATGCGGCGCGCGGGGCCAACTTCGCCAAGACCATGCTCAGGCTCGCCGCCGAGCGCGACAGCCTGCGCGTGGTGGCCGATCAGGTCGGCGCCCCCACCAGCGCCGAACTCATCGCCGACGTCAGCGCGCTGATATTGCACCGACTACAAAGCGACGCGGCACTGGCGCAACGCGCCAGCGGCCTCTACCACCTCACCGCGCAAGGCAGCACCTCCTGGCACGGCTACGCCCAATACGTCATCGCCCAAGCCATCGCCCGCGGCCTGCCGCTGCGCTGCGCCCCCGAGGCCGTGCAGCCCATCGCCACGACCGACTACCCCCTGCCCGCCCCGCGTCCGGCCAACTCCCGCCTCGACTGCACCCGGCTCCAAACCGCCTTCGGCCTCACCCTGCCGCCCTGGTCCATCCAGGTGCAGCGCTTGATTCACGAACTCCCCCGCGACGAACTCCCGAACCCTGAGCGCCCCCTATGACCCAGCCCCGCAAAGGCCTCATCCTCGCCGGTGGCTCCGGCACCCGGCTCTACCCCGTCACCCAGGCCGTGAGCAAGCAGCTGCTGCCGGTGTACGACAAGCCGATGATCTACTACCCGCTGTCCGCGCTCATGCTCGCGGGCATCCGCGACGTGCTCATCATCTCCACCCCGCAGGACACCCCGCGCTTCGAACAACTGCTGGGCGACGGCAGCCAGTGGGGCCTGAACCTGCAGTACGCCGTGCAGCCCAGCCCCGACGGCCTGGCGCAGGCCTTTGTCATCGGCCGCGACTTCATCGCGGGCGCACCGAGCAGCCTGGTGCTGGGCGACAACCTGTTCTGGGGTCACGACCTGCAGGCCTCGCTCAAAGAAGCCCACGCCCAGACCCAGGGCGCCACCGTCTACGCCTACCACGTGCACGACCCCGAACGCTACGGCGTGGTCGAGTTCGACGTCACCGGTCGCGCCATCAGCATCGAAGAAAAACCCAGCCACCCCAAGAGCAACTACGCCGTCACCGGCCTGTACTTCTACGACCGCCAGGTGTGCGACATCGCCGCCAGCCTCAAGCCCTCGCCGCGCGGCGAACTGGAGATCACCGACGTCAACCGCGTCTACCTGGAGCAGGGCAGCCTGCAGGTGCAGACCCTGGGGCGCGGCTATGCCTGGCTGGACACCGGCACCCACGACAGCCTGCTCGAAGCCGGGCAGTTCATCGCCACCATCGAAAAGCGCCAGGGCCTGAAGGTGGCCTGCCCCGAAGAGATCGCCTTCCGCGCCGGATGGATCGACGCTGCCCAGCTCGACCGTTTGGCCGCGCCGATGAAGAAGAACGGCTACGGCCAGTATCTGCTGCGACTGCTGCAGGAGGGCGCATGAAGGTCATTCCCACGGCCCTGCCCGAAGTGCTGATCCTGGAGCCCAAGGTCTTCGGCGACGCCCGCGGCTTCTTCTTCGAGAGCTACAACCGCCAGACCTTCGCCGCCGATACCGGCCTGGATGTCGAGTTCGTGCAGGACAACCACTCGCGCTCGGTGCGCGGGGTCTTGCGCGGCCTGCACTACCAGCTCGTTAAGCCGCAGGGCAAGCTGGTGCGGGCGGTGGCGGGCACGGTGTGGGACGTGGCGGTGGACTTGCGCCGCAGCTCGCCGCGCTTTGGTCAGTGGGTGGGGGTGGAACTCTCGGCCGAGAACCAGCGCCAGCTCTGGGTGCCGCCGGGCTTCGGGCATGGCTTCGTGGTGCTCAGCGAGAGCGCGGACTTCCTCTACAAGACCACCGACTACTGGTACGCCGCGCATGAACGCTCGGTGATCTGGAACGACCCGCAACTGGCCATCGACTGGCGGCTGGAGGGCGCCGATCCTCAGCTTGCCGCCAAGGATGCCGCCGCACCGCGGCTGGCGCAGGCCGTGGCCTACGACTGAGGGCCTCGGCGGCGGTGTGCCGACCCGGCCCCGAGTCGGTTTCATGGAAACGCGGGGGGCTGTTTTACCTGAGGGGATGTCATGCGGAGGTATGCAGGATTCACGGGAAGCGCCATGCAAAGCCCTCCCTCTCCCAACCTCCCCCACGCTGTGGGGGAGGCGTGTTGGCTCCCTCTCCGCTTGTGGGGAGGGCCGGGGCAGGGCGCTGGCTCAAACGGCATCAGGCAGGATTAAGGCAACGCTGAATCAGTCCCTTGCGTGTCGCGCATCCAGGCGGCAGGCGGTCTGCGCCTTGCCTTCCCTCCCGCAGCCCGGCGCGCGCCGTCGCGGGAACTTATTCGGTGTCGCCTTAACTGGGGTTTCGATCCAGGCGGCGCAGAAACCGGCGCACTGAAATAATGCGTCCATGCCCTCCCAACATCCCCCGCTTCTCGATCCCCGCACCGCGCTGCTGCTCACCCTGCCACCCCTGTTCTGGGCCGGCAATGCGGTGGTGGGACGGCTGATGGTGGGACAGATTCCCCCGCTCGCGCTGAGCTTTTACCGCTGGCTCTTTGCGCTGTTGCTGGCCCTGCTCATCGTCGGACCCGATCTGTGGCGCCACCGCGAGGTGTTGCGCCGCAAGTGGAAGTCGCTCGCCGTCATGGGCATTCTGGGCGTGGGCAGCTACAACTCGCTGCAGTATGTGGCGCTGGAGACGACCACGCCGCTCAATGTCTCGCTCATCACCGCGAGCGCGCCCGTGTTCATCCTGCTCATCGGCGGGGCGTTTTACAAACAGCCCGTGGGGCGGGCGCAATGGTTGGGCGCCTTGCTGTCGATGGCGGGTGTGGCGCTGGTCGTGGCCAAGGGCGATCTGGCGCATCTCGCGGCGCTGCATTTCGCGCCGGGCGACCTGATCATGCTGGTGGCCGTGTTTCTCTGGGCCATCTACACCTGGGAGCTGCGGCAGCGGCCTCTGGGCCTGGCGCCGATGACCTCGCTGGCGGCGCAGATGATCTGGGGCGTGGTGTCCATCCTGCCCTTCATGCTGGCCGAGCGCTGGATTGCCGGTCAGTCCACACATTGGGGGCCGCAGGTTTGGGCGGCGCTGGCCTATGTCTCGGTGTTGCCATCGCTCCTGGCCTACTGGTGCTGGGGGAGTGCGGTCGGCAAGGTCGGGGCGCAGATTCCGGCCTATTTCGGCAATCTGGCGCCCTTGTTCGCCGCGCTGCTGAGCTGGCTGTTCCTTCACGAAACCATCCATTGGTATCACCTATGGGCGGCCTTGCTCATCTTCGCCGGGATTCACGTGGCGCTCAACGCGCGCAAGCAGCCGGTTCCGCTGGAGCAGGAACTGTGAAGTGCTTCACACATTCCGACGATCTCGCGGAGCCTCCGGGAACAGGGCGTTGTGATTCGCGGACCGCGCACTGTAAAGTGCGACCGGTCGGCAAAGATACATCTTTGCCCTTGCGCGCCAGCATCCATTCGTCCCTTCCCCCTGCATGACTTCCGAGCCGATCGCCCACGGCACCGCACCCGATACTCTGACCTACGGGATGGAGCCGCAGGCCGAGCTGCCCCTGTTCTCACCCCGTGACCACGGACTGGCGCCCGCGCCGATCGCGCAGCGCTGGATCCGCCGCACCTATTGGGGCCTGTTTGTGGCCTGCCTCGTGCTCGCGCTGCTCTATGCCGCGACCACCTGGCGCGACCAGCGCCAGATTCTGTTCGGCTCGCTCGACACCAGCTCCAGCTTTCTGGTGAGTGCCACGCAGTCGTATTTCCAGGGCTATTCCTCCGTACTCGAAGCTACGGGCTCCGATCTGGAGGACAAGGCCGATCTGCTGCAGCACCCGGAGGTCTTGCAGATCCTGCTGGAGCGGCGTCAGGCCTTGCTGCCCGGCGCCCTGTCGGTCAATGTGGTGTCGATGGATGGCCGACTTCTGGGCACCTCGCTGCGGTCGGACAATCTGCCCGATCTTCGGCACTACCCCGACCTGATGGAGGCACTCGTCCGGCTGCGGGCCCTGCCGTTGAAAAACGGCCTGATCATCGGCCGGCCGTTGATCGGCCCTTTGCTGGGCGAATGGGTGATTCCTCTGGTGCGCGAAATTCCGGCCGGCCAATCGCATCCGGCCTTCTACGTCATCGCCGCCGTCAGCACCCAGACCTTCCTGCAGCAGAGCCTGGCCAACACCGCGCTGCCCTACAAGGGCATTGCCGCCGTGCTGGCGCGCAACGACGGCTATGTGCTGGCACGCTGGCCTGCACCGAAGAGCAAGGCGTTCTACGCCAGCCCGCAGCAGGGCGTGTTCGCCCAATCGCTGATCGATCATCCGGCCGCCACCAGCGCCCATTACGACGGCTGGGTCGCCGCCGACGGCCTGATGCGCATGGGCAGCTGGCAGCGTCTGCAGACTCACCCCGAACTGGCGGTGGCTGTGTCCGTGCCGAGCAGCCTGCTGTGGACGCAGTATCTGCACACCATCTGGCCGCCGATGGTGGGTCTGGTCTTCCTGCTGCTTCTGCTCACCGTGCTCTATCGCTATGCCAATGGCCAGATCGTGCGCGAGCAGACCCAGGCGCTGGCCCAGCAGCAGCGGCTGCGCACCCTGGCGATCACGGATCCGCTGACGGCGGTGGGCAATCGCACCCTGCTGCGCGAGCGGCTGGAAGTGGCCCTCGAAACGGCGTGGACGCATCAGGGCCAGTTCGGGCTTCTGCTGCTCGATCTCGATGGCTTCAAGCAGGTCAACGATGCCTATGGGCATTCGGCAGGAGACACCTTGCTGCGCGAGACGGCACAGCGCCTGCAGGCCATTCTGCGCGAGGGCGAAATCATGGCCCGGATGGGCGGCGATGAATTCGCGGTGCTGCTGACGGAAGGTTTTGGCGGCGAGGCTGCCGCGGAGGCAGCGGCCCAGCGCATCCTCGCCGTCCTGCGTCAGCCCTTCGATCTTGGGGTAGGGCGGCAGGCGTCGATTTCGGTCAGCCTGGGCTGCGCCCTTTACCCGGAGGACGGCGGGGACGCCGAAACCCTGTTGCGCCGCGCCGATCTCGCGCTCTACGCGGCCAAGTCGGCCGGACGGGATCGATACCTGCGGTTCAAGGCCGATTTCGAGCGCGAGGCGCAGCGCCAGAAACATCTGGTCGAGAGCGTGGAGGCTGCGCTGCAGCAGGGGCGGCTGTCGCTGCGCTACCAGCCCATCGTGGCCATAGGCGGCGATCCCACCCGGCCCGCCGTGGTGGGGGTGGAAGCCTTGCTGCGTCTGCAGAGCGAGCAGGCCGAAGAGCAGGTGGCTTCCGATTTCGCCAGCGTGCTCGACCATGGTCGGCTGGCCCGCGCCATCGGCCGCTTCGTGCTCGATCAGGCGCTGACCCAGGGCGCGCTCTGGCGCGCCGAGGGGCTGGATCTGCATATCGCCGTGAACATCAGCGCCGAGCATCTGCTGGCGCCGGAGTTCATGGACGATCTTCATCAGGCGCTGCGCAACCACCCTGGCTTTCCCGCCAGCGGGCTCGTCCTCGAAATCACCGAATCGGCTCCGCTGCGCAATCTGGAGCAGGCCCGCCAGGTGCTGCAGGAATGCCAGGACCTGGGCCTGGGCGTGGCGCTCGACGATTTTGGCACCGGCTCGGCCTCGCTCACCTACCTGCAGCAGTTGCCCGCGCAGTCGATCAAGATCGACCAGTCCTTCGTGCGCGACATGGTCAACGATCCGAAGGATTTCGCCATCGTGTCGGCCGTGGTCACCGCCGCCAATCTGCTGGGCCTGGAGGTCATCGGCGAAGGCGCCGAGACGCTGGAGCATCTCTCGGTGCTGGCGGCGATGAACTGCACCCTGGCGCAGGGCTATGCCATCGCCCGGCCCTTGCCGGCCGAGGCCGTGGCCACCTGGGTGCAGACCTGGGTGCGGCCCGCGGCCGATCTGCGCGCCTCTGAGTTTCCGCATGAGGTGGAGGTCGCGCAGCGGCGCCGGGTCGAGCGCCTGCAACAGGCCGTGCGCGGCGAAGTGCCCTTTCCCGATCATGTGCTCGAAGCGCAGGCCGAGAACCAGTGTCACCTGGGCCTCTGGCTCAATGGCCAGGGCCGTCTGTACTACGGGCGCGATCCGCGCTATGGGCTTCTGATCGAACAGCATGCCGAGATCCACGAACTGGCCCGGCAGGCCAAGATGGCGCTGGACCTGGGCGATCTGGCCGCCGCCCGCCGCTTCGGTCAGGATGTGGCCGAGCTCAGCATCATCGTGCTCGATGGCATCCGCCAGCTCAGTGCCACGCCGGAGAGGGTCACTCCCTCTCAGGACTGAGCCGCAGCCGCCGCCGCGGCCGCCACCACCTCGCCGAGCTCGATGACCGCCAGCGCGTAAAAGGCCGATTGGTTGTAGCGGGTGATGACGTAAAAATTGTCGGTGCCCAGCACATAGTCCGGATCTGATCCGGCATTGGGCAGCTGCACCACGGCCAGCTTGCCCGCATAGGCGCGGGCCTGGGGCAGCAGGGGCAGCCCCATCGCCGCCAGCTGATCGGCGGTGAAGGTCGGGGTGATGTCCGGGCCGAGCAGGGTGTCGAGCGTGGCCTGCGGCAGATCGGGCGGCAACTGCAGCGGGAAATGCGCGGGCTGCCCGCGTACCCAGCCCTTGGCCGCCAGATAGCTGGCCACCGAGCCGATGGCGTCCGCCGGGTCGTTGATCAGATCGATGCCGCCGCCCTGGTCGAAATCCACCGCGTAGCGCAGGATGCTCTCGGGCATGAACTGCGGCATGCCGATGGCGCCGGCGTAGGAGCCGCGCACTTTCAGGGGGTCGCGCGCGTCCTGGGCGCACCATTGGAAGAAGTCGCCGAGTTGCACGCCGAAATAGGCACTGCGGTCGCGCGGGGCCTGCGCGGGGTAGCGCAGCGCCAGGGTCGAGAGCGCATCGACCACGCGGAAGTTGCCCATGTTGCGGCCATAGATCGTCTCCACCCCCAGAATGCCCGCGACGATGTGCGGCGGCACCCCGTAGCGTTCCTGCGCCCGTTGGAACCACACGCCGAATTCCTGCATGAAGTCGCTGCCTGCGCCGATGCGAAGACTGTCGAGAAAGCGGCTGCGATAGATCTTCCAGCTCTTTTTGCCGGGCGGGCCGGGGAGGATGAGCCGCGCCACCGTGGCGCTGTATTGGGCCTTGGCGATGAGCCGCGTTATCAAGGCTTCGGGGAGGTCGTTGCGCTCGACGATGCGCGCAGCCAGGGCCTGCACGCCGCTGGCGCTCCAGTCACCCAAGGCGGCCGCGGGAGCCGAGGCCTGGGCCAGCGGCGGCGCCGAGGCCGATGGCAAGGTCTGCGCGCGCGCGGCCTCGGGCAGCAATGCGCTCAGCGCCAGGCCCGCGCCAGCCTGCAGGCAAAGGCGGCGCCCGGGGTTGCGGGGATGGGGGGCGGCTGGGACGAATATTTTGGGCATCATTCACTTCGGCGGGCAGGCGGCAACGCAACATCTTCGCACGTTGGCGGGCTGGCGCGCCGGGGGGGACCGCAGCAGGGTCTGTGCTTCAAGCTGTTGTCACATTCCGCATGTAACGTTTCGTCCTGTTTGGTAACGAGTTGCATGAATGACTTTCCCTGATGGAGTTCGAGATGCCCCCAATCCCCGCCAATCCTTCGCGACGCCAGGCCCTGAAACTGTTCGGAGGCGTTCCCCTGATTCCCCTGAGCGCTGGGCTGGGAGGCTCAGTCCTGCTCGCCGCCTGTGGCGGTGGCGGCGGCACCGCGAATGCGGCCTCCCCGACGGCCACCGCGTTCAGCGCCATGGCTGCGCCCGACCTCAGCGCGCCCACGACCATGGCGACCACCAGCGTGGCCTCGGCCCTCAAGGTGGCGTATAGCGATGGCAGCAGCCAGACTTATCCGCTGGGCTACCAGGCCTTCTTCATCACCGGCCAGTCGGTGCCCGACGGCAACGGCGGCAGCCTGATCGCCGGAGGTTACTTCGACATCAACGGCAATCCCATCATGGACACCTCCGTGGCGGGCAAGGAGCGCCAGTTCTTCTCCGACGCCCCCGACGGCACCTCGCTGCTGACCGTGCCGAACGCCAAGGTGGCCGACGTGAAGGGCAACACCGTGTTCGCCGTGGTGCAGTTCGAATACACCAGCCTGGACCAGGCCGGCGTCTCGGCCTACGGCACCCTGCCGTCGCCCATCGCCGTGCTCACCCTCGACCAGGACCCGGCCACCGGCAAGCTCAGCCTGGTGAAGTCTTTCAACGTGCCCACCAAGCCTGCCAACGGCTTGTGGATCACCTGCGGCGCCAGCCTCACGCCCTGGGGCACGCATCTCAGCAGCGAGGAATACGAGCCGGATGCTGCGGCCATCGCCAAGAACACCCAGTTCCAGGCCTACATCACCAATCTGTACGGCGACTCCAACGCGCTCAACGACCCGCAAAAAGCCAACCCCTACCTCTACGGCCACATGCCCGAAGTCACCGTCAACCCCGACGGCACGGCCACGGTGGTCAAGCACTACGGCCTGGGCCGCATCTCGCATGAGCTCATCCAGGTCATGCCCGACCAGCGCACCTGTCTGATGGGCGACGACGCCACCAACGGCGGCCTGTTCCTCTTCATCGCCGACAAGGCCGCCGATCTGTCGGCCGGCACGCTTTATGTCGCCCAGGCCACGCAGACCAGCCCGGCGGGGCAGGGCACCGGCACCTTCACCCTGAAGTGGATCAACCTGGGTCACGCCACCAGCGACGAGGTGCTGGTCCTGGCCCAGGCCGCGGCGCAGAACGGCGGCGCCCCCAGCATCATGGACGTGAAGACCGCCGACCCCGCGCTCGCCACCCCGCCCGCTACCGGCTACACCCAGGTCTGGCTGGGCGGCAAGAAAAACTGGATCAAGCTCGTACCCGGCCAGGAAAAAGCCGCCGCCTTCCTCGAAACCCACCGCTACGCGGGTCTGATGGGCGGCACCATGGCCTTCACCAAAATGGAAGGCACCACGGTGAATGCCAAGGACAAGGTCGCCTACTCGGCGATGTCCTACATCCAGGCCTCGATGACCGACGGCAGCATCCCCGGCTTCAAGGTCGCCGGGCCGAAGGCGGGGGCGGTGTATGCGCTCAACCTCAAGGGCGGCCAGGCCGATGCTGGCGGCACGGCGATGAACAGCGACTGGGTGCCCGTGGACATGGCCGCACCTGCCGCGCTGGTGGGGGAAGACCTTGCCACGCCCGATGCCCTGGGCAACCTCGCCAACCCGAACAAAATCGCCAATCCCGACAACATCAAGTTCTCGGAAAAGCTGCGCACCCTGTTTATCGGCGAAGACAGCGGCATGCACGTCAACAACTTTCTCTGGGCCTACAACGTCGACACGAAAGCGCTCAGCCGCATCCTCTCCACGCCCTCGGGCGCGGAAAGCACAGGGCTGCAGGGCGTGGACGACGTGAACGGCTGGATGTATGTGATGAGCAACTTCCAGCACCCCGGCGACTGGGAGATCAAGACCGTTACGTCCAACGGCGTGACGGACACCACCGGCCTGCACGCCAAGGTGTTCAGCACCCTGGAGCCGCTGATCAACGCCAGCTACGAGGGTGGCTACGGTGCCGCCGTGGGCTACATCACCGGCCTGCCGCCCACCGCCAAGGCCTGAATCGCGCGGTGACCAAGCAAGCCCGCCTCGCGCGGGCTTTTTCTGCTGGTTTATCCGGGTGCCAAGGCCCTGACAAATCGGCATACTCCACCCACTACCGTGCGACGCGACGCGGGCAAAAAATATTGGAGGCAGGTTCGTGGTCAACGCGAACCCGAGGTGGATGTCTGCTGAATTGCCGCTGGACTGGATTTTCGAGAAGACGCCCAAGGGCCGCGACGAGCTTGCCACCCGCGCCCACGGCCTGCTGCCCGGACAGCGCAACCTGCTCATCCTGGCCGACGGCCACCGGCCTGTTCGAGAGCTGCTCAAGGCGGGTACTGATCCCAAGCGCTGCCTGCAGGCCTTGCGCGGCCTCATCGACGAGGGCTATCTCGCCCGTGGCGCGGTCGGTGCAGCCGGGCAGGCCCCCGGCCCGGCCGCCGCTGCGACCACGAGCGCCGCAGCGGCTACGGCCGCCGCCAGTCCGCACGCCCTGCTCATCGCCCTGGTGGAAGAACAGTTCGGGGCGCAGGCCCCCCGGCTGGTGCAGAAGATCGAGCAGCACCCCGATACGCCCGAAGGCCGTGCCGCCGCCGTGCAGGCCTGCGTCAAGTTCATCCGCCTGTTCATCGACGAAAAGCAGGCCACCGCCTTTGCCCAGCGTGCGCAGGAGCTGCTGCCGCGCTAGACCAAAACGCCTTTCGCCGTGTCGTCGCGCCATGGCCGGGCTCCATCACCACCTCTGCGCGAGCGTTTCAACCCACTTGGAGACAACACCCTATGAAAACAATGTTCAACCCCCGCCGCACCCTGCAAGCCCTCGGGCTGGCCGCTGGTCTGGCCCTGTCGGCGGTGGCCGCCAACGCCTGGGCCGATGCCCCGGTGCTGATGTCGCCCCAATGGGCCAGCGAAGCCTGCACCGCATGGAACAACACCCCCGAGCTGACCAACGGTCTGAAGGGCGAGTTCATGCACGACGACAAGGGCCGCGGCTACAAACTGGTGGAGATGTACCGCACCGATTGCGGCAAGGACACGGTGGTTGAACTCAAGTTGCAGCTGCAGAACGACAAAGCCATGTGCGTCTCCGGCGGCGCACCCACCCTCAAGCCCAATTTCGATGTCGATTTCCTCATGCATGCCAACACCAAGCAGTGGGAGGAAATGGGCAAGGGCGAATACGGTCCGATGAAGGCCATGATGTTCGGTCGGCTGGAGTTCCAGGGCCCCAAGATGGTCGCCATGCGCGCGATGGACCCGTTCAGCGCCTTCCTGCTGCTGGTCGGCAAGGTGCCCAGCACCACCGCGACTTGCCCGAAGTAAATCGGCAGGCAGCCAGGCTGCAAGGACGACGGCGTGCTCAAGCACGCCGTTTTTCATGGGCGCATCAAGTCAGCACAATGTCGTACTGTTGCTGCGAGAACGCGGGTTCGACCTGCAGCGAGACGGGCTTGCCGATGAAGTCCGACAGCGACGCCAGGTGCTGGCTTTCTTCTTCGAGGAACAGGTCGATCACGTCGGCGGCGCCGACGATGCGGAATTCGCGCGGGTTGAACTGCTTGGCCTCGCGCAGGATCTCGCGCAGGATCTCGTAGCACACCGTGCGCGCCGTCTTCACCTGCCCGAGGCCGCTGCAGGTGGGGCAGGCTTCGAGCAGCATGTGCGCCAGCGAGTCGCGGGTGCGTTTGCGCGTGAGTTCGACCAGCCCCAGTTGCGAGAAGCCGCTGACGGTGACTTTCACCTTGTCTCGGGCGAGCGATTTGCGCAGTTCGTCGAGCACGGCGGCACGGTGCTGGACGTTGTGCATGTCGATGAAGTCGATGATGATGATGCCGCCCAGATTGCGCAGCCGCAGTTGCCGGGCGATGGCCTGCGTGGCTTCCAGATTGGTGCGGTAGATGGTGTCGTCAAAGTTGCGGGCGCCCACGAAACCGCCGGTGTTGACGTCGATGGTGGTCATGGCCTCGGTCTGGTCGATGATGAGGTAGCCGCCCGACTTGAGGTCGACCCGCCGACCCAGCGCGCGCTCGATCTCTTCGTCCACGTTGGCGGTCTCGAACAGGGGGCGTTCGCCGCGGTAGAGCTGCAGGCGGTTGCTCACCCGGGGCATGTACTCGGCCGCGAAGGCCTGCAGCAGCTCGAAGTTTTCGCGCGAGTCGATCTGGACGCTGCGCGTGGCATCGCTCACCAGATCGCGCAGCACGCGCTGCGCCAGGCTCAGCTCCTGGTAGACGAGGGTGCTGGGGCTGGCGTCGTGGGCGCGCTGCTGGATGGCAAGCCAGGTCTTGCGCAGATAGGCGATGTCTTCGGCCAGCTCGGCGTCGCTCGCGTCCTCGGCATTGGTGCGCACGATGAAACCTTGTGAGCCGCCGGCCTCTGCCGCCAGCAGCGCGCTCATGCGTTCGCGCAGCGCGGCGCGTGATTCGGCACCGTCGATCTTCTGCGAAATGCCGATGTGGTCGTCTTGCGGCAGGTGCACGAGCATGCGACCGGCCAGGCTGATCTGGGTGGTGAGTCGCGCGCCCTTGGTGTTGATCGGGTCCTTGAGCACCTGCACCATCAGGGTCTGACCTTCGTAGAGCAGTTTCTCGATGGGCTGCACGGGCGGGGCGGGGGCATCGGCGGCGGCGTCGGTGTTCACGGGGACCGACTGCCGCTGCCACAGATCGGCCACGTGGAGAAAGGCGGTGCGCTCCAGTCCGATCTCGATGAAGGCCGACTGCATGCCGGGCAGCACCCGAACGACCTTGCCGAGATAGACGTTGCCCACCAGCCCGCGCTCCAGGCTGCGCTCGATGTGCAGCTCCTGCACGGCGGCGTGGGCGACCAGGGCGACCCGGGTTTCCTGCGGGGTGATGTTGATGAGAATGTCTTCGGGCGTGGGGTTCATGGCGACGAGGTCTTGACTTCTTGGGAATGGGGGGCGCCCGGCCAGCCCGCGGCGCGCAACAGCCTCAGCGTCTCGAACAGCGGCAGGCCGATGATGCCGCTGGCGCTGCCGCTGATCTGCTCGACGAAGGCCGCGCCGAGGCCCTGCATGGCATAGGCACCGGCTTTGCCGAAGGGTTCGCCGGTGGCGATGTAAGCGGCGATGTCCTGGTCGCTCAAGGGCGCGAAGCGCACCTGCGAGGTTTGCAGTGCCGCGTGGCGCACTGCGCCGCGTTGCACGCAGACCGCGGTGAGCACTTCGTGCGTCGCACCGGAAAGGGTGCGCAGGATGCGCGCAGCATCAGTCGCGTCCTGCGGCTTGCCGTAGATGCGGCCGTCCAGCGTCACGGTGGTGTCGGCGCACAGCAGCAAGGCCGACGCGGCGGCCTGGTCGGGATGGCGCCGGGTCAGCCGTTCGCGCGCCGCCTCCAGCTTGAGCCGGGTCACGCGCTGCACATAGTCGGCGGCCATCTCGCCAGGCAGCGCGGCTTCCAGCGCTTCGCTGTCTTCTTCGGGCTGCGGCGCGAGCAAGGCGAAGGGCACGCCGACCTGTCGCAGCAAATCCTGGCGCCGCGGGCTGGCGGAGGCCAGGTAGAGGGTGACGGCGGGCGTGCCGCTCGGGTCGGTAGGCATGCGAGGTCGGGTAAGGGTGGAGCAGCTATTGTCCGTGCAAACGCGGTTGCGCGAGGTTTGCGGCGTCGGCTCCTGATCCGGCACGTTGACATTTGAACCGGCGCCCCACCCCGGCCCTCCCCACAAGTGGAGAGGGAGGGAACACGCCTCCCCCACGACGTGGGGGAGGTTGGGAGGGCTTACGCAGATCGCGCGCAGCGCAGTTCTCTCCTCCCCCACAGCGTGGGGGAGGTTGGGAGGGGGAGACCCTTGCATGGCGCGGTCCATGATCCGTTCATCTTTCCCAAGGCCGGATCAATAGAATCTCCCGCCATGCATATTCATATTCTTGGCATTTGCGGCACGTTCATGGGCGGCGTGGCGGCACTGGCGAAGGAGTCCGGGCACCGGGTGACCGGCTGCGACGCGCAGGTCTATCCGCCCATGAGCACGCAGTTGCAACAGTTGGGCATCGATCTGGTCGAGGGCTATGGCGCCGATCAGCTCGCGCTCAAACCCGATCTGTGGGTGATCGGCAATGTGGTGTCGCGCGGCAATCCTTTGATGGAGGCGATTCTCGATGCCGGGCTGCCTTATGTCAGTGGGCCGCAGTGGTTGGCCGAGTATGTGCTGCAGGGCCGTTGGACCCTGGCCGTCGCCGGCACGCACGGCAAGACGACCACCACGTCGATGCTGGCGCACATTCTCGATGTCGCGGGGCTGAATCCCGGTTTTCTCATCGGCGGCGTGCCGCTGGATTTCGGCCAGTCAGCGCGGCTGGGGGGCGACAAGACTCCCCACCCCAACCCTCCCCACGCGTGGGGAGGGGGCGATCTCACCTCCTCCACAACGTGGGGGAGGCCGGGAGGGGGAGGTTTTTTCGTCATTGAAGCCGACGAGTACGACACCGCGTTTTTCGACAAGCGCTCCAAGTTCGTGCATTACCGCCCGCGCACGGCCGTGCTCAACAACCTGGAGTTCGACCACGCCGACATCTTCCCCGACCTCGCGGCCATCGAAACCCAGTTTCATCATCTGGTGCGTACCGTGCCGCGCAGCGGTCAGCTCGTGGTCAACGCGCCGTCGGAAGCGCTGGCCCGTGTGCTGGCGCGCGGCTGTTGGAGCGAGGTCGCGCGCTTCGATGATGGCGAGCAGGGTTGGTCGGCACAAGGCGGCGAACAGCAGTTCGAGGTGCGGCTGCGCGGCCAGCGCATGGGCGAGGTGCGCTGGGGGCAGACCGGCGCGCACAACCGCAGCAATGCCCTGGCCGCCATCGCCGCGGCCCGGCATGCCGGGGTGTTCGCCGACGAGGCCTGCGCCGCGCTGTGCAGCTTTCAGGGCGTGAAGCGCCGCATGGAACTGCGCGGTACGGCCGGCGGCGTGCAGGTCATCGACGACTTCGCCCATCACCCCACCGCGATCGCCACTACCCTTGCCGGCCTGCGCCAGCAGATGCAGGCCGATTCCCAGGCTGCTTCAGGCCGCATCCTGGCCGTGTTCGAGCCGCGTTCCAACACCATGAAACTCGGCGCCATGAAGGCGCTTCTGCCCGATGCCCTGTCGGGCGCCGACCTAAGCTTTGGCTATGCCGGCGGCCTGGGCTGGAATCTCGCCGAAGTGTTGCAGCCGCTGGGCGCGAAGGCGCGGGCGTTCGACGATCTGGGGGCGCTGGTGGCCGCCGTCGCGGCGGCGGCGCGGCCCGGTGACCGTGTGCTGGTGATGAGCAACGGCGGCTTCGGCGGCGTGCACGACAAGCTGCTGCAGACGCTCGCCGCACGCGCACCAGGCGTTACGACCACTCCTCAATCCTGAAAGTCATCCATGTCCGGCAACACTCTCGGCCTGCTGTTTGCAGTCACCACCTTTGGCGAATCTCACGGCCCGGCCATCGGTTGCGTCATCGACGGCTGCCCGCCCGGCATGGACCTGTGCGAAGCCGACATCCAGCCCGATCTCGACCGCCGCCGCCCCGGCACCAGCCGCCATGTGACGCAGCGGCAGGAAGCCGATCAGGTGGAAATTCTCTCCGGCGTGTTCGAGGGCAAGACCACCGGCACGCCCATTGCCCTGCTCATCCGCAACACCGACCAGCGCAGCAAAGACTACGGCAACATCCTCAACACCTTCCGCCCCGGTCACGCCGACTACACCTACTGGCGCAAGTACGGCCTGCGCGATCCGCGCGGCGGTGGCCGTTCATCCGCACGGCTGACCGCGCCCATCGTCGCCGCCGGTGCGGTGGCCAAGAAGTGGCTGGCCGCGCATCACGGCGTGGCCGTGCGCGCCTGCATGACCCAGCTCGGCGAAGTGCCCATCCCGTTCCAGACCTGGGATGTGGTGCATCAGAACCCGTTCTTCTCGCCCAACGCCGACCTCGTGCCCGAGCTTGAGGCGTATATGGACGCGCTGCGCAGATCGGGCGATTCGGTCGGCGCGCGCATCATGGTTGCGGCCAGCGGCGTGCCCGCAGGCTGGGGCGAGCCCCTGTACGACAAGCTCGACGCCGACATCGCCCACGCGCTGATGGGGCTGAACGCAGTCAAGGGCGTGGAGATCGGCGCGGGCTTCGCCAGCGTGGCGCAGAAGGGCACGCAGCATGGCGATGAGCTCACCCCGCAGGGCTTCACCTCCAACAACGCCGGCGGCGTGCTCGGCGGCATCAGCACCGGGCAGGACGTGGTGGCGTCGATGGCCATCAAACCCACATCGAGCATCCGCCTGCCGCGGCAATCGGTGGACATGCACAACGCGCCCACCACGGTGGAAACCCATGGTCGGCACGACCCCTGCGTGGGCATCCGCGCCGCGCCCATCGCCGAAGCGCTGGTGGCCATCATCCTCATCGACCACGCCCTGCGCCACCGCGGGCAGTGCGGCGACGTGCAGTTCGACGTGCCGCCGATCGCGGGACGGCGCTGAAGGGATTGGTCCCGCCGACAGGAATCGAACCTGTATTTGCCGCTTAGGAGGCGGCCGTTCTATCCATTGAACTACGGCGAGGTGAGCGCGGGATTGTAGGGGCTCGCGCAGGATCAGCGGCTGTCGCGCAGGCGCTGGTGGAGGTGCTCGGCGATCGCGTCGCGGGTTTGTTGGGTGAGGGCGCGGCGGGTGGGGGCGCGCAGCGGGGCGAGGTAGTCAACCTCGACGCGCAGGGGCGCGGCGGCACTCATGCGCCACAGGCTGCCGACCATGGTTTCGTCGCCGACGTACGAGGCGGCGCGGCTGAAGCGGCCGCTGCGCTGGTCGGCATAGAACAGCACCACGGGCTGCACCGCAGCCGGGCAATCGGCCACGCAGGCGGCCTGGAACAGATTGGCATGGAAGGGCAGCAGGTCGTGGCCGTAGCTGGTGGTGCCTTCCGGGAACACGCCGACGTGGTGGCCTTGCTGCAGACATTGCGCCATTTGGTGGATGACGCGCACGACGTCTTGGGCCCGCTCGCGCTCGATCAGCAGGGTGCCCACGCCGCGTACCAGGGGGCCGATGAGGGGCCACTGCGCCGCCTCGGCCTTGGAGACGAAGCGCACGGGCTGGACGGCGTTGATGGCGAAGATGTCGATCCACGATACGTGGTTGGCCGCCACGAGGCTGGGCGTCTGCAGCGGTGTGCCGTTGACCTGCAATGCGAGCCCGCTGAGATGCAGCAGCTGCGCCGACCAGTCGCGGATGTGCTGGCGCTTCTCGGTGTCGGACAGTTCGGGAAACCGGTTTTGAATGATGCGCTGGCCGCGAACCGCATGCGCGCTGAGCCGGGTCAGCCGTGTAGCGAAGCGCACCGGCGCGCTGACGCGGCGCAGCCTGGGCGCCGTAACCGAAGCGGGCAGTTCGGCCGGCAGGGCCGCTGACGCGGCGGCGCGATCCGGCGCGGTGTTCATGCAGGGCTTGCGACGGGCTGGGCGCTCCACACCACGCGGCCGTCGATCACGGCGTGCCGCACGCGGCCGGGCAGCTCCTGTTCGGCCAGGGGGGTGTGGCGGCTCTGGCTGTGCAGCGCGTCGGGCGTGGCGTGCCAGCGGGCCTGCGGATCGACGAGGATGCACTCCGCGGCGGCGCCGACTTCCAGCGTGGCGGGCGGCAGGCCGGCGGCCTGGGCGGCACGATGACCGACGCAGCCGAGGGCCTGGACCAGCGGAAGGCGGGTGTCGGCGGCGAACTGCAGCGCGGTGGACAGCAGCAGCTCCAGCCCGGTGGCGCCGGGCGCGGCGTCGGCGAAGGTCTGGGTTTTGTCGTCGGCGCTGATGGGGGTGTGGTCGGAGCACAGGGCGTCGATGGTGCCGTCGGCCAGGGCCGCGCGCAGGGCGTCGCGGTCGCGCTGCTGGCGCAGTGGCGGGTCGAGCCGGGCGCGGGCGTCGAAGTAGCCGATGTCCAGGTCGGTGAGCATCAGGTTGTTGATCGACACGTCGCAGGTGAGCGGCAGCCCTTCGGCCTTGGCCTGCCGTACCAGCGCCACCCCGGCTGCGCTGGAGAGTTTGCTCACATGCACGGCGCAGCCGGTGCCGCGCATGAGTTCGAACAGGGTGTGCAGGGCCACGGTTTCGGCCATGGCGGGCACGCCGCTCAGGCCCAGGCGCTGGGCATAGGCGCCGCTGGCGGCGATGCCGCCGCGGCTGAGCGAGGCGTCTTGCGCGCGCAGCCAGACCTTGTAGCCGAAGGTGCTGGCGTATTGCATGGCGCTGTAGAGCACCTTGGTGTCGGTCACGGGACGATCGGCCTGGGAGAAGCCGATGCAGCTTGCCCGGGTCAGTTCGGCCATTTCGCTCAGCCGTTCGCCCTTGAGCGCCTTGGTCAGCGCGCCCAGCGGATAGACGCGGGCACGCTTGAGGCGGCGGGCGCGCCAGCGCAGCATTTCCACCAGGCTGGGTTCGTCGAGCACGGGATCGGTGTCGGGCGAGCAGACCACGCGGGTGACGCCGCCGGCCAGCGCCGCGTTGAGTTCGGTTTCCAGCATGCCCTCGTGCTCGTAGCCGGGCTCGCCCAGGCGGGCGCAGAGGTCGATGAGGCCGGGCAGGACGATGAGGCCGCGCGCATCGAGCGTCTGGTCGGGGGCGAAGCCTTCGGGGGGTCGGCCGACGGCGACGATGCGCTCGCCGGCGATGGCGACATCGCCCTCGGCATCGAGTCCGCGCATAGGGTCGATGAGGCGGCCGCCGCGGATCAGAAGTTGCGTGGTGCTCATGCGGGGCTTTCCGTGGAGGCGACGATGGACAGTACCGCCATGCGCACGGCGATGCCGAAGCGCACCTGATCGAGGATGACGCTGCGCGGGCCATCGGCCACTGCGCTGTCGATCTCGACACCGCGATTGATCGGTCCGGGGTGCATGACGATGACATCGGGCTTGGCCAGCGCCAGGCGTTCGGAGGTGAGGCCGTAGGTCATGTTGAATTCATGCGCCGACGGCAGCAAAGCGCCCGACATGCGCTCGTTCTGCAGCCGCAGCATCATGATGACGTCGGCGCCGCGGATGCCCTCGGCCATGTCGTGGCAGACCCGCACACCCATGTCGCGCAGATTGTCGGGCGCCAGGGTTTTGGGGCCGACGGCGCGCACCTCGGCGGCGCCCAGCGTGGTGAGCGCGTGGATGGCTGAGCGCGCCACGCGCGAATGCACGATGTCGCCGACGATGGCCACCGTCAGGTTGCTGAAGTCGCCCTTGAAATGACGGATGGTGTACATGTCCAGCAGACCCTGGGTGGGGTGGGCATGGCGGCCATCGCCGGCGTTGACGATGTGCACATGCGGCGGCGTGTGTTGGGCGATGAGAAAGGGCGCGCCGCTGTCGGCGTGGCGGACCACGAACACATCGGCATCCATCGCCTCGAGGTTGGCGATGGTGTCGAGCAGCGACTCGCCCTTGGAAGTACTTGATCGCTGGATGTCGAGATTGAACACATCGGCCGACAGACGTTGCGCCGCGATCTCGAAGGTGGTGCGGGTGCGCGTGCTGTTCTCGAAGAACAGGTTGAACACGCTCTTGCCGCGCAGCAGCGGCACCTTTTTCACTTCGCGGCTGCCGAAGCTCACGAAGCCCTGCGCGGTGTCGAGGATGTGCGTGAGCACGTCGCGCGGCAGGCCTTCGGGGGTGAGCAGGTGGCGCAGCTCGCCGTGCTTGTTGAGTTGGGGGTTGTGGGCGCGGGTCATGTTCACCAGCTCGGTTTATGGGCTCACGAGGTCGAAGCGAAAGCGGATGCCCTCGATCACGTCTTCATCGCGCAGCAGCGCCAGAGAAACCGTGTCGGGCAGGGTGAGCGTGCTGGCGGCGATCTGCGGGCAGATGGGCAGCTCGCGGCCGCCGCGGTCGACCAGCACCGCCAGGTCGATGCGCGCCGGACGGCCGAAGTCGAACAGCTCGTTGATGGCCGCGCGGGTGGTGCGGCCGGTGTGCAGCACATCGTCGATCAGCAGTACGGCGCGGTCGGCGATGGGCACCGGCAAGGCGGTGCGGTTGGCACTCGGGTGCAGGCCGCGGGTGGCGAAGTCGTCGCGGTGAAAGGTCGACGAGACCACGCCGTAAGGCTGGGTCAGTTGCAGGTCGGCGTGCAGGCGCTGCGCCAGCCAGGCGCCGCCGGAATAGATGCCGATGAGCAAGGGCGGCTCGGCCCGCGCCGCCACCGTGCTGCGAACCTGGGCGAGCAGCCCGGCGTAGAGCGCCTCGGCATCGGGCGGGAGGGCTGTCGGGGAAGCGGGAGCGGAAGGCATGGTCAGCGTTGCTGCAGGTATTGTTCGACGATGAGCTGGGCGGCGGCGCTGTCCACGTCGTCGGCGCCCCCGTCTTCGGCGGCGACCGAGGTGTAGCGTTCATCCACCAGCGTCACCGGCAGCCCGAAGCGGCCTTCGAGCTGGCGCGCGAAGCGCTGGGCGTGGGCGGTATTGTCGTGCGCGGCGCCGTCGGGGTGCAAGGGCAGGCCGACGACGAGTTGCTGCGGCTGCCACTCCCGGATCAGCGCGGCGATGGCGTCGAACTTGAGGTCGTTGCGATCGGCGCGCAAGGTGCGAAGCGCGGTGGCGCTGCGGGTGATGCTGTTGCCCACGGCGGTGCCGATGCGTTTCTTTCCCCAGTCGAAGCCCAGTACGGTGAGGTCGCGCTCCGTGGCCAGCTTCATGGCCTCAGGCATGTCCCGCGGTCTGGGACAGCATGGCGGGGTTGAAGCCCAGCAGCGCCATGGCGGCGTTGAAGCGCGCCTCCACCGGGGTGTCGAACAGCACGGAGGGGTCGGCCTCCACGGTGAGCCAGCCGTTCTGCCCGAGTTCCTCTTCGAGTTGCCCGGCGTTCCAGCCGGAATAGCCTAGGGCGATGAGACTGCGGGACGGGCCGGTGCCTGCGGCCATGTGTTCGAGCACGTCTTTGGACGTGGTCATCTGCAGCCCGCCGGGAATGTCGAGGCTGGAGGCGAAGGGGGTCTCGGTGGCTTCGTGCAGCACGAAGCCGCGTTCGGTCTGGACCGGGCCGCCCTGCAGCACCGCCTGCGTGGCGGGCAGACCGGAGGTGTCCAGCCCCACGCGCTCGAACAATTCCTTGACGGTGATGTCGGAGGGGCGGTTGATGATCAGGCCCAGCGCCCCGCGGGCCGAGTGCTCGCAGACAAATACCACCGTGCCGGCAAAGTTCTCGTCGGCCATGCCCGGCATGGCGATCAAGAACTGGTTGCTCAGATTGGAGGCGTCGGGTCGGGGGTTCATGGGCTGGAGTTTATCGCGCTGGCGCGCCCTGCTGCCGGGGCTGGGCTATGGTGTGTTTCCGTACGACGCAATGGATGCCGATGATTTCCGACACGCCCTTTTTCTCTGATTCGCCGCGCGATTCGCGCCTGCCTCTGGGCCTGGTCTGGCTGCGGCGCGATCTGCGGCTTCACGACCACGCGGCGCTGCACGCTGCCCTGCGCGCCTGCGACAAGGTGGCGTTGGTGTTCGTGTTTGATCGCGACATCCTCGATCCGCTGTTGCAGCGCGGGTTGCACGCCGACCGGCGAGTCGAATTCATTCTTGCGGCGATAACGGAGATCGACGCCGCATTGCGTGAGCGCGGGGCGGCACTGGTCGTGCGCCATGCCAGCGCGCGCGAGGCGATTCCGGCCCTGGCCGCCGCATTGGGCGCCCAGGTGGTGTTCTGCGGCCGCGACGATGAACCCGACGCGCTCGAACGCGATGCGGCCGTCGAACACGCTTTGCGGCGCGACGGCCGCGCGCTGCAAACGGTCAAGGAACACATGATCTTCGAGCGCGACGAGGTGCTCACCGCCCAGGGCAAGCCGTATTCGGTTTTTACGCCCTATCGCACCGCCTGGCTGGCGCGTTACGGCGCCCAGCCGCAGCATCCTTGGGAGGGTGAGCTGACGGCCGGGCGTCTGGCCCCGCTGTCGCGGGCGCTGCAGAAACCGCTGCCCACGCTATCCGAGCTGGGCTTTGCACCGTCGAATCTGCGCGCGCTGAAATTGCCGCTGGGCGCGTCGGGCGCGCGGGAACTGGTCGACGATTTTCAGCGGCGCATCGACGACTACGACCAGGCACGCGATTTTCCGGCACGCAAGGGGCCGAGCTACCTCTCGGTGCACCTGCGCTTTGGCACGGCCTCGGTGCGCGAACTGGTGGCGATGGCGTGGGCGCGGCAGCAGGCGGGCAGCGAGGGCGCGAGGGTCTGGCTGTCCGAGCTGGTGTGGCGCGATTTCTATTTTCAGATCCTGTTTCACCATCCGCATGGGGTGAATGCGGCGTTCAAGCCGGCTTACGACCGCATTCAGTGGCGCAACGACCCGGTGCAGTTCGTCGCCTGGTGCGAGGGCCGCACCGGCTATCCGCTGGTGGACGCGGCCATGCGCCAGATCAACCAGACCGGCTATATGCACAACCGTCTGCGCATGGTGGTGGCGAGCTTTCTGACCAAGGATCTGGGCATCGACTGGCGCTGGGGTGAGCGCTACTTCGCCGACCATCTCAACGACTTCGACCTCGCGGCCAACAACGGCGGCTGGCAATGGGCCGCGAGCAGCGGCTGCGACGCCCAGCCGTATTTCCGCATCTTCAACCCGGTGTCGCAAAGCGAGAAGTTCGATGCCAACGGCGATTTCATCCGCCGCTACGTCCCCGAGCTGGCCGCCCTTTCCGCCCGCGACATTCATGCGCCGTGGAAGGTGCCGGGGGCCTTGCTGCAGGCCGCCGGGGTCGGGCTGGGGGTCACGTATCCCGCGCCCATCGTGCGACACGATCTGGCGCTGGCCGAAACGCTGGAGCGCTACGCGGTGGTGAAGGGCGCGGTCTGAGGCCCTGTGCCGTGCTTCTCAGGTCTGCGACGAAGCGCCGGACGCGGTGAAGGTCTGGATCAGATCGAGCAGTTCGGTTTCGGAGTAAGGCTTGCCCAGGTAGTGATTGACCCCGAGCTGCGCGGCGTAATTGCGGTGCTTGTCGGCGATGCGCGAGGTGATCATGATGATGGGCAGCTTGTGCAGCCGCGCATCGGCGCGGATATTGCGCGTCAGGTCGAAGCCGTCCATGCGCGGCATCTCGATGTCGAGCAGGATGACGTCGGGCAGGGAGGTGGTCTGCTGCAGCTGTTCCAGCGCGTCGAGGCCGTCCTTGGCGAGCTGCACGAGATAGCCGTTGCGCGCCAGGAAGCGCTGGGTCACCCGGCGCACGGTGATGGAGTCGTCCACCACCATGATGAGGGGCGCAGCGCCCGGCGCTGCCGCCGCGGGGGGCGTTCCGGCACGTTGGTCCGAGATGGAGGGGACGGGCTCGCTTGCGGCCGTGCGCGACGCCGGCGCAAGAAGCGCGGCCTGCATCTGCTCGGCGGCGCTGGCGCCATACACCGAGGCGAGGGCCACCGGGTTGTAGATTAGCGCGGCGTCGCCGTTGGGCAGCACCGAGATGCCGGCCAGACCCGGCACGCGCGCCAGTTGCGGGCCGAGGTTCTTCACCACCACTTCGCGGTTGCCCACCACTTCATCGACCTGGATGGCGACCCGCTGCGTGGCACTGCGTATCACCACGACCGGCACGCTCTTGCCCAGGGGCTCGCCGCTGGCGCCCGACTGTCCGAGCAGCGCGCCCAGCCAGTAGAACGGCAGGGTGCTGTCGGCATAGTCGATGCTCAGGCTGCGCGCGGCACTGGCGATCTGTTCGGGCTTGAAGCGCAGCACGATGTCCACCAGATTGGCGGGCACGGCATACAGCGCGGAGCCCGTGCGCAGCAAGACCACATGGGTGATGGCCGTGGTCAGCGGCAGCAGCAGGGTGAAGCGCGCCCCGGCGCCTGGCTGGTTGTCGAGCAGTACGCGGCCGCCGAGGGCGTTGACTTCGGTGCGCACCACATCGAGCCCGACGCCGCGTCCGGCCACGGCCGTGGTGCTCTCGGCGCTGCTGAAGTGGGGGCGGAACACCAGTTGGGCGAGATCCTCGTCGGAGAAAGGCTGGTCGGGCGCGACGAGCCCGAGTTGTTCGGCCTTGGCGCGAATGGCGGTGTAGTTCAGCCCGCGGCCGTCGTCGGCGAGGGTGATGACCACCTCGTTGCCATCCTGGCGCAGGGTCAGGGTGATCGTGCCCACCGGGGGCTTGCCCTCGGCCTGACGCTCTTCGGCGGTCTCGATGCCGTGCGCCACGGCGTTGCGCAGCAAGTGGTCGAAGCTGCCTGAGACCCGTTCGAGCACGCCGCGATCGAGCTCGATGGTGCCGCCGACGATTTCGAGGCGCACGGCCTTGTTCAGATCTTTGGCGGCCTGGCGCACGGTGCGGTACAGGCGTTCGGACAGGCTGTCGAACTCGACCATGCGGGTGCGCAGCAGATCGCGCTGCAGCTCGCGGGTCTGACGGGCCTGGCGGGTCATGTCGTCGTCGACTTCGCGCAGCAGGCGGCCCAGGGTGCCTTGCACCATGGCGATGTCGTTGACCGACTCGGCCATCATGCGGGTGAGTTCCTGCGCGCGGGTGAAACGATCGAACTCAAGGGGGTCGAAGTCGCGGTTCTCGTCGCGCGCGGCCTGGACCTGCGCGGTCATCTGCGCCTCGGCCTGAATTTCGATCTCGCGCACCTGCTGGCGCAGGCGCTCGAGGTTGTCGCTCAGATCGCCCACCGAGGTGCGAATGGCGGCGATCTCGTTTTCCAGCCGGGCCCGCGAGATGGTGATTTCACCGGCCTGGTTGACCAGGCGGTCGAGCAGGCCTGCACGCACCCGCACGGCCTGGGCGGCAATGCGCGGTGCGAGGACGCGGGCCGCCGGCTCGGCAGCGACAGGCGGGGAGGTCTCGTGCATGGCCGTCGCGGCGGCGGGAGCCTCGGCCCCGGAGGATGGTGTGAACACCTCGGACTGGCTGGCCGCAGGGGCATCGCTGAGCTGGCTTTCGCCGCGTTGCGCCGCGCCGCAGAGGCGGTCGAACCGGGTGTTGAGATGGTCGAACCGGCCCAGCAATTCGGTCAGGTCGGCCTCGCTCACCGGGGCGTTGGCCGTGAGGCTGTCGATGTCCGATTCGAGGCTGTGCGCCAGGTCGCCCAGCTGCATGGCGCCCGCCATGCGAGCGCTGCCCTTGAGGGTGTGCAGGGCGCGCATGGCCTGCGCTGCGGGGGCGGGGTCCATCGGGTGTTGTTCCCACTGCCGCAGGCTGGCGGCCAGGGCGGGCAGCAGCTCATTGGCCTCTTCCTCGAAGATCGGGAAGAGATCGGGGTCGATGCTGTCGATCAGCTGGTCGGGCGCCGAGGTGAACGAGGGCGCCGCGGCTTCGGGCTGGGACGCGGGCTCGCTGGTCGCGATGGGTTCGGGCGTCCAGGTTGGGGGGGCTTCCCACGATGGGGCGGTGGTCAAGGGTGTCGGCGCGATCGCCGCCTCGGCAGCGAAGTCCGGCTCGGGGATCGTGGACGCCGGAGCGGCCGCATCGGCGGATGGATTGCCGCGGGCCAGCGCGGCTTCGCGCAGGGCATCGAGCCGGGCCAACAGCTCGGATTGCACGGGTTTGAGGAAGCCCGCAGCAAACTGATGCAGCAACTGCTTGATGTCGCTGCTCGCCTGCGCCAGCGCGTCGAGATCGGCGGGACGGGCGGTGTCTGCGGGCTGGTCGAGCAGGGCGTCGAGCGCATGCTCGGTCTGGCTCGCCAGCTCGGCCACGCTGCGCAGGCCGACGGTGGCGGAGCTGCCGGCAAGCTTGTGTGCGGCGATGACGGCGGCATCGCCCAGGGACAGGGCAGGATCGGTCAGCCAGGCGTGGATCTCGCTGTGCAGATGGCGCGAGAGCTCGTCGGCTTCGGCGAGGTAGATGTTGTAGAGCGGGGTCGGGATGCGCAGATCGCCGATCTGCCGGTAGCCGGGCTCGTCTTCCTCGGTCGTGGCCGTTTCGTCGGGCGCCAGATCATCCGCCAGGTCGGCGTCCGCTGGCGCGGAGGCAGGCCCTGCGGAGGCTGCGGCCGGGGGCACGAGTTCGGAGTCAGGGGCTGGGAGCTCGAGATCAATGCCTTCGAACAGCGCGTTGAAATCGGTCGGCTCGTGATGAAGCGTCGGCTCGTCGTCGACGAGTTGGCTGGGCGGCGGCACCTCGGATGCGCCAGGCGTTGCGGCCTCCGGCCCGGTGGAGGACAGGAAGAGGTGATCGGGCAGGTCGGTGAAATTCGGCCCGGCCTCTGCGGGGTGGGGCGCCGTCTCGGCTGTGGGCGCCTCGACCGGCAGATCGAACAAGGTGGGCAGGGGCCCGAAGGGCGTTTCGGCTGGCGCCTCGGCCGTTTGCGCAGGCAACTCGGCCGTCGCGGTCTGCGGCATGTCGACCGCGTCTCCCGCGGCGAAGGCGTCGGCGGCTTGCCGCAATGCGTCGCTGGTGAAGGGCCCCGCGCTGCCTTGCTGGATCGCTTCGGTCCAGTGGCCGAGTTGGGTGAGTGCCTGTTCGGCGAGCACGAGCAACTCGGGCGAGGCCCGATGCTGGTCGGCGATCTGCTGGTTGAACACCTGTTCGAGCGCCCAGGCCGCTTCGCCGTAGTCGCGCAATCCGACCATGCGGGAGCTGCCCTTGAGGGTGTGGAAGGCGCGGCGCAGGCTGGCGAGCGCGCCTTCGTCTTCGAGATGCGCATGCAACTGCTGCACCTGTTCGTGGCCGTTGCCGATGACTTCCCGTGCTTCTTCCAGGAAGATGTCGATCAGCTCCTGCTGCTCGTCGTCGTCGGAAGGGGCGGGCGCAGCGGGTGCGGCGGTTTCGACAGGGGCGGCCGACAGGGGCTCGGCCATCGCCTCGCCCGACATCGGCGGCAGGGTGTCGGCTTCGAGCGACGGTGGCTGCGGCTCGGGGCTGGCGGCCTGGAGCAGTTGCGCGGGCATATCGGGCACACCGGCCAGCGCGGCTTCTGCGCGCAGCTGCGCCAGACGCTGCTGGGTTTCATCCGCAGAGAGGCCCTGGGCGATGTCGTCCTTGAGCTGCTGCGCCGCGTGTTCGACGTCCTGCTGCAGGGTGGGCGGCGCGGTGCGCCGGGTGGAGGGCACGACGGCGCGCAGCTCTTTCTTGTCGTCGTCGAACACGAACAGGGTTTTGGCCAGCTCGGGCTGATAGGACAGCATGTCCACCAGGAAGCCGAGCACGCCGATATTGCTGGCCAGGGCGTCGAAGCGCCGGCTGTCGGGCAGAGCGTCTTCGGCCACGAGACTGTCGATCTCGGTGCGCAGATAGCTCAGGGCATGGCTGGCGACATCCAGCCCGAGCACGGAGAACACGCCGCGCATCTGGGCCAGCAGATGCGGCACTTGCGCCAGGTCGGGCTTCTGCGAGGGATCGCGGAAGTAGGCGTCGAGCAGCTTCTCGACGGTGTTCATGTCGGCGCGCAACTCCTGCACCACGCTGCCCATGGTCTGGGTCTCGGAGGCCTGGCGGAACAGGTCTTCCATCCAGCCGGCAAGCGGGTCGGGCGTTAGGCCGTCGGCGCTTTGGCCGAGGCGGTGGGCGAGGATCTGCGACCGCTCCAGAAACCGCTGCTCTTCCGGACGGAAATGGGCGAAGGTGATTTCGAGGAACAGGATGGCCGTGGCGACATCGAGTGCACGTTCGGGGGTGAGAAAGTCGGCCTGGGCACCGATTTTCTTGAACAGGGCCGATAGCGCCTGCGGCAGCACTTCGCTGCCCGGCGCCAGGGTGTGCAGAGGCTGGCTCAGCGCCTGCGCCAGCTCGGTCAGGCGCCCGATGCGCGTGGTGTCGAGAGGGGTCTGGGCATGGCCGGCCAGGGCGCTCCAGGCATCGCGCAGGGTCTGCACGCGCTTTCTGACCTGCTGCACCAGCGCCGGATCGATCAGGCCGAAATGGCTCTGGTGGTAGTCGGCAAACGGTGCGGCGGCGAGGTGAAGCCGGTTGTCGATGACCCGCAGCACGGGCAGCGTTTGTGCCGTGATGTCGCCGCTGCCGTGAAGGGCCTGGGCGCAGAAGAAGGTCAGGTCGTGCCCCAAACGCTGCGGCGCCGGGCTTTGTCCCTGCAGCTGGCTGCGCAGTTGCAGATTGAGCCGGTTGAGCAGCCGCTTGATGTCGAGATCGGGCGTGAGCAGGCCCCGTTCGATGGCCTCGAACAGGCCGCGTGCCAGCCACCACAGACTGGCCGTCGGCCCCTGGCTGCTGCCCTGGGCGCGTTGCGCCACGGCATCGAGGGTCTGCATCGCCTGGGCCGTCTGCTGGCCGCGCAGCACGTGCAGCAAGCCCATTTCGAACTGGGCCCGGTCTTCCGGACTGAGCGCGGCACCGTGGGCGGTGGACGGGGCGTCAGGCCAGGTCCAGTCGTAGTCCCAGAGATCGGCGGGATGGATGCGTTCGGCCTGCGCCAGCTCCATCAGGTCGCGGTATTGCGGATACAGCTTGAGTGCGGGCTCGTTCTTGCCGGCGCGTTGCGCCTCAAGGAAGTCGACCAGGGCGTTGAAGCCGGCGTCAAAGCGCTGCAGCGCCGCGGCGTCGAGCTTTTCCGGGTGGTCGATCAGGCGATCCAGCGCGTTCTCGGCGGCCTGCATCAACCTCGCCGCACCGAAGAAACCCAGCAGCTCGATGGCCCCCGCGGCCTGGTGCACCTGGGTGCGCGCGGTGCGCAGCCCCGTCTTCTCGGCCTGGGCCGATCCGAGCACGCCGTCGTCCTGCTGCTGCGCGGCGCGTTTGAGTGCGGTGCGGGCCGATTGCAGGTTGTCGCTGATCTGATCGAGCAGCCAGGCCAGAGGCCCCATGTCCGTCTCAGGGGCGGATGCCACGGCGGTATTCGAAGCGGGGACTGTGTTCATGCCGGAAAACGCGAGGGGCGGACGTTGGGATGCAAACGAGGGAGGCGGGTCAGTTGATCTTGAAGCGCGACACCGACTGGCGCAGATCATCGGCGACGCGCGCCAGATCGCGCACCAGCGAGGCGGTGGACCGGGTACCGTCGGAGGTCTGCTCGGTCACGGTGAAAATGGTCTGGATGTTGTCGGCCACCTTGTTGGCCGAGCTCGCCTCGACCTGGGTCTGTTGCGAGATCTGCGTGATCAGCTCGGCCAGTTGGCGCGAAACCTGGTCGATCTGGGCCAGCGCCGTACCGGCGTTGTCGGCCAGCTTGGCCCCTTCGACCACGCCCTGGGTACTCTTTTCCATGGCGGCCACGGCGTCCTGCGTGTCGGTCTGAATGGTGCGCACCAGCGCGGCGATCTGCTTGGCGGATTCGGCCGAGCGTTCGGCCAGCCGCTGCACTTCCTCAGCCACCACCGAGAAGCCGCGACCTGCTTCACCCGCGGACGCGGCCTGAATCGCCGCGTTCAAGGCCAGCACGTTGGTCTGTTCGGTGATGTCGGAAATCAGCTCGGTGATTTCGCCGATCTCCTGCGACGACTCGCCCAGCCGCTTGATGCGCTTGGAGGTGTCCTGGATCTGTTCGCGGATGCTGTTCATGCCGTCGATGGAGTTGCGCACCGCCTGCTGGCCCTGCTCGGCGGCCTGCAGCGACTGGTTTGCCACCTGGGCCGATTGCTGGGCCTGGACCGAGACCTGGTTGATGCGCTGCGCCATGTCCAGCACCGACTGGCCGGTTTCACGGATCTTCTGGAGCTGCTCGTCCGCGCTGCGCATCAGGCGGTCGGACGTGGTCTGCGCCTGAGAGGCGCCTTCGCCCACCTGGTCGGCGGTCTGCTGCACCTGTCCCACCAGGGTGCGCAGTTCTTCGACCGTGTAGTTGACCGAGTCGGCGATGGCCCCGGTGATGTCTTCGGTCACGGTGGCCTCCTGGGTGAGGTCGCCTTCGGCCACGGTCTGCAGCTCGTTCATCAGCCGCAGAATGGCCGCCTGATTGGATTCGTTGGTGCGCCGGGCCTCCAGCTCCTGGCGTTCGGTCTGCCGACGCTGCAGTTCCACCAGGGTGGCGCGCTGGCGCGCCTCGTTGAGCATGATGTAGATCAGGTCGGCCGCGGCGATGATGGCCAGCAGACCCAGCACGGCGATGAACACGATCGCGGGCCAGCTCACCCCGGTGCGGGCGGAATAAAGGCCCTGCAGTCGATTGAGATCTTCGTACAACTGGCCTGACGCCGTCTGCACGGCGTTCTGCGCCTCACGCGCCGAGGCCAGGCCAGGCAGGTTGGCGAGCAGGGTGCGCGCGGCGGTTTCGGTTTTGGCGTAGGTCTGGATCAGGCTTTGCAGCTGCTGGCGCGATTGCGGATCGGTAAGCGCCGAAAGCTGCAGGTCGGCATTGCCGCCCAGCAGACCCTTGGTCAGGTCGCTGAAAGTGCTCAGATCCTTGCCCAGGGTGAAGACGGCCTCGGGCCGCACGCCTTGAAACGACAGGAAGGCATTGGCCGACTTGTCGATGCGCTGGGTCAGCATGGAGAGCTGGCTGGCCGCATTGATGTTGCTCGAAGGTGCGTGCTGCTGCAACAGCAGCGAGGTGAGTGTTTCAGCGCTGTCGAGCAGGGCATCGGTCTGGCGGTTGATGTCGGTGAGCTGTTGTGCGGTGGTGGTCAGCACGTCTTCCTGCTTGATGAGCAGATTGGCGTTCTTCACGCTGGTCTCGGCGGCCGGCCCGATCTTGTCGAGCAGCGCCTGGCCGCCGACGGGAACGTTGGTCTGCTGCAACACGGCGACTTCGGACTTGAGCGCTTCAGCACTGGAGCGCACCGTGTCGAACGCATCCTTGTTGCCCAGAAGCGCCGCGTTCATCGCCCGCGCCAGACGCTGCGACTGGGTCAGCGCCGAGCCCGAGGCCTCCAGCTGGCGCGCCGAATCGGAGGTGCCGCGCAGCACCACGATCAGGGTCAGACCGAGCAGGACCAGGGAGATGATGAGCAGCACCCCGAAGAACCGCTGCTGCTGCGCCAGCAGCATGCGGCTGATCATGGGCAGGCGCAGAATCAGCGGCCGATTGCCCTGGGCCTGATGCAGCGCGGAGGCAGGGTCGCCGATGCTGGAATCGATCTGCAGGGTTTCCTGTCCACCCCGGCCGAGGGCCGCCGGGGCAATTTCGGTGTCGCCTTGCGATTCGTTGTTTTTCGTTCCGAAAAGGGACGAGAGTAAGGACATGACCGCTCCGTGAAGACTGATGGACGTAGGGGAGGCAAACCGTTCGAGATCGGTTTACGAAAGAAAACAGGGAAAGGACGTCATCCGATGATTCACACCTTGTCTCAGGTGACGTTCAGGAAGTGCTCGTTCTCGGCCAGGGCCAGAAGATCGACTTCGTTCCAGAGGTTGTGCTCTGCATCGCGGTAGGCGGCGCCCAGCCAGGGGCGGGAAACATCGCGGGCGGCATCCGGGTCTTTCTGCAGTTGATCCGGGTTGCGCAGGCCCACAAGTTGATCGACCAGCAGGGCCGTGTTGAGATCGAGCGCGGAGGCGAACTGGATCAGCCGCGCCTGCGGCGTCAACCCGTTGGAGCCGTCGCCCAGAAAACGGCCCAGGTGCACGACACCGCAGACCTGGCCGCGCAGGCTGGCCAGGCCCAGAAACCAGGGCGAGGCGTGGGGCAGCGGGGCGCAGTGCTGCATCGGCGAAATTTCGCCGGAGAACTCCAGCGGCAGCAGCAAGCGCCACTGCCCCGCCATCACGGCCAGCCAGCGCGAAGGGGCCTGCCCGCTCTGTGCGGCCGTCAGGCGTTGGGCGAGGTGGGACTGGAATTCGCGCAGCGAGGCTCGGGACATGGGCGACAGGTTCGAGGGAGTAATCGGGCGGACGCTGGCTCAGACGATGGCGCGGATCTTGTCGAGCAGATCGGTGGCGTTCACCGGCTTGATGACGTAGTCGGACGCACCCTGGCGCATGGCCCAGACCTTGTCGGTCTCGAGCTTCTTGCTGGTGCACATGATGACGGGGATGCCGGAGTAGGCCGGATCGCGCGTGATCTGGCGGGTGAGCTGAAAGCCGTTCTGACCCGGCATCACCACGTCCATCAGAATCAGATCGGGCTTGACGGCGGCCAGCATGGCCATGGCCTGCTCGCCGTTCTCGGCCGTGTTCACGCTGTAGCCGTGCTTGGTCAGCAGGTCGGACAGGAAGTACAGCTCGGTCTTGGAATCGTCGACGATGAGGATGTTGTGTACGGACATGGCAGTCGAAGGGTGGGGCGATCAGGTGCTGGAGAGGGCGGCGTTCAGATGGCGTTTGACCGCGTCGAGCAACTGGTCTTTCGTGAAGGGCTTGGTCAGGTAATCCTGGGCGCCGACCATTCGGCCCCGAGCCTTGTCGAACACGCCGTCCTTGCTGGACAGCATGACCATGGGGATGTGGGCGAACTTGCCGCTGCGACGAATCACGGCCACGGTCTGATAGCCGTCGAGCCGGGGCATCAGAATGTCGCAGAAGATCAGATCGGGGCTGTGATCGTTGACCTTGGACAGGGCATCGAACCCGTCTTCGGCGAGCAGCACCTCGTAACCCGCCTGCTTGAGAAAGATCTCGGCACTGCGGCGGATGGTGTTGCTGTCATCGATGACCAACACTTTGAATGGGCTGGTAGGCGCAACCATGCACATCCTTTGCGATAGAGGAAAAGGAAAAACGCTGCGGTGACTTGCCGTTCCCGATTAAACCGGCACCATCTCGAAATCTTCTTTGCGTGCACCGCACTCGGGGCAGGTCCAGTTCATCGGAACATCCGCCCAGCGCGTGCCTGGTGCAATGCCGCTTTCTGGATGGCCTTCGGCTTCGAAGTAAATGAAGCCGCAGATCAGGCACATCCAACTGCAAAAGTCTTGTTTGTCCACAGCGTATCGGGGTAAGAGAGAAGATTCAACGATTCTAGGGTTTGATGTTGCATTTTGACCCAAGACCACGCCTTCATGCGCAAGCCGTGTGACAGATCAAGGCGAAGGTTTGCCAGGCTTGCGCCGCCGCGCCTGGGCACTACCATGCCGTCATGATGACCGAATCCACAGAATCCCCTCCCGCCGTGATGTTCTTCAACGCCGCCGACCCCAGCGGCAGTGCGGGGCTCGCGGCCGATCTGGCATCGTGCTCGGCCGTGGGCTGCCATCCCTTGCCCGTCACCACCGCGCTCTGGGTGCGAGACACCGCGGAGATCTTCGACACCATCGAGATCGAGGCCGATGCGGTGGTGGAGCAGGCGCGGGCCGTGCTCGAAGATGTCGAGATTTCCGCCTGGAAGGTCGGGTTCCTGGGCAGCGTCGATGTGGTCAATGCCGTGGCCGAATTGCTGGCGGACTACAGCCAGGTGCCGCTCGTGACCTATGCCGGCAATTTCCATGTGCTCGACGAGTCGCAGACCGACGACTACATCAAGGCCATGCAGGACCTCATCCTGCCGCAAACCCGCGTGCTCACCGGCAACCAGAGTGCACTCACTCAGTTGCTGCTGCCCGAATGGGAGGGCGAGGCGCCGCCCACGCTCGACGCGCTGATGCAGAAGTCGCAGCAACTGGGCGTGCAATACCTGCTTGTCACGGGCATCGTGGCCAGCGAGGGCAAGGTCGAGAACGTGCTGATGAGTCCCAGGCGCGTGCTCCTGCGCGAGAGTTTCGAGCTGTTCGAGGCCGGGTTCACCGGCGCCGGCGATACCTTGTCGGCGGTGCTCACGGCGATTCTGGCCAATGGCGCCAAGCTCGATCAGGCCGTCCACGAGGCCATCGAATACCTCGATCACTGTCTCGATTTTGGCTATCGCCCCGGCATGGGCCAGGTCGTCCCCGACCGTTTCTTCTGGGCCCAGCCCACCGACGAGGACGACGAGATGCCGGGCGAGCCGGGCACGCCGACCTTGCAGTGACCTTGAAGGCGTTCGGCATTCCGCGGCCCGCGCGCCAGACAGACCGTCCGTAAGTCATTTGATGTCCATCGCCCTGCTCGTCGGGGCGATTTCCATTCAAGAAAGAGCACCATGTCCATCACGAACCAGCAACTGTTCGATCGCGCCCAGCGCACCATCCCCGGAGGGGTCAACTCGCCTGTGCGCGCCTTCCGTCAGGTCGGAGGCGTACCGCGTTTCATCGACCGCGCTGAAGGGCCCTACATGATCGACGCCGAGGGCACGCGCTACATCGACTACATCGGATCGTGGGGCCCCATGATTGCCGGCCATGCCCACCCGGACGTGACCGCCGCGGTGCAGAAGGCCGCCACGCGTTCGCTGAGTTTCGGTGCGCCCACGGCCGACGAGATCGACATGGCCGAAGCCATCTGCAAGCTCATGCCCGCGGTGGAGCAGGTGCGCCTGGTGTCCAGCGGGACCGAGGCGGGCATGAGCGCCATCCGCCTGGCGCGCGGCTTCACCGGGCGTGATGCCATCGTCAAGTTCGAGGGGTGCTACCACGGCCATGCCGACAGCCTGCTGGTCAAGGCGGGCTCTGGCCTGCTCACCTTCGGCAATCCGAGTTCGGGCGGCGTGCCGGCCGATCTGGCCAAGCACACCCTGGTGCTGGAGTTCAACAACATCGCTCAGATCGAGGAACTGTTCGCCAAGCGCGGCAGCGAGATCGCCTGCGTCATCGTCGAGCCCATCGCCGGCAATATGAATTTCATCCGCGGCACGCAGGCCTGGCACCAGCGGCTGCGTGAGCTTTGCACCGAACATGGCGCCATGCTGGTGTGGGACGAAGTGATGACCGGATTCCGCGTGGCCCTGGGCGGGGCGCAGCAGGTCTACGGTATTCGCCCCGATCTGGTGGTGATGGGCAAGGTGATCGGCGGCGGCATGCCGCTGGCGGCTTTCGGCGGACGGGCGGACGTGATGGCGAAGCTGTCGCCGCTGGGGTCGGTCTATCAGGCCGGCACGCTGTCGGGCAATCCGCTGGCGGTCGCGGCGGGCATGGCGCAGTTGCGTCTGATTCAGCAGCCCGGGTTCTACGAGCGCCTGAGCGCCGCGACGCAGAAGCTGATGCGCGGCCTGGATGCCGCTGCCGAGCGGCACGGCGTGCCGTTCCGTACCGACTCGGAAGGCGGCATGTTCGGCTTCTATTTCTCCACCCGGCTTCCGCAGAACTATCCCGACATGGCCGATGCCGATGTCGAGATCTTCAAGCGCTTTTTCCACGCCATGCTCGATCGCGGCGTGTATCTGGCACCGAGCATGTTCGAGGCGGGTTTCGTCTCGGCGGCGCACGACGACGCCGTGATCGACGCCACGCTGCAGGCGGCCGACGGCGCGTTCAGAGACTTGGCGGCTCGCTGAGCGAGCACGGAAAAACGCCGGGCCGTCCCAAGTTTTTCCAGCCCCCTCGGGGGGCAGCGCAGGCGCAGCCGGAGCGTGGGGGCAACAGTCCTAGCGGGGGATCTGCACGTCCCACTGCCGCGCGGCGATCACCGCGGTGCGGCCATTCATATAGGGCGAATACAGGCGCTTCTGATAGATGCGCGGTGCGGGCAGCATGACGGCCAGCCTGGCGGCCTGCGACGGGCTCAGGCGCGCGGCGCTGGTGTGAAAGTAGGTCTGCGCAGCGGCTTCGGCGCCGTAAAGGCCATGGCCCCATTCCACGCTGTTGAGGTAGATCTCCAGAATGCGGCGCTTGCCCAGAATGCCTTCGAGCATGAAGGTGATGACCAGCTCCTGGCCCTTGCGCAGGTAGTCGCGCTCGGGCGAGAGGAACAGGTTTTTGGCGAGCTGCTGCGTGATGGTCGAGCCGCCCACGATCTTGCCGCGGCGCTCGAAGTGGCGGCTGTGGTTGCGGTCCCAGGCGCTCTGGATGGCGTCCCAGTCCACACCGTCGTTGGTGAGGAAGGTCGCGTCTTCAGAGGCTACGACGGCCCGTTTGAGATGCGGGCTGATCGCGTCGTAAGACACCCAGTCGTGCTGCCATGCCACTGTGTCGCCGCTGCGCAGCATGCGCAGTTCGGCGGCGCGCATGAAGGTGGAGCTGGAGGGCGGAATCACTGCCCACAGCGCGATGCGCAGGGCGAAGTAGGCTTGCAGCACGACGCCGGAGAGGATGAACAGCCACAACAAGCGGCGCCACAGCGGCGCGGAAGCGTTCTTGCGCATGGTCAGGACGAGGGGGCGGCGGTGATTTCGGCCCGCAGCGTGGCGAGTACCGGGGCGGTGTCCGGCGCTTCGCCATGCCACAGGGTGTAGCTCTGCGCGGCTTGCTCGACCAGCATGCCCAGACCGTCCCAGGCGCGGGCGCCGGCGGCGCGGGCCTGGGCGACGAAAGGCGTGTCGTGTGCGCCGTACATCATGTCGTAAGCCCACTGCCCGGGCTGCAGAACGCCTGCGGGCAGATCGAGGGTGCGGCCGCCAAGGCTTGCCGCCGTGGCATTGATGACGCCATCGGCCCAGCGTGTCGGCGGATCGAGCACGACCTGCAGATCGACGCCGTGTTGCGCGGCCAGGGCACTGTGGCGCGCGGCCAGGGCCTGCGCTTTTTCGGCGCTGCGATTCCACAGCGCGATCGCTCGCGTGCCGGCTGCGATCAGTGGGCTCAGCACGCCGCTCGCCGCACCGCCGGCCCCAAGCAGCAGCACGCGCTGGCCTTGCAGTGGCGCGTGGGCATCGGCAGCAAGCACGCGCGACAGATCGCGCACCAGGCCGATGCCATCGGTGTTGTCGCCCCACAAGCCGCCCTCGTCCCAGCCGAGGGTGTTGACCGCCTGGGCCAGTTGCGCGGCCGGGCTGCGGCGGGCGCACAGTCGCCAGGCGTCGAACTTGAAGGGCACCGTGATATTGGCGCCGCAGCCGCCTTCGGCATGGAAGGCGCCAAGCGCCGTGTCCAGCCCATCCACCGGGGCGAGCCTTGCCTCGTAACGCAGCGCGACCCCGGTCTGCTCGGCGAACAGGGCGTGGATGCGTGGGGAGCGGCTATGGGCGATGGGATTGCCGAACACGGCGTAGAGCGGGGTCATCGTGCGGTCTCCCGGGTCAGGGGGTGGCTTGCGCCGGGCTTTGCGGGGCCTGGACGGCGGTTTCCAGACCTTGTGTGCGGGTGAAGCGGAATCGCGAGATCACCACGATCTGATCGGCCTGCCTGAGCATGGCGTCGGTGAAGCGGCCATAGGGTTGCGCAGCCTCCACGATGGCGCGGGCCTGGCGGTCGAGCGTGGGGTTGCCCGAACTTTGCACCACGTCGGCGGCGATGAGACGCCCGTTGGCGCCGATGGTGATCGACATGATGAGGCTGCCATACAGCTTGTTGCCGCCGCTTTGCGGAAACTCGCGGGTGCCCAGGGTTTCAATTCTGGTGCGCAGCTTGTCGTAATACAGTGCGTAGGCGGCTTCGCGGGTGGACGGGCCGATGAAGCGGCGGCGCGGCTTGGCGTTCTGCTGCTGGATCTGGCGCTCGATGGCGCCGAGCAGGTCGAGCAGCTGGCGGCGCTTCTGCTCCAGCGCCTGCTGCCGCTCGGGGTTGCTTTCCTGCCGCACGGTCTGGGCCAGCTGCACGATCTGCTGCCGGACCTGGGTGAGCAATTGCTGCTGCTTCTGCTCCAGCGCCGAAAGGCTGCGCTGCTGATTGACCGCGGCGTCGCCGTGCGACATATCCGCCGTGAAGGGCAGCGGCGTGGTGGCCAGGCCCTTGTTGGCGTCGCCGCCGCCGTCGAGGTTGGCCTGGGCGATGGCCTGGGGCTTGGCGGGAGCGTCGTCGGTGCGCTGGTTCACCAGCACCACGTCGAGCGGCGCGTTGTCGAACAGGCGGTTGAAGGTCTGCGGCGCGGCAAAGCGCAGACTCAACAGGGCCGCATGCACCCCGATCGAGGCGATCAGGGCCCATTGCAGAGGGCTGAGGGAGCGCAGGCGTAGGGCGGGCACGGCGGTGGCGGCAGGATGGACGGCGGCGATTCTACGAAGCCTGCCGGGAGGCTTCGGCGCCCGGTTCGGTCTCGGCCTCCTCGGTGTCCACGGCCACGCTGATGGGCGCGGCCAGGGCCACGGTGTCTTCTTCGTCTTCCGTTTCGGCCCCCGCCTCGATGGCCAACTGTGGCAGGTCGATCTGGCTGAGCACGCGGCCAAAGACCTCCAGGGTGATCAGATCGGTGCCGGTGATGCGCACCTGCACACGGGTGTTGCGGGGCAGGTCTTGTGCGCCCACGGCGGTGAACACCAGCGGCAGGCCGTCCACCCGAACGGCGCCCTCGCGCAGCACGCTGGCGTCGAAGGTGTCGAGCCCCTGCTGGGCCAGATACCGCAGCGTCCAGTAGCGCTCGAGCGCCGACTGGTGGGTGGCATAGGCCTTGTAGGTGTCTTCGAACGACTCGACGATGGCGAACAGCAGCGGGTCGCGCGGCTTGAACGGCGCCTGCAGCAGTGCGGTCTTGCCGAAGCGGGCGCAGGCGATGAGCTGACCCTGATTGAGCAGATCGACGTAGCGCCGCAGCGGCGAGGTGCACCAGGCATACTGCGCCACGCCCAGCCCCTGGTGCGGCGCGGGCTTGAGGCCCATGCGGGTGCGCAGATTGGCGCCGAAGCCGCTCTGGCTGCGGTAGATGCCGGGCATGCCCAGCTCGGCCAGCCAGCCGCCCCAGGTCGCATTGGCCAGAATCATCAGCTCGGCGACGATGGTATCGAGCGGCGCGCCGCGCCGGCGCGGCTCGATGCGCACGGTTGCGGCCTCGGCGCCGCGCTCCCGCCCGTCGATGCGGAAGGTGTAGTCCACCCCGCCGACGCGCTCGGGTTTGCCGCGCACCTGTTCGCGGCCGCGCTTGAGCGCCTGCGCGAACGTCCATAGCCAGGCCAGTTCCTTGGCATGTGGGTAGCTTTGCGCCGCCGGGTCTGCCGCAAGAGCGTCTTCGGTGACCGCGTCATCGAGCTGGTCGTGGCGCAGATTGCTGACCATGTGCACCTGCTCCACGCGGGTTTCGAACGCGGTGGCCTGCAGGTCGGCGCCGACCGTGCAATACAGCGACAGCGCCGGGCAGTCGCGTCCGGCTTCCAGGGTGAAGGTCTGCACCAGGGCGTCGGGCAGCATGGTGATCTTGTCGCCCGGCATATAGACGGTGGACAGCCGGTTGCGGGCGACCTGCTCCCAGCCGGAATCACGCGTCAGGGCCAGCGCCGGCGCGGCAATGTGGATGCCAAGACGCACCCGGCCATCCTCCAGCCATTGCAGCGAGAAGGCGTCGTCGATTTCGGTGGTCGCCGAGTCGTCGATGCTGAACGCCGGGGCGGCGGCCAGCGGCAGCGCTTCGGCCAGGGACGGCACGGGCAACACCGGAAAATCGGTGCCCTTGGGAAAGCGCTCCAGCAGAAAGCGCTGCATGTGGAAGGCCCACGGCGAGGCGATGGCGCCGGCCTCGCGCAGCAGGGTGAGGGCGCCATGACCGGTCTGTTTCACCGCCAGCGCCACCGTCTTGAATTCCGGACTGTTCTTGTCCGGTCTGAACAGAATCTGATAGAGCTTCTCGGCAATCTCAGGCGGGCAGCGGCCCGCGGCCAGTTCTGCCGCGGAAGTCTCGATCTGGCGAAGCTGCTCTTCTTTGCGGGCGATGGCCGCCAGCGCCGCCTGCACCTGCGTTGCCGGCGCCTTGCGGAACTGGCCACCACGGCCGCGGCGCTGGAAGTAGTGCGGTGCGCCAAACAGCCGCAGCAGAATGGCCGCGCGCTGGCCGCCATCGGGCGTGCCGCCGTAGTAATCGGCCGCCACCTGCTCGAAATGGAATTCGTCCTCCGGCGCGAACTCCCAAAGCAGATCGAGATCGAGCCCGTCCTGCTGGGCCTGGGCCCAGGCCATCAGTTCGGCGGGCGTCGGTTGGTCGAACCGCACCAGCGCCTGGGCCGACTTGATCTTCTGACGCTTGCCCGAATCAAGTTCGACCTGCAGACTGGCCTCGGCCTCGCTCATGACGCGGCCCGCGTGGAACTTGCCGCCATCTTCAAACAACACATTACTCAATCGGATACTCCGTCAAAAGAAACAGAACGCGCAGCCCGCCCGGCCGCCCGAAGGGCCGCGCCGCCCCCTCGGGGGGCAGCGAATGCCATGAGCGTGGGGGCAACGAGCGCGGCCCGCCCGGCCGCCCGAAGGGCCGCGCCGCCCCCTCGGGGGGCAGCGAATGCCATGAGCGTGGGGGCAACGAGCGCGGCCCGCCCCGCCGCCCGCCCCCCCCCCGGCAACGAGCGCGGCCCGCCCGGCCGCCCGAAGGGCCGCGCCGCTCCCTCGGGGGGCAGCGAATGCAATGAGCGTGGGGGCTCTCACTCTCATAGCGTCATTCCGCCATCGACCTCGATCACGGTGCCGCTGATGTAGCGGGCGTCGCGGCTGGCGAGAAAGGCGTACACGCTGGCCACGTCTTCGGGCTGGCCGAGCTGGCGCAGGGGGACGCGCTCGGCCATCTGCGCGATCACCTTTTCGGGGACCGTGGCGATCATGGGTGTCTGGATGAAGCCGGGCGCCACCGCGTTGACCCGGATGCCCTTGGGCCCGAGTTCGCGCGCCCAGGTCTTGGTCATGGCGATGATGCCGGCTTTGCTCGCGGCGTAGTTGGTCTGGCCGAAGTTGCCGTAGAGCGCCACCACGCTGGAGGCATTGAGGATGACGCCGCTGCCGCGCGCGATCATGTGCGGCGCGACGATTTGGGTGCAGCGAAACACGGCCCGCAGGTTCACGTCGATCACGGCGTCGAACTGTTCGTCGGTCATACTCACCAGCCGGGCGTCGCGGGTGATGCCCGCGTTGTTGATCAGCACGTCGATCTGGCCGAACCGGGCGATGGCGGCGTCCACCAGCGCGGTGAATGCGCCGCGGTCGGCCACGTCGAGGGCCTGGGCGAGCACCGGCGTGCCTTCGGCGCGCAGGGCGTCGGCGACCGGATTCAGGGTGTCGGCATGGCGGTCGCACAACACCAGGCTGGCGCCTTGCGCGGCGAAGGTGTGCGCGGTGGCCAGCCCGATGCCTTGCGCCGCGCCGGTGATGAGAGCGATTTGGCCTTGGAGTCGCATGGGAGCAGTCATGGAAGTGGCGTCTCAATCGGCCGGGCGGGTGCGAGGCACCAGCGCAGCACGGTATCTAAGTGGCGATCGGCATAGTCGGAAAGCGCATGGTCGCCCCCCGGCAGCACGGTGCAGTGCGCCCCGCGGTAGCGGGCCGCCATGTCACGCCAGTCGAGCACTTCGTCGCCCTGGGCGATCAACACGACATAGCGCTGCGGCTCGGGGACCGGGGCGCTCAGGTCGCCGACCTGCAGCGCCCGCAGTTCGTCCACATGCGCCGCGGTGAAGTCGAAGCGCAGCGTGGGGTCGTGCCAGGCGGCGAGGCTGCCGATCTGGCCGCACAGATCGCGGGCCGGATCGACCGCGGGATTGATCAGCGCCGCCCGCGCCTGCAGGGTGTGGGCCAGCCAGGTGGCGTAAAAGCCGCCGAGCGAGCTGCCGATGAGGCGCAGGTCGTCGCCTTTCACCGATCCCAGCAGATCCAGGCACAAGTCCATCGCGTCGCGCGGCGATGGAGGGAGCTGGGGGCACAGCCAGCGCACGGCAGGCTCGCCCAGGGCTTCGCGCTGGGCGTTGAGCTGCGCCACGCGCAAGGCCGTGGCGCGCGCCTTGGCGGATTGGGGCGATGAGCGAAAACCGTGGAGATAGAGCAGGGTGGGCATGGGGCGGATTCGGCGCGGCGCGATCGGGCGCCGCCCCCGAATGCTACCCGTCGGCGCCCTGCGCGCCGGGTTTGGCGGCGGCTCAGCCCCTGGCGGGTGCCGAGGTGCGCGCGGGGTCGGCCCCGGCCTGGCCGTCTTCTTCGGGCCAGTCGCGGATATAGGCCTTGAGCATCTGGTTCTCGAAGTCCTGTTCGCGGACCACGGCCATGGCCACGTCGTGGAAGGAAATCACGCCCAGCAGCGCGTCATTCTGCATCACCGGGATGTAGCGGGTGCCGCTGTCGAGCATGGTGCGGCGCAGGGTGTCCAGGGTGGTTTCCGGGCCGCAGACTTCGTAGTGCGTGTCCATGCGCTCGGACACGATATGACCGCCCAAGGCTCCTTCGCCTTCGGCCACGGCCTCCATCACTTCGGCAAACGTGAGCAGGCCGACGAGCTTGCCGTGCTCCATGACCACCAGCGAGCCGATGTCATGTTGCGCCATGGTCTGCACCGCCTGCAGCAGGCTGGCCTGGGGCGGCACGGTGAAGAGCACATGGCCCTTCACCCGCAAAATGTCGCTGACTTTCATGGCGTTCTCCTCTGATTTTCAGTGGGTGAAATATAGTCAGTGCATCCCGCACTCACCAGAGGTCATTCCCGCAGGTCGGGTGCGCCTCGGTTCACCTCCGGAATCACGCCTCGTCATGTCTGCCCACCATCCCTCTTCGCTTCCCCTCATCTTGCTCCACGGGGCGGGGGGCGACGCCAGCGTCTGGGCGGCGCAGGCCGACTGGCTGACGGCGCGCGGCTGGCAGTGCCTGCCGCTGGAACTGCCCGCGCACGGCGCCACGCCGGCGCCGCCGCTCGGCAGCATCGAGCGCATGGCCGACTGGGTCTGGGCGCAGCTCGACGCCCGCCAGATCGGCCCGGTGGTGCTGGCGGGGCACAGCATGGGTTCGCTGATTGCGCTGCAGGCCGCCGGGCAGCGTCCCGGTCAGCTTCGGGGTCTGGCGCTGCTGGGCACGGCGTTTCCGATGCGCGTCTCGCCCCGGCTGCTGGCGCAGGCGGAGCAGGCCCCGGAGGAGGCGATCGCCAATGTGGTGCGGTGGTCGTACGCCCAGGCCGAGCCCCTCAGCCCCGCACCGGGATTCCAGTCGCCGCAGGCCTACCGCGAGTTGCTGCTGCGGCAGCAGACGCACTGGGCCGGGGGCAGCGTGCTGGCCACGGACCTGACGGCCTGCGATCGCTATTCGGGCGGTGACGCCGCCGCGCGCTCCTGGGGCGGCCCCACCCTGTTTCTGCTCGGCGAGCACGACCGCATGACGCCTGCAGCCCAGGCCGACGACCTGCGCGCCGCCTTGCCGCGCCACCGCACGGTGCTGCTCGACTGTGGTCACAACCTCATGGCGGAGGCGCCGCACGCCGTGGCCCATGCGCTGGCCGACTGGATGGAGCGCGAACTCGGCCTGGCCGGTTGAGGGCGCGGGGCGGCGGCGTCGTTCAGACGCACCCGTGCCGTGCCCCGCCAGACGGTCATCACCACCCGGCCGCTGCCGCGCACCACATACGCCTCGCCGTCGCGCAGGAACACATCCTCGGGCTGGCCTTCCTCGGTGAGCCAGAGGCAAGGGTCGCTGCAGGGCGATGCCGGGGCGCGCGCCGATTCGATCCGCAGGCTTTGCCCGGCGGCGCGCCGCAGCGACAGCGAGTCGCCGAGTTGCAAATCAATCCAGTCACGCTGGATGGACACTTCGGTATGCCGCATGATGCTCTCCGTTAGCATGTGAAAAAGGCATGAAATAAGCCGGGGTTGAAAGGGCGGTGAGTCGTTTTTCGGCCTTTCATGAAGAGGAAGTTTAGGCAACAAGCCCCCTTGGAAAAAGCGCAAATAGGGAAGGTTCATCATGCAAAAAAGCGATGATTCGGGCGCACGGCCGCCAGGCCCCGCCGCGCGTGCCATACCGCGCAGCCGTCAGATCGACGCGGGGCATCTGCGCGGATTCGAAGCCGCGGCGCGTCTCGGAGGCTTTACCGCCGCGGCGGACGCGCTGGCGCTGACCCAGTCGGCCCTCAGCCGTCAGATCCAGACGCTGGAGGCCCAGGTGGGCGTGCCGCTGTTCACCCGCGAGGGGCCGCGGGTGCGCCTGTCTCCCGCGGGCGAGCAGTTCGCCGCGGTGGTGCGGCAGGCGCTGCACCAGCTCGATACGGCGGTGGAAGGGCTGCGCGCCAGCCAGGGACGTCCCCGGGTGCAGATCACGACCTTTGCCTCGATGGCCAGCCAGTGGCTGATTCCCCGTCTGGGCGAATTCCAGGCCATCCATCCCGATATCGACATTGCCGTCGAAACCTTCGACAACCTCAGCGACCTGGAAAGCGGCGGGCTGGACCTCGCCATCCGCCGCCTGCGCAGCGACAACCCGCTGGCCCAGGCGCCCGGCACCACGTTTCTCTTCGGCGAGGAGATCACCCCGGTCTGCAGCCCGGCGCTGGCGCAGAGCGGCCGGGCGCCTACTGGCCTGGAAGATCTGCCCCGCTGCGTCTGGATCGACGACGTGCGGGCGCATGGCGCGCCGCCCATCGCCCGCGCCAATATGCAGGCCCTGTCCTGGGGCGGCTGGTATGCGGGGCTGGGCCTGCCGCAGCCCGAACCGCAACGCTGGCTGCGGTTCAACTACACCTATCAGGTCATCCAGGCCGCGGTGGCGGGGCAGGGTGTGGCGATGGGGCAGATCGGCCTCATCCGCGACCTGCTGGCGGCGGGCACCCTGATCGCCCCGGTGGGGCGGCGCGTCGATGCCGGCTATGGCTATTACCTGGCCACCCGCGCCGGATCGCCGCAGCGGCCCGAGGTCGCGGCCATGCTGGCCTGGCTGCAGCAGCAGTTCACCGCGTGGCGCGAGATCGATATCGGCGGCGGCTGACCTTTCCTGGCGCCGCCGCCAGGGCTCAATGGCCCGCGGGATGCAGGGGGTGGCGCAGGCGTTGGAGTGCGTGAAGCGAAAGGGCTTTGGCACCGTCGCGCCAGGTGCTGTCGCCCACCGGCTTGGGGTGCTTCAGCCCCAGACGGCGCAGCCGGGCATTGAACTGGTGCGCGGCGGTGTCGCGGTCGGAGTGGCGGGTGCGAAAGGTGAACGCCAGCGAGACCGAGAGGTTGGAATGCGTCCACACCCGGTGCGGCGCAATGAAGGGATGGTGCACCCCCAGACCCGGCCGCAGCGAGAAGTGCAGGGCGCGCTCTTCGAACTCGGGTCTGTAGGGCGGGCGGGCGCCCTCGTAGGCCAGCAGCCGGTCTTTCTGCGCCGGGTCCATGATGAACGGGTCGGACGGGTCCCAGAGATCGACGGTCTTCTCCCCGCGAATCTGCAGCAGAAAGTTCATCTCCCGGTCCATGTGATACGGCGTGACGGCGCCCTGCGCCGAGATGAACACATAGGTCGAATACCAGGTGATGTGCGGGTCGAGCGGGTGGGTGTGCGCGGCGAGTTCCGCCAGCAGGCCTTCGATGTGGGGCCGGTACAGCGCGTCCTGCTCGGGGTTGTTGAGACAGACATAACCGTGCAGGGGCTCGAAATGCGCCAGCAGGTGTTCGAGCGTCAGGCCGTCGCCGGCGCGGGCGAAGGACGCGTCGAAATCGGCATCGGGTGCGATGTCGCCGCGACGGAACTTCACCTGGCGCGCGGGCAGGCGGCGTGCCAGATCGAACAAGGCGTCGATGCCGAACATCGGGTGCTCGTTCAGGAGATGGTTCACCAGGAACGGGCGGCGGTTGTAATGCGCCTGCATCCGGCCGGCGTCGAACTGCAGCCAGTGCTCGGGGCTTTGTTGTCCGCGCTGCAGCAGGCGCGCGTACTGCTCGGAACCGACGTATTCACCCAGCATGTTGGGCTCCAGGGAGAGTTTGGGATCCTTTCACACGGCACCCACCGTGGATTCGTCCCATTTGTTCAGTTCAATTTACAAACGCCGGGGCAGGCTGTCCATACGGGAGATCGCGCGTGCCCTCGACTTGTGGGGTGGGCCGGGGCGGGAAGTCGTCTCGAAGCTCAACGAGCGCTCGATCAAGAGGCCGCGCCGTGCCGCAGTCGCCGCAAGGCCACGCGGGCCGGGTCGAGGGCATCGGCCAGATCGGTTTCGAGGGGCAGGGGCGTGCCTTCGAGCGTGGCGACCAGAAATTCGGCCAGCAGCGGTGCCAGGGTGAGCCCGCGCGATCCCAGGCCCGCGCACACGGCCAGACCGGGCAGCCGGGGCAGTTCGTGCAATTGCTTGCCCGCGGCACGCTGCGGCTTGGCCCGCAGCGGCGCAAGGTCGGCCAGGGGGCCGCAATAGGGCAGGCGGTCTGTGCTGGCGGCGCGGACGCCGGCGAAGTGGCGCAGGGCGCCGACATGGTCCGGCCGAGGGGGCGAGGTGGTGAGCGCGCTCAGGCCCGCGCGGTTGTGCTGCCAGGCCTGTTCGGGCGTGAGGGACTGATCGTCGGTCTCGAAGGTGGCGCCGATCAGCAGCCAGTCGTGATGGGCGTCGACCTGGGCGGCTGGATCGCCGGCGTCTTGCAGCAGGCGCGCCGCGGCTTCAGGCAGGCGCAGCACATAGCCGCTTCCCATCCACGGTTGGCTGAGATCCCGCAGCGCGGGCCACAACCGCGCGGGCAGCGCCTGCGCCTGACCGCGCAGGGCACGCAAGGGCAGCCAGTCGGGGCCCGGAATCAGGCCGCTGGCGGCGAGCAGATGAGGGGTTTGCAGGGCGGTCGCCAGCACGATCTGCGGGGCGCGGGCCAGGCTGTGCCCCGCAGCGTCGAGCACGTTCCAGGACGCGCCGTCGTGCCGCAACCGGGCCATCTGCACGCCGCAGCGCAGGGTGATCCGCGGCGACGCCAGCCAGGCCGCGCAGACCGCCTGATTGGCCAGGACGGCGCTGTCCACCTGCCATCCCGCTTCGGTCCATTGCGCCATCTCCGGGGGGAGTTGCACGGTGCGCCGCCAGTCCTGCATGCGCCGGGCTTCGGCGGCATCGGCCGGGGTGAGCGTGGCGGGGACGAACTGCGCGAGGTCAGCCGCATCGGGCGGCAGGGCGCGGCGCAAGGCGGCCATGCCGGCGCGGGTGAGGCGCGAGAGCAGGTTGTCGTCCGCCGAGGGCTGCAGGTGAGCCAGGCCCGCGGGCATGGCCGAGCCGCCGCGGGCCGGATGCGCGCCGGCTTCGAGGACGTCGACCGTCCAGCCGCTGCGCGCCAGGGCGTGGGCGCAGGCGGCGCCGGCAAGCCCGGCGCCGATGACCACGGCGTGCCGGGGCAGGGCGGCGGGCCAAGGCGTGGGCAGGGTGTGGCGGGTGCGTTTCCAGACCGGGTTGAACGTGGCCTGCAATCGTTGCTGCTTGCCGCCCCAGCCAGGCTGCAGGGCGAGCTCGAAACCGGCCTGGCTCAGTCCCTTTTGCACCGCATGGGCCACGGTGTAGCTGGCGGCGGGGGCGCCGGGCCGGGTCAACCGGGCCAGCGCGCGGAACAGTTCGGGCGTCCACAGGGCGGGGTTGCGCGCCGGGGCGAAGCCGTCGAGGTAGAGCGCGTCCGCCGCCAGCTTGAGCCGTGGCGCCAGATCGGTGGCGTCGCCGAAGGCCAGCAGCAGATGCACGCGGGCGTCGTCGAGCTCGATGCGGTGCAGGCCGCGCACGGGCGGGGGCCAATGCGCGGCGAGCTCGGCGGCGAGGGACTGCAGCTCGGGCGGCGCGTGTCGCAGCAGATCGGCGGCTCGCACCGGATGCAGCTCCAGACTGACGTAGTCGAGCCGCGCGCAGCGCACCGGGTCGGCGCGCCACGCCGCCCAGGTGGCCAGAAAATTCACCCCCAGGCCGAAGCCGGTTTCCAGGATGGTGAACTGATCGCGGCCGGCCCAGCGCGCGGGCGAGTCGAGCAGGCCGCAGCCCTGCAGATACACGGCGCGCGCCTGCCCGAGGGCACCGGCGCGGCTGGCGTAGACGTCGCCGTAGCGGGCGCTGGCAAGCTGGCCGCTGGCGTCGGGCGCGAGATCGGCTTCGTCCAGAAGCGGGCTGGAGGGCGGCTTCAAGCGGCGTGCAACAGGCGTTCAGTCGACCAGGGTGAGCGAGAGCGCGTCCAGGCCGTATAGGCCGTCTTCGGTCAGCACCAGATCCATGAGCTGGTCGTGGGGCTGCATGTCGAGCTGATGCAGCTCGCAACAGGCGTAGCTCAGGCCCACGGTGTAGACCTCTTCGCGGCCGGCGAGGTAGCGGTCGTAATAGCCGCCGCCGTAGCCCAGGCGCAGCCCGACGTCGGCGAAGCCCACGCAGGGCACGAGCAGGGTGGTGGGGCTGAGGGCGGCCTGGCCCGTCGGCTCGGCAATGCCGTAGGGGCCGGGCTGCAGCGGTTCGCCGGGCGCCCAGGCGATGAAGGTCATGGCCTTGGTCGCCTCTTGGACCCGGGGCAGGGCGAGGGTGCATTCGGGATGCGCGGCCCGCCACTTCGCCAGGGTGGGCAGCGGGTCGAATTCCCCGCGCGTGGCGCAGTAGGCGCCGAGCGTTTCGGGCTCCAGGGCGTCGAGCACCTGCAGCAGACGCTCGGCCAGTTCGGCGTCGCGTCGCTCCCGGTCGGTCAGCGCCTGGCGCCTGGTGATCAGTTCGCGTCGCAGATCGGCCCTCAAATGCTGAGGTTGTTCTGGGGACAATGGGTCGTACAGGGGCGGGTTCACGGTAAGCTGCGTCCTATGAGGATCGATGGGTTGTTGCCGCTTATTTTGCGCCGCTCCGGCAGCTTGGGGCTGGTCTTGGGTTTGAGTCTGTTGGCGCCGCTGGCGCGGGCGCAGGCGGCGCCCATCACCGCCAGCGGCGCGGCCCCTGCGGTGCAGGCCAGTGCGAGCGCGGCGCCGGTGGTCATGCCGGCGATGCCGGTCATTCCAGTCGATCAGGCGCAGCTGCTGCTCGCCGCGCAGAAGGCCGCGCAGCGGGGCGACCCGCAGCCCGCACTCGACGCCTTGCCGCAACTCAGGGGCACCCTGCTCGAACCCTGGGTGGCCTACTGGGCGATCAAGCCCACCCTCAACGAAGCCACGCAGCAGGACTTCGAGGCCTTCGCCCGCGCCCATCCGCACACCTATGTGCTCGACCGCCTGCGCAACGACTGGCTGCTCGAACTGGGCAAGCGCGAAGACTGGGCCGATTTCAACCGCGTGTATCCGCACTTCATCATGCGCGACGATCCGCAGGTGCAGTGCTATGACCTTCAGAGCCAGTACGTCACCGCGCATGCCGACGTGACGGCGCAGGTCTTCAAGCTGTGGATGGACCAGCGTTACGGCGGCGCCGGCTGCAACAGTGCGGCCACCGCCCTGCTGAAAGACGGCGCCATGCCGCGCGACATGCTGTGGCAGCGCATGCGGCGGTTCTACGACGACGGCCGTGCCAAGCAGGCGCGCGATCTGCTTGCGCCCTTCCTGCCCGCCGGCAGTTGGCGCATTCTGGCCCAGACCGATACCGATGCGGTGCGCTATGTCCTCGATGTGGTGCGCAGAGGGCCGTCGGCCGCCATCGCCAACGCCGATCAGCGTCAATACCTGATGCTGGCGTTGCTGAGCATGGCGCGGCAAGACCCGGGCCAGGCCGCGCGGCTGCTGCAGGACAACTTCTCCGCACTGCCCGCTCCAGACCGCGCCCAGCTCTGGGGTCGCATCGGTCTGTCCGCCGCGCTCAATCTGCAACCGGAAGCGGCCAGCTGGTTCGCCCGCATGGGTCAGGCCGACCCGACTTACCTGCCTTCGCCCACGGTGCTGGAGTGGCAGGCCCGCGCTGCCCTGCGGGTGCAGAACTGGGCCCTGGTGCGCAAGGCCACCCGCACCTTGATCGACCAGGGCGACCAAGACCCGGCCTGGCCCTACTGGCACGCCCGCGCGCTCGAAAAGCTGGGTCACCCCATCGAAGGCCGGGCGCTGCTGGCCGAGGTGGCCAACCCCTGGGATTTCTACGGCCAGCTCGCCACCGACGCGCTGGGCATGAAGATCAGCCTGCCGCCCTCGCTGCCGCCAGCGCCGCTGGCCGCCGTGGCGCAGCAGGCGTTGCGCCCGGGTTTGCAGCGCTCGCTGGCGCTGTTCAGCATCGACCTGCGCTTTGATGCGGTGCGCGAATGGAACTTCTCGCTGCGCGGGCTGGATGATCGCCAGATGCAGGCCGCCGCCGAGCTGGCCTGCCAGCAGCAGCTCTGGGATCGCTGCATCAACACCAGCGAACGGGTGAAGGGCGGGGTGGACATCGCCCAGCGCTACGCCATGCCGTATCGCGAGGCCATCGGCAACGCCTCCAGGGCCGAAGACGTGAACGAGGCCTTCCTCTACGGCCTGATCCGCCAGGAGTCGCGCTTCATCGCCAACATCAAGTCGTGGGTCGGTGCTTCGGGGCTGATGCAGCTCATGCCGGCGACCGCCAAACTGGTGGCCCGCAAGATCGGCCTTGCCGGTTACAGCCACGACCAGATCGCCGACGTGGGAGTGAATGTGCAACTCGGCAGCGCCTATCTGGGCGGCTTGCTGCAGCAGTTCAACGGCTCCGAGGCGCTGGCCGCCGCGGGTTACAACGCCGGGCCGGGGCGGCCCCTGCGCTGGCGCAATATGGGCCTGCCCGATCAGCCGCTGCTGCCCGGCGCCGTCTTTGCCGAGAACATCCCCATCGCCGAAACCCGCGACTACGTGAAGCGCGTGCTGGCCAATGCCACGGTGTACGCGGCCATCCTCAGCGGCAAGCCGCAGTCGCTCAAGGCGCGTCTGGGCGATGTCGGTTCGTCGGACGCCATGCTGGCCAGCAATCAACCCTGAGCCCGGCTTTGGTGCCATCTGAGCGGCCCCAGGGTCGGCTCGCCGACCCGCCCCCCGTGGGGGTCAAGGAAACTTGGGGCGGCCCGGCGTTTCCTTGAGAGCGGCCACGAAACAACATGGACTGAGGCGGCTTCTGGCACACTTGGCGTTGTCCCGATCTTCCAGGAACTCTCATGCAGCAGAACATTCTCGTCATCGGCGGCAGCGGCTTCATCGGCAGTCGTCTGGTCAATGCCCTGTCGCTGGCCAATCATTTCGTCACCGTGCCCACGCGCCGTCGGCAGCGCGCCCGGCATCTGGTGCAACTGCCCTTGGTCGACGTGGTCGAGACCGACGTGCACGACGATGCCAAGCTGGCCAAACTGGTTGCCGGGCGCGATGCGGTGGTCAACCTCGTGGGCATTCTGCACGGCAAGCGCGGGCAGCCCTATGGCGCCGATTTCGCCCGTGCCCATGTCGATCTGCCGCGCCGCATCGCCGCGGCCTGCGCCCGGCAGGGCGTGCGCCGTCTGGTGCACATGAGCGCGCTCGGCGCCGATCGTGACGGTCCTTCGATGTATCTGCGTTCCAAGGGTGCGGGCGAGGCCGCGATCCGTGCGCAGCAGGGCATCGACTTCACGCTCTTCCGGCCCTCGGTGGTGTTCGGTCCAGAAGATCAATTCCTCAATACCTTCGCCCAGTTGCAGCGCCTGTTTCCCATCGTGCCGCTGGCCGGGGCGAAAACACGCTTTGCTCCGGTGTGGGTGGGCGATGTGGTCACGGCCTTCGTCAACAGCCTGGTGGGGCCGCGGGCGCGCGACACCGTGGGCAAGACCTACGCGCTGTGTGGCCCCAAGGTCTACACCCTGGCCGAACTGGTGCGCCTGTGCGGCCACTACGCGCGGGTGGACGGGGGTTGCGGCCGTCCCGTCGTCGCCCTGCCCGACGCGCTGGGCCGTCTGCAGGCCGCGTTGCTGGAGCTGGCGCCCGGCGACCCCTTGATGAGCCGCGACAACCTCGACTCGATGAAGGTCGACAGCGTGTGCGGCGGCGATCTCCCGGGCTTTGCCGCCGAGCTGGGCGTGGCGCATCCCGAATCGGTCGAGGCCATGGCGCCGACCTATCTCGACCCGCGTCGGCAGGAGTCGGAATACGGCTCGATGCGCGCTACGGCGGGGCGCTGAACTTCTCATCCCGGCGACCATGCGGCGACTGCATGGTGGGCATGCGAAAAATCGGTTTGGCGACTGCAGGGCTCGGCGGGACAATGGACCGACAGAATCCCGGGAACCCTGTCCATGTTCATCCTGCATATCGGCAACAAGAATTACTCCTCCTGGTCCATGCGCCCCTGGGTGGCCATGACCGCCTTTGGCATTCCCTTTGAAGAGCGCCAGCACTGGCTGGACACGCCCGCGTTCGCCGCGCAAGTGCCACTGCTCTCGCCCGTGGCGCGCGTGCCTATTCTGGAAGACGGCGCGCTGCGCATCTGGGACACCCTGGCCATTGGCGAATACCTTGCCGAGCGGTTTCCGCAGCATGCCCTCTGGCCCAGGGATGCGGCGGCCCGCGCCCGGGCGCGCAGCCTGTGCGCCAGCATGCACAGCGGTTTCGCGGCGCTGCGCGAGCACATGGTGATGAATATCGAGGCCGATCTGCCGGGCCGCGGCTGGAACCCCGCCGTGCAGCGCGACATCGACCAGATTCTGCTCATGTGGCAGAGCGCCTTGCAGACCAGCGGCGGCCCCTTTCTGTTCGGTGCGTTCGGCGTGGCCGATGCGTTCTACGCCCCGGTCTGCATGCGGTTTCTCACCTACCGCCCCGAGCTGCCGGACTGGGCCTGGGCTTATGTGCAAGCCGTCGCCGACCATCCGGCGGTGGCCAGGTGGACCGGGCAGGCGCGCGCCGAGCATGTGTTCTTGCCGGCGGATGAACCCTACCGAAGCGAGCCCGATCGAACGGCTTGAAAAGGGCATCACGGTTGGGTCGGCGACGGGGTGAAAGGCTAGACTGCACCGCTTTGCGTCTTCGTCAGCCTCATGCTCAACGCCGCCCAGGAACGTGCCGTCGCCCATCTCTCCGGGCCTTGCCTCGTCATCGCCGGGGCGGGTAGCGGCAAGACGCGGGTGATCACGCACAAGATCGGGCGGCTGCTGCGCGCCGGGCTCGAGCCTGACCAGATCGCGGCGATCACTTTCACCAACAAGGCCGCGGCCGAAATGCGCGAGCGTGCGGCGCAACTGGTGGACAAGCGCGGCGTGGCCGGCAAGCTCGCCATCTCGACCTTCCACGCCCTGGGCGTGCGCATGTTGCGCGAAAGCGGCGAGGCGTTGGGGCTCAAGCCCAAGTTCTCCATCCTCGCCGCCGACGACGTCACCGGTCTGCTGCGCGATGCCGGGGCCACGACCGACAACGCCCAGGCCCGTCGCTGGCAGTGGACCATCAGCCTGTGGAAAAACGCCATGCTCACGCCCGAGGCAGCGGCGCGCGTGGCCGAGAACGACGACGAGCGCGTGGCCGCCAAGGTCTACGCGCGTTATGCCGACATGCTCCAGGCCTATCAGGCCGTCGATTTCGACGATCTGATCTGGCTGCCCGTCACCCTGCTGCAGCAGCACGCCGAGGTGCGCGAGCACTGGCAGAGCAAGCTGCGCTATCTGCTGGTGGACGAATACCAGGACACCAACGCCGCGCAGTACGACCTGCTGCGCCTGCTGGTCGGCGACAAAGGCCGCTTCACCGCGGTGGGCGACGACGACCAGAGCATCTACGGCTGGCGCGGCGCCACGCTCGACAATCTGCGCCGCCTGGAGACCGACTGGCCCGCGCTCGAAGTCATCAAGCTGGAACAGAACTACCGCTCGACCAATGCCATTCTGCGGGCGGCCAACGCCATCATCCAGAGCAACCCCAAGCTCTACCCCAAGAGCCTGTGGAGCGAGCATGGCGAGGGCGAGGCGGTGGAGGTGCGCGCCGCGCAGAACGAAGACGAAGAGGCGCAGATGGTGGTCGCGCGCATCCAGGCGCTGCGCAGCGGCCGCAATGCCGAGTTGGCGCACATCGCCGTGCTCTACCGCGCCAATCACCAGTCGCGCCCGCTGGAGCAGGCGCTGCGCCGCGCCAACATCCCCTACGTCGTCAGCGGTGGGCAGAGTTTTTTCGACCGTGCCGAGATCAAGGACGTCTGCGCCTATCTGCGGCTGCTGGCCAATTCCGACGACGATCCCGCCTTTCTGCGCGCCGTCACCACGCCGCGCCGGGGCATCGGGCCGCAAACCCTGGCGGCGCTGAGCACCTTCGCCGGGCAATGGAAGATCTCGCTGTTCGAGGCGCTGTTCCGCGATTCGATGCCCGCCGCAGTGGGCGCGCGACCCGCCGATCATCTGCGCGAGTTCGGGCGTCTGCTGCACGACATCGAGTGGCGTGCCCGCACCGCGCCGGCCGGTGAGCTGCTGCGCGAGATGCTCGAGACCATCGGCTTTCGCGCCTGGCTGGAAGAGCACAGCGACAACCCGCGCGAGGCCGAGCAGCGCTGGAAGAACGTCGACGACTTCTGCGGCTGGATCGAGCGCAAGGCTGAAGAAGACAAGGTCGGCCTCACCCAGATCGCCCAGACCATTTCGCTCATCACCCAGTTGCAGGAGCGCGGCGACCAGCGCGACGCCGTGACCCTGTGCACCCTGCACGCCGCCAAGGGGCTGGAGTGGCCGCATGTGGTGCTGGCCGGATGCGAGGAGGGGCTGCTGCCCTTCTTCACCGAGGAGCGGCCGCTGTCGGCAACGGCGCTGGAGGAAGAGCGGCGCCTGATGTATGTGGGCGTGACCCGTGCGCGCCAGACCCTGGTGCTGAGCTGGTGCAGCAAGCGCAAGCAGGGCCGCGGCGCAGCGGGACGCACGCCCAGCCGCTTCATCGGCGAAATGCAGACCGGTCAGCCCAAGGTCAGCAACAAGGAGGCCGCCATGGCCCGCATCGCCGCCTTGCGCAGCCGCCTGGACGCGGCGGTGGAAGAGGTGTCAGTGCCGGGCGACGCCAAGACCTGAGCTTCGACCGCATGCCTTGCCTCGCACCTCCGCCTTGCATCCCTCCCCGCCTGGGGGCAACGCGGGTGCAGAAGCGGCGTTAACAGGCCCTTGACCCCACTCGGTGCATTGCCCTAGCCGAAACATGTCGAATCGGCTATGTTCCAAAAATCGAACGGGCGTGCTTTTTCCCGTTGCGCTGCATTCAAAACAACGCAGGAGACAGTTCATGGAGCGGATCTGGCTGGCGAACTATCCCGCAGGCGTGCCTGCGGATATCGACCCGGAAATTTTTTCCAATGTGGACGCGCTCATGACGCGCAGCTTCAAGGCCTACGCCGAGCGCCCGGCCTATGCCTTCATGGGGCACAAGACCAGCTACGCGCAGTGGGATGCGCAAAGCACCGCACTGGCCGCCTATTTCCAGTCGCTCGGGCTCAAGCAGGGCGACCGCGTGGCGCTGATGATGCCCAATGTGCCGCAATACCCGGCGGCGGTTGCCGCCGTCTTGCGCGCCGGTTTGGTGGTGGTCAATGTCAACCCGCTCTACACCCCGCGCGAACTCGAACACCAGCTCAAGGACAGCGGCGCTCTGGCCATCGTCATTCTGGAGAACTTCGCCCACACCCTGCAGCAGGTCATCGCGCGCACGTCGGTGCGGCATGTGGTGGTGGCGAACATGGGCGAAACGCTGGGCTTTCCGCTGGGGCCCATCGTCAACTATGTGGTGCGGCACAAGAAAAAGCTCGTGCCAGCCTGGTCGCTGCCCGGCCATGTGTCGTGGAAGGCGGCGCTCAGAAAAGGGGCGGAACTGTCCTTCAGCCGACCGCAAGTCAGTGCGGACGACGTGGCCCTGCTGCAGTACACCGGCGGCACCACCGGCGTGGCCAAGGGCGCCACGCTGACGCACCGCAACATCGTCGCCAACATCCTGCAGTCGGCGGCCTGGTATGGCCCGGCCCTGGGCAAGCTGCCCGAGGGCAAGCAGCTGGGCACCATCTGCGCGTTGCCGCTCTATCACATCTTCGCCTTCACCGTCATCATGATGCTCAGCGCCTATGAGGGCGGCATGATGATCCTCATCCCCAATCCGCGCGACCTTCCGGGCACGCTCAAGGAGCTGGCGAAGTACGAAGTGCATTCCTTCCCCGCGGTGAACACCCTGTTCAACGGCCTGCTCAATCACCCGGATTTCGACAAGGTGAACTGGCGCACGCTGATGCTCAGCGTGGGCGGCGGCATGGCGGTGCAGGAGGCCGTGGCCCGGCGCTGGCTGGAGCGCACCGGCTGCCCGATCTGCGAGGGCTACGGCCTGTCGGAGACGTCGCCGTCGGCGATCTGCAACCCGACCGACACCGACCGCTACAGCGGCACCATCGGCATGCCGATTCCGTCCACCGAACTGCAACTGGTGGACGACAGCGGCCGCGAGGTGGCGCCGGGCCTGCCTGGCGAGATTGCGCTGCGTGGACCGCAGGTCATGCGCGGCTACTGGAACCGTCCCGAAGAGACCGCGGCAACCTTTACCTCCGAGGGTTTTCTGCGCACGGGCGACATCGGCGAGGTCGATGACCGGGGCTTCGTGAAGATCATCGACCGCAAGAAGGACATGATTCTGGTATCGGGCTTCAACGTCTATCCCAACGAGGTCGAGGGCGTCGCCGTCATGCACCCCGGCGTGCTCGAAGCCGCCGCCATCGGCGTGCCCGACGCGAATTCGGGCGAGGCGGTGAAGCTGTTCGTGGTGAAGAAAGATCCCGGGCTGACTGAAGCGCAACTGCGCGACTTCCTGCACGAGCAGCTCACCGGCTACAAGCGGCCACGCTACATCGAATTCCGCGGCGACCTGCCCAAGACGCCCGTGGGCAAAATCCTGCGGCGCGAGCTCCGGTCCTGACAACAGGCCCTAGTCGGCCCTGGGTTCCCGCAGATCGTGCAGCAGGTTCAGCGCCTGCTGCACGTTGAGCGCGCGCGAGAACACCCAGCCCTGAATCATCGGGCAGCCGGCGCGTTCCAGCCAGAGCAGGTCGGCCAGTGTCTCCACGCCTTCGGCCACGACTTCCAGGTTCAGCGTTTTGGCCATGGTGAGCGTGGCCCGGGCGATGGCCGCCTTGAAACGGTCGGCGCTCACCCCGGCGGCGATGGCGCGGTCGAGCTTGATTTGCGAGACCGGCAGGCGGGTGAGGTAGCCCAGATTGGAGTAGCCCGCGCCGAAATCGTCGAGCGCGAGCTGCACGCCCATGCTCTGAAACGCATCGAGCACGGCGAGCAGGTCGGGGTTGTGTTCGATCTCCACGTTTTCGGTGAGTTCGAGCACCAGCCTCTCCGCTGGAATGCCGTAACCCGCTGCCGCCTCCGTCATGCAGGACACACAGGCGTTGACATGCAACTGGCGCGGCGACACGTTGTACGCCATCGTGCCCTCGAAGCCCTGCTCCTTGCGTAGCCGGGCGAAGCCCTCCAGCGCGACCGACATCATCACCGGACCGAAGCTGTCGAGCAGTCCGCTGTCGGTGAGGATGGAGATGAACTCGTCGGGCTGCACGCGCTCGCCGTTGCCGCGCGTCCACCGGGCCAGGGCTTCGAAGCCGGTGATCCGATAGGCGCTGCGCAGGGTTTCGAGACTGGCCGACTCGTCGTGCAGCAGCACGCTCTGCAGCCGCGACCAGATGGGCTGGAAATGGACCTCGAAACGGTGATGGGCGATGGCTGCGCGCAACTCCTCTTCAAGCTGCAGACGCCGCTCGATGCGCAACTGCAGCGCCACCGAGAACGACTCCACGCGATTGCGGCCCAGCATCTTCGATTCGTGCAGCGCCGCGTCGGCGCGGCCCACCAGCTCGGCGGTGCTGTGGCCATGCTGCGGAAACACCGCCACGCCGATGCTGGTGCTGAACTGCAGGGTGCGTCCGCCGTGCTCGATGGGCTCGCTGAGCTTGTCCTGCACCACGGCAGCGATGCGCATGGCTTCGGCCGCGTCGTGCGCGTCCCGCGCCAGAATGAGGAACTCGTCGCCGCCGAACCGGGCGGCCGTGTTGTTGGGGCGGGCGAGCTGCACCAGGCGCTTGGCCGTCTCGATCAGGGTCTGGTCGCCCACGGCGTGGCCCAGGGCATCGTTGATCAGCTTGAAACGGTCGAGGCCGATGAACAGCACCGCAAAGCACTGCCCCGGCGGGGTCACGGCGATGGCGTCTTCGACGTGCTTCTCAAACAGGGTGCGGTTGGCCAGGCCGGTGAGCGTGTCGCGGTAGGCCGCGAGTTCGAGCTTCTCCTCGGCCTGATGCGCCTGGGTGACGTCGCGCACCACGCCGCGATAGCCCTGAAACAGACCGAGATGATCGATGATCGGCGCGGCATCGACACGCCACCACAGCAGCGCGGCGTCTTTCTCCAGCCGGAACGGCACGACCAGATCGCGTACCTCCTGGTGCTCTTCCATGAGAAAGCGCAGCTGCGCCCACTCAGGCGAGAACTCCTGTCCCGGGTAGAGCGCGGCCAGGCTGGCACCGACCAGGTTCAGGCTGGCCAGCGGCGACTCTTCGGAGCGTCTCGAACTGCGTGAGATGTAGGTCAGCACGCCTTCGGGGTCCGACTCCCAGAACCATTCGTTCGACAGCTCGGCCAGCATGCGGAAGCGGCTTTCGCTGCGGTTCAGCCGGGTCTGCGTCTGCCGCAGTTCGGTGATGTCCCAGGTCAGGCCGAAGATGCGCGTGGCCACGCCGTCGGTGCCCCGTTCGCGCACCATGCCGTGGTTCATCGTCGTCACCATCTGGCCGTCGGCGCGGATGAAGCGCGTCTCCACCGTCTGCACGAAACCGTCGGGCGCGCTGATGCGCGCGATGGCCTGCTCCAGTGCCGGCAGATCGGCCGGCACCACATGCCCCATCCACTCGGGAATGGTGAACGTCTTGGGCTCATGCCGGTGCGCTTCGTCGAGCCAGTTCTGCTCGGCGTGAAGTTGCCCGGTCTGCAGGTCGAGTTCCCAGATGGTCAGCCCGGGGCTGGTGCGCAGCAGGTCGAGCGAGGAGTCGCCGGCATGCAGGCGCGTGGTGTCCTGCATGAAGCAGAAGTACCCCGGAACGACGCCATGTTCATCGACGGGAAAGGGCACCAGCCGCACCTGCAGCCAGGCGCCGCCATGGCGGCCCGAGAGGTGGGACTGGCGCTCGTATTGCGTGATCTGGCCACGCAGCACCGAGGCGACCTGCGGGGCGATGGACTGCATCGCCGCTGCGGACACCATCTGCTCCAAGGGCTGACCGCGCAAGGCCTCGGCCGACTGGCCCAGCCAGTTCGCATAGGCGGTGTTGCAATACAAAAGTCGGCTCTGAGCGTCGAAGCAGGCCGCCATCAAGGGCAAATGCTCCGCCCACCGTGCGATGTCCTGGCACCAGGATTCAGCCTTCAGGGGTGGTATGTCGAACGCCATTCGCCGGAATGTCTTCGCGGAAAGATCAAAAGTTGACCGGCTGATGGTTCGACAGGGCGATCATCAGCGTCTTTCATATCAGCAGGCACGGATTTGTAAAGTCTAAAGCAAGCCACGCCTTTGCGGACGTATTGCGCACGATCGCACAAAAAAGTGTCAATTTTTGAAACACTTGAAAAACAGCCTCGATGAAAGTTGGACAATTTCAAGCGCAGCCTCCCCCATTCGGGAGGGCATGATTTGATCTAGACCAGAAAACCATCGGAGGGGATATGAACAACGGAATGTGGCGTTACCGACACGCGGCCGCGCTGGGCCTGGTGGCCTTGCTGGCGGGGTGTGGGGGGGGAGGGGGCGGAGGGGGCGGAGGGGGGGCGCCGACGCCGCCCTCCAATAATCAGTCTCAATGCACCCTGTTCTATGGTTTGTCAGGGAGGGTTTTGGACGGCTCGGGAGCTGGGGTTTCTGGTGTCTACGTCACCGCGACGAATGCGCTCACGCAGCAGGTTTGTTCAACATCCACTAACCCAACAGGAAGCGATGGCAGTTATGTCCTGCCAATTGGTAGCTGCGGAAATGCGACATCGGTGACCGTGAGTGCGCCGTTAAACAATACAACCGTCTCGAACAATTGGAGTTCGTGCCAACCCGTGAATGGAGTGAACCTGACACCGAGTACGACCTCGGGTGTCGCCGCTTACCAAGGGACCTGGTCGGCGACCTACTCTTCCAAATTACAGACTGGCGGAGATTCCGGTAGTTGTTCGGTCGTAGTGAATGCGGATGGTGTGATCGACCCAGCACAGAATGCGAACAACTGCACATCCAGCATCTCAGGTCAATTCACCCTGACGGGTGCGCTGAATGATCAGGGGCAGTTTGCTGGGACGACCAGTTCCGGCGCGTCCTACATTGGGCAATTCGACGCGACCAGCAAGTCGGCAAATGGCACATGGCAGAACAGCGGCAATACGGACAACGGGCCATGGCAAGCCTCATTGCCGTGAGCACAGATTGACTTGAATGGAAACAGGCCGCCCCGCGCGGCCTGTTTCCATTTTGCTGCTGCCTTTTACACTGCCCTCCATGTCTTCTTCTTTCGCCCATCCTCCCGGCCAGGCCTATGTGGTGGGCGGCGCGGTGCGTGATGCCTTGCTGGGGCGGCCGCATGGCGACCGCGACTGGGTGGTGGTGGGGGCGACGCCGCAGCAGATGATCGAGGTCGGCTTCGTGCCGGTGGGGCGCGACTTTCCGGTGTTTCTGCATCCGCTCACCCACGAGGAGTACGCCCTGGCGCGCACCGAGCGCAAGACGGCGCCGGGCTATCGGGGCTTTGTCGTGCACGCGGCGCCCGAGGTCACGCTGGAGGAGGACCTGCTGCGCCGCGATCTGACGATCAATGCCATGGCGCGGTCTGCCGAGGGTGCGCTCATCGACCCTTACGGCGGCCAGCGCGATCTGCAGGCACGGGTGTTGCGGCATGTGTCGCCCGCGTTTGCGGAAGATCCGGTGCGCATTCTGCGGCTGGCGCGGTTCGCGGCGCGGTTCGGCGATTTTTCGGTCGCGCCTGAAACCCTGGACCTGATGCGTCACATGGTGGAAGCGGGCGAGGTGGATGCGCTGGTGCCCGAGCGGGTGTGGCAGGAACTGGCGCGCGGTCTGATGGAGCCGCAGCCGCAGCGCCTGTTCGCCGTGCTGCGCGAATGCGGCGCGCTGGCGCGGCTGCTGCCGGAAGTGGACCGTCTGTGGGGCGTGCCGCAGCGGGCCGATTACCACCCCGAGATCGACACTGGCGTGCACGTCATGATGGTGCTGCAGGCCGCCGTTGCGCTCGATGCGCCGCTGGCCGTGCGCTGGGCCTGCCTGATGCACGATCTGGGCAAAGGCACGACGCCCGCAGACGTGTTGCCGCGCCACATCGGCCACGAGCAGCGCAGCGTGGCGCTGGCGGCTGCGGTGGCGCGAAGGCTGCGGGTGCCGACCGACTGCGCCGAGCTGGCCGCCCTGGTGGCCGCCGAGCACGGCAATATTCACCGCTGCCTGGGCTTCGGTGCCGAGGCCACGCTGCGCCTGCTGCAGCGCTGCGATGCGCTGCGGCGCCCTGAGCGGTTCGCCCAGGCGCTGCAGGCCTGCGAGGCCGATCACCGCGGGCGTGGCGGCGACTTCCCGCAGCAGCCCTATCCCCAGCGTGCGCGGCTGCTGGCGGCGCTGGCGGCGGCGCAGGGCGTGGACGCGGGGGTGATCGCCCAGCGGGTCACGCAGTCCGGCGGCAAGCCCGCGGCCATCGCGCAGGCGCTGCAGGTTGCCCGAGAGCAGGCACTGACGCGCGCGCTGGAACTCAGGGAGGAAGGCTGATGCGTGCGCGGCATCGACTCGGCGCACTGCTGTTCTGCGTCGCCCTAGGGGGCGTGTTGGGGGCAGGTGCAGCCCAGGCGGCGCCCGCGAACCGGCTGGCCCTCTCGCACGATCCCTACCTGCTGGAACACGCCCACGATCCGGTGGACTGGTACCCGTGGGGACCGCAGGCCCTGGAGAAGGCGCGGCGCGAGAACAAGCCCATCTATCTCTCCATCGGCTACTCCGCCTGCTACTGGTGTCATGTGGCGCAGCGCGAGCTGTATCGCGACCCGCGTATCGCCGCGCTGATGAACCGCTGGTTCGTCAACGTTCTGGTTGACCGTGAGCAGCGGCCCGACATCGACCACATCTACATGCTGGCGCGGCAGATCATGACGCGCGACAGCGGTTGGCCGAACAACGTTTTTCTCACCCCCGATCTGCAGCCGTTCTACATCGGCAGCTACTTCCCGCCCAAGACCACGGCGCAGCAGACGGGCTTTCCCATCCTGCTCGCCACGCTGCACAAGAACTGGACCGAGCATCCGGCCGAGGTCAAGCGCATCGCCGCCCAGATCGCCCAGGCGATGCAGGCCGCGGCCGTGGCTGGGGAAGCCTCGGCGCCCATCGATGCGGCTGGATGGACGCAGACCGCGCAGGCCGAGGCCCTGCAGCGCTTCGATGCCCTCGACGGCGGTTTTGCCCCGGCCACCACGGCCGCGCGCTTTCCGCAGCCGCCGCTGCTGGCATGGCTGCTGACCCGCGGCGCCGCGGGCCATCCGAAGGACACGCAGGCCGCCGTGTTCACCCTGCAGGCCATGTCGCAGGGCGGGCTGATGGATCAGCTCGGCGGCGGCTTTCGCCGCTACGCCGTCGATCCCGGCTGGTCGGTGCCGCATTTCGAGATGATGCTGGCGGACAACGCCCAGCTGCTCTCGGTCTATGCGCGGGCCTACGCGCAGACCCGTCTGCCCGACCTGCGCTGGACCGCGCAGCGCACCGCCGACTTTCTGCTGCGCGAACTGCGCCTGCCCCAGGGCGTGTTCGCCACGTCCATCGCCGCCGAAACCGGCGGGGTGGAGGGCGCCACCGATCTGTGGACCAAGGCCCAGATTGGCGCCGTGCTCGGCAAGGCGCAGACCGCGTCGTGGTTCGCGCTTTACGACCTGACGCCGCTGCATGCCGGCGCGCAAGAAGGCGTGCTGCGCCAGCGGCGCGACGTGGCCGAGCGTTTGCTGCGCGAAGGGCAGTTGGCCGCGCGCCTGCAACAACTGGCGCCGTCGCGCCGCGCCCTGCTTGCCGCGCGTAACCGGCGGCCGCAGCCGCGGCGCGACGACAAGATCGTCATCGCCGACAACGCCCTGGCCATCCGCGCGCTGGCCCAGGCCGGCATGGCGCTGGACGACCGCGAGCTGATCGCTGCCGCGGTGCGCGCGGCCGACTGGACCTGGCAGCACGCCTGGAACCCGCGCCAGCGTCTGCTGGTGCATCAATGGGTGGGCCGCCACCCAGGCCATCCGGGCTTTCTCGACGACTACGCCGAACTCGCTCGGGCCTATCTCACCCTCGCCAGCGTGCAGCCCGATGCACGGTGGAGCCAGCGCGCCGGCGATCTGGCCGCAGCCATGCTGACGCGCTTCGCCGCGCCAGACGGCAGCCTGCGTTCGGCTCCCACATCCGATGCCCTGCCGTTCCCCACGCCCTTGCAGGGCGATGTGCACCGACCCTCCGGCCAGAGCGCGGCCCTGGCCGTGCTGGTCGATCTCGCCCAGCGCACCGGACAGGCGCATGGGGCCGAGGCCGCGCGCCGCGCACTGCGCCCCATGGCGCTGCAGGTCTCGGCCCGTCCGCTGGACTGGCCCGATCTGCTGCAGACGCTGGACAGCGCCGCCGGGCGCGCGGTCTGGCCGTCGTCGCCAGCCGCGCGGCTGGCGCGGCCTGCCGACTGCGCCGGTCTGCCGCAAGGCGCCTGCTCGTCCGATCGGGTCAGCGTGCAGTGGCTGGGCGGTGCAACCGGAGGCCAAGGCGAGACCTTGCAGTTGCGCATCGCGCCCGGTTTCCACATCAACGCCCACCCCGCTTCGGCACCGAATCTGATCGCCACGACCGTGCTGGCGGGCGGGCGGGCGCTGGCCGGGGTGCGCTACCCGCCGCCGCAGTCGTTCCGTCCCGCCTTCGCGCCGCAGGGCATCGCGGTGTGGGAGGGGCAGCCGAGGCTGGAACTGCCTACGCTCACGCCTGCCCAACGCGACACCCTGGCGCTGCGGGTGCAGGCCTGCAACGCCACGACCTGTCTGGCGCCGAGCGTGCTGCCGATTTCAACCTCCCCACCCCAGCCCTCCCCACGCGTGGGGAGGGAGTAAACACGTCACGGTGTGGGTGGGGAGGCGCTTACGCGGACTGCGCGCAGCGTTGTCTCCTCCTCCCCTACCCTGTGCGGGAGGGGCAAGCCGGAGGTCGCGCGCAGCGCCGTTCTCACCTCCCCCACATCGTGGGGGAGGGCGGGAGGGGGAATCAGCCCATCAGCCGCGGCGTCCCTGTTTTTTGCAGGCGGTCGTCAAGCTCGCCCAGGGTGGCGTTGATGCCGTTGGCCTGGGCTTCGATGGCGCTGCGCAGTTCGCGGTCGAGCTGATCGACGCGGGACAGCAGCGCTTGCTGGTCAGCGCTGTGCAGCTGACGCAATTCGTCGAAACGCGAGGCCTCGGCCTTGTCGGCCAGTTCACGCTGTGCCTTGAGTTCCTTGGCCACGCGGCGCGATTCACCCATCATGCCGGCCTGCAGCACGACGATGTAGACCAGGAAGACGGCCGCCAGCGCCACGATCAGCGCGAGCATGATCAGCCCCAGCGGCGCCCTCGCCGAGGCGAAGCCCAGCGACAGATCGGTGGGCGCCATCAACACGCCCCAGTTCAGTACGGAAAAGAGGGCGATGAGCACCATTACCAGAATGACCAGGCCGCTGCGCAGATTCATGTTCGCTCCTTCTCGTTGGTTGTGTTCGCTACAGTTTAGGGAATCACACGCCCCACGGCACGACCCTTGCTAGATGGGGTGACCCCCTCTACCGGAGACTTCAATGAGCACCCGCATTCCCGCCACCCTGATCGCCGGAGACGGCATCGGCCCCGAGATCATGGACGCCACCCTGGCCGCACTCGACGCGCTTGAGGCGCCCTTCGAGTGGGACTCGCAGGTCGCCGGCCTGGGCGGGGTGAAGACGGCGGGCGACCCGCTGCCCGCGGCCACGCTGGCCAGCATCCGCACCACGCGGCTGGCGCTCAAGGGGCCGCTGGAAACGCCCTCGGGCGGCGGCTATCGCTCCAGCAACGTCCGCCTGCGCGAGGCGTTCAAGTTGTACGCCAATATGCGGCCCACCAAGACCCTGATCCCTGGCGGGCGCTATGACGATGTCGATCTGCTGGTGTTCCGGGAGAATGTGGAAGGCCTGTACATGGGCTACGAGCACTACATCCCGATCGACGGCGATCCGCACGCCGTGGCCATCGCCACCGGGGTGAACACGCGCCAGGGCGCGCGCAACATCCTCGACTACACCTTCCGCACCGCCATCGCCCTGGGGCGCAAGAAGGTCACGGTGGTGCACAAGGCCAACATCATGAAGGCGCTCACCGGCATCTTCCTGGAAACGGCCTACATGCTGCACAAGGAGAAGTACGCCGATCAGATCGAGCTCAATGATGTGATCGTCGACGCCTGCTGCATGAAGCTGGTCATCAACCCGTGGCAGTTCGACACCCTGGTGACGACCAATCTGTTCGGCGACATTCTGTCGGATCTGGCCGCCGGTCTGGTGGGCGGGCTGGGCATGGCGCCCGGTGCCAACATTGGCGAAGACGCGGCCATTTTCGAGGCGGTGCACGGCTCGGCCCCCGACATCGCGGGCAAGGGCATCGCCAATCCCATTGCGCTGATGCTGGCGGCCGCCCTCATGCTCGACCACGTCGATCTGCACGACAAGGCCGGCCGCCTGCGCCAGGCCATCTCCGACACCCTGAATGTCGACAAGATCCGCACCGGCGATCTGGGCGGGCGGGCCAATACCAAGGCCTTCACGGACGCGATCATCAGCCGCATCAACAACGGCTGAGGCGCGCTCACAGTCCGGTGAACCGGCTGACGACGCGGAAATACAGCCCGCGCGGCAGCAGGCGCAGCAGTTTGAGCCACAGGGTGAAGCGGCGCGGGAAGTGGATGTCGAAGCGCCCCGCCTCCAGTCCGGCCAGGATGGCGTCAGCCGCCTGCTCGGGGCTGATGAGCGCGGGCATGGCAAACGTGTTCTGCGCCGTCAGCGGGGTTTCGACGAAGCCCGGATTGATCACATGCACCCCGACGCCCTGCGGATGCAGATCGAGATAGAGCGTTTCGGCAAGGTTGATCAGCGCCGCCTTGGTCGGGCCGTAGGCGAGCGCCTGCGGCAATCCGCCCAGGCCGGCCACGCTGCTGACGAGGGCGATATGGCCCGAGCGCTGGGCGTTGAAGACCGGCAGCGCCGCATCCAGCGCGTGCAGCGCACCGCGGTAGTTCACGTCGTCGTGCTGCAAGGCCGCGGCTAGGTCGAAGGCGGCGGCGCGCATGGGCCGGTAGGTGCCTGCGCAATACAGCAGCAGGTCGAGACCGCCCCAGGCGTGCTGCAGGGTCTGCATGGCGGCGTGCAGCGCCGGCGCATCGGTCACGTCCAGGGGAAGGGCCAGGGCGCCCTCGATGTGCTGCAAGGCCTGGGCATTGCGTGCCGACACGGCCACCCGGGCGCCGCGCCGCAGCAGCGCATCGGCGCAAGCGCGGCCGATGCCGGTGGACGCGCCGATCACCCACACGCGGCGGCCCTTCCAGCCGTCGATGCGCGGGTTCAGACTCATGGCTTGTGGAAGGACAGGAACACGCTGCCCACCTTGAAGCCGAACTTGGTGATGACCGAATGGTTGAGCAGCACATGGTCGTCCATCAGGTACATCCAGTCGTCGAGCTGCACGTGATAGATCGTGCCATCGACCGGCAGCGCCAGGGTGTAGTGCCAGTTCAGCGCGTTGCCCGCCGCGCGGCCGATGGCCTCGCCGATCACATCGCCCGCGGTACCGACGTAGCGCTTCTCGCCGTCTTTCTCCGGCAGCTCGCGGAGGGTCCAGATGCGCTCCTGCTTGGCGCCGTCGTGGTAGACGAAGTGCTCGTCGAGCGTGCCCACGTCGCCCTTCCACGAGGCGTCGATGGTGACGTGAAAACGCCGCGTCATCTTGCCCGAGCGGTCGAACACGATGCCCACCGCCGTGAGCCGTCCGTTGAAATACTGCTTGAGATCGAGCGCGGGCGTCTGCCCGCGGTAGGCCAGCGGCGTGACATTGGCGCAGCCCGACAGCAGGCTGATGCCCAGAACGGCGGCCAGCAGCCAGCCACGGCGGAAGGACAGCCAGGAACGCAAAGCAAAAAAGGACGACATGGGACCACTCTCCATTCAGGAAGCCAAGGGAGCCGCGCCTGACCGTGCACGCACAAAAAAGTGCCAGAGCAGACCGGCGGAAGCAAGTTTGAGCATCGAGGGCAGCAGGCAGTACGCCACCACCAGCGGCGGCAGCGTGCCGGTTTCAATCGTGCCCGGCCGGTAGCCGAACAGCGCCAGCAGCGGCAGGGCCAGCCCCGCAGCCAGTGCGAGATTGAGCTTGGTCGCAAAGTTCCACAACCCGAAGTAACTGCCTTCGAGGCGGTTGCCGTGGCCGCCCTCGCGTATGACCCCGGCCAGCAGGGCCGGCGGCATCACCAGATCGGGGCCGAGCGCCGCGCCCGACAGCACCACCACCACCGCATAGCCCCAGCGATCACCCGGCTGCAGCAGCGCGGCCCAGACGAAGGCGGTCACCGCCAGCGCCATGCCGACCAGCCAGCAGCGTGCCGCGCCAAAGCGCCGCACCGCGCGCAGCCAGGCCGGCACCAGCAGGCCGGCCGCGGCGAAATAGGCGAACAGATAGACCCCAGCGAGCACCGCCGCGTCGAGCCGGTCGCGGATGAAGAACAGCACCAGCGTGGCCGGAATCGCCGCCGCGATGCCACTGGTGACGAAAACGGCGAGCAGGGCCACGAAGCGCCGGTTGTGCAGCGGCTCCAGCAGCGTGCGCCAGTGCAGCACGGACCTGGCCGCGTGGTGCGGCGCGGGTTCGGGCGCGCGCCACATCAGCGCGAGTCCGGCCAACAGGGCGAAGGCGAACACGACGACCAGCGCCCTGGCGCCCCCCAGTTGGGGCACCAGGGCCGCCAGCAGCACCCCGGCCAGCCCCAGACCCTCGCGCCAGGCCACGGTGCGGGCCAGTTGTGCCTCGTCAGCGCCCAGCGTGGCTCCCCAGGCCTGGTGCACGATGGACGCCGCGCTGAAGCCCAGATAGGTGAGCAACAGTGCGCCGACGAACGCCAGCGTGAACGCGCCGCTTTCATCGCCGAAGGGCAGCAGCGCGGGCAAGGCGAACAGCGCGGCAAAGCCGATGAACATCAGCACGCAGGCGGCGATCAGCGCGGGTTTGGCCTGGCCGCGCCGCAGCAGATGATCGGCCAGCCGTCCCAGCCAGGGGTCGAACAGCGCGTCGGCAAAGCGGGTGATCAGCAGCACCGCCCCGAGGTAGCCCAGCGGCACCGCGTAGCGCGTGGCGTAATGCTCCGGCAGATACACATAAAGCGGCAGGGCGACGAAGGCGAACGCCAGACTGGGAGCCCCGTAGCGCAATAGCGCGAGCGAGCCCGTGCTCGGGGCAGTCCGGCACTCTCTCATGGTGCGTTCAGGGTTCTGGCAGGGTGTGGCTTGAGACGGCACCTCCCCACCCCGGCCCTCCCCACGGGTGGGGAGGGAGCAAAGACGGCACCTCCCCCAGTGCGTAGGGGGCTGGGAGGGCTTACGCAGATCACGCACAGCGCCTTCTACTTCCCCCCGCCTTGTGGGGAGGCGTGGAGGGCTTACGCAGATTGCGCGCAGCGCTTTCTCCTCCTCCCTCGTCTTGTGGGAGAGGCTGGGAGGGCTTACGCAGATTGCGTACAGCGCTTTCTCCTCCTCCCTCGTCTTGTGGGAGAGGCTGGGAGGGCTTACGCAGATTGCGCGCAGCGCTTTCTCCTCCTCCCCCACCTTGTGGGGGAGGCTGGGAGGGGGAGCCCTTGCATGGCGTGGCCCATGAAACCTTCATCCTGTTCATCTCCGGGTCATGGGGATGCCGACGCCCTGGCCAGCAGCGCCTTGCGCAGATCGGGCGCAGGCGTTTGGGGCGACAGCCAGATGGAGAAGAACGCCCGGGCGAAGGCCGTGCCGCCCTCGGCACCGCGCAGGGCGCCGTTGAAGTAGAAGCGCGACTGTGCCGGTGCAGCGCCCGCTGGGGTGAACACGCCGGTCAGGGTATCGCCTTCGGCTACGTCGGGAAACAGGCGCTGCATGGCCTGCAGCCAGGCGCTGCGCTGCTGCGGCCCGCCTTCACCGAGCTTGCGCATTTCTTCCTCCGAACGCGCTGCGATGTCGGCGCCCTTGAGGCTGCGGGCATAGCGCAGTTGCAGGGCGAAAGGGGCGTCGCCCAGTTCCGCGCCCAGCCCCTGGGGTCCGACCCAGAGCGTGGCGCGATAGACGAGAAAGCCGAAGTAGCGAAACTCGCCACTGCCCGAGAGCCGCGCCCCGGCCATCTCGGCGCGCACCTCCTCGGGGATGTCCGCCGCTGTTTGCGCCAGCACGGGCAGGGGCAGGGCCGTGGCCGTCGCGGCCAGCAGCAGGTGGCGACGCGTCAGGCCACGGCGGCTGCGTTCAGCGTGGGCGGGCATGGCGCAGGGTGAACTGCCACACGTTGGTCGAGCCCTGGCTGAAGCCGGCTTCGCAATAGGCGAGGTAGAAGGTCCACAGCCGCACGAAGCGATCGTCGAAACCCTGGGTGCGAACGGCGTCGAGTTGGGCCGTGAAGCGCTCGCGCCACAGGGCCAGGGTGCGGGCATAGTCGGGGCCGAAGGCCAGTTCCTCGACAACTTCCAGCCCGGCGGCCTCGGCCTGGGCCATGAAGGCCGCGCGCGAGGGCAGCATGCCGCCGGGAAAGATGTAGCGCTGGATGAAGTCGGTGCCGCGACGGTAATCGTCGAACAGATCGTCGGCGATGGTGATGGTCTGGATGCAGGCGCGGCCACCGGGCTTGAGATGGCGCGACAAGGTGCGGAAAAAACCCGGCCAGTACGCCTCGCCCACGGCCTCGAACATCTCGATGGAGGCCACGCCGTCATAGCCCTCGGGCGGGGCGAGGCGGTCGAGGTCGCGGTAGTCGCACAGTTCCAGCCGCGCCTGGGGGAGGGCGTTCGCGAGCCGGTCGCGGGCGTAGTCGAGCTGTTCGGTGGACAGGGTGATGCCGTCCATGTGCAGGCCGCGCTGCTGGCCTGCCTCGGCCAGTCCGCCCCAGCCGCAGCCGATCTCGAGCACGCGTGCGCCTGGCTGAAGTTGCAACTGGTCGAGCACGCGGCCGTACTTGGCGTTCTGGGCCTGCTCCAGCGTCTGCGCGGCATGGCCGCTGAACAGGGCGCTGGAATAGGTCATGCCCGGGTCGAGCCAGAGACGATAGAAGGCGTTGCCGATGTCGTAGTGCGCGTGGATGTTGTCGCGGCTCCCGGCACGGCTGTTGCGGCGCAGAAGGTGCCGGATGCGGTCGGGCAGCCGGCCCAGCAGGCTGCCGTGCAGGGCGCGGGCGATGATGTCGCGGTTGGCGGCCAGCAGTTCGAGCAGGGCGGGCAGATCGGGCGTGTCCCAGGCGCGCCGCGTCCAGGCCTCGGCGAAGGCCATATCGCCGCGCCGCAGCACCTCGCCCATCACGCGCCAGTCGTGCAGGGTGACTTCGACGTGCGGGCCCTGGGTGTCGTGGCCGAAGTGGCGCCAGATGCCGTCCGGCCCGTGCAGATCGAGTCGGCCGATCTGCAGGCGCTCGAGCAGACGCATCACGCCGCGCGCGGCCAGCGGCGGGGGGCGCCGCCGGGTGCCGACGACGGCCACGCCGGAGGACACGGGGGAAAGCGGGGAGAGGGTGCGGTGGCGGGCGCTCATGATCGGCTCACAAAGGGGTCGGGAGGGAGGGGCTTGGCATGGAAGGGCACACGCTTGCGCCACAGCTTGAACGCCTGCCAGTGAATGCGTGCCATCACGCCAAAGCTGTGCAGCGGGTGGCGCAGCAAGGCCATGCGGGCGCGCGCGGCGGTGAGCGGCGTCAGTGCGCCGCTGAGGCTGGTCTCGATGAGCGGGCCGGCGTCGTCGTCGTGGTCGATGCGCAGGACGAGGCGCGCGGGCGTGGTCGTCGTGCTGCGCAGAAAGCGAAACCGGTAGCTGCCTTCGACCGTGCAGAACGGCGAGACGTGGAACACCTTGCGGGCGCTGTATGGCGCGCCCCACTGCAGATGGTCGCAGCCCGGATCGGGGGTGAGCAGGTAGCAGTGGCGTTCGCCGAAGGTGTTGTTCACTTCGGCCACGGCGCAGCGCAGGCTGCCGTCGGCGCGTTCGCAATACCAGAGGCTCACGGGCTTGAAGGCATAGCCCCAGAGCCGCGGGAAGGTCTGCAGCCAGATCTCGCCGTCGGCGTCGGCAAGGCCTTCGGCCGCCAGCAGGGATTCGAGCCAGGCCAGGCTGTCGCCGCGGCCGTCGCCGTGATCGGCATCGTAAAAACTCATGGCGCCGAAGCGGTTGCGGGCGATGGGCAGCAGCGTGGCGTCGCGGGCCAGGCTGCGCATGGGCAGCAGCAGAAACATCGCGCGATAGCTGAACGCATGCGTCGTCGGCCGCAGGCGGCGGTGCCGCACCGGACCGCTGCCCAGAAGCGGGCGGTTCGGCGCGGCGTCGGCAGTGGCCATGGTGTCCGCCTTCACGCCGCCAGGGCGCGGTGCGCGGGTTGGGCGTCCACGTCGGACATCAGGGCCTGCGCCGCATCAAGGCCCGATTTCAGGCCGTCTTCATGAAAGCCATAGCCGCACCAGGCGCCGCAGAAATAGCTGTGCTGCCGCCCCTGAAGGGCCGGTACGCGCTGCTGCGCGGCGATCGCGGCCTGATCGAAAATGGGATGGGCATAGTCGATCTCGCGCAGCACCGTGTGCTGCGCCGGTTCGCGCAGCGGGTTGAGCGAGACCACGATGGGACGCTGCGTGGGCAGCGGCTGCAGCTTGTTGAGCAGGTAGTGCAGACACACGGTGGGGGCCTGGTCGCCATGTGCCGGGCCGCTTTCGTAATTCCACGCCGCCCAGGCGCGGCGCGCGCGCGGCAGCAGGCTGGTGTCGGTATGCAGCAGGGCGCGATTGGGCTGGTAGCGTATCGCGCCGAGCACCTCGCGCTCGTCCTGGCTGGGCGCATCGAGCAGGGCCAGGGCCTGGTCGCTGTGGCAGGCAAAGATCACCCGGTCGAACCAGATCGGGCCTTCATGGGTGTGCACCTCGACGCCGTCGTCGTGCCGCGTCACCCGCTGCACCGGGGTGCGCAGGCGCGCGTCGGGCAGTTGGGCGAGCATCTTCTGCACATACTGCCGGGCGCCGCCGCGCACGGTGAACCACTGGGGCCGGTTGTTGACTTGCAGCAGCCCGTGGTTGTCGCAGAAGCGCACCAGCGTGACCAGCGGAAAGTCGAGCATCTGGCCCGGGGGGCACGACCAGATGCAGGCGGTCATCGGCAGCAGATACCAGTGCAGAAACGGCTCGCCGTAGCCTTCGCGCCGCAGGTATTGGCCCACGGTGAGGGGGGGGTCGAGTTCGGCTTGGGGCCGCCGGGCCAGCGCCGTGGCTTCGCGGTTGAAGCGCAGGATGTCGCGCAGCATGCGCCAGAAGGCGGGCCGCGTCAGGTTGCGCCGCTGGGCGAAAACGGTGTCCAGACTGGAGCCGCTCCATTCCAGGGCGTTGCCGCCGGGCAGCGGGGTCTGCACCGAGAACGACATGTCGGAAGTCGCCAGCGGGACGTTCAGCTCGGCGAACAGCGCCTGCAGCCGAGGGTAGGTGCGCTCGTTGAGCACGAGAAAGCCCGTGTCCACGGCGAAGGGCATTTCGCCGGGCAGATCGACATCCACCGTGTGGGTATGGCCGCCGAAATGCGAGCCGGCCTCGAACAGCGTGATCTGGGCGTGATGGCGCAGGGCCCACGCCGCCCCGAGGCCTGAAATACCGGTTCCGATGATGGCAATGCGCATGGTCTTGGCTCCCTGGCCGCGTCAGGGTTTGCGGCCTTCCACCAAGGCATACGCCGAATGGTTGTGGATGGATTCAAAGTTCTCCGATTCCACGGTGTAGGCGGCCACGCGTTCGTCGCGCTCCAGCGCCACCGCGACATCGCGCACCAGGTCTTCGACAAATTTGGGGTGGTCGTAGGCCCGCTCGGTGACGTACTTTTCGTCCGGCCGTTTGAGCAGGCCCCAAAGCTCGCAGGAGGCCGCCGTCTCGGCGATGCGGATCTGCTCGTCCAGCCCCAGATCGCCGCGCAGCGTGGCGCCGATGGTGACGTGCGAGCGCTGGTTGTGCGCGCCGTAATTGGAGATTTCCTTCGAGCACGGGCAAAGGCTGGTGACCGGCACTTGCACCTTCTGCACCAGCGTCGTCGCCCCGGCTTTTTGCTCCGCGCGCAGGGTGACCTCGTAGTCCATCAGACTCTCCACACCCGACACCGGCGCGGCCTTGCGCGCGAAGTAGGTGAAGCGCGCCGTGATGGCGCCCTCGCTGGCCTGCAGGCGCACCAGCATGTGCTGTAGCAGGATGCCGAGCTGCGGCGCATCGAGCGGTTCAGGGTGCGCTTCGAGCATCTCGATGAAGCGCGACATGTGCGTGCCCTTCACCTCGGGCGGCAGCGCCACCGTCATCTCGAACGTGCCCACGCTGGGCTGCACGCCCTGCGCGGAACGGATCTGCACCGGGTAGCGCACATCGCGCACCCCGACCTGCTGAATGGCAATGTGGCGCAGGTCGGGTGTGGCCTGCACATCGGGCAGGGCGGCGGCTGCGGCCTGGGCAAACAGTTTTTCCGGTGCGTTCATGGCGGGGCTTTCAAGGCGGGGTGGGGAAGGGTTGAGCCGAGGTGAAACCCAGGAGGATCAGGGCTTCTGGGCAAGCAGGGCCTTGATCTTGGCGACGAAGTCCTTGTTGTCCGGCGAGGTCAGGCTGGGGTAGACGCCGGCGACCTTGCCGTCGCGCCCGATCAGGTACTTGTAGAAGTTCCACTTGGGCTGATCGCCCGTGGCCAGGATGAGTTGTTCATACAGCGCGTTGGGCCGGGGCTCGGTCACATGCGAGGGCGCGAACATCGGAAACTGGACGTTGTAGGTGTCCTTGCAGAAGGCGGCGATCTTGGTGTTGTTGTCCATCTCCTGGTGGAAGTCGTTCGACGGAAATCCCAGCACCACCAGGCCCTGTTTGCCGTATTCGCGGTACAGCGCCTCCAGTCCCTTGTACTGCGGGGTGAAGCCGCAGTAGCTGGCGGTGTTCACGACCAGAATGACCTTGCCCGCGTACTGGCACAGGCTTTGCGGCTTGTCGTCCTGCAGCCGCGGGAAGGTCTTGTTGAGCAGGGCGGGGCAGGTGGCCGCGGTCGCCGGGGCTGATTCGGCGGCTGCGGCCGAAGGGGCGAACGCGAGAGAACCCGCCACACACATCATGGCGGCGAACAGGCGGAAGGGGGCGGACACAGACATGGACAATTCCGATCATGGTTGAGTTTTGTCTAGGACAATGATGCTTGAGATCCTTGATGCTTCCAAGCGGATCACTCTTTGTCCTGGACAATGGAGGGGTTATCAGGTTTTCGACAGGCGGTCTTAATATGCCATTACGTCGGGTTCTCGGGAACGGATTCAGCCGCGTCACGCAGGCCCTGAACGTCAGGCATTTCGCCCCGGCCATCATTTGTCCAGGACATGACTTTTTTCGATGAATGACCTCACTCTGAACCCCGCCCTGCCGCTCGGCATCGCTGCTGTGGAGCGCGACACCGGGATCGGCAAAGACACGCTGCGGGTGTGGGAGCGACGCTATGGATTTCCGCAGCCCGAACGCAACGGCGCGGGCGACCGCCTGTATCCGGAGGCCCAGGTCGAGCGGTTGCGGCTGATCAGGCGTTTGCTCGATGTCGGGCATCGTCCGGCGCAGATCGTCGCGCTGCCCATCGAGCAGCTCGATGCCCTGGCGCGCGGCCGCGGCGTGTTGACCGATGCCACCGTGGCCCCCGGGGCCAGATCGGCCGCGCCGGAACCCGCCGACAGCCCCATGGTCAGCGCCTATCTCGCCCTACTCAAGCAGCACGACGCCGAACGGCTGCGCCGTGCCTTGCAGCAGGACGTCATGCGCATGGGGCTCGATCGTTTCGTCACCGAAGTCGTCGCTCCGCTCAACACCGGGGTCGGGTTGGCCTGGATGCGCGGCACGCTCGAAGTGTTCGAGGAGCATCTGTATGCCGAAGTCATCCAGCGTGTGTTGCGCAGCGCCATCGGTGCCGTTCCGCTGGGTGAGACGGCGCAGTCACGACCCAAGGTGCTGATGACCACCGTGCCCCAGGAGCCGCATGTTCTGGGCCTGCTGATGGCCGAGGCCATGCTGGTGCTGGAGGGCTGCCGCTGCGTGCAACTCGGCGCGCAGCTTCCGCTGGGCGATATGTCGAGGGCGGTCCAGGCGCATGCGGCCGATGTGCTGGTGCTGAGCTTTTCGCCCCTGCTGCAGGCCGCGCAGGTGCTCGATGCCCTGGCGGAGCTGCGGGGCCGTCTGCCCGGGTCCATCGAGCTGTGGGTGGGCGGCTCCAACCCAGCGCTGCGCAAGCGTTTGCCCGATGGCGTGCGGGTGGCGAAGGCGCTGGGCGATCTGGGGCCCTGCGTGCACGACTGGCGCGAACGTCACCGCAGTCCGTCCACCACCGATCTGCTGATGTCGAAACCTCAGTCGCGCGACTGATCGGGGTTGCGCGGGTTGAGGCCCTGCGGGGCGCCTTCGGTGTCGCCGGCCGGCGCTTCTGAGGCCGATTTGCGGCCTGTGATGGCCTCGAACAGGGAAGTCTTCGAGCCGCCCTGCTCTTTCAATCCCAACGCTTCCGCATACACCGAACGCTCGCGCAGCAGACTGCCGACCACCGAGGCCACGACGCAGGCCGGCATGGCCGCGAGCACCACGTTGTAGTTGCGGGTGATCTCGAACACCATGATGGCCGACATGGCCGGAGCATGCGTGGTGGCGGCCAGCAGACTGCCCATGCCCACCAGCACCCAGAGCGCCTGCGCATGCGAGGCATCGCCCAGCAGCAGGGTGTGTTGCACCATCAGGCCAATGGCGCCGCCGAGCATGAGGGTGGGCGTGAGCACGCCGCCGGGAATGCCCGCCGCGCTGGCCGCCGTCACCGCGACGATGCGCAGCACGAACACCAGGGCCAGCGTGGACAGCGCCCAGTGATCGACCAGCATGGACTGCACCACGCTGTAGCCGTTGCCCCAGACCTCCGGGCGGATCATCGACAGCAGGCCGATCAGCAGGCCCATCAGCCCCATGCGCAGCGGCAGAAAGCCGATCAGCGGCTGATAGCGTCGGCGCGCCGTATCGAGCAGCCACAGAAAGGCCGGGCCCAGCAGGCCCGCGAGCAGGCCGATGAACACCGCGTCGAGCAGGTCGGAAAAGCCCACGACCGGAATGACGTGCGACAGATACAGCGGCCCGGTGGCAAACAGCGCCTGGGTGGTGAGCTCCCCCATCACGGCGGCCACCAGCACGGCGGCGATCTCGCGCAGCGCCAGCCCGCCCAGAATGATTTCAGCGACGAACAGGGTGCCGGCGATCGGCGCGTGATAGGCGCCGGCAAAGCCCGCGGCGGCTCCGCAGGCCACGATGAGGCGGCGGTGCGCCGCGTCGGTCTTGGCCAGACGGCCCAGAAGCGACGACACCAGCGCCGCGAACTGGATCATGGTGCCTTCGCGGCCTATCGTGATGCCGCTGCTCACGCCCACCAGAGAGGACAGGGTGCGAGTCAGATTCGGTCCCAGGGGCAGCATGCCATCGCCCACCCGCACCGCCTCCATGTATTCCGGTCCGCGTGGGCGCTTGATCCAGCGTTGCCCGGCCCACATGATCAAGCCGCCCAGCGTGGCCCCGGCTGCGGGAATGACCACCCTTGCCCACGAGGGCAGCCCCGTCGCGGCGGCGACCAGATGCTCCTGCTCCGAGTACAGGCGCATGATGGCGTACATCGCCTGGCGGAAGCCCCCGACCGCAATGGCCGAGACGAAGCCCACGGCGGCGCCGACCAGGGTCATGGGCACCATGGGATCGAGGTTCTGCCAGAACAGGCGCAGTCGGCCGAGCAATGCGGAAGTCACAGGGAAGACTCACTTTCCCGAGGCGCCTGAAATGCAGGCCTATCGATGGATGAAGGCATTTGAATTGATCAAAATGATATCGGCTTCCATCCGGTTCAGGGGTGAGCAATCGTGAACGCGGCGTTCAGCCATCGCGATGAGCGGCAGCCGCTAAGCTTTGCGCCCATGCACTTCCTCGACAAGATCGTCCCCTCCGACCAGCTCGATGCGCGGCTTGCGGCCCTGCCGCGTCCGGTCGTCTTCACCAACGGGGTGTTCGACATCCTGCACCGCGGCCATGTCATTTATCTGGCGGCGGCCCGCGCCCTGGGCGCCAGCCTGGTGCTGGGCCTGAACGCCGATGTCTCCGTGCGCCTGCTCGGCAAGGGGCCGGAGCGCCCGCTCAACGCGCAGGACGACCGCGCCGCCGTGCTCGCCGCGCTCGAAAGCGTCAGCCTCGTCACCCTGTTCGAGGAGCGCATGCCCCTGGCCCTGATCGAGCGCGTGCGGCCCGACATCTACGTCAAGGGCGGCGACTACGACATGACCACCCTGGCCGAAACCGCGCTGGTGCAGAGCTGGGGCGCGCGCGCCGTGGCCATCCCTTTTGTCGAGGGACGCTCCACCACCGCGCTGGTCCAGCGCATCCGCGGCGGGTCGGCATGAAGTCCCGTGCCGGATGGGTCGTCCCCATTCCGGGCGCCGCAACGCTCTGTCTGCGTCATCTGCTGCTCGATTTCAACGGCACGCTGGCCTATGAAGGCGCCCTGATCGAGGGCGTTGCCGAGCGCCTGGTCGCGCTCAGTCCGTTGATGGATGTCGAGGTGCTCACGGGCGACACTTACGGCACGGTCGAACGCGCTCTCGCGGGGCTGCCGGTGCGCCACACTGTGGTGGCCACCGGCGCCGACAAGGCGGCTCGCACGCGGGCCTTGCTGACGGCTGGAGTGGCCGCTGTAGGCAATGGCCGCAATGATGTGGACATGCTCAGCCTGGCCACGCTCGGGGTGGCCGTGCTCGGCCCGGAGGGCGCGCATGCGCGCGCGCTGACGGCCGCACAGATCGTGGCGCCCGGCATCCTCGCCGCACTCGATTTGTTCTTGCATCCCCAGCGTCTGGTTGCAGCCTTACGGCCCTGAACCGGAATGTCGGTGTATTTGCCGTCCATCATGCCCTTTGCTGCGATGCGCACTACCATGCTCTCTCGGAAGTCGTGTTTTTTTCACCCCTTTCAGGAGTTCACCATGACCAAGTCTGCCAAGTCCACCCAAGAGATCAAATCCGACGTCGCCCTCGTGATCGACCACGCAGAAGATCTGCTCAAACAGGCTGCGGCGACCACCGGTGAGCACGCCGCCGAACTGCAGCGTCGCGGCATGAATCTGCTGCGTCAGGCAGCCGAAAAGGCGCAGGACCTGCAGGATGCCGTGGTCGAGCGCAGCAAGGCCGCCGCCCAGGCCACCGACGACTATGTGCATGACCATCCGTGGAAGGCCATCGGCATGGCCGCGGCCGTCGGACTGGCCGTGGGCCTGCTGATCAACCGCGGCCGCTGAACTCGCGCGAGGCCATGTCAAACGACGCGCACACCGGCCAGCCCGAAGGCCTGGGTGCGGCCTGGCAGCGGCTGATCGGCAGCGCGGCCTCGCTGCTGCAAAGCCGCATTGAGCTGGCCAGCATCGAGCTGGCCGAAGAGCGTCAGCGGCTTCTGGTCCTGCTCGTGCTCGGCGCGGTTGCGGTGCTGTTCGGACTGCTCGCCGTGGGCAGTCTCACGGCGCTGCTGGTCATCCTGTTCTGGGACCGCAGCCACTGGCTGGTGCTGACCGTGCTCTGCGTGCTTGACTTTGGCGTCGCGGCTTACTGTCTTTATCGCATACGCCAGGCGATCGAACAGGCGCCCGTGCCGTTCGCCGCCACCCGTGCCGAGCTGGCCAAGGATGCCGCCGTGTGGCGCGCCCGTTCCTGAGTGGCCTTGTCGCCATGAGTCTGCCTTCCTCCGACTTCACCCGGCAGTTGCCCGCTTCGGTGCGCAAGCAACTGCTGGTTGCGCGCATCGCAGTTGAACGGGTGGAGTTCGTCCAGGCGGTCGAACAGTTCCGCGACAGCGTTCAGCCGGCCCACATGGTGCGCAAGGCCTTGTCGGGCTCGGTGCTGGGTTCGCTCAATCCGGCGAACTCGCTGCTGCGCCTGCTCGACTTCACCCGCGGCCATCCCTATGTCGGGTCATTGATGGGCTCGGTGATCTCGCTCTTGCTGCGCAAGCGCCTGGTGCGTTCCGTGTTCACACGCCTGCTGAAAATGGGCTTGCTCGGCGGGGCCATGTACGGCATCCGGCAGTTCCTGTCCAAGGACCGCACGCGCTGAACCGTTCCTGAGCGCGGCCGTGTGGCGGCCCCGCCAAAACAAAAAAAGGCCCAGTGTCGCACTGGGCCTTTTTCATGCATGGGCGGCGTGAAGTTTACAACCAGACCACTCGCCATTAGAGCCAATGAGCACTGCTGCGTGTTGCCGCAATTCAAGCACCAAGCAGCCTTCTTGCCAACACTGACTGCATATCGCGGCGCCCATCAGCAATCAGGTGAACGATGACTTGGCTTCCCGTAGTGCGGTAAATCAAGCGGTATGGTTTGAAGAAGATCTGGCGATATTCTTTGATCCCAAGGCCGACCAGTTCCTTCGGATAGCTACCGCGTTCCGGGAATTTGGACAGACTCTCCGCAACGTCCATCAACTCATCCAGCACATGGTTGGCGTTGGGCACACAATCGAATTCGGAGAGGTAGTCGTGGGTGGCCTCCAAATCCTGCTCCGCGCCCTTGGTGAGCAGAACATCGAACGTGGCCGACGTGCCTGCCATCAGACTGCGGCTCGCTTGGTGCGGAGACGGGCAACAACGTCAGCCATAGGCCTAACCTTGCCAGCGGCGGCATCCTGATTGCCCAGCGCAAGGATTTTTAGAAGTGCCAGGGTTTCTTGCGTCTCTTCGAACGAGGCGACGTCTTGCAGGACAGCCTTAGCCTCACCGTTTTGGGTGATCACCATCGGTTCGCGCTGTTCCGCAAGGTGCGAGAGAACCTCGGCGGCGTTGGCTTTGAGATAGCTGATCGGCTTGACTTGTGATGAGTAGCGCATGGCGGTGCTCCAGATGCTTTCAGGTCTTAATATAGTCTTTTTATGGTCTTTCCACGAGGTGCGAAGACAGGTCAAACCGAGAAAAAAGAGAGGTTTGGGGCGCAAAAACGGCTGGAAACACCGACTTCAGGCAGAACCCCGCAATACGGCCGCAGCCCGCGCCAACACTGGCGTCTGCGGCCCATAAGCAAAAAGCCAGCGCGAGGCTGGCTTTTGCAATTTGGTGGGTTGTGACAGGCTCGAACTGTCGACCTACGGATTAAGAGTCCGCTGCTCTACCAACTGAGCTAACAACCCTGATGTCTGATCGCTTGAGTGAAGATCTTAACTGAGGCAGTTTGGTGGGTCGTGCGTGACTCGAACACGCGACCAACGGATTAAAAGTCCGCTGCTCTACCGACTGAGCTAACGACCCCCACAGAAATCAAGCCCGCAATCTTAGCACGGCGTCGAGTGCGCGCGCGACCAACATCATGCCCATGGAGGCGGTCACCATCACGCTGGAGCCGAAGCCGGCACAGTTCAGGCTGTTGTCGGGCTGGGAGGTTGTCTCGCCGGGCAGGACGCAGGCGTCGGTGTCCGGACGGACGATGGCTTCCTTGCTAAAGGCGCAGAGCACGCCGATGCGGCCGCTGCGAGGCGCGCCATGCTGGCGGCGCAACTGGTATCGCACATTGGCCAGCAGCGGGTCATGCGTGACTTCGGAGAGATCGGCGCATTGCAAGGCGTCGGCGTGCCGCTTGCCGCCAGCGGCGCCGGCCATGAACAGGGACTGGCGGCGCTGCAGGCAAAGCGCGGCCAAGGCGGCCTTGGCGCGCACCTGATCGCAGCAATCGAGTACGAGTTGGGCGTCGGCCGGGATCAGCGCGGCTGCATTGTCGGCATCGACGAACTCCTCCACGCACGTGACGTGGCAAGCCGGATTGATGTGGGCAAACCGGTGTTCGAGCGCGCTTACCTTGGACTGGCCCAGGGTACTGTCCAGGGCCTGGATCTGCCGGTTGATGTTGGATTCGGCGACGTGATCGAGATCGATGAGGGTGAGGCGGCCCACGCCGCTGCGGGCGAGCGCCTCTGCGGCCCACGAACCCACGCCGCCCACGCCGACGACGACCGCATGCGCCTGGGCAATGCGCGCCGCGCCGCTGGCGCCGTACAGCCGCGCCATTCCACCGAACCGTCGGCTCAGGTCCGCAGTTTCGGCATCGATGGTCGAGGGCGCGTACGGCGCGGCAGAGTGCATCGGGCCGAAGGCTTCAGGCGGCACGCTCGACGCGCCAGGCCTGGTACTTCACCCCGAGCACGGCGCCGCCGACGATGGAGAGAAACGCGATCCAGCTGGTGATCGACAGCGTGGACACGCCGCTCATTCCCTGGCCGATGGTGCAGCCCAGAGCCGTCACGCCGCCGATGCCCATCAGCGCTCCGCCGACCAGATGATTGGCCGTGTCTTCCGCGCCGCGAAACCCCTCCCAGCGGAACTGCCGGGTGATCAACGCCATGCCGGCCGAGCCCGCGATCACGCCGAACACCGAGACGACGCCCAGGGTCAGCACATTGCTCGCATCGCTGTACATCATGAACCAGAACAGGGTGTAGGCCAGCGGCGCGACAAAGCTCAGCGATTCCATCTTGTTGTTCTGCGTGCCGAGGTAGGCGGCCTGCAGGGTTTGCGGGTCTTCGGCCAGAAAGCCCAGCTTGCCCGACAGGAACCACACGCCCACGATCACCGCGCCAAGCCCGAATCCGGCCAGCAGGTTGTTCGTGTTGCGGAATTCGCGGGCGCTTAGGGCCCAGATGCCCAGCAGAAGTCCCACACCCAGGCCGAGCGCCACTTGCAGGCTGGGCAGCGACAGTCCGGTGGCGTGGGCGACGATGGCCGGCAGATCCTGCGGGCCCGAGAGGTTCAGCGCCACCTTGTCGAACACGCGCACCCGCACCTCGGCGGTGATGCCGCGCAGCGTGATGTAGGCGAACACCCCGATCATCATGAACACGACCACGGCCTTCAGATTGCCCTCGCCGATGCGCACCAGGGTCTTGCTGCCGCAGCCCGATGCCAGCACCATGCCGAAGCCAAACAGCAAGCCCCCCACCATGGCCGAGAGCCACAGGACCTTGGCGGTGGTGTAGATGGTCTGGGACGCATCGATCACGCCACCGGCGGCCAGCAAGTTGAAACCGATGGTGGCCGTGGCGATGGCCAGCACCCACATGCGCATGCGCATCCACGAGCCCATGTTGACGATGTCGCTCACCGAACCCATGGTGCAAAAGCGCGTGCGCTGCATGATGGCGCCAAACACCAGGCTCAGCGCGAAGCCGCCCCAGAGAACGGTGGCATTGATGGCGTGAACGGATACGGACGGCATGGCGTGTGCAGGAAAAGAAGGCGGGGACGCATTTGTCCCCTGGCATCACCCTATTGTTCCACGGCCCTGCTCCGCAAGGTGATGGCATGGGCGTTTGCCCATCGCCATCGCGGCCATCTCAGTCCCCGATGGCGTGTTGATAGCGGGTGGTGTCGGGCACGCCGGCGTCGGCGAAGCCCTGGGCGCGGATGCGGCAGGCATCGCAACGCCCACAGGCGCGGCCTTGGGCATCGGCCTGGTAGCAGCTCACCGTCATGGCGTAGTCCACGCCGAGGCGAAGGCCGGTGCGGATGATGTCGGCCTTGCTCAGCGCGATGATGGGCGCCTGCACCCGGATTGCCTGGCCTTCGATGGCCGCCTTCGTCGCCAGATTGGCCAGACGCTCGAACGCCGCCACATACTCGGGGCGGCAGTCGGGGTAGCCGGAGTAATCGACCGCATTGGCGCCGTAAAACAAATGCCGCGCACCCAGCACTTCCGCCCAGCTCAGGGCGAGCGAGAGCATGACGGTATTGCGCGCCGGAACATAAGTGACGGGAATGCCGCTGCCGTGGCGGCCGTCTGTAGGCACGGCCAGCGCGGGATCGGTGAGTGCCGAGCCGCCAAAACGGCCCAGATCCAGCCGCACGATCTCATGCGCGACCGCGCCCAGCGCCGCAGCCACCCGGCGCGCTGCATCGAGTTCGGCCAGATGGCGCTGGCCGTAATCGAGCGACAGGGCGTAGCAGCGCATGCCCTGTTCGCGGGCCAGGGCCAGCACCGTGGCGGAGTCCATGCCGCCCGAAAGCAACACCACGGCTGCTGGTGCCGCCGCGGTGTAGGCCTCGGTCACTTCAGCTTGGCCAGCCGGTCGCGGCCGGCCTGTGCCGCTTCAGACTGCGGATAGGTTTGCACCAGGGTGTTGAGCGTCTTGCGCGCGGCGGCAATCTGCCGCACTTCGATCTGGCAGTTCGCCAGCCCCAGCATGGCCTCAGGCAGGCGCGGGTTGTTCGGGCTGTTCTGGATCAGGCCCTGAAACGTGGCGATCGCGTCCTTGTACTGCTTTTGCGCATACTGGGCATTGGCCAGCCAATACTGGGCATCGGCGTCATACGGGCTCGACGGATACTGCGCCAGGAAGGCCTTCAACTGCGTGGCGCTGCCCGCAAAGTCGCCGTTGCGGAACGTCGCCACGGCCTGCTCGAACGCGGCTTTCTCGGCGGGCTGCACCGTGTAGCTCTGGCCATTGATCTGCACCTGCACCGGCTCCAGCGGCTTGAGGCGCTGCGTGAGCTGCTGCTGGCTTGTTTGCAGCTTGCCCAGGGCGTCGTTGAGCTGCTGCGTGGCGGCATCCTGCTTGCCGCGCAACTGCGCCATCTCGCTGCGCATCTGCTCGATCTGGGTGGACAGATCGAGCAGCGAATTGCGGATCTGCTGAATCTGCTGGGCCTGTTGAGCGAGCTGGTTCTGCGTGCTCTGCTGGTTTTGCGTGAGTTGCGAGCGAAGGTCCAGAATGGCGCGCCGGGCCTCGTTGTCCGGGAACATGTCGGCCCGGGCCGGCGCGGCCAGACCAATTCCCAGACCGGCGGCCAGGACCGTCACCGACAAGGTCGTCGACAGCACCCGCCGCGCATGGCGCAGCGGGGCCACTTGACGCGAAAAGGCAAGGCCGCGGCTCATCGTTGATAGACGATGTCGACACGACGGTTTTCGGCGTAATCAGCCTCGCTCGTGCCTTGCGCCTTGGGCTTTTCCTTGCCGAAGCTGATGGCCTCCATCTGAGCGGGCTTCACGCCGAGCAGCTCCATGCCCTTCATCACCGCATCGGCCCGCTTCTGGCCCAGGGCGAGGTTGTACTCGCGGCTGCCGCGCGCATCGGTATTGCCCTGCAGCTGCACATGAGCCTGGGGATGCTGGGTCAGGTAAGAGGCATTGACGTTGAGCACCGGGGTGTACTGGCTGTCGACCGTGTAGCTGTTAAAGCCGAAGTACACGCTCTTGGGGACATCGGAGCCGGGGCCAGCGCCCGCATTGCTCTCGGCCGGTGCCTGCACGGCAGCGACCTGGTTCTGGCCGGCGCCGTTGGCATTGGCGCCCGCGGTGCCACTTTCAACGGAGGTGGGCGCCTTGGACTCGACCGGCGCCTGCTTGACGGGGACGGGTGAGGCGCAGCCACCAAGAGCCAGGGCGGCGGCGAGTGCGGTGAAAACCAGGGTAGAGCGCATGTTCACGAGTTTCTCCGATCAGATCAGGGGAGGGTAGGAAAAAGGGGAGCGGTTCTAAGAAAATCGGTTTTGAATGCCGTGGGTCGAAAGGCCAGTTCAGCCTCAGCGATCCGGCGTCCAGGGGCCCCAACTGGGCTCGCGCACCTGCACGCCGGCCTGCGACAGGGTGGAGCGCACACGGCCGTCAATCGACACGGTCTTGAGCACCTCGCCGCCACGGCCGCCCGCAGAATAAAGCACGATCTGCCCGTTCGGGGCAAAGCTCGGGTGGCCGCAGTCGCTGCCATCGTCGAGCAACTGCGTGGCGTTGGTTTCGAGATTGATGGACCAGAGCTGAAAGCTGTTGCCCTTTTGCGAGATGTAGGCCAGCGTCTTGCCATCCGGGCTGATGGTCGGGCTGACGTTGTAGCCACCGCTGTAAGTCACGCGCTGCACGCTGCCGCCGCTCAGCCCGACCTTGTAGACCTGCGGGCCGCCGTCGCGGTCGCTGACAAAGTAAAGGCTCTGGCCGTCGGGTGAGAAAGTCGGCTCGGTGTCGATCGAGTACGAGCGCATCAACTGCCGGGGCGTGCCGCCCTTGCTCGGCATCAGATAGATCTGCGAACGGCCCGTGAGTGTGAGCACCACGGCGAGCGTGCCGCCGTCGGGCGAGAAGGCCGGCGCGCTGTTCGATCCCTTGAAATTGGCCACCATGCGGCGCGCGCCGCTGCGCACGTTCTGCAGGAAGACCACCGGCTTGCCCGTCTCGAAGGAGACGTAGGCCAGCTCCTGACCGTTGGGCGACCACACCGGCGAAAGCAGCGGCTCGCGGCTGCGCAGCGCGAACTGCGGATTGGCCCCGTCGCTGTCGGCGATGTTGAGCGAAAAGCTGTGCGGTCCCGCCTTGGTGATGTAGGCAATGCGCGTGGCAAACACCCCGCGCAGCCCGGTGAGCTTCTGATAGATGTAATCGCTGATCTTGTGCGCCGCCAAGCGCAGATCGCCCGGCATCACGGTCAGCGCCAAGCCGCCAAGGTCGGCCTGCTTCACCGCGTCCCAGAGGCGGAATTGCAACTGCCAGCGCCCACCGGCCACCTGCGCCACACTGCCACCGGCCACGGCCTCCAGGTTCTGCGAACGCCAGGCCGCGTAATTCGGCGGACCTTGCTCGGTCAGCGTCTGGCCGCCCAGATGGTTCACGGCGAAAAGCCCGCTGCGCGTGAGGTCGGCGCGCACGATGTCGGCGATCGGCTGCGGGCAATGGTTAGGGTCGCGGAAAGCGCCGATGCCCACGGGAATCTGCGTGGCGCCGATGCCCGAGACATCCACCTTGAACTGCGCCTGCGCCGAACGGCTCAGCGCGGCAAGCCCGGCCAACGAAGCAGCCCCGCGAAGAAGCGGAGTGGAGAGGGAACCTAGAACAAATCGGCGTCGCTGCATGGAGTGTCAATAGAGGGGCCGCGTTGCTTCAACAAGCGATCGCAAACACAGCGTTGAAATTCTAAGAAGGGCAGGAGCCCCGCCGTCGTAAAAATTCGCAAGTCTTGCTGCTTTGCGCAATTGAATCAGAACCTGGCGACAACAAGACTGAGTTGCAAATGGGGGATTGGTTCCGGCGGGTCACACGGAGAAGAGAATCTCTGAGCGGTGGCTAGAACCCTCCAGAAGGCCTTGCTCAGCTTTGTACGACGATGTCGGGTTCGTCATGCGCTCGCCTAGCCGTCGAGCGTTTGCCGACTCACGATCCCGACTTGCCTCGAAGTGCCAAAGATGAAAAACCTCTGTTGACCAGTAGCCGTTGATCCGCTTGAGGCCTGCCCGCTGCAACCGCCAGACAAAGTCCGCGTCCTCGTGCCCCCATCCAACAAAAGCTTCATCAAAGCCATTGACCTTGAAAAAATCATCTCTCCAAAGCGAAAAATTACAGCTCCTGATGCCGCTCCATTTGAAATGGGGAGATGCGTGACGCAGAAAGGGCGGAATTCTCGCGACCATAGGAATCCATTTGTTGATCCGTCTGAAAAAACGCTGTTTCATCCAAAATAGAATTGAATTTTGAACAAGCTCCGGGCGACGAATAATTTCCTCTGTAATATCTTGATCGAGCAGAATGCGGCTGCCATTGATGAAGCAGCCCTGTCTTCTCTGATGCACATGCTGAGAAACAAAATCATGGCGCGGAATGCAATCGCCATCAAGAAAAATAAGGTAATTTCCGCCTGAGTTGAGAACCCCTTGGTTTCTCGCGGTTGATGCAGTGAAGCCGATGTCTGGGTGCCATATATATTTAATTCTGAATGGCCATTCCTGGCTATGTAGAAAACTTTGTGTAATTTGAGTATGGCTTGCGTTTGAGCCGTCATCGGTGATAACGACTTCACTAGGTATGGTTTCCTGCTGTGCGAGCGCATTTAAAACGGCATTTAAGGCGTCGCTACGATTATAAGTGAGGATGATTATGCTTATTTCATTGGCCATCTCTGATCTCTTGTTGCGAAATGAGCCATAGTTTGATATATTTGTAGTAGGTTCCTTCTGCATTTGAAATGGCGAGCAATAATCCGAGTTTGCCATCGAGAAATCCAAGTTTCAAAAAGTAAGTGCGAATAAAGGCCCAGAACCCCCTCGCTATTGCCGCTGTCAGTGAAGTTTTTCGTCCTGATTTCGCTAATTTCTCGGCGCCGGCGCTGGAGTAAAAATTGATCTTCTCAAGAACTTCATCAAGGGAGCGATAGCTAATGTGCAAGAGCGGGTTATGCAATGCACCCAAGGATGCATCTGTGATTAATGATTCATGCACAATATCATTGGAAAATTGGGCACTGCCGCGCCGAAACAATCTCGCGACTCGATCCGGATACCAGCCGCCATAGCGCATGAACTGGCCGCAATAGCTTGATATGCGCGGCAAGGTGTATACGTGAAGAGATGAATGTTGTCGGATGACCGTTTTAATCTCGGCGGCAAGTTCTGGTGTGAGGCGTTCATCTGCATCGATGGACAGCACCCATTCACCAGTTGCCTGCCCCAACGCCCTATTTTTCTGAGATCCAAAGCCTGGCCAGTCTGTCTCATAGACGGTTGCCCCGAGGCTGACGCATATTTCCTGAGTTCCGTCGGTACTTCCCGAATCGAAAACAATGATCTCGTCAGCCAGCATCTTGACCGACTGAAGGCAGTCGGTGATGTTGTTGGCCTCATTTTTAGTGATAACAATAACGCTAAACTTGACTGAGTCATTCATGTTTCGATATATTTCTTATATGCCATGCTGGGCCCGGGTTGTTCCAATCTCGATCAGGTAGGAGAATTATTGAAAATAAAATGGCAAAGAAACGCCCCTCTCCAGCGTTGAGTAGAGTCGAGTTGAGCGCCGAATATAAAATAAATGCAAGTAGCAGTGCATAAGCCCATTCCTTTTTTTCGGGTGCTAAGCCTTGTGCTGCTTTATATAGCGCGATGATTAAGTAAAATTCAACCAGAAGGCCTAGCACGCCAAGCTGGGCTACGATCAACAAGTAATCGTTATGTGGGTTGGATGATCCAACTTGTTTTGTGCCGAGGATTTGCTGAGCGTATTGTGTCTCAAAAGACCCGGTGCCGTGCCCCAAGATAGGGGCGCTCTCAATAATTGCCAGACTATTTTTGAAAAATTGCCAGCGAATGACTATCGAACTTTCTTCGGTGGGGTGTTTGCTTTCCAGTGTTTGTGCATTAGCTAATGTCCTTTCTAGACGATCACGGGAAATAGGCGAGGCGAGCAAAATTGCCGCTATTCCAATCATGGCAATGGCAAAGGATGGTAGGCGCCAACTTTTTTTGATATGACGCACCAAAAATAATGCTGTTAGCGAAAAAAATATGACATATCCTGTTCGGCCGTTATTAATGGCCAATGTGTTATAGGCCATGCAAACGAACAATATAGCATAATATATTTGTAAATTAATTTTTTGAGATCTTATTGCTCTATACGCAAAGATATAGCTTGCGACGGAAGTGTATAAGCCAAAAGTAATTCTGTTTTGAAATCCAATATAGGCTTGATTTGGGTCGATAAATGGATGAATTAATCCAAAATATCGCATGTAAGATACAATCACCGACAACGTGATGGCGGCTAGCGCAGAATTGAGTGCGAGAATTCTCCACTTTTTATTTGGAGCCATTGCTATGATCAGTGGAATGGCTAATAACTTTAGGTATTTGCTCCAGAATTCAAATGCCTGGTGCAGGTCGGTCTTTCCATAAAGCATGCCAATTGCAAGCGCGGCTAGAAATAGCCAAGCTGCTTGAGATGGCTGATTGTTAAAAAGGCCTTTCCATATTTCTGCCTTATATGACTGGGTAAAAAAGGCTAGCAATAAAAGAACTAGCGCAAATGAACCCCATGCTGTCGGCAAGGGAGTGGACGCAGCTGCAAAGACAATCGCAATGCCGACAAGGACTGAAGGCCTAGGGGATAGAAGGGGCGCTATGCTCTGACGTTTTATTTGCATGAATTTTTCTATGCGTCTACAAGGTTCTGAAGGCTCTAAAAAACGGTCTGGTGCCGCGGTTCAGTTGCTGCTTGAACTTTTCAACGCCACCCCCCGCAATCGCTCCGCCGCGTTGCTCATCGTGTTGTTCGCTGCGATTGTGGCGGCCACCGAGCCGGTGCTTCCCGCTCTGATGAAGCATGTGCTCGACGTGGGCTTCACGGCCAAGCGGGACTTTCCTTTGTGGGCCGTGCCTGCGGTGTTGATGGGCTTGTTCACGGTACGCGGGCTGGCTTGGCTGGCCTCACAGTTTCTTACACAGTGGTTGACGCAGAACGTGCTCGCGCGGGTGCGTGAACTGGTTTACGGGCAGATTGTGCACGCGCAGCTGGCGCAACTCCAGCGCGAAAGTGCCAGCAGCCTGATTGGCGCGGCTGTGTACGAAGCGCAACTGGCGCTCGGCATGATCTTTCCGGGCCTGCTCACACTGGTGCGCGACAGCTTTACCCTGATCGCGCTGTTCGGCTACCTGCTGTGGGTCAACTGGAGTCTGACGCTGTTGACCCTGGCCATTCTGCTGCCGCTCATCTTCACCATGCGCATCATCAGCCGCCGCGCCAAACGGTTGAATGCGCAGATGCAGAAGGCCGCAGAAGAAACCTCCTATGCCCTGGAAGAGGGCATGCTGGCCGCGCCGGTCATCCGCGTGCACAACGCCCAGGGCGGTTTCGCTGAGAGGTTCGACCGCATCAACCAGGCCCTGCGCCGTACCACCGTGAAGACGCTGGTGTCGGGTTCCACCACCACGCCGGTGTCGCAATGGTTGTCGGCCCTGGCCGTGTCGGTCGTCATCGTGTTTGCCATGTGGCAGAGCGATGTTTCTGGGCGTCACAGCGTAGGCGGGTTTGTGTCGTTCATCACGGCGATGATGATGACGCTCTCGCCGCTGCGGCGCGTGGCCGACATCGTTCAGCCCATGATGCGGGCGCTGACCTCCCTCGATCGTCTGCGCGGCATTGTGGACGCGCCGCGTGAGCACGACACCGGCACGCACACCGTCGAGCGCGTGCGCGGCGACCTTGAGTTCGACGATGTGGGCGTCACCCTCAGCGCCATGGACCGCCCTGTGCTCGACGGCATTTGCCTGCGCGTGCAGGCGGGCGAGAGCCTCGCGCTCGTGGGCCCGTCGGGTGCTGGCAAGACCACGCTCATGCGCCTCGTGCCGCGCCTGCTCGAACCCAGCCAGGGCCGTCTGCTACTCGACGGCGTGCCGCTGCGCGACTGGAATCTGCACAGCCTGCGCGAGCAGATCGCCTATGTCGGACAAGACGTGGTGCTGCTCAACGACAGCATTGGCGCCAACGTGAGCTTTGGTTCCGAGGTGGACGAAAGCCGCGCCTGGGCCGCGCTCGACGCCGCCGCGCTAGGCGAGTTCGTGCGGGGCCTGCCCGGCGGCTTGCAGGCCCCGGTGGGTCACAACGGCTCGCAGCTCTCGGGCGGACAACGCCAGCGACTTTCCATTGCCCGTGCGCTTTACCGCAACGCCCCTCTGCTCATTCTCGACGAAGCCACCAGCGCGCTCGACGCCGAAAGCGAGCGCCTCGTGCAGCAGGCCATCAACCGCCTCATGGAAGGCCGCACCACCATCGTCATCGCCCACCGGCTGGCAACAATAGCCCACTGCCACCGCATCGCGGTGCTCGACGAGGGCCGCCTGATCGAACTCGGCACCCAAGACGAATTGCTGCAGAAAGGCGGGCTCTATGCCCAGTTGCACCACATGCAGTTTCGGCCAGGGGAGGCGAAGTCCGTGCCGAGCGAATGATCCGGTACGTTGACGTTTGAGACCGAGCCTCCCCACCCCGGCCCTCCCCACAAGTGGAGAGGGAGAGAACACGCCCTCCACGGCGTGAGGGGAGAGAATGCCCCTCCCCCACGGGGTGGGGGAGGTTGGGAGGGGGAAATGCCCAGCCCCGTCTTCCCCCACGGGGTGGGTGGGGCAAAACGGCCTTTTCCGCCTGCGAATGAGATCGAGAGGGGAAGCGGCCGTCGCTTGGTCACGACCCATGAACCGTTCATCCCTCTCAATGCAGAATCAATCACTCAAATCCGACCATCCTCCCGATCCCGCGGAATGCCGGGTTTTTAAGGCGGGTGAGTGTGCCTGTCCTTTAAGATGACTCGCTTTTAGGCCGCCTTGCCTCGCCCATGTCTGCATTCCGAACCGCCCTCAACGATCTTACCCGCAGCATCTTCGCCTGGCGTTTGTGGAGCCTGCTGGGCTGGCTCGAAATTCGCCAGCGCTATGCGCGTTCCAAAGTTGGCCCGTTCTGGCTCACCATCAGCATGGGCGTACTGGTTGGCACGCTGGGGGTGGTGTATGGCACCTTATTCGGTCAGAACCTCAGTGATTATTTACCTTTGCTAGCCATCGGCATCGTCATGTGGGGGCTGTTCTCGAGCATCGTCAATGAAGGCTGTACCGCCTACATCAATAGCGCCAACTACATCCGCCAGGTGCACACCCCGCGGCTTATCTACATCTTGCAGGTCGCGTGGCGCAATACGGTGATCTTTGCGCACAACTTCATCATTGTGTTGATCACCCTGGTGATCTTCGGTGTGAAGAGCTGGGCCACCATGCCCCTGTTCATTCCGGGCCTGGCGCTTTTCTTGCTCAACGCCATGTGGATGGCGGCCGTGGCAGGTTTGATTTCGGCGCGCTTTCGCGACCTGCCACAAATCGTGAGCGCCCTGCTGCAAGTCGCGTTCTACGTCACCCCCATTCTGTTTCATGGCGGCATGCTCAGCGGCAAACACCAATGGATCGTGGAGTTCAACCCGCTGGCGTATCTCATCGACATCGTGCGCCAGCCCCTGGTGGGCGAAGTGCCGCCGCCTTTCACCTGGGGGCTCACCATCGGCATGGCCGTGTTCGGCTGGCTGCTCGCGCTGGGTATGACCGGGCGCTACCACCGGCGCATTCCGTATTGGGTGTGAACGCGTTGCGCTGTCATTCAAAGCGGAGTCAGGGCAGTGCAGGCTGATGCATGACACCAAACCCCTCTGGACACAGGGCTCAAGCCTCAAAAAAGGGGGGGCTATTGGTCGAAAGCCCGAATCTGATTTGAAGTTGGCTAAACTAGACTCAATTTCCGTGCAAATTGCGAGTGCTATGCAGACCGTCAACATTCACGAAGCCAAAACCACCTTGTCTCAATTGATTGAGCGTGTCGAGCATGGTGAAGAGGTCATCATCGCCCGGGCGCGCAGGCCCGTGGCTCGGCTGACTGCCTTGCAGGCCACGGCGAAGCCGACCGTGCGCCTCGGCTTGATGAAAGGCCAAATTCAACTCGCTGAAGACTTTGACGATCCTTTGCCCGCCGAGGTGCTGCAGAGTTTCACCGAAGGGCAAAAGATTTGAAATTGCTTCTGGACACCCATGTGATGCTGTGGGCGATGACAGACGACCCCCGCCTGTCGGGTGCAGCGCGCGAGCAGTTGCAAGCCGCAGACGCGGTGTATGTCAGCGCCGCCTCGTTGTGGGAAATTGCCATCAAGGCGGGCCTGGGGAAAATTGAGGTTGAGGTTGCCGAGTTGACCCGGCAGCTTCATCTGGCGGGGTTTCAAGAGTTACCCGTCACCTGGCAGCACACTCTGAAAGTTGTTTTGCTGCCTAATCATCACAAAGATCCGTTCGACAGGCTACTCATCGCGCAAGCCCTTTCAGAGCCGCTGCGCTTGCTCACCGCCGATAGGCAATTGCCTGCGTATTCAAGCGACCTCGTCACCCTGGTGTGACACCCGAGCCCCACAACCCCATGCCTGCCAGCATCACCCTCCAAAACGTCCATCTCGACCTGCCCATCTTCGATGTGTCGGGGCAGTCTCTCAAAAAGCGCGTGCTGCGCATGGGACGCCGCAACCGCATTGCCGAAGACAACACCGGCGTGGTCGTGGTGCGCGCCATTGACGACCTCAGCCTCAAGCTGGAGAGCGGCGACCGCCTGGGCCTCATCGGCCATAACGGCGCCGGCAAGAGCACCCTGCTGCGGGTCATGGCAGGTATCTACCCGCCCAGCAGTGGCACGGTGGACGTGCAAGGCAAGTCGGTGCCGCTGCTCGACATCGCCCTCGGCATGGACGACCAGTCCACCGGCCGCCAGAACATCCGCCTGCGCGGCCTGCTGCTGGGCATGACCGACGCCGAAATCAAGCGCAAGACCGAAGACATCGCCGAATTCACCGAGCTGGGCGACTACCTCGACCTGCCATTGCGCACCTATTCCAGCGGCATGCGCGTGCGCCTGGCCTTCGCCATTTCCACCGCCGTGGAGGCCGACATCCTGCTGCTCGACGAAGTGCTCGGAGTGGGTGATGCCAGCTTTCAGGACAAAGCCAACAAACGCTTGCAAGACCTGCATGCTCGTGCGGAGATTGTGGTGCTCGCTATTCACAACAGCGACGCAATCCGAAAAACTTGTAATAAAGTGCTGTGGATGGAGCGTGGCAAAGTGAAGATGTTTGGCGAGGTTGACGAGGTCGTCAGTCAGTACGACCAAGTGATGCACCCTCACGAGATGCCGCCACCTGTCCCCAAAATGCTACGGAAGCGCGTTGCGAACACAGCTTTCTCCCAACGCAAACAGAGCCAGCGTCGAACGCCTTGACGTGGCCCATCCTCCTATGAACACCTGTCAAAAACTTCTGCCCGTCATTCTGTCTGGTGGTGCGGGCACCCGGTTGTGGCCCGTTTCGCGCGAGCAGCATCCCAAACCCTTCATGCAGTTGGCCGACGGCCAGAGCCTGCTGCAAAAGACTTTTCTGCGTGCAGCGGCCCTGCCGGGCGTCGAGCAAGTCCTCACCGTCACCAACCGCGATCTCGTGTTCAAGACCAAAGACGAGTACGCCCAGGTCAACCCCACCGGCAAGGCCACGGCCTACATTCTTGAGCCCTTCGGCCGCAACACCGCCCCCGCGCTGGCCGCCGCCGCCCTCTGGGCCGAGAAGCACCTCGGGCCAGATGCCACCTTGCTCGTGCTCGCCGCAGACCATCTCATCACCAAGCAGGCAGAGTTCACCACTGCCGTGAATCAAGCCTGCGAGCTCGCGGCACAGGGCAAGATGGTGACCTTTGGCATCCAGCCCACGGCCCCAGAAACCGGCTTCGGCTATATCGAAGCGGAGGGCAACACCGTGTTGCGCTTTGTGGAAAAACCGACGCTGGCCAAGGCCTCCGAATTTTTGAGCAGCGGGCGCTACCTCTGGAACAGCGGCATGTTTTGCTTCCGTGTGGATGCCGTGCTGCGCGAGCTTTCAGAACATGCCCCCAATGTGCTCGACAGCGTGCAGAACTGCCTGGGCGCTTCGGCGGAAATTCAGGGCGGTGGCATCAGCCAGGTGGAGATGCGACCCAAAGCCTTCGAATACGCCCCCGACATCTCGATTGATTACGCCTTGATGGAACCCTCCACCGAGGTGGCCGTGGTGCCGTGCGACATAGGCTGGAGCGACATCGGTTCGTGGAACGCATTGAGCGACCTGCAAGATGCCGATGCGCGAGGCAACCGCATCCTCGGTGAAGCCTTGCTGCACGACGCGCGCAACTGCTATGTACAAAGCCCGCAACGCATTGTCGGCTTGGTGGGGGTGCACGACCTGATCGTGGTGGACACCCCAGACGCCGTGCTTGTGGCCGACCGCAGCCGCGCCCAAGACGTTAAACAGATCACCGCACAGCTCAAGGCCAGCGGCCACGATGCCTACAAAATCCACCGCGAAGTTCACCGGCCGTGGGGCACCTACACGGTGCTTGAAGAAGCTGAAGATTTCAAAATCAAGCGCATTGTGGTTAAACCCAAAGGCACGCTTTCGCTGCAGATGCACCACCACCGCAGTGAGCATTGGATTGTCGTTTCCGGCATTGCAAGAGTGATCAACGGCGAAAAAGACATGCTCGTGCGGACCAATGAGTCCACCTACATCCCTGCGGGTACCCAGCACCGCTTGAGCAACCCTGGAATGGTTGACCTCGTCATGATCGAGGTACAGAGCGGCGATTATCTTGGGGAGGATGACATTATTCGATTCGCCGATGAGTACGGGAGAACAGGTGCCGCATGATGAAGGAAATTTTAATAATTGGCGCTGGCGGCCACGCGAAGGTAGTTCTTGAGGCAATTATTGAAGGGGGATGGGCTCGCGCCGTGGGGTTTGTGGCGCCTCAGGGTTCCCAATCACGCTTGTATGACTTGCCTGTTTATTCGGGAGCAAGCGAGATGGAGGTAATAAAAAATATTGGAATACAGAATATCGTCGTTGCTTTGGGAGATAATACAAAAAGATTACAGATTGCGCGCGCTCTCTCGAAGAGTGGGTGTGAATTCCCAGCAATAATACACCCAAGGGCCTATATTTCAAGATCTGCGTCGATATCGCGCGGAGCTGTTATCTTGCAGAATGCAAGTGTTGGTACTCATGCCCAGATTGGTAGCTTTGTGATCATAAATTCAGGTGCAATCGTAGAGCACGACAACGAAATACGTAGCGGTGCACATGTCGCTCCTGGTTGCGCCTTAGCCGGTCAAGTTTATGTAGGAGAAAAAGCGCTAATTGGCGTCGGGTCTTCAATTAAACCAGGCGTTCGGATCGGCCGCAAAGTCATTGTTGGGGCGGGCACCGCTGTGGTGAGAAATATACCAAATTCACAAATCGTTGTAGGTGCAGCAGCACGTGAAATCAATAAGAAATCATGAATTTACATATAGCGGTAATATTGCCTGCGCCCTATGAAGGAGGGGTGCTCAAAAGTGCCGTCAACATGGCAAAAATGCTAGTGATCGGCTCGAAGAAGCGTGGAGACGAGGTGAGGGTGAGCTTTGGATATCCGAAAGGTACAAAATTTAGAAAGGGCTCAATTGAGTCGCTAGGAAATTATGGCGTAAATGCAAGGGAGTTCACGCTTCAAATTATGCCGAGCGATCTCTTTAAGGTCTATGATGAATTTCAAGAAGATTACTCAAAAAATATTGATGAAACGAGTCAGGATGTAGTTGTTTTTAATGACGGAATGAGTAATTTCGAAGAGGCCGACTTTTATTTGATTGCCTCCGATAACATACCATATTCAGCAAGAATTAAAAAGCCATATTCAGTGGTCGTGTACGACTATGTTTGCCGGTATTACCCCGATATATTCGATGAAAATGGATGGCGCCTAATGGATCTGCGCGCTGGAATTTCATTGCGCGCGAATTTTATAGTCGCAACATCGAATCAAACTAGATCAGACATAATTAACTTCATAGGTGCCCATTCTGAAAAAGTATTGCGAGCACCATTGGATTTCGATCCGATGCTAGATGTTGGTTATTCGTTGTCAAAAGAGGTGCGCAGCCGAAATAGAATATCTTGGGCGACCACCTACTCGCAGCATGAAAATCATCTTGAAATATTGGATTCGATCGAGTTAATTCTTAGTGAATGCGCCGAGCCTATATATGTCGACGTAATTGGTTCGGTTTTCCAATTTTCGCCGGAATTCTCCGAGGTTGATGCGCATCCATATATTAAATCTGTAGCGAAGAAAATTAAGAATTCACCGCTTCTAAGAAGGGCGCTGAATTTCACAGGGTATTTAGACGACGCGACATTTTTAGCAACGATCGCTCGATCAGCATTCCTCCTGCATGGCACGCGGTTTGATAATGGAACCTATACGGCGATAGAGGCTGCAAGGCTAGGAACTCCAACTTTATCGGCAGGTTATGCAGCTATGCGAGAAATTGATGAGAAATTCCAGCTAGGAATGGAATTTTTTGATTTAAATGGATCCAATCTGCCAGAAAAAATTAAATATATGATTAATAATCAAGATGCTCTAAGGGAAAGAATGCCAAGTAAGGAGGTCCTTGATGGAAAAACATATATTCAGGCGGCGCCAGAATTTTGGGATGCGATTAAGAGCGGCCTCCATTCAAATCCCCTCTGATTGATACCCAATTTATGGATATTATATTTTACCAGCGAAGCTCGGAAACTTCGGCGAGTGAGGGTTTGAACGTCTTGTTTGCTGATTTGCTGATCGGTGCTGCAGATATTGGTGAGGTAGTTAGGGTATTTACCACGCGCCGACATTATGATGGCCTTATTAAAGCGCTTACAACAAATGGAATTGATTTAGGAAAAGTTGAAATTAAAGTGGAGATGGCCGGAAGCTGGATTTTGAGGCGCGCTCGATGGGGGGGCGTAGCCATGAAGAAATCTAAGATCAGAGCATCGACGGGTGGGCGAATGGAAGCCGTGCGTGATCGTTTAATTGTTCTATTTGCACGGTTATTGGATTTTTCGCCAATAACTTTAATTCCTAAAATGTTGTTGGCGTTCCTTTTAGTCTCCCTCGGATTGTTGACATTTCCTTTGATTTTCGCCTTAGGTGCGCTTGTAGCTTGGCGCGCGATTTGGAGGCGGCGGCGGGCGATCGCGCATAGGTTGCGCATTATGCGTTTCCTGCGGATTTTTGCGAATTTTAAGTCGAGCATTGACGCAACCATTCAAAACGAGAAAATTAAATTCTTGGAGGCGTCATATCGATTGGAGTCGCGGCGATTGGGGCGAATTATTGATTCAGATGAGTCAGTTAAATGCATATTATTTATAAATGCATTTGAAGGATATCTTGTCGAATCTATTCACAGAGTGCGGAAGGTCGTTGTATTTCCAGATTTGGTTACAGCGGCTTTTCCGAGCCGATATCCGCAGGGAGTATTGGGGGAAAATTTGCATATTTCTATCTCCAAGGCGATTAACAATGCAAATGATGTCATTTGTTATTCGAATTACACTCGCGATAGACAACTGCGACGATTTTTTCCGTCGGTTTCTGCGGAGAAAATTAGCGTCATTCCGCAAGGATTCTTTGTAGATGAGCTGGGGCGGACTTCATCGAGATCAGAAGCATTTCAGATTCTACGGGCTCGCGTTCCTCCTGTTAAGCATATCGAATTGGTTGAAATGCTCGCGAAGGGCGAGGGAAAATATTTGATTTACCCTTCAGTAGATCGACCTCATAAAAATACGATCACGCTGGTTAAGGCTGTCGAAAAATTATTGAGAGTTGAGCAAATTCAAGTAAAACTTATTTGTACCTCGCATAGCATTTCAGCTGAAGTTCTCGAATATATCCAGGAGCGGCGTCTGGATCGTGAAATTTTGTTCTTGCCAACAGTCCCAATCGCAATGCTGAATTTCCTGATCGCGAACGCGGCTGCGGTTGTTCACCCAAGTTTGGCTGAGGGGGGGGATATATTTAATGTGTCTCGCGCCGTCGCTCTTGGAGCGCCCGTAATTGTTTCGGATATACCCGTTGTCCGGGAAATGTTTTTGAGATATTCAATTTCAGAGAATTTATTTTCTGGGTGGATCTTTGATCCGTATGATTTAAATAAACTTGTAAAGATGATTCAGGTGGTCTTGGCCGAAAGGGTTGAATTTGTACGTGCGCAGCATATTCTTGCAGATGTCCACAAGGGGTACACCTTCTCGGATATGGCACGCAGTTATTTAAATGTCATTAATGGAAATTGAGAAATGAAAAATATTCCGGTATATGAGCCAATGCTCGGGTCGGCAGAAAAGGCATACGTAAAGGAATGTCTTGATTCAAACTGGATTTCTTCGCGAGGGAGGTTCATCGGTCAGTTTGAGGGTATGCTGGGGCAGGTCACTGGTTCTGCCGATGCAGTTGCGGTTTGCAACGGTACCGTAGCGCTACATTTGGCGCTGCTCTCACTTGGGATCGGCCCTGGTGATGAGGTTATAGTGCCTACGTTTACGTATATTGCGAGTGTTAATGCAATTGCGTACGTTGGTGCCACTCCGGTGTTTGTGGATTCGTTAACGGATTCGTGGCAGATCGATCCGAGTGCTGTTGAGCGTGCGATAACTCCAAGAACACGAGCAATTATGGCAGTTCACTTATACGGGCAACCATCGGACATGCTTCAGCTGATGGCAATAGCTGAGCGCAATGATATTTTTGTCGTTGAGGATTGCGCGGAGGCTATCGGCTCAAAGATTGGTGAAAAATCCGTTGGGACATTTGGCCATATTGGCACATTAAGTTTCTTTGGTAATAAGACAATTACCACTGGTGAGGGTGGCGCACTCATTGGTGTGCACCCTGAATACTTAACCGCAGCGCGAAAGCTGCGTGGCCAAGGTTTGGCTGGTGACAGGGAATATTGGCACGACGTTGTAGGGTATAATTATCGAATGACCAATATTTGCGCTGCAATTGGGGTCGGTCAATTGGAGAATTTTGATTATATTTTGAGTAAAAAAAGAAAAATAGCGGAGCAATATAGAAGCCAAATCGATTCTAAATATGCAAAATTGCACTGGGAGATTGGCGGCACAACAAATTCGTTTTGGATGTGCACTATCTCTGTAAACGATGGTGGGTCTAGAGATGGTTTGCGGGAATTTTTGAAGTCCCGCGGAATTGAGACTCGACCTGGATTTTATCCGGCGCACATGATGCCCATGTATGCTAGATTTTCAAGCGGACATTATCCGGTTGCGTGCGAACTGGCGGCGAAGGCCGTAAATTTGCCGAGTTCACCCCTTCTCAGTGAAGATGATGTCGCGTATGTTGCAGACATGGTTAATAAATTTTTTGGTTAATTTGATATGAAAAATTGCATTATTACGGGAATTTCCGGCCAAGATGGTGCTTATCTTGCGGAGCTCCTCCTGTCGAAGGGCTATACGGTCTACGGCACGTACCGGCGTACTAGCTCCGTTAATTTCTGGCGGATCGACGAGTTGGGCATTGCCAAGCATCCGAAACTGCATTTGGTCGAGTACGACCTGACGGACCTGGGGTCGTCCATTCGTCTGCTGCAGAGCACGGGTGCCACGGAGGTCTACAACCTCGCGGCGCAGAGCTTCGTCGGGGTGAGCTTCGACCAGCCGCACACCACGGCGCAGATCACCGGTATTGGCGCGCTTAACTTGCTGGAAGCCATTCGCATCGTCAATCCGAAAATTCGCTTCTATCAGGCCAGTACCTCGGAAATGTTTGGCAAGGTGCAGGCCATTCCGCAAGTGGAAGACACCCCGTTCTATCCCCGCAGCCCTTACGGTGTTGCCAAGCTTTATGCCCATTGGATGACGGTGAACTACCGCGAGAGCTACGGCATCTTTGGCAGCAGCGGCATCTTGTTCAACCACGAGAGCCCGCTGCGCGGCCGCGAGTTCGTCACGCGCAAAATCACCGACAGCATGGCCAAGATCAAGCTCGGCAAGCTGGACGTGCTGGAACTCGGCAACCTCGACGCCAAGCGCGACTGGGGTTTCGCCAAGGACTACGTGGAAGGCATGTGGCGCATGCTGCAGGCGGACGAGCCCGACACGTTCGTGCTCGCCACCAACCGTACCGAGACGGTGCGCGACTTCGTGTCCATGGCCGCCAAAGGCGCTGGCATCACGCTCGAATGGCAGGGCAAGAATGAGCAAGAGCGAGGCATCGATACTGCCACGGGCAAGACCATCGTCTCCATCAATCCGAAGTTTTACCGGCCAGCCGAGGTTGACTTGCTCATTGGCAATCCAGCCAAGGCCAAGGCCAAACTCGGCTGGGAGCCGACCACCACGCTGGAGCAACTGTGCGCCATGATGGTGGAGGCCGATTTGCGCCGTAACGAAGCCGGGTTTTCTTTCTGATGCGCGCACCCGTCGTACTGGTGACTGGAGCGGGCGGGTTTACTGGTCGCTATCTGGTACCTGCGCTCCGTAGCAAAGGCTATGGTGTGGTCGGTTTGGGTGAGGGGGTTTCGTCGGCAGATCGCGATCTGGCCTGCAATCTGACGGATGCCACCGCGGTGCGCGCAGCTGTGCAGGGGGCACGGCCCACGCATGTGGTTCATCTGGCTGGGCTTTCGTTCGTGGCGAGCGGAGACGCATGTGCCTTTTATGATGTCAACCTGTTCGGCACGTTGAATCTGCTCGAAGCCCTTGCTGCGTTGCCTGAATTGCCGTGCAAGGTGTTGATTGCCAGCTCGGCCAATATCTATGGCACCCCGGGTATCGAGGTCATCGATGAATCGGTTTGCCCCGCGCCCGTCAACCACTATGCCTGCAGCAAGCTCGCCATGGAACACATGGTGCGCACCTGGTTCGACCGATTGCCCATCGTGATGACCCGGCCGTTCAACTACACCGGGATAGGGCAGGACGAGAAGTTTCTCATTCCCAAGATCGTGAGTCATTTCAAACGCCGCGCGGCCAAGATCGAGCTGGGCAATCTGGACGTCAGCCGAGACTTCTCGGACGTGCGCGATGTGGCCGCGGCTTACATGGGGTTGCTGGAGGCTGATGTGCGGTCTGAGGTTTTCAACGTCTGTTCGGGCAAGGCGGTGGCCTTGCGCGAGGTGCTGGACATCATGACCCGCAGGACGGGTCATGCCATGGCCGTGCAAGTCAACCCAGCCTTCGTGCGGCCGAACGAAATTCCCGTGCTTCGTGGTTCGCACCACAAGCTCACAGAAGCCATCGGGTTTGCTCCCCGCCATGCCCTGGAAGACACTCTAGCGTGGATGCTGCAGGGTGATGCGGCCACTGGAGCCGTTGCTTGAAAGTTTTGTTCAATGTGCAGTCGCTGTTGCCGCCGCGCACCGGAATTGGCCTTTACACGCAACATCTCATCGAGGCGCTGACGGCCACGGGAGAACTTGATGCCGTGGCGGGTTTCCTGGGGGGGCGCATTTATCGCGGTGAGGCGCTTCACGCCTATGTGAATGAAGATCGGTCTGCCCATGCCGCCCCGGCCTTGATGAGCCCACGGGGCAGGCTTGCAGCGCTGAAGGTGGCGATACGGGGGGTTCCAGGGGCATACGCGGCAAGGCAGGCTTTGCGCGAATGGCAGGATGGTCGCCGTATTGGTGTCTTGGCCAGAGAAGGGTTTGTCTACCACGAGCCTAACTACGTCCCGGTGCGATATGCCGGCCCCTTGGTCATCACGGCGCACGACCTCTCGCATGTGCGCTATCCGCAGTTTCATCCTGTAGAGCGAGTGGCTTTTCTCAACAAGCATTTGGCTTCGGCGTTAGCCAGGGCTGACCGGGTGGTCACCGATTCGCACTTTGTCGCGGGCGAGCTTGCAGAGGTGTATGGCATTCCGGCAGGCAAGCTTTTTGTCACCCACCTCGGGGCGGACGCAGACTTTCGCGTGAGGACATCGGAAGAGGTCGCAGAGACCTTGAAGGCCTTCGGTCTTCGGTATCGGGGCTTTGTGCTTTCCGTCGCCACTCTGGAACCCCGTAAAAACGTGGAACGCCTAGGAGGCTGTCGGACTTTCCAGGCTTTCGCCTGATGGTTCGATCCGAGACAATGGCGACAGTCCATTGAGGAGTTCCTCGCGATGAGTCGCTTTGTTTGTGTTGATCGAGACACGGCCTACCTTCTGCCGCCGTCGGTGGACGAGTGGTTGCCCAGTGATCACCTCGCGCGCTTTGTTGTCGAAGTGATTGATCGGCTCGATCTGGACGATTTGGTCAAGCAGTACGCGGGCCGGGGTTCGGCCGCGCATCACCCTGCGGTGCTGCTGGGACTGCTGATCTACGGGTATGCCAACGGGGTGCATTCGAGCCGCAAGATCGAACGCGCGACCTACGACTCGGTGGCGTTCCGCTTTGTGGCGGCCAATACGCATCCGGACCACGATACGCTGGCCGCGTTCCGGCGGCGCTTTCTGAAGGAGATCGAGGCGCTGTTCGTGCAGGTGCTGGTGCTGGCGCGCGAGATGAAGTTGCTCAAGCTCGGGCACATTGCGCTGGACGGCACCAAGATCCGAGCCAGCGCGAGCAAGCACAAGGCGCTGTCGTGGGGGCATGCCAACAAGATCGAGGCGCAGTTGCGCCAGGAAGTCCAGGACCTGTTGGCGCGGGCGGAGAAGGATGATCGCTCCAGCGCGCCCGATGGCATGGATGTGCCCGCCGAGATCGCGCGCCGCGAGGACCGCCTGAGCGCCATCGCGCAGGCCAAGGCCAAGATTGCGCAACGCGCCGCCGAACGATTCAAAGCGGAGCAGCAGGAGTTCGAGACCAAAGAGGCCAAGCGCCGGGCCCAGCGCGAGGCCGGGAAGAAGCCGCGCGGGCGGGACCCTGAGCCGCCCCAGGCCGGACCCCAGGACAGCGACCAGGTCAACCTGACGGACGAGGAGTCGCGCATCATGCCGGTGTCCGGCGGCGGCTTCGAGCAGAGCTACAACGCCCAGGCCGGCGTGGACATCGAGACGATGATGGTGGTCACCGCGCACGTCACGCAGGCCTGCAATGACAAGCGCGAAGTGGTGTCCACGCTCGAGCAGATTGCGGCGTTGCCCGGGGCGCTTGGCAACGTGCAGACCCTCGTTGCCGACAACGGTTTTTGCAGCCAGGCGAACGTGCTCGCCTGCGTGCAGGCGGGAATCGAGCCGCTGCTGGCGATGAAGCGCGAGTCGCATCACGTGCCCCTGGCCGAACGGTTTGGGCCCGACCCCGACGCGCCGCGAACTGCGGAGCCGGTCGCCAACATGGCCCACCGCCTGTGCACACAGGCAGGCCGGGCGCTGTACAAACTGCGCAAGCAGACCGTCGAGCCCGTGTTCGGCATCATCAAGCACGTCATGGGCTGGCGTCAGATGAGCATGCGCGGGCTGCACAAGGCGCGAGGCGAGTGGAACCTCGTGACCATGGCCTGGAACATCAAGCGCATGCATGTGCTGCGCGCCGGGTGACGAGCAAAGAGGGAAAGTGCGCCCAGATCGCGCCCCGCACGACCTGCTCTGCGCCCCAACGGGCCGCCCAGGAGCCTGTGCAAGTGATGAAGACGCTGGCGGCGTGCCTGGCCGCGCATAAACCGCGCGGCTCACCGCCGCCACCCCCGCCCCTCGGGCTCAAGTCCGACGGTCTCCTAGTGGCAGCCTATGCCGACTTGCCAGCGGCCACGCGCCGCGCCTGCCCGCTGGTCCTTGTGGGCGGCGGCGGCTGGCGCGATTCGTCCCTGCTTTCACGGGTGAGGGAGCTGGAAGCCAAGGGCGAAGTTGTGCGCACGGGCTACCTGCCGCGCTCGCAAGTGGTCGATCTGTATTCAGCCGCAGCCGTTTTTGCCTACCCGTCGCTCTATGAAGGGTTTGGTCTGCCGGTGTTGGAAGGGTTTGCCAGCGGAACACCTGTGCTGACCTCGAACGTCACCTCGCTTCCTGAGGTGTCGGCGGGCGCGGCCCTGGAGGTCGATCCTCTTTCCACAGAGGCCATCCGCGAGGGTTTGTATCGCTTGCTCGACGACGCCCAGTTTGCGAGGCAGCACGCAGAGCGCGGTTTGGAGCGTGCCAAGGCGTTCAGTTGGGAGAAGTGCGCGCAGCAAACTTTGGCGGTCTACCGCAGCCTGGCCTGATGCCCTATTGAGTTGGGTCTTTGATGCGCGTTCTTCATATCGCCAAATACGCCTTCGAGCGGCCGGGGGGCATGGAGCGCCATGTGGAGACGCTCACGCGTGGGCTTGCAGCGGCGGGTGTGGATGTCTCGGTGTTGGTTTACGACACCACGGGTCAGGCCAGTTCGCGGCTGGTTGATGGCGTGCGGGTGGAGCCGGTGGGTGTTTGGGGGCACTTGGGCAGTCAGGCCATTGCCCCGGCGATGATTGGGCGAGCCCGGCAATTAGCAAGGGCGAGGCGGTTTGACGTGGTGCATCAGCATTGGCCCGACCCCTTCGCGCATGTGGTGGCGAGTCTGGTGCCGGGCGAGCCAGCGCAAGTGGTGAGCTGGCACAGCGACATCGTGCGCCAGCGGGTTCTGGGGCCGCTGTACCAGCGGCTTGCACCGCACCTGCTCAAGCGGCTAGACGCCGTGGTGGGGGCGACGCAGGCGCACCTGAACTCGACGCAGATGGACCGCTTCGTTCCCTTTGAGAAGCGCCACGTCATTCCTTACGGCATCGATACCCGGCCTCTCGCGCTGACCGAGGCCGTGCAGCGCAAGGCCGAGGCGCTGCGTGCCCAGCACGGTCACAAGCCTCTGGTTTTCGCCCTCGGGCGGCATGTGTATTACAAGGGCTTCGATGTTTTGATCCGGGCCATGGCGGCGGTGCCGGCGGTTTTGTTGTTGGGCGGCAGCGGGCCGATGAGCGCCGAGCTGCGCGAACTTGCAAGCAGCACGGGCGCCCAGGTGCACTTCGCCGGGGAGATTCCCGAGGCGGATCTCCCCGCCTACTTTCATGCCTGTGACGTGTATTGCCTGTCCTCCATTGCCACGGCCGAGGCCTTTGGCATCGTGCAGGCCGAGGCGATGGTGTGTGGCAAGCCGGTGGTCAACACCTGGTTGCACAACGGGGTCAATGCCTTGGCGCCAGAGGGTTTGTGCGCGCTGACGGTTCAACCAGGGGATGCCGCGGCTCTGTCTGCCGCGTTGAACCAGGTTCTCGCCGATCCGGCACTGGCGCATCGGCTGGGCGAGGCGGGCAGGGCCCGTGTATTGCAGAGCTTCAGCGTGGAGGCCATGGTCAATCAGACCCTGGCGCTCTACCAATCGTTGATCTGAACCTCTCCGAGCTTGCCAGCCAGGCGGTTCAGGTTATGGGCGTGCTTGGCGCCATCCACCGCCCCGCCTGCTGCCGCACCACTTCGGGCAGGTGATGCTCGCGCGAAAACACTTCGCGTATCCACTCGGCATCGTTGCCGCGGGCGCTGACGTCGGCCAGTAACTCGCGCAGGGCGACGTCTGACTTGCAGTCTGTGGCGTGGCCTTCGAGTTTGACGAGGGTGCGGATGAGGTCTTCGCGCAGGGTGCGGTGTTCGCGGGTGGCGGGGTCGACGAAGGTGCCGTCGAAGCCGAAGCGGCAGGCCTGAAAGCGGTTGAAGGTGTAGACGAGGTAGTCGTCTTCCTGCGGCTCGAAGGGCCGCTCGCGCTGAATGTAGGCGCCCAGGGTCTGGATGTAGGCGGCGATGCGCGCGGCCTTGGTGATGGTGAGCGGGGTGTCCATCACGCGCACTTCAATGGTGCCGTATTCGGGCTTGGGGCGGATGTCCCAATAGAAGTCTTTCATGCTCTTGACCACGCCGGTGGCGGTCATTTTGTCGAAGTAGCGCTCGAAATCTTCCCAGCTCAGGGCGAAGGGTGCACGGCCGGAGAGCGGGAAGGCGAAGACCGAGTTCAGCCGCGCGGAGTGAAACCCGGTGTCCTCGCCCTGCACATAGGGCGACGAGGCCGAAAGGGCGATGAAGTGCGGTATGAAGCGCGAGATGCAGTGCAGGGTATAGAGCGCGGTGTCGGCGTCGGGGCAGCCCAGGTGCACGTGCTGGCCGAACACGGTGAACTGCTTGCTCAGGTAGCCGTACAGCTCGGAGAGCTGGAGAAAGCGCGGTTTGTCGAAAATGCGCTGCTGCGCCCAGTGCTGGAACGGGTGGGTGCCGCCGCCGGCCAGGCCTACGTCGAGCTTGTTGGCGGCTTCCACCAGCGCGCCCTGAATCTCGGTGAGCTGGGCCAGGGCGTCGTCGTAGCCGGTGCAGATGCCGGTGGCGAGCTCGATCATGCTCTCGGTCATTTCCGGGGTGACCACGCCGGGTAGCTTGCGGCCTTGCAGCAGGCGCAGCAGGTCGGGCGCGCAGGGCATGAGGTCGTAGTTGTGCCGGTTGACGATCTGCAGCTCCAGCTCCACGCCGATGCTCAGCGCGTCTGATTGGGTGAAGGGCCCCAGATTCATGCTGTTCCTCCGGTGGCGCGGCTGCCCGGGCCTGGGGCGATGTCGCCGCTGTAGCCCAGCGCCCAGCGGGTGAGCAGCGGGGCGAGCAGTTCGAGCATGGCGATGGCGCTGAACGCGACGGCCAGCATGGGGTGTAGCGTCGCTCCGGCCGAGCTGCCCAGAAAGCTCAGCGCCAGCACGAAACTCACCCCCGAGGCCGGGTTGAGCGACAGACCGAGCGCGACAGACTGTCGCCAGCTCGCGCCGCTGACGCGGCCGAACGCCAGCGCGCCCGCCAGCTTGGCCGCCAGCCGCACCACGATGACCAACGCTGCCGCCAAGCCGCCGGCCAGCAGAATGCGGGCGTTGAGGCTCAGGCCCAGAATGAGGAAGAGCAGCACCATGAGCACGCCACCCGCCGTGCCGAAGTGGCGCGGCCACAGCCGCGGCCGTGGGCTGCGCCAGCGCAGCAGCGCGCCGGCCAGCAGGGGGGTGAGCAGGGCCGACCAGTTGAGCATGCGGGTGAGCGAAAGGGTGAGCACGATGAGGCCGACGAGCATCAGCGCGCCGCCTTCGTCGCGAAAGTCGAAATGCCGCTCCACCCAGTTCACCGCCCAGGCCAGCAGCGCTGCGGCCAGCACCGAGCCGCCGAGAAGGTACAGCAGATGCAGCGCGGAGGCGGCCGTTCCCTGCGGGCCGTCGGCGTCCATCATGCCCAGCAGCAGGCTGCAGATCAGAAGTGCGTAGAACGTGTTGATCGCCGAGAGCAGCAGCAGGCGCTCGGTCACCTGCCCGCGGGCATTGAACTCGCTGCTGATACGCAGCACCACGGCAGGCGAGGTGGCCATGAGCACCCCGGCCACGATGGCCGACTGCAGCGCCGTGAAACCCAGAAAGACCAGCGTGATCCACACGGCGCCAAAGCCCAGCGCCGATTCGAGCAGGCTCATGCCCAGCAGGGCAGGGTTGGCGCGCAGCCAGCGCAGATTCACCCGGTGACCAATCTCGAAAAGCAGCACCGCCAGGGCCGTGTCGACGATGGCGCGGGCGCTGTTCTGCAGCTCATACACATTGAGCCCGGCGCCGCCGGCGGCCAGAATCATGCCCGCCGCCGCATAGCCCACCAGCCTCGGCCACTTGAGAAAGCGATACACCGATTCCCCCGTGAGCGTGGCCAGTACCAGCGCGGCCCCCACCCAGAACACCCCATCAGGATGCAGGGGCCATGCGGGCAGGTAGCTGTTGATCATCGTGCGGGGTCTCCGGTATGTGAAATAGGCCGTCGTCGCTGCCTTGGCCGACACCATAGCAGAGCGGGAATTTGCAAGAACGATGGGCGGAAAAGAGCGAAAATGAAAGCAGTAAAAGTTGAAATAAAGGCGATCGAATGAATCATGCCGTCTGCGGATCAGGTCTGAACGGCGAGCCGGGTCGAGGTTTCAAGGGGCGTCGCGGGCTATGTTCAGAGGCCACTTGCCTTGGTCCCATATTGGGACTAAATTTCGCCCATGCGAGTGATTGCCGTGTCTACCCTTCGGGCCTTCTGGGAGCGCTATCCCGACGCCGAGCAGCCGCTGAAAGCTTGGTACGAAGAAGCCTCGAGCGCGACCTGGACTCAGCCCGCCGACATCAAGGCGCAGTCCCGCAGCGCCAGTGTGCTGAAGAACCGTCGCGTGGCTTTCAACATCAAAGGCAATGACTACCGGCTGATCGTGGCCGTAGCGTACAAGTTGCAGATCGTCTATGTGAAGTTCGTCGGCACTCACAAGCAGTACGACGCAGTGGACGCAGAAACCATCGAGTCGGCCTGACCGACCACGGAGGAAGATATGGACATTCGCCCCATTCACACAGAAGCAGACTACAAGGCCACACTCAAAGAGATTTCGATCTTGATGGACTCTGACCCTGATCTGGGCACGCCAGAGGGGGATCGCCTGGACATCCTGGCCACGCTGGTGCAAGCCTACGAGGCCAAGCACGTCCCCATCACCGCGCCCGATCCGGTTGAAGCCATCAAATTCCGGATGGAGCAGAGTGGCCTGTCCGTCAAAGACCTTGAGCCGATCATTGGTAAAAGCAACCGGGTCTACGAAGTCCTGAGCCGCAAGCGCCCGCTAACGCTGGCCATGATCCGCAGACTGCACAAAAGCCTTGGCATCCCTGCCGATGTGTTGATTGCGGAGACGGGCGCCGGGTGATCAGCGCGCCCTGGGCTGGCTTCTACGGTGAACAGCGTTGCCTAAAATGCCCCGATGCCCTACGTTCACCTCCGCACCCATACCGAGTACTCCATTGTCGACGGCGCCTTGCGCGTGGACGATATGGTGCCTGCAGCCGCCCGTGACGGGCAGGGGGCGCTGGCGATCACCGATTTCAACAATTTGTTCGCCGCCGTGCGGTTCTACAAGGCCGCGCTGGACGCCGGGGTCAAGCCGATCATCGGCTGCGACGTGCTGCTGGGCAGCGCCCGCAACCCCGAGCAGCTCACGCGCTTGCTGCTGCTGGTGCAGAACCGGACGGGCTATCTCAATCTCTGTGATCTGCTCAGCCGGGCCTGGCTGGGCAATCAGCAGCGCGGACGCGCCGTGGTGCAGTGGGAGTGGCTGGAAGGCGGTCTGGCCGAGGGCCTGATCGCCCTCTCGGGCGCGCATGAAGGTGCCCTTGGCCAGGCGCTGCTGCAGGGCGACACAGCCACCGCGCGCGACCTGGCCCGCCAGCACGCGGCCGTGTTCGACGGCCGTTTCTACATCGAGCTGCAGCGCAGCGGCCATGCCGCCTGCGAGCCGCATGTGCAGGCGGCCGTGCCCTTGGCGGCCGAGCTTGGCCTGCCCGTGGTGGCGACGCATCCGGTGGAGTTTCTCAAGGCCGACGACTTCGATGCCCACGAGGCGCGGGTGTGCATTGCCGAGGGCGAAACCCTGGGCAACCCGCGCCGCCAGCGCAAGTTCACCGATCAGCAGTATTTCAAGTCGCAGGCCGAGATGGAGGCGCTGTTCGCCGATGTGCCCTCGGCGCTTGCCAACACCGTGGCCCTGGCGCAGCGCTGCAATCTGGTGCTCGATCTGGGCAAGCCGCAATTGCCGCTGTTCCCCACGCCGCAGGGGCTGACGCCGGCCGAGTTCTTCCGCCAGCAGGCTCAGGACGGGCTGGAGCAGCGGCTGGCCGTGCTCTACCCCGATGCGGGCCGCCGCGAGACCGCCCGTCCGCGCTATCAGGAACGGCTGGAGTACGAGCTGGGCATCATCGCCAAGATGGGCTTCGAGGGTTACTTCCTCATCGTGGCCGACTTCATCAATTGGGCGAAGAACCATGGCTGCCCGGTCGGGCCGGGGCGGGGCTCGGGCGCGGGCTCGCTGGTGGCGTACAGCCTGCGCATCACCGATCTCGATCCTCTGGAATACGCCCTGCTGTTCGAGCGCTTCCTCAACCCGGAACGGGTGTCGATGCCCGACTTCGACATCGACTTCTGCCAGGAGAACCGTGACCGCGTCATCGACTACGTGAAGGAGAAGTACGGCGTCGAGGCCGTGTCGCAGATCGCCACGTTCGGCACCATGGCCGCGCGCGCCGCGGTGCGCGACGTCGGGCGCGTGCTCGATCTGAGCTACACCTTCTGCGACGGCATCGCCAAGCTCATCCCGGCCAAGCCGGGCCAGCACATCACCATCGCCGACGCGCTCAAGCAGGAGCCCATGCTGGCCCAGCGCTACGAGGAGGAAGAGGAGGTCAGACAGCTGCTCGATCTCGCCCAGCAGCTCGAAGGGCTGCCGCGCAACATCGGCATGCACGCGGGCGGCGTGCTCATCGCGCCGGGCAAGCTCACCGACTTCTGTCCGCTCTATGCGCAGCCGGGCAGCACCGACGCCGTGTCGCAGTACGACAAGGACGATGTCGAAGCCGCCGGACTGGTGAAGTTCGACTTTCTGGGCCTGGCCACGCTGACCATTCTCGAACTCGGCGCCGAGCTGATCCGCCGCAACCACCCCGACCGCGCCGGTTTTCGCCTCGAAGACATTCCGCTGGACGACGCCAGGAGCTACAAACTCATGGCCAAGGGCGACACCGTGGCTGTGTTCCAGCTCGAATCGCGCGGCATGCAGGGCATGCTGCGCGACGCGCGGCCCGACCGCTTCGAGGACATCATCGCCCTGGTGGCGCTGTACCGCCCCGGCCCGATGGACCTCATTCCCACCTATTGCGCACGCAAGGCGGGCAAGGAAGACGTGGCCTACCCCGACCCGCGCATGGCGCCGGTGCTGGAGGAAACCTACGGCATCATGGTCTATCAGGAGCAGGTGATGCAGGTGGCCCAGGTCATCGGCGGCTACTCGCTCGGCGGCGCCGACCTGCTGCGCCGCGCCATGGGCAAGAAAAAGCCCGAAGAAATGGCCAAGCACCGCGGCATCTTCGCCGAAGGCGCGGCGAAAAACGGCATCAAACCGGAGAAGGCCAACGAAATCTTCGACCTGATGGAGAAGTTCGCGGGCTACGGCTTCAACAAATCGCACGCCGCCGCCTACGCGCTGCTCGCGGTGCAGACGGCCTGGATGAAGGCGCACTACCCCGCCGAATTCCTCGCCGCCAACATGAGCATCGCCCTCGACGACACCGACAAGCTCAAGGTGCTGGTGGAAGATGCGCAGGCGCGCGGCATCGCCGTGCTGCCGCCCGATGTGAACGCCTCGCAGTGGCGCTTCGACCCGGTGGACAGCAAGACCATCCGTTACGCGCTGGGGGCCATCAAGGGCAATGGCCAGGCCGCCGTGGAAGCCATGATCGCGGCCCGTCAGGAACGGCCTTTCAGCTCGCTGTTCGACTTTGCCGAACGTGTGGATCGCACCCGCCTCAACAAGCGCGTGCTCGAAGCTTTGGCCAAGGCAGGCGCCTTCGATACCCTGCATCCCGAGCGCGCGGCCGTGCTGGCCGCGGTGGAAACGGCCATGGATTACGCCGCGCAGCGCGAGGCCGCCCGGCAGCAGGCGGGGCTGTTCGACCTGTTCGCCGCCGACGCCGCCGATGGCGGCCACAACCCGGCGCACGAGCCGCTGCTGCCCGAGGTCGAGCCCTGGGATCTGCGCACCAAGCTCTCGAATGAGAAAACCGCCATCGGCTACTACCTCAGCGGCCACCTGTTCGACGCCAGCGCCGAGGAAGTGCGGCGCTTCGCCCCGACCGCGCTGATGGATCTGGTGGATTCGCGCGACCCGGTGCTCATCGCCGGCATCGCCGCCGGTGTGCGTCTGGTGCAGTCGCAGCGCGGGCGCATCGCCATCCTCACGCTGGAAGATCGCTCCGGCGCGATGGAAATCGTCATCGGCGAAAGCCTGCTCGACACCGTGCGCGACCGCCTGCGCGACGACGCCCTGCTGGTGCTGCGCGGCAAGGCGCAGATCGACCGCTTCAACGGCGGACTGCGCTTCAACGCCGATGCGGTGTGGACGTTGGAAGAAGCCCGCGCGCGCCTGGGCAAGAGCATCCGTCTCAAGCTCAACGGCAGCAGCTCGGCCGAACCGCTGGTGGGACTCGCCCGCCAGCACGCCTGCGAGGAAGGATTGCCGCTGCTGCTCGACATCGAGCGCGCCGGCGCCCAGGTGCGCCTGAGCGTGGCGGGCTACCGCCTGCCGACCACCGACCCGGTGCTCAGCGCGCTGGCCCAGCTTTCGAAGGACGGCCGGGCGGAGATTGATTACTGATCAGCCCGGATCGCGCGGCCCGGCATTGACGATCATTGTGCGGGGCCATTCGCCACTGCTCTGGGGCGGAAAGCGATGAACCCGATTGATTGCGTCCAAAGCCGCTTGATCCCAACTTGCGACTCCGCTTGATCGTTCGACCTTGGCTTCGAGCACGGTGCCGGAATTGGTATCCAGAGTCACCGAAATACTCACGCGAGGATCGCCCGAGATTTGTGCCAACAGTGAGGCGGGATAAATGGTGTTCTGTTTGATCAACGCTGCGATTCGTGGGCCATAGGTGCCCGACGGCCCCGAGCTCTGCGGCGCCGTGCCCGTGCTGGTGGCCGCGCCGGTGCCCGCCTGCTTCATCAACTGCTTCATGTAATCGTCGCGCGACGAGGCGGCCAGCTGCGCCTGCTGCTGCTCGAGCTTCTTCTGCTTCAACGCTTCTTGCCGCTTCTGCTCAGCGAGCTTTTGCTGCTGTTCAAGTTTTTCCTGGCGCAGCTTGTCCTGCTGTTCTTGCTTCTCTTGCGCCAGGCGTTGTTTCTCTTCCTGTGGCTTCTTCTGTTCGGCCTGGCGCAGCTTCTCCTCGGCGAGTTTCTTCTGCTCCTTCTCCAGCTTTTTCTCAAGCAGGGCCTGCTGTTGCGCCTGTTGTTTCTTCAGCGCGGCCTCGCGTTGCTGCTTCAAGACGATGTCGGCCTGCTGATCCTGGGGCTGTGGCTTGGGTGTGGCGACCGGCTGGGGCGGTGGTGGTGCCGGGGTGGGCTGCGGTTGTGGTTGGGGCGCCTTGCGCTCCATCGGCGCGGTGGGGCGGGGCGCGGCGCGCTGCACCGTGGGGGACCACAGTTCGGCCTCCACCGCTTCGGGCGGATGGCTCTTCCAGTGCACGCCGAAGGCGATGAGGGCGATGAGCAGCAAGTGGAACAGCGCGGCCAGGCCGAAGGCACGCAGCGTGCCCCGCTCGTGCGGTGGCCGCAACGCCGTGGGTTCAGTCGAAGGAAACCGTGCCGTGCTCATACCCGATGCTTCAGGAAGGATTGGACTGCACAGCCAGGCCGACGCGTTCCACGCCATGCTGCTTGAGCAGGTTGAGCGCGCGCATCACGGCGTCGTACTTCACGTCCTTGTCGGCTGCGATCAGCACCGGCATGGCGTCGAGGCTGAGACCGGCCTGCGACGCCAGTTGCTGTACGGTTTGCGGCAGGTCCTTGAGACTGACCGGTTGCGGGCTGGCCTGCGACGCCTTGTTCTTGGGATCGCGCAGCGAAACCTGAAGGGTGTCGTCCTTCTGGATGGTGACCTGCACCAGGGTGCTGGGCGCCTGAGGCGCGTTGCCCACGGTCGGCAGCTTGACCATGGTGGGCGTGATGAGCGGCGCCGTGACCATGAAGATGATCAGCAGCACCAGCATGACGTCGATATAGGGCACGACATTGATGTCGGCCAGGGCGCGGCGCGAGCGATGGCCGCGGCTGCTGGATTGGATGGCGGGCATCTCAGGCCTCCATGGGGGACAGCGAACAGCGTGAGCGCGGGGACATCATGCTCAGCGTCCTCCACCAAAGCCGGTGGCAGGGCCGGCGCGTCCAGCGCTTGCTGCAGTGGCTGATTGCGCGGCGCTGGGTGCGGGCGCGCTCTGGCGCTGCAGGATGTTGGAGAACTCTTCGGTGAACGACTCGTAGCGATTGGCCAGACGGTCGATGTCGCGGGCGAAGAAGTTGTAGGCGATCACCGCGGGAATGGCGGCGAACAGACCGATGGCCGTGGCCACCAGCGCTTCGGCGATGCCGGGCGCCACGGTGGCGAGAGTGACCTGCTGCAGATTGGACAGGCCGACGAAGGCGTGCATGATGCCCCACACCGTGCCGAACAGGCCGACATAGGGCGAGACCGAGCCGACCGAGGCCAGAAAGGAAAGATTGGCTTCGAGCGCGTCCATCTCGCGCTGGAAGGCGGCGCGCATGGCGCGGCGGGCGCCATCCACCAGCGTGGAGCCGTCGAGCACATGGCGCTCGCGCAGCTTGAGGTATTCGCGCATGCCCGAGGCGAAGATGCGCTGCAGCGGGCTGCCGTGACGGCCGCTGCTCAGCGCCGATTGGTACAGATCGTTCAGCCCGGTGCCCGACCAGAATTCCTGCTCGAAGTCCTCCGATTTGATGCGCGCCGACTTGATGGCGAAATACTTGCGGAAGATGACGGTCCAGCTCGCCAGCGAAACCGAGAGCAGCAGCGCGAGCACGAGCTGCACCACGATGCTGGCGCCGAGCACCATGGACACGATGGAGAAGTTTTGATCCATAGGGAGATCTGGCTGAGGGTAGTGGAAGGGAGCGGCGCGGCACGACAAGGGCCGGATGCAACAGGCTGCATTACAACAAATCCCGCAACGGGCGAGGGTGCCCCCAAGAAGACAGCGCCGCGGGAGAAAGGTTCACGACGGTGCGGTGCGACGGCTCAGGAGGTGTGAATGAATCCGGCGTGGCCGAGCGGCGACCTTTGGGCACGATGAGCGGGCATGGCGGATTTGTTCACACCTTCTCAGGAGGCTGAAGCGTTCGCCGCCGTCCATCGGATGACGCGTTCGTGGACATCCTTGGGCATGCGGGCGGGCCGCATGGCGGCTGCGCTCACGCAGCCCACGCGCACGGTGGCTTCGCAAAGCAACTGAGTGGCGCAGCCCTGCGCGTCGCACCGCCAGGCCTGTTGGATGACGCTGAGGCTGGCCGTGCCGATGTCGCTCACCCGGAGCTGGACCTGCAAGACATCGTCGAGCTTCGCGGGGGCGGCGTAGCGCAGGTGCACCTCGGCCACGACGAACACCAGCCCGGCCTGCGCCGCTAGTTCGGACTGCGCCAGCCCGAGGCTGCGCAGCCATTCCGTGCGCGCGCGCTCGAAGAACTTGAGATAGTTGGCGTAATAGACGATGCCGCCGGCGTCGGTGTCTTCCCAGTACACCCGCACGGGCCAGTGGAAAACGGCGATGCATGAAGGTTGCGCCGAAGGCGCGGCCGTTGGGTTCATGCTTTCTCTGAAGCGTCGCTGTGAGCGGTTGGGCTCGCCTTCGGACTGCCAATATTGATCATCTTGCCATCGCGCCAGACATAGCAAGGCGTTCCGGTACGCAGCGCGAGCTCACGCGCGCCTTGGGCTGCGCGGCGCAGTGCAAGCTCGACTTTTTGCAGATCGGGGTCGACAGAAGGCGCGGTGCGCTTGGGTGGTGAGAGGGTCATGAGTTGTCCTCGCTGCTGATCAGTATGGGTAGATCTCCCGAGTTGTCATAAAGTGCCCAGGCGTTCACCAGGGGCTTGTAGAGCTTATGGAAATTCAGTGATCCGGCTGAAAAACGCCGTCGGATGACGGTTTCAGGGATGGCATGCCCACCTTGCGCCACACGTGCAGCCACGCGCTGTATCGCCATCTCCGCATTGGGCAAACATAAGAACACCAGTTTGACGTGATAGCCCAACGCACGCCACTTTGGAATTTGTGCGGCATAGCCGCGCCCGCTGAGGGTGGTTTCCAAGGCAAAGCTTCTGCCGTCTTTCACCCGCAGGTCCATTTCTTCCAGCATCAGGCGCGCGGCGCGTCGGGCAGCTCTGTCGGGATCGAATGGGGATAAGCCCGAGGCAATGAGATCGGCATTGATGAAGTCGCGGTAATCCGCTTCAGGCAGGAAGACCTTTGCGAAGGTGGTTTTTCCAGCGCCATTGGGGCCCGCGATGAGCAGGATGCGTTGCTGCAGGTTCACTGGGCGACCTTCATGCCGCCTTGCGCTCCAGATAGCCCCTCAGTCGGTCGAGGGCTTCCTGCAGGTTGGCCAGGCTGTTGGCATAGCTCAGGCGGAAGTAGCGTTGGGGCTCGGCGGTGCCGAAGTCTTTGCCGGGCACGAGCACCACGCCGGTGTCGCGCATCACATCGAAGCAGAAATCCCAGCTGTCGGCGCTGTAGGCCGAGCAGTCGGCGTAGACATAGAAGGCGCCATCGGGCCGCACGGGCACGCGCAGGCCCAGTGCTTCAAGGCCGGGCACGATGAGGTCGCGCCTCTGCTTGAACTCGGCGCGGCGGCGTTCGTATTCCTTCAGGGTGTCGGCTTCGAAGCAGGCCAGGGCGGCATGCTGGGCGACGCTGCTGGCGCAGATGAACAGGTTGCCGGCCATGCGCTCCAGCGGGGCGACGAGCGCCGGCGGCACGACCAGCCAGCCCAGCCGCCAGCCGGTCATCTGGAAGTATTTGGAGAAGCTGTTGACGGTGATGACGTCGTCGCCTGCGGCCAGCGCGGTCTGGCCATGAGTGGGCCCCCTGGGTCGGCCTGCTGACCCGCCCCCCGCGGGGGGCAAGGAAACTTGGGGCGGCCCTGCGTTTCCTTGAGCGTCGTCATAGCTCAAGCCCAGATAGATCTCATCGACCAGGCTGACGCCGCCCCGGGCGCGCACCGCATCCACGATGCGGCGCAGCTCGTCCGGCGCGATGGAGGTGCCGGTGGGGTTGGAGGGCGAGGCCAGCAGGACGCCTGCGGTCTGCGGGGTCCAGGCGGCCTCGACTTCGCTGGCCGTGAGCTGAAAGCGCTGCGCGGCGGGAGCAGGCAGCATGCGGGCCCGCGCGCCGGCGGCGGCCACGAAGTTCTTGTTGCACGGATAGCTCGGATCGGGCATGAGCACTTCGTCGCCCGGATTGAACAGCAGCAGGCTGGCCAGGGTGAGGGCGCCCGAGGCTCCCGCGGTGACGAAGACGCGCGAGGGGTCGATGGCCAGGCCGTGCACCTGGGCGTAGTGCTGCGCGATGCGTTCGCGCAGCGCGGGCAGGCCGGGTGCCAGCGTGTAGCCGGTGCGGCCGTCGCGCAAGGCCCGGGTGGCGGCCTCGATGACGGGCTCGGGCGCGGTGAAGTCGGGCTCGCCCACGCTGAGGTGGATCATGCGCTTGCCCTGCGCTTCCCAGGCTGTCTGTTGCTGCGCGGCGGCGCGCACCACGTCCATGACGTAGAAGGGTTCGATGGACTGGTTGCGTTGGGCTAAGCGCATGGTGGCTCTTCGGGGAGGATCAGTCTTTTCGCGGCGGGCGCGGGCTGGCGCTGGCGCGCCGGGGGGACGAAGTTGCCGTGCGCCGCGGCGGGGCCTTGGCCTTGTGGCTGACGGGCACGTTCGCGTAGGGGTTGGGCGGGGGGCTGTGATCGGTGGCGGGTGACTCTTGCGGATGCGACTGGTTGGTGGCTTCGAGCTCGGTCTTGCGCAGAACGGCCGCGATGCGGTCGAGCACGCCGTTGACGTATTTGTAGCCGTCGGTGCCGCCGTATACCTTGCCGAGTTCGACCGCTTCGTTGATGACCACGCGATAGGGCACGTCGAGGTGGCGCTGCAATTCGAACGCACCCATCAGGAGCAGGGCATGTTCCACGGGGGAAAGCTCGCTGGTCTGGCGGTCGATGTGCGGCTGGATCAGCGCGTCGAGCGCACCGGCGTCGGCCAGCGCGCCGTGCAGCAGGGATTGAAAGTGCTCGTCATCGAGCTTGATGGTGGGGTAGCGCTCGTGCAGGAAGGCTTCGATGGCGCCGGTGTCGCTGGCCGCGATGAGCCATTCGTAAATGCCTTGGAACGCGAGTTCGCGCGATTTGCGCCGCGCGCTTTTGGGGGCGGTGGGTGCGGTCATGCGGCCTCGTCGTCGTTGTCGCTGATGTCGATGAACAGATTGGCCATTTCCACTGCGACGCGGGCGCATTCGGCGCCTTTGTCGATGCGGGCTTCGGCTTGCGCTTCGTTTTCCACGGTGAGCACGCCGTTGGCCACCGGCATGTTGTAGTCGAGCGCCACCTGGCTGATGCCGGCCGCGCTGGTGTTGCAGACGACTTCGAAGTGGTAAGTGTCGCCCCGGATCACGCAGCCGATGGCAATGAGCGCGTCGAAGGCCTCGCTCTCGGCCAGAGCCTGCAGCATCAGCGGCAGTTCGAGCGCGCCGGGGACGGTGTAGAGGCCGATGTCGTCCTCGTTCACGCCCAGGCGCTCGAGTTCATCGAGGCAGGACTGGGTGAGCCGGTCGGTCAGCGCGGTGTTGAAGCGGGCCTGCACCACGGCGATGCGCAGATCACGACCGTCGAGTTGTTCGGAAAGAATGCGGTTCTGGACGTTTTGCATGGCGTGGGTGGGACAGTGAAAAAGGCGGTGAAGGTCGGCGCGCCGACAAGCTGCGCGAGCCGACCCTTTGAAGCCGACAGCTTACGCGCTGGGCGTGGCGGTGCAGCGGGATTGCGGCGCGGGCTCGAAGCCCAGGATTTCCAGACCGTAGCCCACCATGCTGGGCATCTTGCGCGCCTGGCCGAGCAGTCGCATCTGGCGTATGCCGAGATCGCGCAGGATCTGGGCGCCGATGCCGTAGTCGCGCAGTGCGGTGACCCCCGATTTCGGCGGCACCGCCACGGGCTGCATCAGCCGCTCGAACCGGGTCTGCAATTGCGCGGCCGATTCGCCGCAGTTGAGCAAGACGGCCACACCGCTGCCTTCCTGCGCGATGCGCCGCAGGGCTTGCGGCAGATTCCAGGAATGACGCTGGCATTCGGTGTCGAGCAGGTCGAGGACGGACAGAGGCTCGTGCACGCGCACCAGTGGCGCGCTCTGATCGGCGAGGTCGCCATGGACCAGCGCGAGATGCAGCCCATGACCGGCGCGATCGGTGTAGGCCACGCAGCGCATGGCGCCGAAAGGGGTTTGCATCGCCTGCTCGCCCACGCGCTGCACCAGCGATTCGGTGCGGCTGCGGTATTCGATGAGATCGGCGATGGCGCCGATCTTCAGATCGTGCTGCGCGGCAAATTGTTCGAGATCGGGCAACCGCGCCATGGTGCCGTCGGCATTCATCACTTCGCAGATCACGGCGGCCGGCTCCAACCCGGCCAGGGCGGCGAGGTCGCAGCCGGCCTCGGTGTGGCCGGCGCGCATGAGCACGCCGCCTTCGGCGGCCATCAGCGGGAAGATGTGGCCTGGCTGCACGATGTCGCTGGGCTGGGCCTGGCGTGCCACTGCGGCCTGCACGGTGCGCGCGCGATCGGCTGCCGAAATGCCCGTGGTCACCCCTTCGGCCGCTTCGATGGACGCGGTGAAGGCGGTGCCGTGGGACGAGCCGTTGCGCTCGACCATGTGCTTGAGGCCGAGCTGCGCGCAGCGCTGGGCGGTGAGGGTCAGGCAGATCAGGCCGCGCGCATGCGTGGCCATGAAATTGATCGTCTGCGGCGTGATGTGCTCGGCGGCGATGACCAGATCGCCTTCGTTTTCGCGGTCTTCCTCATCGACCAGGATGACCATGCGCCCGGCCTTGAGCTCGGCAATGATGTCGGGAACGGGGGACAGGGGCATGATGAAGGGACGCGGCGAAAAGCCAGCCATTGTAAAAGCGCGGCGGCAGGCGCGCTTGGTGCCGCTACCGGCAGCGCCCGGCGTTGCCGGGGCAATCAGAACTCGTAGCGTCCGAAGAAAAACGCGACGTTGCCGTTGTTGAGCTTGTTGTTCACCTTGGGGATGAAGGTGCCGTAGATGGAGAGTTTGCCGAAGCGCACCGAGGCGATGGGCAGGGCGATGGGGAAGGGGATGTTCTTGAAAATGTCGGCCCGCGAAGTGACGGCCAGGGTGTAGCCCAGACCGAAACCCACTGGGGAGTCGTTGAAATACATCCACTGGTGGGCATAGCCGACCACGGGTTCGGCGTTCCAGTGCGAGTCGGAGAAGACCATGGCGTAGACCATGTCTTCGTTGCCGTCGGCATTGGTGAGATGGCGGCCCCAGCCGATGCCCCAGGCGTGTTTGTTGAGCACCGCGCGCTTGGCCTCGGTGTAGGTGCCGGGGTCGTGCCAGGTGTAGCCGCTGAAGTACAGGTCGTCCTGGCCGGTCTTGGTGGTGGTGACGGCGGCATTCCAGGTGGACTGGGCCCAGTCGGATACGTCACCCAGCCCCAGCGCCCAACTCAGGCGGGGAATCAGGGCCAGCCAGACGAGGGCGAAGAAGGGAAGCAGGCGGGATCGGAGTGGTTTCATGCGCACGTGGGGCGAGTCTCGGGGTCTCAGGGCGGTCGGCAAGACTTTATCAGCGGTCCGTGCCGGGCCTGTGTCCGTTTGCAACGGAAGTCTCGGCTGGCTCAGACGCTGCCCGGGGCGCCGAGGCGGGCGATCAGTCGGCCCTGCTGCACGACGAGCAGGGTGTTTTCGGGCAGGGGCTCCCAATCTTCGGGGGTGAGGGGGACGCTGGCGAGCATCACCGCGGGTGAGGGCTTGTCGTCGCGGCCCTGGACGTGCATCCCGGAGGCGCGCATTTGATGGTCGCTGGCGGCCTCGCGCACGAGCATGTGCAGGCCCGGCACCCAGGTATCGCCCGGGTGGCTGCGGCGGCGATGGGCATGGGCGAACAGCAGGTCGCCGTCGGAGAACAGGAAATTGGCCGCGCCGATGGCCCGCATGCGGGCGGCGAAATCGGAGACCACGTCGATGCGGCGTTTCAGGTCGCCGCTCTCGCCGGCCGCATCGAGCGCCAGCAGCGATTGCATGAGGACGTAGAACGCGTGCTCGGAATCGGTCTGGCCCATGGGGCGGTGCGCCGCGTGGGCCAGGGGCAGGGCGCGTTCGACGTCGGGCAGATCGCCGTTGTGGGCGAAGATGTGCCGCCGTCCGAACAGTTCGCGGGCGAAGGGCTGGGTGTTGACGAGCGCCACCGGCCCGCGCGAGGCGCGACGGATGTGCGCGATCACCAGCGGACTGTGAAAGTCGTGCTTTTCGAGCACCGGGACGAAGGCGCTGGACAGCGTGGGCTGCGCCTCGCGCAGAACGTGCGCATCGACCCCGTCGTAGTACGCGGCGCCCCAGCCGTCGGGGTTGCCCGCATGCGGGCCGCCGTGGCGCGCGAATTCGCGAAAGGCAATCCGAATCCGCGCGGGCACGCGGCTGGAGTAGGCAAAAAGCTCACACATGCCGCACGCCCTCCGCCGCGCCCAGCATGCGCTCGACGTAGCGGGCGATGAGGTCGATTTCGAGGTTGACCGCGCTGCCCTCGCGCAACTGGTGCAGGTTGGTGTGCTGCAGGGTATGGGGAATGAGGTTGATGCTGACGCGGCAATGCCCCGGCAGGTCTTCCACTCGGTTGACGGTGAGGCTGACGCCGTTGACCACGATGGAGCCCTTGTACGCAAAGAACCTGCCTAAAGCGGAGGGCGCATCCACCTCCAGCAGCCACGACTCGCCGATGGGCTCGAACCGGGCCACCCGGCCGACGCCGTCCACGTGGCCGGTGACCAGATGGCCGCCGAGCTTGGTGGAGAGGGAGACCGACTGCTCCAGGTTGACCAGCGCGCCGGGGGCGTCCAGCCCTGCGGTGCGCGCCAGGCTTTCGGCCGAGATGTCGATGGCGAATGCGTCAAGTTGCAGATCCACCACCGTCATGCAGGCGCCGCTGACGGCGATGCTCTCGCCGAGTTGCACGCCCTGCAGCCAGGCAGGATCGACCTGCAGGTGCACGCGTTTGCCGTGGCTGGCTTGAGAGCCGAGAGGAACGACGCTGGCAATGCTGCCGACGGTGGTGACGAGTCCGGTGAACATGACGGTTCAGTGGGAAAAAGAAGATGAGGGAAAACGGGCGAGGATGCGCAGATCGCTCCCAACGGGATCGACCGCGTGCCATCGCAGCGCCAATCCCTCGGTCAGCGATCGGTACGGCCCCAGCGCCGCCAATCCGGCGCCCTCGCCCAGCAACTGGGGCGCAAGATACAGCAGCAGCTCGTCCACCACGCCTGCGCGCAGCAGCGAACCGTTGAGTTTTTCGCCCGCCTCGCAGTGCAGTTCGTTGATGCCGCGCTGGCCGAGCACCTGCATCAGCGCCCGCAGATCGGTCTTGCCCGGCTTGTCGGGGTCGGCGGGCAGGGCGATGTCCTGCAGGTCGAGCGAACCGATGGCTGCGCTGCGCAGCGCAGCCAGGCGCGGCGCGGCCAGCTCCGGCGGCAGGGCGTGGACGATCCACAGCGGCGAATCGGCGCTCTGTAGCAGGCGAGCGGTGGGCGGGCATTCCAGGCGGCTGTCGATGACGATGCGGATGGGCTGGCGCGGCGTGGGCACCGCCCGCACATTGAGCTGGGGGTCGTCGGCTCTCACCGTACCCAGGCCGGTGAGCACGGCGCAGGACCGCGCACGCCAGTGATGACCGTCGGCGCGTGCCGCTTCGCCGGTGATCCACTGGCTTGCACCGTTGGGCAGGGCGGTGACGCCGTCCAGCGAGGCGGCTACCTTCAACCGCACCCAGGGTGTGCCGCGCACCATGCGGGCGATGAAGCCCGGGTTGATCTCGCGTGCCTCATCGGCGAACAGCCCGACATCGACTTCGATGCCGGCTTCGCGCAAGCGCTGCAAGCCCTGGCCTGCCACCCGGGGGTTGGGATCGACCATCGCGGCGACCACGCGGGCCACGCCCTGCGTCACCAGCAGGTCGGCGCAAGGGGGCGTGCGGCCATGGTGGGAGCAGGGCTCCAGGGTGACGTAGGCCGTGGCGCCCGGCAAGACATGGCCGCGCTCCCAGGCCTGTTTGACCGCCTGCACTTCGGCATGATCCTGCCCCGCCGCCTGCGTGGCACCCTCGCCCAGCACCTGCCCGTCGCGCACCAGCACGCAGCCCACACGCGGATTGGGGCTGGTACGGTACATCGCCCCGCGCGCCAGATCGAGCGCCCGCCGCATGTGACGCTGATCTTCCCCGTTGAAAGGGCCCTGAGGCTGCGATGGGTTGGTGGCGTTCATGCCGTGGGTTTGCCGCGACGGGGCTTGGAGGGGGGTGATGTGGGCTGCATCTCCTGCAGCACGTCGAGAAACTGGCTCAGGTCCTTGAAGCTGTGATAGACGGACGCAAAGCGTACATAGGCGATGCCATCGAGCGCGCGGAGTTCTTCCATGACCCAGGTGCCGATCTGGGCCGCGGGCAGTTCGCGGGCGCCGCTTTGCAGGAGCTGTTGTTCCACATGTCCGATGGCGGTGTCCACCGCCTCCGCGCTGACGGGCCGCTTGCGCAGCGCCAGCAGAAAAGAGGCGCGGAGTTTGTCGCGGTCGTAGTCGGTGCGCCGACCGTCTTTTTTCACCACGACCGGAAAGCTGACTTCGGCGCGTTCATAGGTGGTGAAGCGCTTGTCGCAATGGCCGCAGCGCCGCCGCCTGCGCAGGGCAGTGCCGTCTTCCACATCGCGGGTTTCAATCACCTGCGTGTCGTCGCTCTGGCAAAAGGGGCATTTCATGGTGGGGCGTGGCGAAAATAAACGCATCATTATTCACGCGGCGCGGGGTTCTCGTGTCTCGCCCCGCGCTCGGCGCCTGGCCGGGGAGGCCGGCTTGGCGGCTACACTGCGCGCCGATGAAAAATCTGGTTCTCCTCATTTCCGGGCGCGGCAGCAATCTGCAGTCCATTCTTCAGGCCGAGCGCGAGCAGGGCTGGGGGATTCGCGTGCGCGGGGTGATCAGCAACCGGGCCGGTGTCGCCGGGCTGGAGGTCGCGCGCTCGTTTGGTGTGCCCACGCAAGTGATTGCACATACCGATTTTGCCAGCCGCGAGGCGTTCGACCTGGCTTTGGCCGAGGCGATCGATGCGCTGCAACCCGACGTGATCGCGTTGTGCGGCTTCATGCGCGTGCTGGGAGCGGCCTTCGTCGACCGCTTCGCCGGCCGTCTGGTCAATATCCATCCGTCCCTGCTGCCGGCCTTCACCGGGTTGCGCACCCATGCCCGGGCGCTGGAGGAGGGCGTGAAATGGCACGGCGCCACCGTGCATCTGGTGAGCAATGCGCTCGACCACGGGCCAATTCTGGCGCAGGCCGCGGTGCCCGTTCTGGATGACGACACGGTCGAGATGCTGTCCGCGCGCGTGCTGTTCGAGGAGCATCGCATTTACCCTCCTGTCGTGCGGGCCATGCTGGAAGGGCGGGTGCAGATCGACGGTTTGCGTGCCCGCATCCAGCCGGCCGCCGAATCTTCCTCTTGAAAGTGCGCCATGAAACCGCGTGATCTGCTTTACACCGCACGCGACGTGCTGCGCGAGATGCTGCGTTTCGACGCCGCGGCCGATGCGGTGCTGTCGCGGTTGTTCCGCGCCAAGCCGCAACTGGGCAAGACGGATCGCCAGGTTCTGGCCGACACGGTCTATCAGGTGTTGCGGCATCTGCGCCTGTTTCAGACGCTTGCCGCCGGCGACGAGGGGATCGGCGGGGCCATGGAGGTGCGGCTGGCCATTCTGGGATGGTCGGGCAACGCGCAATCGCTGCATGCGGCACTCACGTCCGAGCAGCTGGAGTGGCGCAAACGTGTGCTCGCCCAGGACGCGATGGCGCTGCCCGAAGCGGTTCGCTGGAGTCTGCCGGAATGGCTTGCAGCGGCCTTGCAGGCCCACTATGGCGCGGAATACCCGGCGCTGGCGCAGTCGCTGCTGCGTCCCGCTCCGCTGGATTTGCGGGTGAATGTGCAGAAAACGCGGCGTGAAGCCGTGCTCGATGTGTTTGCCCGTCTCGATCTGCCTGCGCGCGCCACGCCCTATTCGCCCTGGGGCATCCGCCTGGAGGGCAAGCCCGCCCTGCAGGATCTCACCGTGTTCCGCGAAGGCTGGGTGGAGGTGCAGGACGAAGGCAGTCAACTGCTGCCCTTGCTGCTGGCGCCGCGCCGCGGCGAGATGGTGGTCGATTTCTGCGCCGGGGCGGGCGGAAAGACCCTGGCCCTGGGCGCAATGATGCGCGGCACGGGGCGCCTTTACGCCTTCGATGTGGCCGACTACCGGCTGGCCAAGCTCAAACCGCGTCTGCTGCGCAGCGGGTTGTCCAATGTGTACCCGGTGGCCATTGCGCACGAACGCGATGAGCGGGTCAAGCGTCTCGCCGGCAAGGTGGATCGCGTCCTGGTGGATGCGCCGTGCTCCGGCTTGGGCACCTTGCGGCGCAATCCCGACATGAAATGGCGGCAGAAGCCGGAAGATGTGGCCGAATTGACGACAAAACAGGCCGATATTCTTCAGGCTGCCGCCACACTGGTGAAGCCGGGCGGTCGTCTGGTCTACGCCACGTGCAGCGTGCTACCCGAAGAGAATGGCGCGGTCGTCAACGCCTTTCTGGCCGCGCATCCCGAGTTCGAGCGCGTCCCGGCCGACTCGGTGCTGCGCCAGCAGGGCGTGGAAGGCGACGATCTGGTGACGCAGGGCGATCTGCAACTGTTGCCGAATCGCCATGCGACCGACGGTTTCTATGCCGCCGTGCTGCAACGACGCGCCCTGTCTTCTCGCCCCGCGGGCGCCGAGACCGAAGTCGTGGTTGCGAACTGACGAGAGCTTCGCGTTTGCCCTGTGCGCCTGGGGCATCACAACTCCGATAATGCACGCAACTTTTGCCGTGGGCAGGGTTCCAATCGCGTTGTATCGATCTGAAAGTTTCTGATGTTTGATGTGTTTCTGACCTGGGCCGGACACGGCCTGCTGCAAGCCTCCTGGTGGCAGATCGTGGCGTTCGCGCTGATCACCACCCATATCACCATTGCGTCCGTCACCATTTTTCTGCACCGGGCGCAGGCGCACAGGGCGCTGGAATTGCATCCTGCAGCCTCTCACTTTTTCCGCTTCTGGCTGTGGTTCACCACGGGCATGGTCACCAAGGAATGGGTGGCCATCCACCGCAAACATCACGCGAAATGCGAGACCGCCGAAGACCCGCACAGTCCGGTCACGCGGGGCATCGATACGGTCTTGCTGCGTGGGGCTGAGTTGTATCGCACCGAATCAAGAAATGCCGAGACGCTGAGCAAATTCGGCCACGGCACGCCCGATGACTGGCTGGAGCGAAATCTCTATTCCCGCTTCGTCTGGCAGGGTGTCGGGCTGCTGCTCATTCTCGATGTGTTGATGTTCGGCGCCATCGGCGCCACGGTTTGGGCCGTGCAGATGCTGTGGATTCCGATCTGGGCGGCCGGGGTGATCAATGGGTTGGGGCACTGGTGGGGCTACCGCAACTTCTCCGCGCGGGACAGCAGCCACAACATCTCGCCCTGGGGTTTGCTGATCGGTGGCGAAGAACTGCACAACAATCACCACACCTATCCGACTTCGGCCAAGCTTTCGGTCAAATGGTGGGAGTTCGATATTGGCTGGGCCTATATTCGCGCCCTGTCGTGGGTGGGTCTGGCCAAGCCGCGCAAACTGCCGCCGCAGTTTCGCCTGGGTGATGTGCGCGCCGAGGTGGACCAGCTCACCTTGCAGGCCGTCATTGCCAATCGCTATGAAGTGATGGCGCGCTATGCGGCAGGGCTGAGAACGACGCTCAAATCGGAACTCGCCCGCGCTGCCGAGCAGGGCGCCGCCAGCAATTTGCCTACCCTGCGCGCCGCCCGGCGCTGGATCGGGGTCGAGCGCGAAATTCTGTGCGACCGCTCCCGTGCCCTGGTAGATGCCGCAGCCAACGCCAGCCCGAACCTTGGCAAGCTGCTGCATATGCGCGAAGAGCTCAAGGCCGTGTGGGAGCAGACCAATCTGAACGGCGAGCAGCTGCGTCTCAAACTGCAGGACTGGTGCCACCGCGCCGAAGACAGTGGCGTGACGGCGCTCAGAGAGTTGTCTTTACGGCTACGGCGCTATACGCCGGCCGCCTGAAGGTCGGTCCCGGCTCGCCTGTTCCCAGGCGGATGGGGCCGTGATGCCTCGTCGGGGCGTCCCCGGACAAGTTCGCTGGAGCGATGCCGGGATGACACGGACGCCCATGAAAAATCCGCTGTTCTAGCCGCAAGCCTGTTAAGGCGCGACAGAGACAGCGGATCGTTCAGGCTTCTGAAACGCAGATCAGCTTATTTGATCTTGCCTTCCTTGTAGTTCACGTGCTTGCGCGCGACCGGATCGAATTTCATGATTTCGATTTTTTCGGGGGTGGTGCGCTTGTTTTTCGTGGTGGTGTAGAAATGGCCGGTGCCCGCAGAGGATTCCAGCTTGATTTTTTCGCGTCCGCCTTTGGTTGCCATAGTGGGCTCCGTGCAGTTCTAGGAGAGAAGGGCGATCAGATCTCGCCACGCGAGCGCAGCTCGGCGAGGACGACGTCGATGCCTTTTTTGTCAATGGTGCGCAGGCCAGAACTTGTCACGCGCAGACGCACGAAACGGTTCTCGCTCTCGACCCAGAAACGGCGATATTGCAGATTGGGCAGGAAGCGGCGCTTGGTCTTGTTGTTCGCGTGGGACACATTGTTCCCGACCATCGGCCCTTTACCTGTCACTTGACACACTCGTGCCATGGCGCACCTCGAAATTTTGTAGAACAAAGGCTAAAGATTATAGCCGGAAACCTTGGCTTGTCCACGGCTTTTCCAGGCCGGGCCATCGCAGGCCGGCCTCTGACCTGACCAAAAGGCAGGCCAGAGGGATCTCAGGACTCGACATTCTCCAGGTGGCGCTGCGCGTCCAGTGCGGCCATGCAGCCCGTGCCTGCGCTGGTAATGGCCTGACGGTAGACGTGATCCTGCACGTCGCCGGCCGCGAAGACGCCGGGCACACTGGTCGCAGTCGCCATGCCCTCGTTGCCGCCGCGGGTGATGATGTAGCCGTCCTTCATATCGAGCTGACCTTTGAAGATGTCCGTGTTGGGTTGGTGGCCGATGGCGATGAAGCAGCCGCTCAACGCGATGTCTTCGTTTGCGCCGGTCTGGCTGTTGCGGATGCGCACACCCGTCACGCCGCTGTTGTCGCCAAGCACTTCCTGCAGCTCGCTCCAGAGCTTGAGTTCAACCTTGCCTTCCGCAGCGCGTGCCATCAGCTTGTCGACCAGAATGGGTTCGGCGCGGAACTTGTCGCGGCGATGGATCACGGTCACCTTGCTGGCGATATTGGCCAGATAAAGGGCTTCCTCGACGGCCGTGTTGCCGCCACCTACGACGCACACAGGTTGGTTGCGGTAGAAGAAGCCGTCGCAGGTGGCGCACCCGGAGACGCCCTTGCCCATGAAGGCCTCTTCGGTAGGCAGTCCCAGATACTTGGCGGAAGCTCCCGTGGCGATGATCAGGGTGTCGCAGGTGTAGACACCGCTGTCGCCTTCCAGGCGGATGGGTTTTTCGCTCAGGTGCGCGGTGTGGATGTGATCGAACACGATTTCGGTGTTGAATCGCTCGGCATGCGCCTGGAACCGGGCCATGAGGTCTGGGCCCTGCACACCATCTACGTCGGCGGGCCAGTTGTCGACTTCGGTGGTGGTCATGAGCTGGCCGCCCTGTGCCAGCCCCGTGACGAGCAGCGGGTTGAGATTGGCGCGCGCCGCGTAGACGGCGGCGCTGTAACCGGCGGGGCCGGAGCCCAGAATGAGTACTTTGGCGTGTTTCGATGTCATGATGTGTGAGAAACTTGAGGCTTGAGCGAATGAAAAGAGGGAAGCGCCCGCCTTGTCGCCTGATGGCTGGACATGCGGCACGCAACCGCGCAATGCGTAAGATTTTAGGTGCGCCGGGCATAGGGCGCTTGCTGCAAGGCTAATTGGATTGCGGCGTTCCCCTGTGATTCGAGAGCGTCCTGCCGTTGTGCAAACTGGAGAAACTGATGTCGCAAATCACCGATATTGACCTGGTTCGGCGCGTGCCGCTGTTTGCCGTGCTCACCGAATCGCAGGCCTGGTCGATTTCGCAATCCATCGTCAAGCGCCGCTACAAGCGCGGGGAAAACATTGTCGAGCAGGGCAGCAAGTCGAACGCCCTGTTCATCCTGCTGTCGGGCCGGGCGCGGGTGGTGAGCATGGACGCCAAGGGCCGTGAAGTCATCATCGCCGTGCTGCATGCCGGCGACTACATTGGTGAGATGAGCCTGATCGACGGCGAGCCGCACAGCGCGACGGTCCAGGCCGAAGTCCAGACCGATGTGATGATGCTCGGTCGCGTGGCCTTTCTGCAGTGCCTGCCCGAGAACACGAGCATGTCCTTCGCCATCATGCGGGGGCTGGCACTTCGTCTGCGACGGGCCGACCGCAAGATTGAATCGCTGGCGCTGATGGATGTCTATGGCCGCGTGGCGCGCGCGCTGATGGAACTCACCGACGTGATGCAGAACGAGCATGTGATCCGCAACAAGCTGTCGCGCCAGGATCTGGCCAAGATGGTTGGGGCTTCGCGTGAGATGGTCAGCCGGGTGATGAAAGACTTCGAGCAGCAGGGTTTTGTGGTCGAGCGCGAGGATGGCAGCATGCTGATCCGCGAACATCTCTCCACATTGCTGTGATCCTCCGGGAGGGCGCCCGTGTCCTCGGGTGTCTCCCCTGCTGATCTCTGACGGCCTGCGGCCCATGCGGTGTGCAAGGGCGGCACAATCCGCCTTGCCGTCCTTCACAAGGGCTGGTGCGATGCATCACCCTGGATTTTGAACACCCCCATGCCGAAAATCGATACACGCCGCCGCCCCGCCGCGACGGCTTCCCGTCCTGAACCGCGCAGCCGCCTGCAGCGCTTTGCCAGCGAAGTCCGTCTGACGGCGGCCTTCATCGGCTGGGTCCTGCTCAGCCTGAGCCTGTTGAGTTTTCACAAATCCGATCCGTCCTGGTCCAGTTCGGGCACCGACGGCCATGTGGCCAACTGGGTCGGCGTGGTCGGGGCCTGGTTGTCCGACATCGCCTATTTTCTGCTCGGATTCTCGGCGCTTTGGCTCATTCCCCTGGGGCTGTACGGCTTGCTGCGGCTGTGGCGCAGAACGCAGGCCGAACCGGCGCAGGTAGAGGCGCCGGGGGCCGCGAGCCGATGGCGCAAGCTGCAGCCCCTGGCCGCAGTTGCGGGGCTGCTGCTGTTGCCGCTGTCGAGTGCTGCGCTGGAATCGACGCGGCTGTGGAGTCTGGCCGCCGGCCTGCCTGGCGATGCCGGGGGCCTTTTGGGCCATGCTTGCGGCATGGTGATGGACACCCTGCTGGGCGACACGGGCGGGACGCTGGTGCTGCTGGCCGTCTTTCTGTTCTCGTTGAGCTGGGTCGGCCATTTTTCGTGGGCCGATGCGGCCGAACATCTGGGCCGCTGGATCGAGCGGCTGTGGACCTGGCAGCGCGACCGGCGCGGGCGCGAAGACGATGTGCTTGCGGGCCAGCAGGCCATGCAGGAGCGCGAGAAGGAAGTCGAGCTGCAGCGGCCTCTGGTGGAGGAGCGGGAGGTGCTGGCCCCTGTGCTCATCGAGCCCTCGGTGGCGTTTGTGCCGCCTTCGCCGCGCGTCCTCAAGGAAAAGCAGAAGCCGCTGTTCAATGAATTGCCCGACTCGGCCCTGCCAGCCCTGAGTCTGCTCGATGCCGCCCCGGCGGTGCAGGCTGAGACGGTCAGCCACGAGACGCTGGAGTTCACCTCGCGCCTCATCGAGAAGAAGCTCAAGGATTTCGGCGTGGAGGTGCGCGTGGTGGCGGCCTATCCCGGCCCGGTGATCACGCGCTACGAGGTGGAGCCGGCCACCGGCGTGAAAGGCTCGCAGATCGTCAACCTGTCGCGCGATCTGGCGCGAGCCTTGTCGCTGGTGAGCATCCGGGTGGTCGAAACCATTCCGGGCAAGAACACCATGGCGCTGGAATTGCCCAATGCCAAGCGGCATACCATCAAGCTGTCGGAAATTCTCGGCTCCAACAATTACCACGAAGCCGCCTCGATGCTGACCATGGGCCTGGGCAAGGACATCGTGGGCAACCCGGTGGTGGCCGATCTGGCCAAGATGCCCCATTTGCTGGTGGCCGGCACCACCGGTTCGGGCAAGTCCGTCGGCGTGAACGCCATGATTCTGAGCCTGCTGTACAAGGCCGAACCCAGCGATGTGCGCCTGATTCTGATCGATCCGAAAATGCTCGAACTCAGCGTGTACGACGGCATTCCGCATCTGCTCGCGCCCGTGGTGATCGATATGAAGCAGGCGGCCCAGGCGTTGAACTGGTGTGTGGGCGAAATGGAACGTCGCTACAAGCTCATGAGCAAGCTCGGCGTGCGCAATCTCGCGGGCTACAACACCAAGGTGCAGGAGGCCCGGGCGCGCGGCGAACCCCTGACCAATCCCTTCAGCCTCACCCCCGAGTCGCCCGAACCGCTGGAGAAGCTGCCCAACATCGTGGTCGTCATCGACGAACTGGCCGATCTGATGATGGTGGTGGGCAAGAAGATCGAGGAGCTCATCGCGCGTCTGGCGCAGAAGGCTCGGGCTTCGGGCATCCATCTCATCCTGGCCACCCAGCGACCCAGCGTGGACGTGATCACCGGGCTGATCAAGGCCAATATTCCCACCCGCATGGCCTTTCAGGTGTCGAGCAAGATCGATTCGCGCACCATCCTCGACCAGATGGGCGCGGAGAGCCTGCTGGGCATGGGCGACATGCTTTACCTGCCGCCCGGCTCGGGCATGCCGCAGCGGGTGCATGGTGCGTTCGTCAGCGACGCCGAAGTGCACCGCGTGGTCGAAGACATCAAGAGCCGAGGCGGACCGAACTATCTCGACGGCATTCTCACGGGCGAGGAAGATCTGGAAGGTGCCGGCGGCGCACTGGGCGGTGCGGGCCAGGCGGATGGCGAGAGCGACCCGCTCTACGATCAGGCCGTGCAAATCGTGCTGCAGCATCGCAAGGCGTCGATTTCTCTGGTGCAGCGTCATCTTCGCATCGGCTACAACCGTTCTGCCCGACTCCTGGAACAGATGGAGCAATCCGGACTGGTGTCGGCGCTGACGGCCAACGGCAATCGCGACATCCTGGTGCCGGTGCGGTCGGAGTGATGGGTGCGGAAGGGGTCTGGACGTGTGGAGCGACGCTTCTCCGGCGGAATTTTCAAGACGAAAGACAAGGGCAATGACTTCCATGAACACGCGCTGGCGCACCTCGCTGTTGCGGCTTTTTCTCACGGGCGGCCTGCTCGGCGTCTGTCTGCCTGCGGCCTTCGCGGCCAACTCGGTGCAACTGCTCGAGCAGTGGCTGCAGCAGACGCGGGGCGGCAGCGCCCAGTTCACGCAGACCGTGAGCAATCCCAAGGGGCCGGCGCAGGCGCCCGCGGCAGGGCAGTTTGCGTTCGAGCGTCCCGACCGCTTCCGCTGGGACTACACCAAGCCCTACACCCAGATCATCGTCAGCGACGGCAAGCAGCTCTGGACCTATGACCACGACCTCGATCAGGTGACGATCACGCCGGTCACGCAGGCGTTCAAGGGCACGCCCGCGGCCATCTTCGCCGGCACCGACCTGACCCGGCTGTTCACCCTGCAGGCCCAGGCCGATGCCGCCGGTTTGCAATGGGTGCAGGCCACGCCCAAGGCGAAGGACAGCAACTTCGACTGGATTCGCATCGGCCTGCGCAGCACGCCCCGCGGCCCTGAAGTCGTCGAGCTTCAACTGCGCGATGCTTTCGGTCAAATCTCCACCATGCGCTTTACCGCCATGCAGACCAATCCGACCTTCGCGTCCGGCAGCTTCCGCTTCACCCCGCCCAAGGGCGCCTCGGTCATCCAGCAGCCTTGATCATGAGCGCGCCGGGCCGTTCCCAAGCGCTCATCCCGCAGCGCGCAGCGCGGAGGGAAAAGCCGTGAGCGCGCCGGGCCGTTCCCAAGCGCTCATCCCGCAGCGCGCAGCGCGGAGGGGCGCGCCGTGAGCGACAGTCCAGGCCTGTTCGACGACGCGGATCTGCCCGCTCCCGACCGTTTGCCCAAACTACAGGGGGCGCATGCGCCGCTGGCCGAGCGCTTGCGCCCCCATCATCTCGACGAGGTGGTGGGACAGCGCCATTTGCTGGGGCCCGGCAAGCCGTTGCGCGTGGCCTTTGAGACGGGCCGCCTGCACTCCATGCTGTTCTGGGGGCCTCCGGGCGTGGGCAAAACCACGCTGGCGCGCTTGATGGCCGATGCCTTCGATGCCGATTTCTTGCCTCTGTCGGCGGTGCTCGCCGGGGTGAAGGACATCCGCGACGCTGTCGCCCAGGCGCAGGCCGCGCTGCAGCGGGGAAGGTCGACCATCGTGTTCGTCGATGAGGTGCACCGGTTCAACAAGAGCCAGCAGGATGCCTTCCTGCCGCATGTCGAATCGGGGCTGTTTACCTTCATCGGCGCGACTACCGAGAACCCGTCGTTCGAGGTCAACAGCGCCTTGTTGTCGCGCGCCGTGGTCTATGTGCTCGAGCCGCTTGATGCCGGCGATCTGCAACTGCTGATGCAGCGCGCGCTCGAGGGCACCGAGGTCGGAGCGATCGAGGTCGCGGCTCAGGAGCGGCTCATCCGCCATGCCGACGGCGATGCCCGCCGCCTGTTGGGGGCACTCGAACTGGCGCTGCAGGCCGCGGTACGCGCCACGCAAGAGGTGCTCTCCGCGGAACTGCTGGAGCAGACCCTGGGCGCGACCCTGCTGCGCTTCGACAAGGGAGGCGAGCAGACCTATGACCTGATCTCGGCGCTGCACAAATCGGTCCGCGGATCGGATGTGGACGCCTCGCTCTACTGGTTCGCGCGCATGCTCGAAGGCGGCGCCGATCCCCGGTATCTGGCGCGGCGCCTGATTCGCATGGCGGTGGAAGACATCGGCCTGGCCGATCCCAAGGCCCTGACCCTCGCGCTCGAAGCCGCCCAGACCTATGAGCGGCTGGGCAGTCCGGAAGGCGAGTTGGCGCTGGCCGAAGCCGTTGTCTATCTGGCTGTCACGCCCAAGTCGAACGCGGTCTACAAGGCCTACAACGCCGCGCGTGCGTTTGCCCGCGACCAGGGCACCCAGCCGGTACCGCTGCATCTGCGCAACGCACCGACCAAACTGATGAAGAACCTGGGTTATGGCCGGGACTATCGCTATGCCCACGACGAGCCCGACGCTTTCGTTGCCGGCGAAACCTATTTTCCCGACGGCATGACGCCGCCGCACTTCTACCAGCCCACGACTCGTGGGGTGGAGGAGCGCATCGCCCGGCGACTGCAGGAACTGGCGGAGCGCAATACCCGCGGCAGTGTGGTGTCGCCTTCCGGCACAGAAAGCGACAGTGCTGCGACCGCGCCACCCAGCGACTGAGACGCCTCAAACTGCGGGTTGACCCGATGCCGGGTGACCCGAGGCAGGCGGTTATCATCGCGCCAGCCAAAAAAACAGGGGGTCAGGACAGCCCGGCCCCCAGATAAGCCCATGAAGCCTGTTCACCCCCGCCCGGCAGCGTCGTTGCCGGGTGATGCCGTGCCCAAAAAACGGCCCGTATCGCGTGCGCTCGGAGGCGCGCCACCTGCACTCACGATTCCCAGGATGCATGCACTCAACCGGTGCGGCGATCTCGGCATGCGCCTTGCTTATCAAACCGATTTATACGTTTCACCCCGGCCGCTCCAAAAGAGTCTGGCCGTTACTTACTAGCCATCCGCTCGTCAGGAGATTGCAGGCATGGATATTTTTCTTCAGCAGATCGTCAATGGTCTGGTTCTGGGCAGCATGTATGCCCTGATCGCTCTCGGGTACACCATGGTGTACGGCATCGTCAACCTCATCAATTTTGCGCATGGGGACGTGATGATGGTGGGGGCTCTCACGGCATACAGCGTGTTCAAGCTGCTCGATCATCTCGCGCCCCATTTGCCGGGCTGGCTGACGGTGGTCATCGCCCTGGTCATCGCGATGCTGGCAACGGGCCTGCTCAACTACGTCATCGAGCGGGTGGCTTACCGACCCCTGCGCAACGCGCCCAAGCTGGCGCCGCTGATCACGGCCATCGGCATGTCCATCCTGCTCGAAACGCTGGCCATGATCATCTGGGGACGCGACTACAAGGTGTTCCCCGCAGGGTTGCTGCCCAGCAACGTCATCAACGTCGGCGGCATCGTCATCACCCCGGTGCAGATCATGATTCTGGTGGTCACCGCGGTGCTGCTTGCGGGCCTGACCTGGCTGGTCAATCACACCAAGCTGGGCCGGGCGATGCGTGCCACGGCGGAGAATCCGCGCGTGGCCTCGCTCATGGGCGTGAACCCCAATTTCGTGATCTCTTCGGCCTTCGTGATCGGGGCCATGCTTGCGGCCATTGCCGGGGTGATGTGGTTTGCCAACTTCGCAACGGCCAACTTCTACATGGGCTTCACGCCGGGCCTGAAGGCCTTTACCGCCGCTGTGCTGGGCGGCATCGGCAACCTTTCCGGAGCCATGCTGGGCGGGGTGCTGCTGGGGCTGATCGAGGTGTTGGGAGCCGGTTATATCGGCACCCTCACGGGCGGGGTGTTCGGCAGCAACTACCAGGACATTTTCGCCTTCATCGTGTTGATTCTGGTGCTGACCCTACGCCCGCAAGGCCTGCTGGGTGAGCGCGTGGCCGATCGCGCTTGAGGAGACCGAACATGCAAAAACAGAAGAATTGGGTCTGGATCATCGCGGGTGCAGCAGCACTCATCGCGCTGCCCATGGTGCTGCAGATCGCAGGCGACGCCTGGGTGCGGATTGCGGCTTTTGCCATGCTCTACATCATGCTGGCGCTGGGGCTGAACATCGTGGTCGGCCTCGCCGGGCTGCTCGATCTGGGCTATATCGCGTTCTATGCGGTGGGGGCGTATCTGTACGCGCTGCTGTCGTCCAACCAGCTCACGAGCAATTTCGATGCGCTGGGTGCGATGTTCCCCAATGGTTTCGACGTGTCGATCTGGCTGGTGATTCCGCTGGCTGCGGCCTTGGCGGCCAGTGCTGGCATTCTGCTGGGCACCCCGGTGCTCAAGTTGCGCGGCGATTACCTGGCCATCGTGACGTTGGGCTTTGGCGAGATCATCCGCATTTTCATGAACAACCTGAACGCGCCGGTGAACATCACCAATGGCCCGCAGGGTATTTCAGGGATTCACGGCATTCATTTGTTCGGCTGGGATCTGAATCAAAACATCGACATCGGCAGTTTCACCATACCCTCGGTGGCGCAGTATTACTACCTGTTCCTGATTCTGGTGGTGGGCGTGGTGATTTTGAGCTACCGCCTGCAGGATTCGCGCATCGGCCGCGCCTGGATGGCGATGCGAGAAGATGAAATCGCCGCCAAGGCCATGGGCATCAATACCCGCAATATGAAGCTTCTGGCGTTTTCGATGGGGGCGACTTTCGGGGGCGTGGCCGGGGTCATGTTCTCGGCCTTCCAGGGTTTTGTCTCGCCCGAGTCGTTCTCGCTGCTCGAGTCCATCATTGTGCTGGCCATGGTGGTGATCGGTGGCATGGGCCACATTCCGGGCGTCATTCTCGGGGCCGTCATTCTGTCGGTGCTGCCCGAAGCTCTGCGCTATATGGGCTTCATCTCCGACTGGCAGCAGCATGCCTTCGGCCATGTATACATCGACAGCGGCATTCTGCGTCAGCTCATCTATGCGCTGGCCATGATCGTGATCATGATCATGCGCCCCAAAGGCCTGTGGCCTGCGCCCGAACATGGCAAGAGTTTCACCAAGCTGCCCACCCCGCTGCAGGATGGAGGCAAAGCATGAGCGAGACTTCAGTTCTGCGCGTGAGTGGCGCATCCAAACGCTTTGGGGGCCTGCAGGCGCTCAATGATGTCGGCATCCAGATCGACCGCGGTCAGATCTATGGCCTGATCGGTCCCAATGGGGCGGGCAAGACCACGTTCTTCAATGTCATCACCGGGCTGTACCCGCCGGATTCGGGCGATTTCATCCTGGCCGGCAAGCCTTACAAACCGGCGGCTGTGCATCAGGTGGCGCGCGAGGGCATCGCGCGGACGTTCCAGAACATCCGCCTGTTCCCGGACATGACGGCACTCGAAAACGTGATGGTGGGCCGGCATGTGCGCACCAAGAGCGCGCTCATCGGCGCGGTGTTCCGCACCCGGCATTTCCGCGATGAAGAGCGGTCGATCCGGGACAGGGCACGCGAGTTGCTGGCCTATGTGGGCATCGAGCGTTATGCCGATTTCCGCGCCCGCACGCTGTCGTATGGCGACCAGCGTCGGCTGGAAATCGCCCGCGCCCTGGCGACCGATCCGCAACTGTTGGCGCTCGACGAGCCCGCGGCCGGCATGAATGCGACGGAGAAGCTCCAGTTGCGCGAACTGCTCACCGCGATCCAGAAGGATGGACGCACCATTCTCATCATCGAACACGATGTGAAGCTGGTCATGGGGCTGTGCGACCGCGTGACCGTGCTCGATTACGGCAAGATCATTGCCGAGGGCGTGCCCGCCGACGTGCAGAAAAATCCAAAAGTCATCGAAGCCTATCTGGGCGCAGGGGAGCACTGAGCATGTCCGAAACCGTCCTCAAAATCACGGGCCTGCGAGTCTCTTACGGCGGTATCCAGGCGGTCAAAGGCGTCGACCTCGAAGTGCACAAGGGAGAACTGGTGAGCCTCATCGGGGCCAACGGGGCTGGCAAGACGACCACCCTCAAGGCCATCACGGGCCTGCAGCCCATCACCGACGGCGAAGTTCACTACGCGGGCCGGACCATCAATGGCCAGGGAGCCTTCGATCTGGTGCGTCAAGGTCTATGCATGGTGCCGGAGGGTCGTGGGGTATTCACCCGAATGACCATCCAGGAAAATCTGCAGATGGGCGCCTATACCCGCAACGACAAAGAGATCGACAGCGACATCGACAAGGTTTACGGCATCTTCCCGCGTCTCAAGGAACGCCGCGACCAGCTCGCCGGCACCATGTCGGGCGGCGAGCAGCAGATGCTGGCCATGGGCCGCGCGCTGATGAGTCGTCCGCAAGTGCTGCTGCTCGACGAGCCGTCGATGGGGTTGTCGCCCATCATGGTCGACAAGATCTTCGAAGTGGTCGAAGACATCTCCAAGCAGGGTGTGACCATTCTGCTGGTCGAGCAGAACGCCAAGCGCGCGCTGGGGCTGGCCGATCGCGGCTACGTCATGGATTCGGGGCAGGTGACCATGTCCGGTCCGGCCGAAGAGTTGCTGCACGACCCGCGCGTGCGCGCCGCCTATCTGGGCGAGTAAGCGCTACCCGCATCAAACAGGCCTGCCTCTGCAGGCCTGTTTTAATTTGCGGCGTCGCGTTCAGGCTTTTGCGCCAGCCTTGTCGGCTTCGGTGGTGAAGGCGTCGGCGAAGAAGGCCTCTTCGGACAGACCGCATTGCTGGGTGAAATCGCGCCGCGCGGCTTCGACCATCACGGGGGCGCCGCAGGCGTAGACCGCGTGCCCGGAAAGGTCGGGCAGGTCGGCCATCACCGCCTGATGGACGAATCCGGTGCGCCCGGCCCAGCCAGACTCGGGCTCTGAAAGCACGGGAATGAAGCGAAGATGCGGCATGGCCGCGCACTGCTGCAGCATCCAGTCGTGCAGGTAGAGATCGTGTCGCTTGCGACCGCCCCAGTAGAGCGTCACGGCACGCCCGTCGGCGTTGGCGCGCATCTGTTCCAGCATGGCCTTGATCGGCGCGAAACCCGTGCCGGAGGCCAGAAAGATCATCGGCCTGTGTTCGGGGTCGTCACGCAGAAAGAAACTGCCGAACGGCCCTTCGATGCGCTGGATCTCCTTCTCCTTCATCGCGTTGAACACATGATCGGTGAACTTGCCGCCGGGCATGTGGCGCAGATGCAGTTCGATCTGAGGCGACTCGGTCGGCGCGTTCGCCATCGAGTAGCTGCGTCGCGCGCCATCGCGCAACAGAAACTGAACGTACTGCCCGGCGCGGAAGCGCAGCGGGTCGGCCGCGGGCAGTTGCAGCATGACCCGCACCACATCGGGAGCCAGGTGCTCGATGCTGCTGACTCTGGCCGGCATCTTCTTCACCGGAAATTCGCCCGCACCGACGACCTCATGGCTTTCGATCACCACATCGGTGAGCGCCTTGGCGCGGCAGGCGAGAATGAAGCCCTGCGCGCGCTCGGCCTCGCTCAGTGCCTTGAGCTGGTGGGTCCCCAGGGTGATCTGGCCTTCGAGCAGCCTGCACTTGCAGGAGCCGCAGGCGCCGTCCTGGCAGCCGTAAGGCAGGCCGACCGACTGGCGGATGGCGGCGGCGAGCAGGGTTTCTTCCGATTCGGCGGTGTACTGATGGCCGCTGGGTTGAACGGTGACGAGATGACTCATGAGCAAAATGACGGGGTATGAACGGTGAACGATAACTCTGGACGCGGCCGTGCCCGGCTGCTCATCGTGGGTTGTGGCGACATCGGCATGCGGGTGGCCGCCCTGGCGCGCACCCGCTACCGGCTGCTGGCGCTGACCTCGTCACCCCAGCGGCTGGAGCGTTTGCGCGCCGCAGGCATTGTGCCCATCGTCGGCAATCTCGATCAGCCCGAGACCCTCTGGCGTCTCGCGCAGCTCGCTCCCCAGCGGGTCTTGATGCTGGCCCCGCCAGGCGAAACGTCCGGGGCACGCGATCTGCGCAGCCGCCACTTGATTTCCAGACTGAAACAGTCGGGCATCTTATCTGGCTCCGGGAAAAAAACCTTGCGCGTGGTCTATGCCAGCACCACCGGCGTGTATGGGGATTGCGGGGGCGATTCGGTGCCTGAAACCCGTCCGTGCAGGCCGCAGACCGAGCGCGCGCAGCGCCGGTGCGATGCCGAACGTCTCTGGCGCAGCGCGGGCTCTGCGCGGGGCTGGCGCGTGGGCGTGCTGCGTATTCCCGGCATTTATGACGCGCAGTCCCGATCTCCCAGGGGGCGGATCGAGCGGGGTCTGCCCGTTCTGAAACCCGACGAGGACGTCTACACCAATCACCTTCACGCCGATGACCTCGCCCGCCTATGCCTTCTCGCGCTTGACCGCTCCAAGCCGGGCCGGGTCTACAACGTGTGCGACGACAGCACGCTGCACATGGGCGATTACTTCGATCTGGCGGCTGATCTGTATGGCATGCCCCGACCCCCGCGCGTGGCCCGCGCGGAGGCCCAGCAGGCGGGACTGAGCCCGATGATGCTCAGCTTCATGCGCGAGTCGAGACGGCTCGACAACACGCGCATGAAGGCCGAGTTCGGAGCGCGGCTGCGGTATCCCGACGTGAGCCAGGGACTGCGTGCGAACCCGGACGACGCATCGACCTGAACCGCACGCACTCGGCGATCAAGACCTCTGCGGGCTGTTCTCGGGCAGTTGCAGCTGGGGCAGCGGGCGGGCGGTTTCCACCAGGATCAGCGGGCCGTCGTCGAGCTTGGGCGCGGGCTTGCGCTCGCGGGGCACGCGGATGGGCGTGGGCAGCGCCGCCAACTCAGCCTGCACACGGCGGATGGCCTCCGCGTTGGACTGCACCCATTGCAGACCGGCGGCCTGCGCCGTGGCCTGCAGGGCATCGATCGGCAACACATAGTGGGTCGTCGTCGCCGCCGCCGCTGCCGCAGTCGGTGCGGGTTCGATGGGGCCTGAAGTGCGCGCAGACGTTTGCGGCACTGCCACCGGCGCGGTCTCGGCCGCGGGTTCGGCGGCTGCGAGATCAGTGGACACGGGTTCGACCTCGGCTGCGGGTGCCGTCTGGGTGACCACGGGTTCGGCGGCAGGAGCGGCCTCGGGGGTATCGAGGGAGTCGAGCTTGAGCACCAGCGGCGTTGTTTCCTCGGCCTGAGCTACGGCGACCGCGGCGACCGTACCCAACGCCAACGGCGCGGCCAGGGTGCCGAAGCTGCGGCCCGCGTTTTCTCCGGCATCGGCTGCATCGGCTTCGGCGGTCGAATCAAGCGTTTCGGCAGCGAGCGCGCCGTTCTCATCCGAGGCACCCTCTTCACGGCGCCCACCGCGGCGTCCGCGACCACGGCGGCTGCGCGACTTGCGTTCGGCCTGGGCCTCGCCGCTGGCGTCCAGCGCGGGCGCGGCTTCGTCGGCGCCCGAGGTCACGGCCTGGGTTGCGGCAGCCGAGGAAACATCGATCAGTTCGACATCTGGCGCGGCTTCAGCGGCTTCACGGCGTGGGCGTCGATTACCGCCACGGCCGTTGCCGGACGCGCGTCCCGTGCCTTCCGCGGCCGCGGCCTCGGGGGCCGCGTCGGCGGGGGGCGGTGTAGTCTGCGTGCGTTCCTTGCGTGCGGCGGCCTCTTCCGGCGTGCGCTCGCGCTTGCCGCGCTCGGTCTGGCCTTGCTGGCCGCGGGGCGGGCGGTTGCGCGAGGTGGCGGTTTCTGCTGCGGCCGTTTCGGAGGCCTCGGCGTTCGGACCGGGGTTGCTGCGTTGGCGGGACTCGCCTTGTCCTTCACGCTGGCGGTCCCGGCCGCCACGGCGGCGGTTGCCGTTCTGGCCCGAGGCGCCGCGTGATCCGCGTCCGCCCTGCCCATCGGCCTTGGTCAGTGCTGGGGTGAGGGCCGGTACGGAGGCGGGCGTCTCGGGAGACGCTGCAGCGGGCTGGGGCTCGCCGGAGAACAGGCGTTTGATCCAGCCGAAGAAACCGCCTGCATGGGCATCGGGCAGGGCGGCAGCGGGCACGGCAGCGGGGATCGGCGCTGCGGCCGTGGGAGCCGCCGCCTTGTCGGCTGCGGGCACGGGCATGACGGGGGCCGGTCCTTCCGGGGTGATGCCGCGCACCAGGGCTTCCTGGCGCGGGCGCTGCTCTTTTTCGCGACGGGTGATGGCGGTGTCTTCCTCGATGTCGTCGGCCATCTTGTAGCTGGTGGGCAGATTGTCCAGACGCGGGTCGTCGTGCTTGAGGCGTTCGAGCTTGTAGTTGGGCGTTTCGAGGTGTTTGTTCGGAATCAGCAGCACCGACAGACGCTGGCGCAGTTCGATTTTGGTGATCTCTGCGCGCTTTTCATTGAGCAGGAACGACGCGACTTCCACCGGCACCTGCACGTGCACCGCGGCCGTGCCTTCCTTCATGGCCTCTTCCTGGATGATGCGCAGGATTTGCAGGGCGCTGGATTCGGTGTCGCGGATGTGGCCGGTGCCGTTGCAGCGCGGGCAGGTGACATAGGCGCCTTCCGAAAGGGCGGGGCGCAGGCGCTGGCGCGAGAGTTCGAGCAGGCCGAATTTGGAGATCTTGCTCACCTGCACGCGGGCGCGGTCTTGACGCAGGGCGTCGCGCAGGCGGTCTTCGACGGCGCGCTGGTTGCGCGGCTCTTCCATGTCGATGAAGTCGACCACGATCAGGCCGCCGAGGTCGCGCAGCCGCATCTGGCGCGCGACTTCGTCGGCGGCTTCGAGATTGGTGCGCAAAGCGGTATCTTCGATGGCGCTGCCACGGGTGGAGCGCGCGGAGTTGACGTCCACCGCGACCAGCGCTTCCGTGTGGTCGATGACGATGGCGCCGCCAGCGGGCAGGTTGACCGTGCGGGAATAGGCCGTCTCGATCTGCTGCTCGATCTGAAAGCGGGAGAACAGCGGCAGATCATCGCGGTAGCGTTTGACCCGATCGACCGTGTCGGGCATGACGTGCAGCATGAACTGCCGGGCCTGCTCGAACACGTCCTCGGTATCGATCAGGATTTCGCCGATGTCGCTGGTGAAATAGTCGCGAATGGCACGGATGACCAGCGACGATTCCTGATAGATCAGGAACGCGCCCTTTTGCGTCTCGGAAGCGTCGCGCACGGCGCTCCACAGCTTGAGCAGGTAGTTCAAATCCCACTGCAGCTCTTCCGCGGTACGCCCGATGCCGGCGGTGCGGGCGATCAGACTCATGCCTTCGGGATACTGGAGCTGGTCCATCGCCTCGCGCAGTTCCTGGCGATCTTCGCCTTCGATGCGGCGGCTCACGCCACCCCCGCGCGGGTTGTTGGGCATGAGCACCAGATACCGGCCGGCGAGCGAAATGAGCGTGGTGAGTGCGGCGCCCTTGTTGCCGCGCTCTTCCTTCTCTACCTGCACCAGCATTTCCTGACCCTCGCGGATCACATCTTGAATGCGGGCCTGGGAAGGCGAGACGCCCTCCTTGAAATACTGGCGCGAAATTTCCTTGAAGGGCAGAAAACCGTGGCGCTCTTCGCCGTAGTCGACGAAACAGGCTTCGAGCGAGGGCTCGACGCGCGTGACGACGGCCTTGTAGATATTGCCCTTGCGCTGTTCGCGCCCGGCTTGTTCGATATCGATGTCGAGCAGTTTCTGCCCATCGACGATGGCCACGCGCAATTCTTCTGACTGCGTGGCGTTGAACAACATGCGTTTCATGTCAAAGCTCCTGGCCGCATCATGCGGCCGATACAAAGCGGGTGCCTAAGCACCCCCATGCGTTGATCGCTGGAGCTAAAACCAGGCCGGGTTTGCCACGAATGCGCGGCAATCCTGGCGGGCAGAATCAGACGGTACTCATGCAAAAGGCCCCGCCCATCGGTCTACCTCGGTGCGCGCCGTCTTCGCGATGCCGGGCGTTTGACCCAGGCGTGGCGGCGTACAGGCTGTTGCAACAATCGAGCGCAACAGCGGGGGAGGAGAGATTTCGCGGCAGGCGAGCACAAGCGGATTTCGTCGGCGACGGAAGCTCACAGCGCGAGATCAGCGCTGCAATGCGGTCGAAGGCGAAGAGTCGATTCAAGGGTTCCAGATCCAGGATGGCAAAGCCGGGCGGTCGTCGCGGGCGTCAGACGCATTTGCGCGACGGCATCACTCAGGCTTTGGGCCAACGCTCATTTCGATGAAGTCGGTCTGAGCTGCCCCAACCGGAACCGGTCGCGCGGCAAAACAGGCCGTGTGAAGCTGAATCTAGAATGCCTGCCCTGTCACGGCAGATTCGCCGGTTTCGCATCGACCCGAATCGGGGCGTGTACGCGATACTGGCACGAAAACCTGTCAGGAGGCAGTCTGTCCATTCTTGGCAGGTCGCGCGGTTGCATCATGTAAAACAACACGCAACCCCGCGGAACTATTGCCAAAATTCTTTCTTTCAACTTCACGACTTCACGCCCGATTATATGCACACCGCGTCTTCCCCTCAGGTTCGACTCCTCCAGGTCGGTGACGCGGGTGAGGGGCAGCGCCTGGACAACTTTCTTGCGCGCCACCTCAAGGGGGTGCCGCGCAGTCACATTCATCGCATCGTCCGCTCGGGCGAGGTCAGGGTCAACGGTGGCCGGGCCCGGGCCGAGCAGAAGCTGCAGTCCAGCGATCAGGTGAGGATTCCGCCGGTGCGGGTGGCGCAGCCCGACGCGCCTCGCGCGGTACCCGCCCTGCAATTCCCCGTGGTGTTCGAGGACGATCACCTTCTGGCGATCAACAAACCCGAAGGCGTGGCGGTGCACGGTGGATCAGGGGTGAGTTTCGGTGTCATCGAAGCCCTGCGGGCGGCGCGCCCCAGCGCCAAGTTCCTCGAACTGGTGCACCGGCTCGACCGCGACACATCGGGCCTGCTGCTCATAGCCAAGAAACGCAGCGCTTTGACGGCGCTGCATGCCGCGCTACGCGAGCGCCAGGCCGACAAGCGCTACCTTGCCCTGGTGGCCGGGCTGTGGACGCGCGGGGCGGTCACCGTTGAGGCGCCGCTGCACAAATACCTGCTCGCCAACGGCGAACGGCGCGTGCGGGTCGATGCGGAGCAGGGGCAGGCATCGCGCACTCAGTTTCGCCCGCAAGAGCTTTTTCCGGTGGCGGGGCTGGGCGCATGGGATGGACTGACGCTGATGCAGGCCAAGCTGCTGACGGGACGTACCCACCAGATCCGGGTTCATCTGGCCCACAGCGGGCATCCCATCGTGGGGGACGACAAGTATGGGGACGACAGCCTGAATGCGGCCCTGGCGCGCGGGCAGATGGGGTTGCCGCCTTTGCGCCGCATGTTCCTGCATGCCCACACCCTTGCCATTGCCCACCCTGCGTCGGGAGAGCGGCTGGAGTTGCAGGCGCCGCTGCCCGAGAGCTGGGTGCAATGGCTTCATCCTTTGCGGGCACAATGCGTGCAGTCCTGATTTCCTGAACCCATGCCCGCGCCATGCACCGACAGAACTACGACCTGATTGTGTTCGACTGGGATGGCACGCTGATGGATTCCACCGCGGCCATCACCGGGGCGATCCAGCAGGCTTGCCAAGACCTCGGCCTGCCCGTGCCCAGCCGCGAGGATGCGTCCTACGTCATTGGCCTGGGTCTGGAGGACGCGCTGCGCCACGCCGCGCCGGCATTGCCGCATGGCGACTACCCTCGGCTGGCGGCGGCTTATCGCAAGCACTATTTCGCGCTTGACGGGCAGCTGGCGCTGTTCGACGGTGTGCTGGACCTGCTGCACACGCTCAAATCGGCGGGCTACAACCTGGCCGTGGCGACTGGAAAGTCCCGCATCGGACTGGCAAGAGCCATGGATCGCCCCGAGCTGCGCGGCCTGTTCGATGCGACCCGCACCGCGGACGAGACGTTTTCCAAGCCGCATCCGGCGATGCTGCATGAGCTCATGGCCGAGCTGGCCAGTCCGCCACAGCGCACCGTCATGGTGGGCGACACCACACATGATCTGCAAATGGCGATCAACGCACAGTGCGATGCGATTGGCGTGAGCTACGGCGCCCACGACGTGTCGCAGCTGCAGTCCCTCGCGCCGACCGGTCTGGTGCATTCGATTGACGAACTTGGCGACTATTTGCGCCAACGCGGCTGAAGCGCCGCCTCATCCCGACCTCGCGCGGTCATGCGCTGGCCTCTGCCGTGAAAGTCGAGACCGGTTGTGCTGATCGGGCGCTGCTATCCTGCCCATTCCCCAGGTTTTCGCAGTTCTCCACTCCTTCACCATGAGCGCCATGCCTCCCGAGCTTCCTCCGCAACGTCCCGAACCGTCCACGCCGCCAGGCGCATGGGAGCGGCAAGTGCTCGAAAAGCTCGTGCTCGAGGTGGTGAACGAAAAGCGCCGGGCCCGACGCTGGTCGATCTTCTTCCGCTTTGTCATGCTCGGAATCGTGGCGCTGATCTTCTTTGGCGGCCTGATCGCCGAGTATGGCGATACGACGACGACCGGACCGCATACGGCGCTGATCGAACTCAACGGCGAGATTGCCATCGATTCGCAGGCGAGCGCCGACAACATCAACGCGGCCTTGCAGGATGCATTCTCCAATCCGCAGACCCGCGGGATCATTCTGCGCATCAACAGTCCGGGGGGCAGCCCGGTGCAGGCCAGCCAGATCTTTGCCGAGATCGAGCGGCTGCGCGCCAAGTACAACAAGCCGGTCTATGCCGTGTGCGAAGAGGTCTGCGCCTCGGGCGCGTACTACGTGGCCGCGGCGGCCAACGACATTTACGTCAATCCCGCCAGCCTGGTGGGCTCCATCGGCGTCTTGATGGACGGGTTCGGCTTCTCCGGCCTGCTCGACAAGCTGGGGGTGACGCGCCGCCTGTTGACTGCGGGTGCCAACAAGGGATTCATGGACCCTTTCACGCCCATGCCTGAAGACCAGAAGACCTACGCGCTGGGTATGCTGGAGCAGATCCACAAGCAGTTCATCGCCGCGGTGGAGAAAGGCCGTGGCGCTCGTCTCAAGGTGAATGACCAGACGTTCTCAGGCCTGGTCTGGACGGGTGAATCCGCCGTGAAACAGGGTCTGGCCGACGGCTATGGCGATGTGGACCAGATCGCTCGCGACAAGATCAAGGCGCCCGACATCGTGGATTACACCTTGCAGGAAAACGTCGCCGAGCGCCTGGCCAAGCGTTTCGGCGCTTCGCTGGGCATGGGCGCGGTGCGCGAACTCTCCAACCTCGGCGGAACGCTGCGCTAGGGCCTGTCGCTGCGGGCGAGGCGTTACGGCCGTGCCCGGGCCAGCACGTCGAAGCCGCTCTGACGCAGCATGTCGCACAGATCGATCAGGGGCAGGCCGATCAATGCGGTGGGGTCGTCGCTGCGCATCCGCGTGAGCAGCGCAGGCCCGAGCGACTCCGACTTGGCGCTGCCCGCGCAGTCGTAGGGCGCGTCCAGATTCAGATAGCGCTCGATGTCGTCATCACGCAAGGTTCTGAACTTCACCTCGGTAGGGCAGTTGCGAATCTGGGTTTTGCCATCTGGCGAAATCACGCAGACGGCCGTGTGAAACACCGCTTCGCGCCCGGTGAGTTGCCGCAACTGCGCAAGCGCCGCCTCATGCGAGCCCGGCTTGCCCAGCGCTTCATCGCCGAGCATGCAGACCTGATCGGAGCCGATCACCCAGGCGCCGGGTGCCGTGCGCGCCACGGCGCCCGCCTTCTCAGCCGCCAGCCGCTGTGCCAAGCCGAGCGGCGATTCGCCGCTTTGCCGGGCCTCGTCCACCTCGGGGGCGCGCGTGGCGAACGGCACACGCAGACGCCGCAGCAACTCGGCCCGGTAGCGCGAGGTCGAGGCCAGGATCAGATCGGGGGCTGCGCTCGATGCCATCAGTTCTTGCCGAAGAATCGGCCATGCAGCCAGGCGCCGATGAGAATGCCGACCACGCTCAGCAGCAGCGGCCAGTTGCCTACGCCCAGACCGGCAATGGCCGGACCCGGGCAGACCCCGCTCAATCCCCAGCCCACGCCGAAGATCGCGGCGCCGATGAGCGTGCGGGCATCGAGATGCGAGGGATGTTTGCCGAAGGCCACGCCGAACACGGGTCGCTTCATCAGGCGCGGCAGCAGGTGATAGGCGACGAAGGTCACACCGGCGGCGCCGCCCATGACCAGCAGCAGCCCCATGTTTTTGAGCATCAGGAATTGCAGGATGCTCTCGGGCTTGACCATGGTGGAATAGGCCAGGCCGAAGCCAAACAGTCCACCGGCGAACAGCGCCGAAAGCATCACGGCGAGAGGAGGGACGCGCTGCATTTCAGAATCCTCCAAGGGCGTGGACCACATGGGCCGTGATGATGGCCGTGCACAGGAAAATGATCACCGCGAGAATGGATGGCAACTGCCCGGAGCCCACGCCACAGATGCCATGTCCCGACGTGCAGCCTCCGCCCATGCGGGCGCCAAACCCGCCGACGATTCCGCCGACGAGCAACTGCCAGAGCGGGACGTGGGTGACGAAGCCTTCGCCGTGGCCCAGCGTGAACGTGAACACGATCGCGCCGAGGATCAGGCCGAGGCCGTACATCATGCGCCAGTTACGGGTCGAGACGAATTTTTCGTGTTGAAAGAAGGGATGGCGCGACACGAGCGACCACACCGCGGTGTAAGCCGTGCTGATGCCGCCGATCAGGCCCGTCAGCCAGAACAGAACACTCACGCCCAGTCCGATGAAAATACCGCCGAATAGAAACGGCTCCCAGCCCATCGGGAACCACTGTGCAATGCTGTTCATCTGTCTCGTCCTGTTTTGATTCGTCGGTGCGGTGCGGCCGTTTTCACGGCATACTCCTCAGTGTAAGAGCAGGCTTCGCCGAAGTCTGCGGGAGTTGTTGCAGTCGGTAAACTGAGCCCATGTCCCAAACGCCATCCTTGACCCCACTGGAAACCTCGCTGCCACCTCGTGCCTTGGCTTTGTTCGACTTCGCGCGCAGCGGCGGGGTTTTGCAGGGTCGTGTCGAATGGCGTTTGATGCCGCGGCTGAAGGTCCAGTTGTCCGGACCGCAGGAGGGGCTCCCGCCCGTAAGCTGGTCGTTGCGGGGCTACCTTCGTGAGCGCGTGGGCGTGCGATCTCAGCCCATGGTCTGTCTACAGGTTCGGGCCGAGTTGCCCTTGGTCTGTCAGCGCTGTCTGCACGGCATGCTGTACCCGATCGACGAGAAGGTTGACTTTCGTCTGGTGGCCAACGAGCCGGAGTTGACCCAGGCCGAACTTGAGGCGGAAGACGAGGCGCTGCCCGCCACCGAGCCGGTGAATGTGCTCGACCTGATCGAAGACCAACTCATTCTGGCCTTGCCGATCGTGCCCATGCATGAGCATTGCCCGCAGGGGGCGGGGGCCGAGCCTGCACACGCCAGCCCGGTGGGCGAGGAGGCTGTTGAACGCCAGCATCCCTTCGCCCATCTGCGTGAACTGATGGACAGGTCGAAGAAGTCCTGACGACTTTTGCGGCCGTCATTGGCCCTCGCATATAATGATTAGCTTTTTCACAGGGGATTGCCATGGCCGTCCAGCAAAACAAGAAATCACCTTCGAAGCGTGGCATGCACCGTGCCCACCAGCACCTCAGTGCGCCGCCGCTGGCAGTCGAGCCCACGACGGGCGAAACGCATCTGCGTCACCACATCAGCCCGAACGGTTTTTACCGTGGGCGCAAAGTCGTCAAGACCAAGTCTGACGAGTAAGCGCTTGCCCTCGCGCACCAAGCATCGCCTGCGACTGTTGGGCGGTGGAATGTCGTTTTCATCTCCGATGTTGGCGCTGGCCGTGTCATGAGTTCCACTCTGGCTGTCGATCTGATGGGCGGGGATCATGGTCCGAAGGTGACCTTGCCTGCCTGCGTGCGATTTCTGCAGGAACATCCCGAGGGCCGGGTCATTCTGGTTGGGCAACCCGACGCGGTGCTGCCACTGCTGGAATCGCTGCGTCTGAAAGATCACCCGCGTGCGGAATTCGTGCCCGCGAGCGAGGTAGTGGCCTCGGACGATCCGGTGGAAATTGCGCTGCGTCGCAAGCGCGATTCCTCGATGCGACGAGCCATCGAACTCGTTCGGGATGGGCGTGCCCAGGCTTGCGTGTCGGCCGGCAATACCGGCGCCCTGATGGCGCTCGCCCGCTATCTGCTCAAGACCCTGCTGGACATCGAGCGTCCGGCCATTGCAACCTATCTGCCCAACCAGAAGGGCAAAGGCACGTTGATGCTCGATCTGGGGGCCAACGTCGATTGCGAGCCCCTCCATCTCTTGCAGTTCGCCGTCATGGGGACGGCTTATGCCGCCACCGGCGGGCAGGCCCAGCCTACCGTCGGACTGCTCAACATCGGCGAAGAGGTGATCAAGGGCAACGACACCATCAAGCGCGCGGCCGAGCTGTTGCGCGAAGCCGATGCCCTCGGACGTCTGCGCTTTCACGGCAACGTCGAGGGTGACGACATCTTCAAGGGCACGACCGACATCGTGGTGTGCGACGGCTTCGTGGGCAATGTCGCGCTGAAGACCTCGGAAGGCCTGGCGCAAATGCTCTCGGGCATGATCCGCGAGGAATTCACCCGGACGCCCTTGAGTAAGCTGATGGCACTGGCGGCCCTGCCGGTGCTCAAGCGATTCCGCAAGCGCGTCGATCATCGCCGTTACAACGGCGCGGCCCTGCTGGGTTTGCGCGGGCTGGTGGTCAAGAGCCACGGCTCTGCGGACGCCTTTGGCTTCGAGCAGGCGCTGCTGCGCGCGCACGAGGCGGTCCAAGGCGATGTCGTGCGGCATACTGAACGTATTCTCGAAGTGATGCACGAGTCATCACCCCGGGGCGCCGACATTGCTCCGGCAAGTTGAGCGTCTTGCCCCGCACCTTTCTGAACGATCTGTTCCATGCCTTCCTTTTCCCGCATTTCCGGTACTGGCAGTGCACTGCCGCCACGCAAGATCAGCAATGACGAACTGGCCGCGGATCTGGCCAAGCGCGGCGTCGAAACCAGCGATGAATGGATCGTCGCGCGGACCGGCATTCGTTTTCGCCACTTCGCCGATCCCGGAACCACCAGCGTCGATCTGGGCGAACAGGCGGCGCGCCGTGCGCTCGACGCGGCAGGGCTGAACGCTGGCGACATCGGATTGATCATTGTGGCGACGTCGACGCCCGACATGATCTTCCCATCGAATGCGGCGTTGATCCAGGGACGCCTGGGTGCGGCCGGAGGGGTGGCCTTCGACGTCCAGGCCGTGTGCGCCGGATTCGTGTATGCCCTCACCGTGGCCGATCAGTTCGTGCGCAGCGGCATGGCGCGGCACGCCTTGGTCATCGGCGCGGAAGTGTTTTCCCACATTCTCGACTTCAACGACCGCACCACTTGCGTGCTGTTCGGGGATGGCGCGGGTGCCGTGGTGCTCAGCGCCAGCGAGAAGCCCGGTCTGCTGGCCAGTGCCCTGCACGCCGATGGCCGACAGGCTTCCATCCTCTGCACGCCAGGCCGCGTGTCGGGCGGCGCCATCACGGGAAGCCCCTTCCTGAAGATGGATGGGCAAGCGGTGTTCAAGCAGGCCGTGCATGTGCTCGAGGACGTTGCCCGCGAAGCCCTCGCCAAGGCAGGGCGCGAGCCTGTGGACGTCAACTGGATGGTGCCTCATCAGGCCAACATCCGCATCATGACGCACACCGCCAAGAAGCTGGGCATTCCCGCGGACAAAGTGGTGGTGACCGTCGATCAGCACGGCAACACGTCGGCCGCTTCGATCCCCCTGGCGCTCGACGTTGCCGTCAGGGCGGGCCAGATCCGGCGGGGCGATACGCTGTTGTTCGAGGCCGTGGGCGGCGGACTGACGTGGGGCGCGGCAGTCGTCGAGTACTGAGAAGAGAAGGCGTGAAAAAATCCGCCATGACCACGGCATCGTGACCTGATTTCATACGACCATGACATTCGCTTTCGTCTTCCCGGGCCAGGGTTCCCAGTCTGTCGGCATGCTCGACAAGGTGGCCGATCATCCCGTTGTGCGCGAGACCTTGCAGGAGGCCAGCGCCGCCCTGTCGCAGGATCTGGCCGCCCTGATGGCGCAAGGGCCTGCCGAACAGCTCAATCTCACCACGAACACCCAGCCCGTCATGCTGACGGCCGGCGTTGCCCTGTACCGCCTCTGGCTGGCCGAAGGCGGGCGCAAGCCCGACTTTGTCGCCGGGCACAGCCTGGGCGAATACACCGCCCTGGTTGCGGCTGAAAGCCTGACGCTGTCCGACGCCTTGCCGCTGGTGCGCTTCCGTGCCCAGGCCATGCAGGATGCGGTACCCGTCGGCGCGGGGGGTATGGCCGCCGTACTCGGCCTGGACGATGCCGCCGTACGCGCGGGCTGCGAACTGGCGGCGCGCGAAACCGGAGAAGCGGTCGAGGCCGTCAATTTCAATTCGCCAGGGCAGGTCGTGATCGCCGGCACGCAGGCCGCCGTGAGCCGCGCCTGCGAAGTTCTGAAGGCCGCCGGTGCCAAACGTGCGTTGCCTCTGGCGGTTTCGGCCCCTTTTCACAGCAGCCTGCTGCAGGGCGCGGCCGAGCAACTGCGCGATTACCTGCGCGGCGTTGCGCTGAAGTCGCCGCACATCACCCTGATCAACAACGTCGACGTCGCCCAACCCACCGACCCGGACGATCTTCGCGATGCGCTGGCCCGTCAGGCCTGCCATGCGGTTCGCTGGGTCGAGTGCGTGCAGGCCATGGCTCGGGCCGGATGCACCACCCTGGTCGAATGCGGACCGGGTAAAGTGCTGCATGGCCTGACGCGCCGGATCGATCCCGCCTTGCAATCGTTTGCCCTGGACGACCGATCAGTGATTCCTTCCATTCAAACTGCCCTGGCATGAGCAATTCCTCTTCTGACGCTTCTTCCCGGCCGCTTACGGGCCAAATCGCCCTGGTGACCGGGGCCTCGCGCGGCATCGGCGCTGCCATTGCGGCCGATCTGGCGGCTGCGGGTGCTCGCGTCGTCGGCACCGCGACTTCGGAGTCCGGGGCGAAAGCCATTACCGAGGCCCTGCAAGCCTTCGGCGGGCGAGGAGCCGTACTCGATGTGAATGACGCCGAGGCTGGTGCCAGTCTGGTCGACGAGATCGTCAAGGCCGAAGGCGGGCTGCAGATCCTGGTGAACAATGCCGGCATCACCCGCGACATGCTCGCCATGCGCATGAGCGATGCCGATTGGGATGCCGTGATTTCGACCAATCTGAGCAGTGTGTTCCGCATGTCGCGTGCCGTGATGCGCACCATGATGAAGCAGCGTTACGGCCGCATCGTCAACATCACCTCGGTGGTCGGCGCGTCCGGCAACCCTGGCCAGGCCAATTACGCGGCGGCCAAGGCCGGTGTTGCGGGGATGACCCGGGCGCTGGCGCAGGAGCTGGGCAGCCGCAACATCACGGTCAACTGTGTGGCGCCGGGGTTCATCGATACCGACATGACCCGGGCACTGACCGAGGCGCAAACCCAGCCTATGCTGGCGCGCATTCCCCTGGGTCGCCTGGGCAAGCCCGAAGAGATCGCGCACGCGGTGTCATTCCTGGCCTCGCCCTTGGCGGCTTATATCACCGGCGCCGTTCTGCATGTGAACGGTGGCATGTACATGCAATAACACCTGCCGAAACGCACGACGTTGTCGTCGGGCGGGGTTATGCTCTCGGCCTGTCGCCAAGTCAGCTTCGGCGCTTGCTAAAATTTTCACATTTCCACTGGAGGTTTCAATGAGTGACATCGAACAGCGCGTCAAGAAGATCATCGCCGAACAACTGGGCGTTGCCGAAGATCAGGTAACCAACGAAAAATCCTTCGTGGATGATCTGGGCGCCGATTCGCTGGACACCGTCGAACTGGTCATGGCGCTGGAGGACGAGTTCCACATCGAGATTCCGGACGAGGACGCCGAGAAGATCACCACCGTGCAACTGGCTGTCGACTACGCCAAGGCGCATTACAAGGCCTGATGTGTCGCCTATTCGCAGGGCCGGATGCTGTTGGCCGGACTTGCGTCTTGTGCGATCCTGTTTCAAACCCTTTTCTGCTCGCGTCCCTGCGTCTGCGCCGGCGCGGCCTGCCTGATTTCACATGACCCTTCGCCGACGAATTGCGATTACTGGCCTTGGCGCTGTTTCCCCTCTGGGCAACACGCTGGATGACAACTGGGCAAATTTGCTCGCTGGCAAATCTGGCATCGGACGGATCACCAAGTTCGATGCCTCGGCCTATTCCGTGCAAATCGCAGGCGAAGTCCGTGATTTCGACGTGACGCAATACATTGCCGCCAAGGAAGCGCGGCATATGGATACTTTCATCCACTACGGCATCGCCGCATCGATGCAGGCTGTGCGCGACAGTGGCATCGACCAGGCTGGGCTGGACCCCGAGCGCGTTGGTGTTCTGGTCGGCTCAGGAATCGGCGGCTTGCCGCTGATCGAAAACACCTACAAAGAACTCCTCGACCGCGGCCCGCGCCGGGTCACACCGTTCTTCGTGCCGGCGTCGATCATCAACATGATCTCGGGGCACGTATCCATCGAATACGGTTTTCAGGGGCCGAACATCTCGGTCGTCACGGCCTGCACCACGGGTCTGCACGCCATTGGTCTGGCCGCACGCCTGATCGAGGCCGGTGATGCCGATGTGATGGTGGCTGGCGGCGCCGAGGCTACGGTCTCGCCTCTGGGCGTTGGCGGTTTCGCGGCAGCCCGAGCCTTGTCCACCCGCAATGACGATCCTCAGGCAGCGAGCCGTCCGTGGGACAAGGACCGCGACGGCTTCGTCCTTGGCGAGGGCGCTGGCGTGATGGTGCTCGAAGACTATGACCTCGCGGTCAAGCGCGGCGCGAAAATCTATGCCGAACTGGTCGGCTTCGGCATGAGCGGTGACGCCGGACACATCACCGCGCCGAATACCGACGGTCCCCGCCGCAGCATGCTGCTCGCGCTGAAGAACGCCGGTGTGTCCACCGATCAAATACAGATGGTCAATGCGCACGGCACCTCGACGCCTCTGGGCGACAAGAACGAGTCCGATGCCATCAAGCTGGCCTTCGGCGACCACGCCTACAAACTCGTGGTCAACTCCACCAAGTCCATGACCGGGCACCTGCTCGGGGGAGCGGGGGGCGTGGAGTCGGTTTACACGGTGCTGTCGCTGCATCATCAGGTCTGCCCGCCAACCATCAATCTGCAGACCCCCGATCCCGAGTGTGACCTCGATTACTGCGCCAACACGGCGCGCGACTTGCGCATCGACTACGCGCTGAAGAACAACTTCGGATTCGGTGGCACCAACGGATCGTTGCTGTTCAAGCGCGTCTGAGTGCGCCATTCCGTTCCTTTCTGCCGTCGCCGCGCAGCAGCATGAAGACCCTCGCACCCTTGCAGATCCGGGTCGAGCGCTTCGGCCGCTGGCATCTGTTGCTTGGCCTTTTCAGTGCGGCGGCCTTGCTGGCCGCTGGCTGGACGGTCTGGGTCTGGCGCGATACGGATTCGCTCAATCTGATGGCGGCGTTCGCTGCGGCGATTTTTCTGGCCATTCTTGCGGCGCAGTATCCCTACTGGACCATCCGACCCTTCACCCTGTTCCATGATGAACGAGGCTGGAAGCTTCAGCGAGGCGATGGTCTGGAAGATGTGCTCCAGGTGCGGGGCATGGTGCTGCCCGGACTTCTGCTGGTGCTGGGGCTGACGGCCAAGGGACGCGTGGTCCTGCCCGTCTCCAGCGATATTCAGCCCGGCATTTTTCGCGAATTGCGACTGCGCTTGGGTGCGCTGTCTCACTGACCCCGGTGCAGCAAGACGTTCAAAGCGATGCCGTGCTGGTCCAGCAGGTCCAGGCAGGGCAGCAGAAGGCCTTCGACCTCCTCGTGGCCAAGTATCAGCGCAGGATCTACAGGCTGGTGTTGCGCTTCATCCGTGACCCGGCGCTGGCGGAGGATGTGGCGCAGGAGACGTTTCTGCGGGCGTACCGGGCGATCGGTCAGTTTCGAGGTGAGAGCCAGTTTTATACCTGGCTGTATCGCATCGCGGTCAATACGGCCAAAAAAGCCATTTCCGACGACATTCGCGATCCCACGGTGTCGGAAGGCGATGCCTCCGGGCATGATGAAGAAACTTTTAGCCCGACCGAGCTACTAAGCAATCACGAAACGCCGGAATCCATTCTGGTCTCGAAGGAAATCGTGCAAACGGTGAATGCTGCCATGGAGTCGCTGCCGGAAGATTTGCGAATGGCCATCACTCTGCGCGAAATCGAAGGTTTGAGTTATGAGGATATTGCCGAAGCCATGCAATGCCCGATCGGGACGGTGCGTTCGCGCATCTTTCGTGCCCGTGAGGCCATCGCGGAGCGTCTGCGCCCCGTGATTGAGCACAAGGGCGGCAAGCGTTGGTGAGGTTTCGGTGTTGAGGTTTCGGTTCCGTATTGCTGGAGACAAAAATGAATCAGGACAAGTCGCGCGAGCAACTCTCCGCCATGATGGATGGCGAGGATGATTTCCGCGGGCTGTCGCCACAGTCGGCGGACTTTGTCCGTGCCGTGGCTGCAGACAATGCGTCGCGGCGCGACTGGCTGATCTACGCCCAGATCGGCGATGTCTTGCGCTCCTCCGATCTGACGCCCTTGCCGAACGAAGGCGATTTTCTCCAGCGTGTGAGCGCAGCCATTGCGCGCGAGCCCATCGTGCTCCAGCCGCAGCCCCTCGTCGCATCGGCTGCGGGTGAGTCGGCCCAGGTCGCGCGGCATCGGCGTCCGCACTGGAGCACGAGAATGGCCGCGGGCATGGCGGCGGTTGCGGGTGTCGCGGTCATGGCCTGGGTGGCTTTGCCCGGGCTGCAGAACGCGGGACAGCAAGCTCAGCCCGCATCGGCGCAGCGACAGGTTCTCGCTTCGGTTGGGGGCGGGTCTGCGGTGGGGCAATTGCCCGTGGTCGATCGCCAAGGGGGGGCGGCTTTGGGACCGTCGGCCCGTGCAGACTTGATCCAGGCGGATCTTCAAACCCGCAGCGCGCAGGGCGGGGCCCAGATCGTGCCGGTTTCGACCCAAATGCCCATGGTCGAATACCTTCTGGCGCACCAGCAGATGGCCGGTGGCATGATGCCCGTGGCCCCGGCAACGCTGAGGATGGCTGAAAGCCGCCAGGCTGCGCCAGCCGCGTCGCACTGATGGCAGGCGTGCCGTTGGTCTTTGTGCGGTCAAACGCCATCGCTTGGAAGGCTGGCCTGGTCGGGCGCGTCCGCCGAGTCGCGATAGGCGGCATGCTCATGGCGACCCTGCCGTTGACCCCGGCCTTCGCGGAGCAGCCCGTGGACCGGCCTCCGTTAGCGACTGGTCCGCAGGTTTCGCTCGAGGCCGGGGCGCCACCCAGGCAGGGGCTGGAACAGTGGCTTCAGACCGTGAGCACGGCCGCCCGTTCGCTGAATTACAGCGGCGTGTTCATCACCCAGCGCGGGGAGGAGATCAGCACCTCCAGCCTGGTTCACTATGTGCTGCCGCAGGGCCATTTCGAACGAATCGAAACGCTGGACGGTCAGCGTCGCATCATGGTTTCACTCAACGATCAGGTGCGCACGAGCTGGCCCGACTATCGTCTGACCCTGATCGACAATCAGGCTGGACAGGCCAGTTTTCCGCGATTGCTCAAGTCGACTGATGGCGAAGTCGACCGCAACTACAAGCTCGAGCGGGGCGGGCTGGAGCGATGTGCGGGCTACGAATGCCGGATGTCGACCCTTTTGCCCCGGGATGATCTGCGCTGGGGCTATCGGCTTTGGTCGCTCCCGGATTCGCAGCTGCTGGTGAAGGCGCAAACGCTCGATGCGGACGGCCATGTCATTGATCAGGTCGCGTTCACCGAGCTCAAAATTCATGTGCATCCACGCCAGAACCTGGTGCGCGAGAGCCTGCACCAGCCCCCTGGTTATGCGGTGGAGAAGATGAAGGTGGTGCCTGTGAGCCTGCGCTCGCAGGGCTGGGCCTTGTCTTCCCATGTCCCTGGTTTCAAGACCGTTGGCGTCTTCCGCCGCAGCATGTCGGTGGGGGGAAAATCGTCGGAAGTGCTGCAGTGGCTGCTCAGCGATGGTCTGGCTTCGGTCTCGATCTTCGTGCAGCCCGCGGCCGATCTGGCCGAGCCCGTGCCCCCCGAGCAACGTGTTGGCGGCACCCTGGCGTTATCGCGCCGCATCGGCGAGTCCTGGTTGACCGTCATGGGCGCCGTTCCCGAGCGCACGCTCAGACGCATCAGCGACGCGGTCGTGCGCGTGCAGTAGCCGTAGCGGGCGAGGCTGTGCGCCTCGCCGCAGCACGATCGCCATGTTTTTCGTATGCTGGTTGCAGAGTTCAAGAATCGGCTATTGCAGTGCCATGCCTGGAATCAGGTGCGTAGTGTCAGGGAGAAATCGGTGAAAAAAATCATCAAGACCTGTTTGGGTGCAGGCCTGTTGGTCATGGCGGGCGTGGCTGCGCCCGCGCAGGCAGCGGGTGCGGCGCCACAGCAGGGCCAACAGGCTTGTGTAGCTTGCGGACTGCCGGATTTCACCGGGCTGGTGGAGAAGGCCGGCCCGTCCGTGGTCAATATCCGCACCTACAAGAAGGTGCCCGTGGGCAGCGGGGAGCAGATGGATGAGCAGACCCGCGAACTGCTGCGGCGGTTTTTCGGTGTGCCCATTCCGTCGCCCGATGTTCCGAAGGGCGGCAACAACGGCCCGAAGGACGAAGAGGAAGAGCGCCCCACGGGTGTGGGGTCCGGTTTCATCATCAGCCCGGACGGCTACATCATGACCAACGCCCATGTTGTGGATGGCGCGGATGAGATCATGGTCACGCTGACCGACAAGCGCGAGTTCACCGCCAAGCTCATCGGCGCCGACAAGCGCACGGATGTGGCGCTGGTGAAGATCGACGCCCCGTCGCCGCTCCCTGCGGTGCAGATCGGCGACTCCTCCAAGGTGAAGGTGGGTGAATGGGTGGTGGCCATCGGCTCGCCGTTCGGACTCGAGAACACCGTCACGGCGGGCATCGTGAGTGCCAAGGGCCGGGATACCGGTGACTACACGCCGTTCATTCAGACCGATGTGGCCGTGAACCCGGGCAACTCCGGTGGCCCGCTCATTGATATGCGAGGCAACGTCGTCGGCATCAATTCCCAGATCTACAGCCGCACGGGCGGCTTCATGGGGATTTCGTTCGCCATTCCCATCGACGAAGCCATGCGCGTGGTCGAGCAGCTCAAGAAGCAGGGTTATGTGGTGCGTGGCAAGATCGGAGTGCAGATCGACAGCGTGAGTCGCGAGTTGGCTGAATCGCTGGGTCTGGGGCAGGCCCGGGGCGCTCTGGTACGTGTCGTCGAGAAGGGTGGGGCGGCAGGCAAGGCCGGTGTGCAGGTCGGTGACATCGTCACCAGCTTCAATGGCAAACCTGTAGAGCGTGCCAACGACCTGCCCCGTCTGGTGGGTGAGACCAAGCCCGACACCGCTGTGCCCATGCAGGTGCTGCGCATGGGCAAGACGCTGACCCTCAACGTCAGGGTGGGCGAATGGGTGATGGACAAGAAGCCCGGCACCAAGCAGGGCGAAGAGCCCAAGCCCGAGGCCGTCAGCAAGGCCAATGCGCTGGGGGTGAAGGTCATCGATCTCAATGATGCCCAGAAGCGCCAGCTTGGCGTGAGCGGCGGGGTCTTGGTGGAGGCCGTGCGGGACGGGGCGCAGCGCGACGGCCTGCGGGTGGGGGATGTCGTCATGGCGGTGGGCAATACCGCCGTCAACAGCGCGGCCCATTTCAACGCGCTCAGTGCGCAATTGCCCGTCGGCAAACAGGTGGCGGTGCTCGTGCGACGAGGCGATGCCGGCCTCTACATCCTGCTGCGGCCGCAGAACTGAGCTGGGTCGGGGGCACGAGGTCTTGCCGGGCAGGGATGTGCCCCCGGGTTAGAATGACGGTCCAACAAGCATCAGCAGTTGCCAAATCGATTTGTTGGAAGGCGCGTCACGCTTGTCGCGCCTTTTTTCTTGTTCATTCCCAAGTTTCCCGTTCAGCCCGCAGGGTGTGCCAGCGGGGCTTCAGCCGTTCGCCCCAGCGGGCCATTGCATGAATCTCATTCGTAATTTTTCGATTATTGCCCACATTGATCACGGCAAATCGACGCTTGCTGATCGCATTATTCAGCGATGCGGTGGTTTGTCCGATCGCGAAATGGAGGCGCAGGTGCTCGATTCGATGGATATCGAACGCGAGCGCGGCATCACCATCAAGGCGCAGACGGCGGCGCTGCAATACACCGCGCGGGACGGCAACACCTACAACCTCAATCTGATCGATACGCCGGGGCATGTCGATTTCAGCTATGAAGTGAGTCGCTCGCTTTCAGCCTGCGAGGGCGCGCTGTTGGTGGTGGATGCCAGTCAGGGCGTGGAAGCCCAAACGGTGGCCAATTGCTACACCGCGCTTGATCTGGGCGTCGAAGTCGTTCCCGTGCTCAACAAGATGGATCTTCCGCAGGCCGACCCGGAGCGGGCCAAAGAAGAGATCGAGGAAGTCATCGGCATCGACGCGGGCGACGCTATCCCCTGCAGTGCCAAGACTGGCATGGGCATCGACGACATTCTCGATGCAGTCATCACCCGCATGCCGCCGCCCAAGGGCCGTGCGGATGCGCCGCTGCGCGCCATGATCATCGACTCCTGGTTCGATACCTATGTCGGCGTGGTCATGCTGGTGCGCGTGGTCGACGGCAGCCTGAAGAAGGGCGAGCGCTTCAAGATGATGGCCACTCATGCGGCCTACAACGCCGAACAACTGGGCGTGTTCACGCCCAAGTCGGTCCAGCGCGACGTGCTCTGCGCGGGAGAGGTGGGCTTCATCATTGCGGGCATCAAGGAGTTGCAGGCTGCCAAGGTCGGCGACACCATCACTCTCGAAAAAAAGCTGCCCAACAACCTCGGCCCTGCCGAGGAGGCCTTGCCAGGCTTCAAGGAAATCCAGCCGCAGGTGTTCGCCGGTCTCTATCCGACCGAGGCCAGCGAATACGACCAGCTGCGCGATGCCCTGGAGAAGCTCAAGCTGAACGACGCCGCGTTGCGCTACGAGCCTGAAGTGAGCCAGGCGCTGGGTTTCGGCTTCCGCTGCGGCTTTCTGGGCCTGTTGCACATGGAGATCGTGCAGGAGCGTCTGGAGCGCGAGTTCGACCAAGACCTCATCACCACGGCGCCCTCGGTGGTCTATCAGGTCATGCTGGCCAATGGCGAGGTGATCGAGGTCGAGAATCCATCGAAGATGCCCGATCAGGGCCGCATCGCCGAAATCCGCGAACCCATCGTCACGGTGCATCTCTACATGCCGCAGGATTACGTGGGCCCGGTGATGACCCTGGCCAACCAGAAGCGGGGCATGCAGCTCAATATGGCCTATCACGGTCGCCAGGTGATGCTCACCTACGACATGCCGTTGGCCGAGATCGTGCTCGATTTTTTCGACAAGCTCAAAAGCGTATCGCGGGGCTATGCCTCGATGGACTATGAGTTCAAGGAGTATCGTGCCGCCGATGTGGTGAAGGTCGACATGCTGATCAACGGCGACCGGGTGGACGCGCTGTCCATCATCGTGCACCGCGGCCAGAGCCAGTACCGCGGTCGTCAGGTGGCGGCCAAGATGCGCGAGATCATTCCGCGCCAGATGTACGACGTCGCCATCCAGGCGGCCATCGGGGCCAACATTATCGCGCGTGAGACAATCAAGGCCCTGCGCAAGAACGTTCTCGCGAAGTGCTACGGGGGGGACATTTCCCGCAAACGCAAACTGCTGGAAAAGCAGAAGGCGGGTAAGAAACGCATGAAGCAGATCGGTTCTGTCGAAGTGCCCCAAGAGGCCTTCCTCGCGATTCTGCAAGTCGAAGACTGATCCACACTCTCTCCCCAACGCACCGTATGGAAACCGCGCCCAGCGTCAATTTCACTCTCCTGCTGTTCATCCTTCTGGTCGTCACCGGCGCGTTCTGGTTCGCCGAGCGCTGGTATTTCGCCCCGCAACGCCGCCGTGCCGCCAAGGCAGCCGTCGCCCAGTTGCAGGAGCGTCGTAGTGCCCTCGAAAAGCAGGGACTGGCCACCGATGGCGCCGTGGCCACCGATGCCGACATCGAAGCCGCGCGCGACCGTTTGCAGAGCCAGCCGTGGTGGCTTGAGTGGACCGCCGGCCTGTTCCCGGTCATTCTGGTGGTTTTCCTGCTGCGCTCTTTCGTGGCGGAGCCGTTCAAGATCCCTTCGGGCTCGATGGAGCCGACGCTGGTGCCTGGCGACCTGATTCTGGTGAACAAGTTCGAGTACGGCCTGCGCCTGCCGCTGCTCGACAGCCGTCTCACGCCGGGCGAACTGCCCAAGCGCGGCGATGTGATCGTGTTCCGTCTGCCCAAGGATCCGCGAATCGACTACATCAAGCGCATCGTCGGTCTGCCCGGCGACACCGTGTCTTACGAAAACAAGCAGCTGGTGATCAACGGCCAGCCGGTGCAGGAAAAGCCGCTGTCCGACTATTTCGATCCCGGCACCATGACGTACTACAAGCAATACATGGAAAAGCTGGGATCGCACGAGCACCGCATCATGATCAACCCGATGGCGCCGCCCTACGTCATCGGCGGGCCCGACAACTTTCCGAACCGCGACATGTGCCACTACAACGCCGAAGGCTTCGTCTGCAAGGTCCCGGCGGGCAACTATTTCGTGATGGGCGACAACCGCGACAACTCCCTGGACTCGCGCTATTGGGGTTTCGTCCCCGAGCGCAATATCATCGGCAAGGCTTTTGTGGTGTGGATGAATTTCAGCGCGCCCAAGAACATCGGGCTGATTCATTGATCGTCATGGCCGGTTTGGGAGAGCGGGGCAACTATGAAGCAGCATGACAAGCAGCGGGGCATCACCCTCATCGGGCTGATTTTCTGGGGCGCGATCCTCGCGTTCTTCGTGGTCATCGGCGCCCAGGCTGTACCGACGGCGACCGAGTACTTCGCCATCCAGAAGGCTGTCGATCAGGCGGCCAAGGCTGGACCGACCGTGGCCGACATTCGCTCGGCCTATTCCAAAATGGCCGATGTGGACTACATCTCCTCCGTCACGGCGCAGGATCTCGACATCACCAAAGTCAACGACAAGGTGGTGATCTCCTTCGCTTACAACAAGGAGATCCACATCGCCGGACCGGTGTATCTGCTGATCAAGTACGCCGGGCATTCGCACTGATTCACGGGTGAGCACGACTTTAGAAAAGCGGCTGGGTTATTCCTTTCGCGACCGCAAACTGTTCGAGCGTGCGCTCACGCACCGCAGCTTCGGGGCGGATCACAACGAGCGTCTGGAGTTTCTCGGCGATTCGGTGCTCAACCTTTCCGCGGCCGCCTGGCTCTATCACCAGGCGGCAAGGCAGGACGAAGGCCAGCTCTCGCGACTTCGTGCGGCGCTGGTGCGCGCCGAGACTCTGGCTGAAGTGGCCCGCACGGTGGAACTGGGCCGATTCCTGCGTCTGGGCGAAGGCGAGTTGCAGAGCGGCGGCGCCCAGCGTGAATCCATCCTTGCGGATGCCGTGGAGGCGCTGCTTGGCGCGATCTATCTCGAAGCCGGATTCGACATGGCGCAGGAGGTGATGCGACGTCTGTTCGCCTCCCTGCTGGAATCGCTGGACGCCGATGTCGTTCGCAAAGATGCGAAGACGCAGCTGCAGGAGTTTCTGCAGGGGCAGCGGTTGCCCTTGCCGAGCTATGTCGTGCTGGACGTGCGTGGGGCCGCGCACCAGCAGCAATTCAAGGTGGAGTGCGCGGTGGCCGCGCTGGGCCTGAAAGTGGAAGGCGAGGGCGACAGCCGCCGCCGTGCCGAGCAGGACGCCGCCACGCGCATGATCGAGCGCATCGGTCGCGGCGGCACCAAGCCGCAGCGGGGGGGCAACCGGCCCGTGCTGGTGGATGAACGCGCGCAGCCGACAGCCCAAATGGAATCACCCAGTGCGGCGGCGCCCTCCGCCCCGGCGCACAATCGCCGTCAAGCGGCCGCGCGGCGGCCGTCGAAAGTGTCTCAATCGCCATGACTTCCACGCCCCCGAATTCCCCGCGCCGTTTTGGTACCGTTGCCATCGTCGGGCGGCCCAATGTCGGCAAGTCCACACTGCTCAATGCGCTGGTGGGCGCCAAGGTGAGCATCACGTCGCACAAGGCGCAGACCACGCGCCATCGCATCCTCGGCGTTACCACGCTCGGGGCTTCGCAGTTCGCCTTTGTCGATACGCCGGGCTTTCAGACCCAGCACATGCATGCCCTCAACCGGGCGATGAACCGCACCGTCACAGGCGCCTTGAGCGAAGTGGATCTCGTGCTCTGGGTGCTGGAGGCAGGAAAAATCCTGCCGCAGGACCGCACCGTGCTCGAAGTTCTGCCCGACGACCGGCCGGTGATCGTGGTGGTCAACAAGCTCGATCGCATCACTCCGCGAGAAAAGCTGATGCCCTGGCTGGCCGAACTGGGGCAGCTTCGCCCGTTCGCCGAGATCGTGCCGATGTCGGCACAAAAGAAAGCCGATGCGCCCCGACTGCTCGCCATCATGGAGCCCTATCTGCATGAAGGCGAGTGGGGCTACGAAGAGGATGCCCTCACCGATCGCAGCGAGCGCTTCCTGGCGGCCGAGATCCTGCGTGAGAAGCTGTTCCGCCTGACCGGCGACGAACTGCCCTACACCAGCACCGTGGTCATCGAGCAGTTTGCCCAGGAGGGCCAACTGCGCCGCATCTCCGCGGCCATCATTGTCGATCGGGACGGACACAAGGCCATGGTGATCGGCGCGGGCGGCGAACGCCTCAAGCGCATCTCCACCGAAGCGCGGCAGGACATGCAGGTCCTGTTCGACGGCCCGGTCTTTCTGGAGGTCTGGGTCAAGACCCGCTCGGGCTGGGCCGACGACCAGGCTGCCGTGCGCGCCTTCGGCTATGAGGACTGAGCTGGGCGCCGGGCCGGTGGCCCGACCCCTGCCGCGCACTTCCCGGCGTGGCATCTCGGTGGAACGGGTGCAGGACGAGCCGATCTACGTTCTGCACAGCTACCCGTGGAAGGAAACCAGTCTTCTGCTCGACGTTTTCAGCCGCCGCCATGGTCGTGTGGCCCTGGTGGCCAAGGGCGCCAAGCGGCCGACGTCCGCGCTGCGCGCCGTGCTGCTGGGCTTTCAGCCCTGCCATGCCAGCTGGAGTGGCCGCGGCGAGGTTCGTACCCTGACCCGCGCCGATTGGGCGGGAGGGCTGGCGCCGCTGTCGGGCCTGCCCTTGCTTTGCGGCTTCTATTTCAACGAATTGCTCGTGCGCCTGCTGGCCCGCGAAGACGCCCACGAAGGCTTGTTCGACGCGTATCACGCGGGCATCGCGGCGCTCGCCCAGCGTCCGCAGGCGTCGTCTGCCGAACTGGAGCCGGTGCTGCGCAGCTTCGAGTTCGCGCTCCTGCGCGAGCTCGGGTTCCTGCCCGAGCTGCACCTCGAAGGTTCGACTTCCGAGCCCGTGCTGCCCGATGCCTATTACCGCGTCGATCCCGACCAGGGCGTGTCGGCCTGCCCCTCATCCGATGTCCAGGCCGTCCGCGGCGAAGTGCTGCTGGCGCTGCGCGAAGGTCCGCCCGCCGAGGGCGACATCGCCCTGGCGCGCACCGCCAAGACCTTGATGCGCAGCCTGCTTCACTATCATCTTTCAGGACAGATGCTGCGCACCCGCCAGCTTCTCATTGATCTCCACAAGTTATGAACCCAATGGCTACCGCCCCCGACGCTGCGCCGCTGCTCGGGGTGAACATCGACCATGTCGCCACGCTGCGCAACGCGCGCGGCGGCAGTTTCCCCGACCCTGTGATGGCGGCGCAGCAGGCGGTGGAGGCTGGTGCGGACATCATCACCTTCCATCTGCGCGAAGACCGCCGCCACATCCGTGATGCCGATGTCGAGCGGCTCAAGGCCGTCATCTCGGCGCCGCTGAATTTCGAGTCTGCGCTCGCGCCGGAGATGCTCGACATCATTTGCCGAGTGCGTCCGCAAAGGGTCTGCCTGGTGCCCGAGCGCCGGCAGGAAGTGACCACCGAAGGCGGCCTCGATGTGGTCGGCCAGTTCGAACGCGTGCGCGAGGCCTGCGCCCGTCTGGCCGATTGCGGCTGCATCGTGTCCCTGTTCATCGAACCCAGTGCCCAGCAGATCGAGGCCAGTGCGCGGGCCGGAGCGCCTTGTATCGAGTTGCATACCGGTGCCTACGCCAATGCCTTCGACGCCTCGGACGCCGCCGCGCAGCAGCACGAGTTCGACCGCATCGCCGCGGGCCTGAAACGGGGCCGCAGCCTGGGGCTGCAAACCCATGCCGGGCACGGCCTGAGCCTGCAAAGCACCCCGGCGATCGCGGCCCTGCCTGAAGTCAGCGAATTGCACATCGGCCATGCGCTCATCGGTCATGCGGTGTTCGTCGGGCTGAAGCAATCGGTCCGCGACTTCCAGGCGGCGATCGCCCGCGCGGCGGCTGACGCGCGGGCGAACTGAGGCTGGGCGAGGCCTGCATGATCTACGGCATCGGGACCGATGTCTGCTCCATTTCCCGCATGGGCGACGCCGTGCAGCGCCACGGCGACCGCTTCGCCCAGCGCGTGCTCGGCGCCGAAGAGATCGTCGAATACCACCGGCGCTTCGCCAAGGTGCGGCAACGCGGCATTCACTATCTGGCGACGCGGTTTGCAGCCAAGGAAGCGTTCTCAAAGGCCATCGGTCTGGGCATCCACAGCCCTATGCGCTGGCGCGACTGCGAGATTCTCAAACTGCCCAGTGGGCAGCCGATCATCGTGCTGCACGAAGCGCTCAAAGACTGGTGCGAGGCGCGTTCGCTGCGTTTTCTCGTCTCGGTCTCCGATGAGGCCGACACGGCGCTGGCCATGGTCGTTGCCGAAGTGACCGCTTCCCTCAACACCTGACTTCATGATGCCGATGATGCACGCTCCGCTGATGCTCGACGTGGCCGCGCTCGAATTGAGTGCGGCCGACCGCAAGCGCCTGCGCAACCCGCTGGTGGGCGGTGTGGTGCTGTTTTCGCGCAACTGGGAGCGCCGCGAGCAACTTGCTGCACTTTGTGCGCAGATCAAGGCGGTGCGCCCTGATCTGTTGATCGCGGTCGATCACGAAGGCGGGCGGGTGCAGCGTTTTCGCACCGACGGGTTCACGCCCCTTCCGGCCATGCGCGAACTTGGCGCGCATTGGATGGTCGATGCGCCGGGTGCGATGCGGCGCGCGGCCGCGTGCGGATTCGTTCTGGCTGCGGAGCTTCGGGCCTGCGGCGTCGATTTCAGCTTCACACCGGTGCTCGACCTCGATTGGGGCGGCTCTACCGTCATCGGTGATCGCGCTTTTCACGCCGACGCCCGCGTGGTGACGGTGCTGGCGCAGAGCCTGATGCTGGGTCTGGCGCGTGCCGGCATGGCCCATTGCGCCAAACATTTCCCCGGCCACGGTTTCGTGCGCGCCGACACCCATCTGGACGTGGCCCGCGATCCCCGCGGTTTCGACGCCATCTGGGCCGCCGACGCCGCGCCCTACCAGTGGCTCGCGCCCGGGCTGCGTGCGGTCATGCCCGCGCATGTGATCTACCCCGAGGTCGATGCGCAGCCCGCCGGTTTCAGCAAGGTCTGGCTGCAAGAGGTGCTGCGCGAGCGCGTCGGCTTCACCGGCGCCATTCTGAGTGACGATCTGGGCATGGCCGCGGCGCGAGCCAGCGGGCAGAGCCTCAGTCAGGCGGCACTTCAGGGGTTGCAGGCGGGATGCGACGTGATGCTGGTGTGCAATCAAAGCGTGATCGAGGGCGGAAGGCCGCTCGACAGGTTGTTGCGCGAACTCGATCAGGCGCTGCGCCAAGGGCTATGGGCGCTCGATGCGCGCAGCGCGCAGCGCCGCCTCGATCTGCTGCCCAGTCAGCCCGCGCTGCCCTGGGACGATCTCATGCTGAGCGATACATACCAGGCAGCCCTCGACGCCGTGTTCAGCGTTGCCTCAAGCCCTCAGGGGTAGAACAGCACCAGCTTGTAGCCCGAGGGCGCGGCGCCACTCACCGCGACATGCAGCGTGAGTTGCACCTGCTGTCCGGCGGCCAGACCTGCCCGCAAGGTCTGCTCGCTGGCCTGCGCTGCAGGAAGGTATTGCGCGGGCTGCACCACCTTGCGCTGTTCGATGCCGCCTTGCGCATCGTTGAGCGTCAGTTCCAGCGCAGGCCAGGCCACGGCGCGGTCGATACGGTTGCGCAGCAGAACCGTGAGCTGCAGGCCCTGGGCCGCCGGGCTCAGACCCGACGAGTCGATCACCAGAGCGTCGAGATCGCGTGGGGCGGCCAATTCGCAGCCGGTGGTCATGGCGCAGAGCTGTTGCAGCCAGGGACGGCTGGCGGGCCATTGCTGCGCGAGCGTATCGCGCCACTGCAGCGCGGCCTGCGCCGCGAGTACCCCCAGCAGAACCAGGCTGAGCACGGCGAGCGCGAGCCGCGCCGACGTGCTGCTCCAGAAGGCCTGGCGCCGGGCTTTACGCAGGAATTCCGGCTCCGGCGCCATGGCCTGAGCCTCAGGCGCGCTGGCGGCGGGATCGCGCTCTTCTTCGCTGTCGAAACGGTAATTCAGCGCCTCGTTCAGATTGAATGCCGAGAGCGGCGCGGCGTCCTCGGTGGCCGCAGACTCCACGGCCTCCGCCGCATCGGCGGTTGGCTCGGGCCTGGTGGCTGACGAGTCGTGCTCCGTCGCATCCGGGGGGCAATGTCATTCGCAAGGTCTTCGATCACCGCCTCCGGAGGCAGCGGCACGCCCTGCTGCTCCGGGGCGGACCACGTCGAAGTTGGCGCGGCATCGTAAGCCGGGGTCGTGAGTGGCATGAGGCCTGGATAGGCCGGAGATTCCAGCGCTACCGGGCTCCAGCGCAGGCCAGTGGCCAAGGGCGCGGTGCCAGATTGCGGCGTGGCAGCTGAGGTTTCCGCCTGAGATTCCGCAGGAGCAGACGTGGGCTCGGAAGAGGGCTGGGGTTGCGTCGGCGGCGTGAGATCGATCAGGTGATCGAGGGCATTGAAGGCCTCGCCGCAGTGGCCGCATCGCACCCAGCCCTCGCGCAGCAAGAGCTGGTCACGCACCACCTTGAAGGCAGTTTGGCAGTGCGGGCAGCGAGTGGCCTGTGCCATGCCTGGGTCAGCGATGGGTGCGACCGGCGAGGCAGACCCAGCCGTCCAGCGTCTTGTCGATCTGCAGCGTGGCGTAGGGCGAGTAGGCGGCGATCAGTTCTTCGGCCTGGCGGTCGAGAATGCCGCTGAGCACCAGCCATCCGCCAGGGCTCACATGGGCGGCAATCGCCGGCGCGAGCAGCTTGAGCGGCGCGGACAGAATATTGGCGACGACGATGTCGAAACGCGCATCGCGCACGCCATCGGGCAGATCGGCCTGCAGGGTGACGTCGTTGGCCGAGGCGTTGGCCTTGGTGGCGGTGACGGCATCGGGGTCGATGTCCACGCCGACCACGGGCCCGGCGCCGAATTTGGCGGCGGCGATGGCCAGAATGCCCGAGCCGCAGCCGTAGTCGAGCACGCTATGTTCTTGCAGGGTTTGTCGCGCCAGCCATTCCAGGCACAGCCGCGTGGTGGGATGGGTGCCGGTGCCGAAGGCCAGCCCGGGGTCGAGGCGGATGATGGGCACGTCGGTGGCCGGGGGTTCGTGCCAGCTCGGCACGATCCACAGCGCGTCCGCGATCGATACGGGCTGGAACTGCGATTGCGTCAGCCGCACCCAGTCCTGATCTTCGACCGTGCTTTGGCGCACCTCGCGCAGGTCCGGCAGGATGTCTTCGGCCAGCAGGGCGGCCAGCGCGGCGTCGGCCTGGGCCTCGTCGGCGAACAAGGCGCGCACCAGCGATTGCGCCCACGCGCCCTTGGGCGGGGGCATGCCGGGCTCGCCATATAGCGCCTGCTCCTGCGCCGTGTCGCCGAAGCGGTCCTCGACGCTTACGCTCAAGGCGCCCAGCTCCATCAAGGCATCGGAGAGAAGTTCGGCCTGCTCTTCGCTGACGGGAAGGGTGACTTCGCGATAAGTCATGGGTATCTCAGGCAGGATGCCGCGCAGCGAGGTATTCCTCGAGGTAGTGGATGCTGGTGCCGCCTTCGATGAAGCGGGCGTCCACCATGAGCTCGCGATGCAGCGGGATATTGGTCTGGATGCCGTCCACCACCATCTCTGACAGCGCGATGCGCATGCGCGCAATGGCCTGTTCCCGCGTGGCGCCATGCACGATGATCTTGCCGATCATCGAGTCATAGTTGGGCGGGACGAAATAATTGGCATAGGCGTGAGAATCGACGCGCACGCCAGGGCCGCCCGGGGTGTGCCACACGCTGATGCGGCCCGGCGACGGGGTGAATTTGTAGGGGTCTTCGGCATTGATGCGGCACTCGATCGCGTGACCGTTGAACTGCACGCCGCGCTGGCGCACGCTCAGCTTCTCGCCCGCGGCGATGCGGATCTGCTCGGCCACGATGTCGACGCCGGTGATGAGTTCGGTGACAGGGTGTTCGACCTGCACGCGGGTGTTCATCTCGATGAAGTAGAACTCGCCGTTCTCATACAGGAACTCGAACGTGCCCGCACCGCGATAGCCGATTTTCTTGCAGGCATCGGCGCAGCGCGTGCCGATGCGCTCGATGAGTCGGCGCGGAATGCCGGGCGCCGGCGCTTCTTCCAGCACTTTCTGGTGACGGCGCTGCATCGAGCAGTCACGCTCGCCCAGCCACACCGCGTTGCCGTGGGTGTCGGCCAGAATCTGGATTTCGATATGCCGCGGCTGGAGCAGGAATTTCTCCATATAGACCGCCGGATTGCCGAAAGCTGCGCCGGCTTCGCTGCGAGTCATGGTGACCGCATTGATCAGCGCCGCCTCGGTATGCACCACGCGCATGCCGCGGCCACCGCCGCCGCCCGCCGCCTTGATGATGACCGGATAGCCGATGGATCGCGCGATGCGCGTGATCTCGCGCGGATCTTCAGGCAGCGCGCCCTCCGAGCCGGGCACGCAGGGCACGCCCGAGCGGATCATGGCCTGTTTGGCGCTGACCTTGTCGCCCATCAGTCGGATCGAATCGGGTCGCGGCCCTATGAAGGCGAAGCCGGATTTCTCCACCCGCTCGGCGAAGTCGGCGTTTTCCGACAGAAAGCCATAACCCGGGTGAATGGCTTCGGCATCGGTCACTTCCGCGGCCGAGATGATGGCCGGCATATGCAGATAACTCTGCGCCGACGGCGCCGGACCGATGCAGACCGCCTCGTCGGCGAGCCTCACATACTTGGCTTCTCGGTCGGCTTCCGAATAGACCACCACGGTCTGAATGCCCAACTCGCGGCAGGCACGCTGCACCCGAAGGGCGATTTCGCCACGGTTGGCAATGAGGATTTTTTTGAACATGCGCGTTGTCCGTTCAAGTGCTGGGAAGGGCGAAATCGCCCGCGTAGCGCAGGGGTGGCGGTCAGAGACCGGCGCTCATCTGGCGCTTCGGGCGTGCCATTGCACGCGCCCGGCCCGTTCCCCGGGGGAAATCAAGAAAACCGGGAAGGCCCCGGTGCTTTCCTGCAAAAGCCATTACTCGATCACGAACAGGGGTTGACCGAACTCCACGGCCTGGCCGTTCTCGCTCATCACGGCCTTCACCACGCCATCCTTGTCGCATTCGATCTCATTGAGGATTTTCATGGCCTCGATGATGCACAGGGTCTGCCCGACCTTGACCGTATCGCCGACATCGACGAACGGCGCGGCACCAGGCGATGAGGAACGATAAAACGTACCGACCATTGGTGACTTGAGCACATGGCCTTCGATGGCCGGCGGCCCTTCCGCGGCAGGCGCAGCAGCCGGGACCGCAGCGGGCATGGGCGCGGCGTGGGCCGGCGCGTAATGCACCGGCGCCTGGGCAGGCATCTGGGCGTATTGCACGATAGGCTGGGGCTGCGCCTTGACGATGCGAACCGTGCCCTCCGCTTCCGTGATCTCCAGCTCGGAGACGTTGGAATCGGAGACCAGGTCGATCAAAGTCTTGAGTTTGCGTAAATCCATGATCTGTCGTTAAGTCGCTGATAAGTGTCGCATTAGACCATCAATTTTTACGATTCCCAAGATCAGCCACGGCGTGGCGCAAGGCCAGAACATAGCCGTGCGCGCCGCAGCCGCTGATGACGGCGGTGGCCAGATCGGAAAAGTAGGAGTGATGGCGGAAGGGTTCGCGGCGGTACACATTGCTCAGATGCACCTCGATGAACGGCAGATCGGTCGCCGCGATGGCGTCGCGCAGCGCCACGCTGGTGTGGGTATAGGCCGCGGGATTGATCACGATGTAGCGCGTGCCATCCCCTCGGGCCGCATGCAGACGGTCGATCAGTGCGCCTTCATGATTGCTCTGGAAGGCCCGCACCTCCACGGCCAGCTCCGCAGCCAGAGTCTGCAGGGACTGATTGATGTCTTCCAGCGTGGTCGCACCGTAGATGTGCGGTTCACGTTGGCCCAGAAGGTTGAGGTTCGGTCCATGGAGAACGAGGATGCGTGGCTGGCTCATGGAGAAACGGTCCGATACGAAATCGAGTAGGGGGCGGGGCGGGAGGGCGGTTCAGTGCGCCGTAGGCACGGCTTCTTTCAGTTCGTCCAGAGACGTTCTTCCCAGCCTCTGGAAGACCACATCGCCCTTGCCGTCGAGAACGACCGTAAAGGGTAGTCCGCCTTGCTTGTTGCCCAGGCTGGTGCTGAGAGCGATGCCGTTCATGCCCCCGAGCAGGATGGGGTAACTCACTGGATGCCCCTTCAGAAAGGCTCGCACCGCTGTTGGGTTGTCGAGCGCAATGCCGACCATTTCTATGCCTTTGTCTTTGTTCTGCTTGTAAAACTCGGAAAAATCGGGCATTTCTGCAATGCAGGGCGGGCACCAGCTCGCCCAGAAATTGATCACCAGGGGCTTGCCACGGTATTGCGAAAGATCGATGTCTTTTCCTTGTAGATCGGCAAGTTTGTCGGCATAAAACGATTGAACTGCATTGTTCTCGACCGTAATGGGCACGCTGCGCTCACGTTGAAACCAGGCGTTGCCCACTACAACGGCGATCAGCAGGATGATGGCAGCGGAGATCCAGATATTGACTTTGTTCATGGCCTAGGGCGTAGCGGTCAGACTGTAGGCATTGTGCACGCAAGGCGAACTGGCTCAATGTGGCGGGTTATCGTCGAGGGCTGCAGGCTGCTGCAAGAGTTGCCGAAGCGCAGAGAGCGTGCCTCGGGGTGTGCGGCCCTGCGCATCGGGCAGCAGGGCACCGCGGATGTCCTTGTCCGGGTAAAGGCTGAGATGGGCGAGGAAGCCCTCGCGTTCGTGCGGGGGCCAGGCCAGGGTCAACTGCTCGATGCGTCCGCGGCCGGCATAGTGCGGCGCTTCGCCGACCTGCACGGAAAAGCCGCGGTCGATGCAGTGGATCTCCACCCCCTTGGTGTCGTCGGTGAACAGCAGCACGTGCAGATCGGAGTGCTCGTTGGCCGTGCCATGCCACACGGCCCCCGCCAGATGAGGGTGGTACGCGGCAAATTCCTCCATCAGCGTCAGCGCCGCGCGTCGCAGTTGCAGCAGTTGCGACGGCTGCGTATCGGCATGGAAAAGCGCCAGTTCCTCGCGAACCTGTTGCTCGATTTCGTCGTTGCTTGGCAGCAGATCGTGGGCGGGCCGATGACCCAGAAGCCGCTTGGCGGCCTTGCGTTTGGCCGTGCCGTAGTCCAGACCCTCTTCGACGATCAGGCGGGCGGCGAGCACGGCGAGTTCAGCACGCAGGGAGTCCATCGGCGCATGGTAGCGTCGCGCCGCTGGCACAATGAGCGCCCCTCCTTTTGCAAGAAGCGCTACGCATGGCCGTTCTCTCCGTCTCGGATTTGTCGCTCGCCTTTGGCCATGTGGCCCTGCTCGATCATGCCGCCATGGCCCTGGAGACCGGTGAGCGCGTGGGCCTGATCGGTCGCAACGGGACGGGCAAGTCTTCGCTGTTGCGCATTCTGGCCGGGCTGGAGCCGCCCGACGATGGTCTGGTGCAGGTGCAGCAGGGTCTGCGCCGGGTGTATGTGCCGCAGGAGGCGACGTTTGCCGCCGGGGCCACGGTCTTCGACGTGGTCAGCGAGGGCGTGGCCGAGGCCCGGGCCTTGCGTGACCGCTTCGAGCAACACGCGCCGGACGACGATCTCGATGCCTTGCAGACCCGTATCGAACTGCTGGACGGCTGGAACTGGGAGACGCGGGTCGATCAAACCCTGCAGCGGCTGCAGCTCGACGGCGCCGTCCGCGTGGACAGTCTTTCCGGGGGCATGCAGAAGCGGGTGGCGCTGGCGCAGGCGCTGGTGGCGGCCCCCGACGTGCTGCTGCTCGACGAGCCGACCAATCACCTCGACCTCGACGCCATCGCCTGGCTGGAGGAATTGCTCACCGGGTTTCGCGGCAGCCTGATCCTGATCACGCACGATCGGGCCTTTCTCGACGATGTCGCCACCCGCATCATCGAACTCGATCGCGGCACCTTGCGCAGCTATCCGGGCAATTTCGCGGCCTACGAGGCGCGCAAGGAGCAGGAGCTGGCCGACGAGGCCGTGATGAATGCGCGCGCCGACAAGCTTCTGGCGCAGGAAGAGGTCTGGATCCGCAAGGGCGTGGAGGCGAGGCGCACCCGAAGCGTCAGCCGCATCAACCGGCTGGAGGCGCTGCGCAGCCAGCGCGCGGCCCGGCGTGACTCGCTCGGGCGAGTCAAGCTCGACGTGGACGGCGGGCAGTCCAGCGGCAAGATCGTGGCCGAGTTGCAGCACGTCGACAAGGCCTACGGCGAGCGGGTGATCGTGCGCGATTTCTCCGCCACCCTTCTGCGGGGCGACAAGGTGGGCCTCATCGGCCCCAATGGCGCGGGCAAGACCACCCTGCTCAAACTCATTCTGGGCGAGGTCGCGCCGGACGGCGGCACCGTGCGCCAGGGCACGCGGCTGCAGGTGGCGTATTTCGACCAGATGCGCGCCGTGCTCAACCCCGACGCCACCCTGGCCGACACCATCAGCCCGGGCAGCGAATGGGTGGAGGTGGCCGGGCAGCGTAAGCATGTGATGAGTTATCTGGGCGATTTTCTGTTTTCGCCGGCGCGGGCCAACTCGCCGGTCAAGTCGCTCTCCGGCGGCGAGCGCAATCGACTGTTGCTCGCTCGCCTGTTCGCCCGCCCGGCCAATGTGCTGGTGCTCGACGAGCCGACCAATGATCTCGACATCGACACGCTCGAACTGCTGGAGCAGTTGCTGCAGGATTTTCCCGGCACCGTCTTCCTGGTCAGCCACGACCGGCGTTTTCTCGACAACGTGGTGACCAGCACCCTTGTGTGCGAAGGCACGCCGGACGATCCGGGCCGCTGGCGCGAGTACGAGGGCGGCGTGACCGACTGGCTCACCCAGTCCCAGCGCGCCCGCGCCTTGCAGGCGCAGTTGACCAAGTCGGCGGCCGGCGCCTCGGACAAGCGCGGCGCGGCGCAGACCAAACCCACGCCGACCGAGCCCGCCATCCCCGCGGCACCGGCCAGACGCAAGCTCAGCTACAAGGAGCAGCGCGAACTGCAGGAACTGCCCGGCCGCATCGCCGCGCTGGAGGCCGAGCAGAAATCGCTCTCCGATCAGTTGGCCGACCCGGCCAGCTATACCTCGGCCACCGGGCGTATCAGCGAAATGCAGGAGCGCTACGCCCAGATCGACGAGGAACTGCTCCACGCCCTGGAGCGCTGGGAGGTGCTCGATGGCAAGTGATGAGATCCGCGCGTCTGCGGAAGATGCGCAGCCGCCCCTGCTGCGCGATGTGGATCTGCGGAGCGACCCTCAGGCGGCCAGCTACATCAAGCACGAGACCGTGCAGGTGCAGTTCGCCACGAAGGCGGGTGAACTGAGCAGCCGCGAAGGGCCGAACCGCTACGCCGCGGGCGACGCCATTCTCACCGGCGCCACCGGCGACCGCTGGAGCGTGTCGCGTGCCCGCTTCGAGGCGCGCTACCAGACGCTCGGAGACGCCGCGATGGGGCAGGACGGGCCCTACGTCAACCAGCCCATTCCGGTGCTGGCGCGGCGTATGACGCATCCGTTCCGCATGGCGCGCAGCGCGGGCGGCGACCTGCTGCACGGCAAGTCAGGCGATTGGCTGCTGCAATACGCGCCGGGCGACTACGGCGTGGTCGAGCAGGGGCGGTTTGCGCAGGTCTACCGTCCGGAGCCGAAGGGGCCCCCCTTGGCGTAGGCCTCGCGTTCGAAGCGATTGGCCAGGTAGGCATCGCGCCCGTGCCAGGCCTGCCACAGACTTTCCAGCAGATAGGCCGGGCCGAAGAACGGGCCCCAGCGTTCGTATTGCCGCACATGCACCCGCTCATGCGCTCGCAGCCTTTGCAGGGCGGCGGTGTCCACCGCGAGGATGACATGGCCCAGGGTCAGCGCGACCAGGCGATGGCGATTGGGCAGACGCAGCATCCAGCGTCCCAGCCTTCCGCCGGTGCATTCCAGGGTGTGATCGCGGCGACGCAGACGGGCGCCGAAAGCACAGGCCGGCGCGGCAACAAGAAGCCCCAGCAGCGAATAGGGGGCAGCCCAGAGCAGGCGTGCGGCAAGGTTCAGGGGGCGGGGGCGCATGGGCGAACACAGATCGGGCAGGACAGCATAGCCGTGCTCCGGCGCCGCCGTGAGGCGGCTCGGGGGCGTCATGCTGCCTACAATCCGCAAAGCGCCTCAATCCTGCGGTGCCACGCTAGGGGTGCGGGCTGTGCGTTTGCAGCATCGCTGAGAGAGTCCCTTCGAACCTGATTGAGGTCATCCTCGCGCAGGGAAGCATGGACGGCGGGTGCCCATCGGGCGCCGCGCCTTGCCGGGTTTCTGCGCGAGCACGCAGGAATCCTGTCATGGCAGTTCATACCCCTTCGGCCGACGCGGCCCATGCTTCCCACACCTCCGTGCCCGCCCAGGAGCGGGTTTTCAGCTTTGGCGACTCGCTGGCGCTCTGGTTCAGCCTGGGGGTGGGGCTGCTGGTCATGCAGGTGGGTGCCTATCTGCGTCCGGGGCTGAGTCTGCCGCAGGCGGCGGGGGCGATCGCGTTGGGTTCCTTGCTGGGGGCAGGGCTGCTGGCCTGGGTGGCGGGCATCGGCAGTCGGCACGGCCTGTCGAGTTCGGCCCTGATCGGTCGCACCCTGGGGCAGCGTTTTGCCATGCTGCCCGTGGCGCTCAATGTCGTGCAACTGCTGGGCTGGACGGCGTTCGAACTCGTGGTCATGCGCGACGGTACCCGCACCATCGTCGATCAGGTGTTCGGTGTACGCGGCACCTGGGTGCCCGTGGCGGCCACGCTGGCCTGGGGCGGGTTGCTGCTGGTGCTGGCCAGTGGGCGGATGATCGGTCTGGTGCGGCGTTTCGTCAGCCGCGCAGCCATGCCGCTGATCATCGCCTCCCTGATGTGGCTGACCTACCAGTTCGGGCTGAAGGCCTGGCACCTGGGCTTTGACGCGCTGTGGGCACGTCCGGGCGACGGCTCGATGAGCCTGCTCGCGGCAGTGGATCTCGTCGTGGCGATGCCCGTGTCGTGGCTGCCGCTGGTGGCCGACTACGCCCGCTACGGCCGGCACGCCGGGGCGACGGCGCGCGGCACCTGGATCGGCTATGCCGCGGCGAACATCTGGTGTTACGCGCTGGGCGTGCTGGTCATCAGCGTCTCGCCGGGCGAGATCGACATGCTCAGCACCCTGCTGCTGGCCCAGGGCGGGCTGATTGCGCTCGGTTTTATTCTGGTGGACGAGGTGGACAACGCCTACGGCGACGTGCATTCGGGCGCGGTATCGACCAACTTTCTCCGCGCGAACTGGACCATCCGCCGCACCGGCATGACGCTGGTGGTCCTGGCCACCGCGGCCGCGCTGGCGCTGCCCATGCATGCGCTGGAGCCCTTCCTGCTCACCCTGAGCTCGGTGTTCGTGCCCTTGTTCGGCGTGGTGATCGCGCAGCTCGCGCCGGGCCTGCCGCCCAAGGGCGACTGGCGCTGGGGGCCGATGGCGGTCTGGCTGCTGGGCATCGGGATCTTTCAGTTGGGCACCGTGTGGTGGCCGAATGAGGGTTCGGCCCTGCCCAGCCTGGCCTTTACGCTCGCGGCAGCGGGCGTGCTGCGCTGGCGCGAAGCGCAGCTGCAGAAAAGCTGCTGACAGGGTTTTCTACAGCGGCTGACGCATCGTCGCCCGCGGGGCGTGGCCATGATCGAGCGGGCCGTGGCCATGGCCGAGCTGCATATCAGCTCCGGCCAGCAGCGCGCGGCGCACGAAGTCGCGGCCTTGCGCCACCGCCTCGACCAGCGGTGCGCCCAGCGCCAGATGGCAGGCAATGGCCGACGACAGGCTGCAGCCGGTGCCGTGGGTGTTGCGCGTGGGAATGCGCGGCGCCTCCCATCGCATCTTCTGGCCATCGGGCTGGAGCAGCAGGTCAATGAGCAGATTGCCGGGCAGATGCCCGCCCTTGAGCAGCACTGCGGGAGCCCCCAGCGCCTGCAGCATGTTCGCGGTGTCTTCCAGTCCGTCGATGCCGATGGCGTCCAGCCGGAGCAGCCAGGCCGCTTCGTCGAGGTTGGGCGTAATCAGCGTGGCGAGGGGAAAGAGTTCGTCCACCAGACGGTCCACGGTGGATTCGGTGATCAGTTTGTCGCCGCTGGTGGCGACCATCACCGGGTCGAGCACCACATGGGCGAAGCGGTGGCGGCGGATGGCATCGGCCACCACCCGCACCACGCCCACGTCGTGCAGCATGCCGATCTTCACCGCATCGACCCCGATGTCTTCGACCACCGCGTCGATTTGCTGCGCTAGCAATTCGGGCGGCAGCGCCTGGATGGCCCGCACGCCCAGCGTGTTCTGCGCCGTGATGGCGGTGATGGCCGTCATGCCATAGCAACCCAGCGCCGCCATGGTCTTGAGGTCGGCCTGGATGCCGGCGCCGCCCCCGCTATCGGAACCGGCGATGCTGAGCACGCGGGCGTAGCGCGCAACGGGGAGGATCTCGGGCGGAGTTTCAGTCGTGGTCATCGCGGCAGTGCAGGGCGTGTGGATCGGTGAACTGGCGCAGCGTGCGCGCGGCCTCGGCCGGGTCGGGTGCGGCGCAGAGGGCGCGCACCACGGCCAGCCCGTCGGCGCCAGCGGCCATGACTTGCGCGGCATTGCCCAGATCGATGCCGCCTATGGCGATCAGGGGCAGATCGGTGAGGGCGCGCAGCGTGCGCAGACCGTCGAGTCCGAGGGCGGGGGCGGTGTCATGCTTGCTCGGCGTGGCGAACACGGGGCTGATGCCCAGATAGTCCACCGACTGGCCAGGTGCCCCGCGCACCTGATCGGCGCTTTCCACCGACAGACCGATCAGCGCGTGCGGCATCAGCCGACGTACGTCTTGCGGGAGCATATCGCTCTGGCCGACATGGACGCCGTCGGCGCCCGCGGCCAGCGCCACGTCGACCCGGTCATTGACGATCAAGGGCACGCCCAGCGGTGCAAGCAGGGCCTTGAGCGCGCGGGCACGCTCGATGAAAGGCCGCGTGTCGAGGTGCTTCTCGCGCAGTTGCACGCAGGTCGCCCCACCCCGCACGGCCTCGGCCACGACGGCCTCCACCCCGCGCGGGCCGCAGAGCGCGGCGTCGGTGACGAGATGCAGCCGAAGCACGGCCAGGGGCCAGCGGCGCCTGGGCTCGGTCATCGCTCAGTCACCGGTTTGCAGGCGCAGCCTGGCGCGGAAGGTTTCGGCGTCCAGGAGTTGCAGACCGTCGAGCAGGGCGATCTGCAATTGGCCGACGCCACGACCATCCGCCCTGACCTGTTCGACGGCGACTTCGCCAACCACGCCCAGATAGGCCATGGCGGCGGTCGTGGCATGAAAGGCGTCGGGCTGCACCGCGCCGAAGGCGCCGATCAGGGCGCTGGCCGAGCAGCCCACGCCCGTGACGCGTGTCATCCACGCGTGCCCGTTGGACAGACGCGCATGGCGACCGTCCGGCGCGAGCACATGGTCGGTCGCGCCACTCACGCAGACCACCGCGCCCAGGCGAGCCGCCAGGGCGCAGGCCGCCTGCACGGCATCGTCCGACGCGGCCGAGCTGTCCACCCCGCGGGTGGCGGCCGCCACGCCGGCCACGCTCAGAACCTCCGAGCCGTTGCCGCGCAGCACTGTGGGGTTGCCTGCGGCGAGCAGCTCGGCCACGGCCTGATTGCGATAAGGCGTGGCCCCGGCACCCACCGGATCGAGCACCACGGGAATGCCGCGGGCGCACGCCTTCTGCAGCGCCATGCGCATGGCCTCGATCCAGTCGGGCTCGAGTGTGCCGATGTTGAGCACCAGCGCCTGGGCGATGCCCGCCATGTCGACGACTTCTTCGCGCGCATGCGCCATCACCGGCGCGGCGCCCAGGGCCAGCAGCGCATTGGCGTTGTAGTTCATCACCACGAAATTGGTGATGTTGTGCACCAGCGGTTGTCGCTCGCGCACGGCGAGCACATCGGCCCAGAGGGAGTCGGGTGTGGGTTGCAGCATGATGAGTCAGGCAGGATGAGCCGTCATTATCGTTGGGGCCAGGGCGGCAGCCGGCGCTCAGGCGCGGTGATAGGGATGCCCGGTCAGCAGGCTGTGGGCGCGGTAGAGCTGCTCGGCCAGCAACACCCGCACGAGACCGTGCGGCAGGGTGAGATCGGAGAGTCGCAGCAAGGTGTCGGCCCTTTGTTTGAGGCGCGGGGCAAGACCGTCGGCCCCACCCACGACCAGGGCGACGTCGCGGCCGTCCTGTCGCCACTGCTGCAGGACTTGAGCCAGCGCCTCGGTGGTCAGACGCTGGCCGCGTTCATCGAGGGTGACGAGGCGCGCGCCCGCAGGCACGGCCGCTTCGATGCGCTGGGCCTCGCGTTCCATCACCGCTTCGGCGCTGAGGCTGGAGCTGCGCGCTTCCGCCCGGATTTCCTTGAGCAGCAAGGGGGTCTCGGGAGGCAGGCGCTTGGCATAGTCGGCATAGGCCTCATCCACCCAGCGCGGCATGCGCTGGCCCACGGCGAGCAGCCAGAGTTTCATGCGTGGCCCGTCGGCGGGTCAGCTGGCCACCGGCACCTCAGGAAGCCCGCTTCTTGGCTGCAACGCGTTTGGCGGGGGGCTTGGCCCCAGGGGTCTTGGCCGCGGGACGCTTGGCCGCAGCCACCTTGGCGGAAGCGGTCTTGCGCGCAGCCGGGCGCTTGGCGGCCGTGGGAACTTCCGCAGCTTGTGCCCGTTTGCGGGCCGGAGCCGCCGGGGCGGAACGCGCGCCGGCCGCGGTGCCGACCACTCGGGTCACGCGCTTTTTCTCGGCACTGGTTTCGCCATACGGCGAGGTGCGGGTGGGGGCGGTAGTTGCCGCAGCTTTCTTGGCGGCGGGGCGTTTGCGGGCCGCCGTCTTGCTGGCAGCCGTCTTGCGCGCAGGAACCTTGGTTTCGTCTTCGGGTTTGTCGGGGCGGCTGTCCGGGCCCTTGGCGGCCACTTTCGCACCCACACGTTTGGCGCCGCCGAGCTTGAGGTGCACCGGCTTGGCGCCCCACAGTTCTTCGAGCTTGTAGTAAGCGCGGATCGCGGGCTGCATGATGTGCACCACCGCCGCGCCGCAGTCCACGAGCACCCATTCGCCGGTTTCTTCGCCTTCGGGGTTGCGCACCTCGAACCCTGCGGCTTTCACGCTGTCGCGCACACTGCTCGCCAGGGCGCGCGTCTGGCGGTTGGACGTGCCACTGGCGACGATGACCCGGTCGAACAGGCTGGTGAGTTCTTCGGTGTTGAACACCTCGATGTCCTGAGCCTTGACGTCTTCGAGGGCGTCGACGATGGTGCGTTGCAGTTTGCGGATATCCATGCTGATGAGTGCGTTAGGCGTGCGTGTAAAGGCGATGTTGATCAATGTAGTGTGCCACAGCGGCGGGCGCCAGCCCGGCAAGGGACTCGCCCTGGGCGATGCTGCGGCGGATGCGCGTGGCGGAAAGGTCGATCTCGGGCATGGACAGGCGGTGCAACTGATGGCCGTGGGCGGCCAATGTGTCGAGCAGATCGGGCGGCGCCTTGTCGTCATAACCCGGGCGTCGCGCCGCGGCGAGATCGACCTGGGCCACGATGTCGTCCCAGCCGTTCCAGGTCGGGAGGTTGCGCAGCTGATCGGCACCGAGGATGAAGGTGAACTCAGTGTCTGGATGCGCGCTGCGCAGTGCGCGTACGGTATCGATGGTGTAGCTCGGCCCCTGGCGCTTGAGCTCGATGTCGCAGGCGCGCAGGCCGGGCCGACCGGCGATGGCGAGGCTCACCATGTCCCAGCGCTGCTGCGGGCTTGCCGCCAGCGGATCGCGCTGCCAGGGCTGCCCGGCGGGGATGAACCAGACCGCGTCGAGCGTCAGCTCGGTGCAGGCGCTCTCGGCGAGTTGCAGGTGCGCGTTGTGGATGGGGTCGAAACTGCCGCCCAGCAGACCGATGCGCCGGGGCGTCGTTGCGGTATCGCTCATGCAGCCGCCCAGTCCCTCGGCTTGAGAAAGACGTCGTAAAGCTGCGCCTCGGGCGAGCCCGCTTCGGGGTGCCAGTCGTAACGCCATTTCACGATGGGCGGCATGGACATGAGGATGGATTCGGTGCGGCCGCCCGACTGCAGGCCGAAGTGGGTGCCCCGATCCCACACCAGGTTGAACTCGACGTAACGGCCGCGGCGGTAGGCCTGGAAGTCGCGCTCGCGCTCGCCATAAGGCATGGCGCGGCGGCGCTCGATCAGCGGCAGATAGGCAGGCAGAAAGGCATCGCCCACCGCTCGCATCAGGGCGAAGCCCTGTTCGAAGCCACCTTCGGTGTAGTCGTCGAAAAACACGCCGCCGATGCCGCGCGGCTCGTTGCGGTGCTTGAGAAAGAAATACTCGTCGCACCAGGCCTTGAAGCGCGGGTAGTGGTCGTCGCCGAACGGTGCCAGCGCGGTCTTGCAAGTGCGGTGAAAGTGGCGGGCGTCTTCTTCGAAGCCGTAATAGGGCGTGAGGTCCATGCCCCCGCCGAACCACGCCACTGGCGCCAGGCCCTCGGGGCTGGCCATGAGCATGCGCACATTCATGTGCACCGTCGGCACGTAAGGGTTGGTCGGGTGGAACACCAGCGAGATGCCCAGCGCCTCGAAAGGCGCCCCCGCCAGTTCGGGCCGGTGCTGGGTGGCCGATGGGGGGAGTTTGGGGCCGCGCACATGCGAAAAATTGCAGCCGCCGCGTTCCAGCAGACCGCCAAATTCGATCAGACTGCTGATGCCCTCGCCCTGCAGGGGCGAGTCGGCGGGGCGTGTCCAAGCATCGCGGCGGAAGGGCTCGCCGTCCGCCGACTGAAGGGCTTGGAGAATGCGGCTCTGGAGATCGAGAAGGTAGGAGCGGACCTGTTCGGTAGGCATGTGAGCGAACCCAGACTGTGCGCCGGGCCTATTTCAGAAGGTCACAATTCTTTCACGATCGCGGGGCGTGCGACGCGCAAATGAAAAGCCCAGGTGTGGGCCTGGGCCTGGGTCTTGGGTGGCATTGGGTTGCCGCGCGCGGGACGGATGGCCGCAGCCTTGCGCGGCAGGGGGTCTTGGGCAAGAAAAAGGGGCCCGGAGAGCCGGATTGGCTAGGCAACACCTCGGGGCAACTGCTGGTGCCGACGCACTTGCAATCCGATGATCCACAGGGCGAACTGCGTGCGCTAAGGCGAAGAAGTTAGCGCCGATTTCGAGCGAAGAGAGGGCGGAACGGAGGGTAACCGGGGATGTTCCTGCCAGGCCATAGAACCCCGGGCGCACACGCAGAATCTGCGGGAACCCCGCGTGTCATGCGGGAAGCACAAATGAAAACGCCCAACTGAGAACCGTTGGGCGTTGAATTTTGGTGGACCGAAGGAGGATCGAACTCCCGACCTCTGCATTGCGAACGCAGCGCTCTCCCAGCTGAGCTATCGGCCCGAAAGCCAAAATCATAACCGACGCGACGAATGCGGGGTCATGGCTCGATGCAAGCGGATTGGTAACGAACGGTATCTTCGATAGTGAGGTGCGACTTCCCGCCCTACCATCGGGCCGTGACAAATCCGTACTCGGACCCGATGGGGTGGGATGATGCGTTACGACGCTGCGGTGCTCGACCGCCAATTCAATAATCGTGAGCTGGTGCCCGACTGGGCAGACTATCTCGCGCGCTGGAAGCGCGATTCCCAGGAGGCGCGCCTGAACTGGCCGTGTCTGCTCGACCTGCCTTATGGCGATGCGATCACCCAGACGCTGGACTGGTTTGCGCCGGCGGCGACCGGGCTGGCACCTTGTCTGGTGTTCATCCATGGTGGCTGGTGGCGCTCGCTGGACAAGGCCGATCACAGTTTCCTGGCACCACCGTTCGTGGCGCGCGGCGTGCATGTGGTCGTCGTGAATTACGCGCTCGCGCCTGGTGCGACGCTGCAGCAGATCGTGCGCGACGTGGTGCAGGCGCTGGCCTGGGTGTGGCGCCGGGCGGAAGATTTTGGCGTGGACCGTTCGCGCATCGTCCTGGCCGGTCATTCGGCCGGTGCTCATCTGGCCGCCATGATGCTGGCTTGCCGCTTCGATTGGTATGGCGATGACCTGCCGGCTCAGATCCCATCGGGTGCCTTGGCACTGTCGGGCGTTTACGACCTCGAAGCGGTTCGAAAGACGGCCTTCCTGCAGCGTGATCTTCAGTTGACCCAGCATGGCGCGCGTGCCATGTCACCGGCATGGCTGCCGCCCTCGGGCCCGGCGCCCCTGGCCCTGGCGGTAGGGGGGGATGAGTCGGAGGCCTTCCACGCACAGGCCAGATTGATGCATCGCCACCGCCCGGGTTCGGGCAAGACCCTGGTCGTGCCCGGCGCTCATCACTTTTCGGTGCTCGATACCTTGGCGCAGACGGGGTCTGCATTGCACACGCGTCTGTGGGATCTGATCGGGGTACGCAAGCCGGTAAGCGAAGCTCCCGACGAAGCGCGAGACCTCACGCTGGCCGGTTGAATGCCTCCTGCTGCAGCTCCAGCACCCGCAGCAGGCTGGAGGTGTCGTCGCGACCCCAGCCCGACTGCATCAGCACCCCGAGTTGGCGCTGCACCTGCTCCAGTGCGGGCAGATGCAGTCCGGCCGCCTGCGCCGATGCCGCGATCAGGCCGAAGTCCTTCGCATGCAGGCGGGCCTCGATGCCCGCGGCGAAATCGCGTCCGGCCATCTTCGGTCCCATCAGGTCGAGCATGCGGCTGCCGGCGAAGCCCGTGCCGATGGCGTCGAGCACCGCCTGGGCATCCACACCCTGTCGCGTCGCATACAGCAACGCTTCCGCGATGGCCTCGATGGTGACGACCTGGATGAGTTGATTGCAGGCCTTGGCCACTTGCCCGCTGCCGCTGGGGCCGACGTGTTTCACATTCGGGCCCAGGGCTCGCAGCAACGGCAACGCCCGTGCGAAAACCTCGGCATCGCCGCCCACCATGAGGCTCAGGCTGGCGTCTCGCGCGCCGCGGACACCGCCCGAGACGGGGGCATCGAGAAAGTGCAGTCCGGCAGTCCGCAACGTTTGCCCGATCTCGCGCGCGCCTTCGGCCGCGATGGTGCTGTGGTCGATGCAAACGGCATCGGGCCGGGCGCCATGCATGGCGCCGTCAGGGCCGCAAAGCACGGTTCGCACGTCTTCGGTCGATGTGACGTTGGTGAAGATGAAGTCGGCGCCCTGCGCGGCTTCTGCCGGTGTGGAGCACACCGTGACGCCGAGCTCGGCGGCGGCGGCGCGGCTGCTCTCGCTGCGGGCATAGACCCTGGCGGAACAGCCCAGCCGCAGCAGATGGCCCAGCATCGGCGTGCCCATGGCGCCCAGGCCGATATAGGTGATCGAGGTCGTTGCAGGGTTCATGGCAGCACGGCAAGGTGAGACGAACAAGGGCATGCGGACGCCATGTTGCGTCGCGCAACGTGTGGCCTCGATCTACGGAATAGGGGGGCTCTATGGCCAGAATTAAAAGAGTCCATTGGACGAATATGGGGGCAAACCCCTAGAGTGTGCACCGCAACATAAATGAAGGTAAAACCTTCCAAGTCGCCCTCTCTCAGCGGGCCGTCAACAGCAACCTCAAGGAGTTTCACATGTCTCTGATCAACACCTCAGTCAAACCCTTCAAAGCCACCGCGTTCCAGAACGGCAAGTTCTTCGACGTGACCGAAGACAGCCTGAAGGGCAAGTGGTCGGTCGTGGTGTTCTACCCCGCTGACTTCACCTTTGTCTGCCCGACCGAGCTTGAAGACCTGGCCGACAACTACGACACCTTCAAGTCTCTCGGAGTGGAAGTGTATGGCGCGTCCACCGACACCCATTTCGCCCACAAGGCCTGGCATGACACCTCCGAAGCGATCAAGAAGGTCAAGTACCCGCTGATCGGCGACCCGACTGGCGCGCTGACCCGCAATTTCGACGTCATGATCGAAGAAGAAGGCCTGGCGCTGCGCGGCACCTTCCTGATCAACCCGGAAGGCGTGATCAAGCTGTGCGAGATCCACGACAACGGCATTGGCCGCGACGCCAAGGAACTGCTGCGCAAGGTCCAGGCCGCGCAGTATGTGGCTGCGCACCCCGGCGAAGTCTGCCCGGCCAAGTGGAAGGAAGGCGCGGCCACGCTGAAGCCTTCGCTGGATCTGGTCGGCAAGATCTGATTGCCGGCCCTCGCCGCGAGCGGCGAGGTGGGCGCGGCATGCCGCCGGGCCCGTGGACAATTTTCTGAAGCGGTGCACTGCGCGCGGCGGTCTGCCAGTGTGCGCAGTGGCCTCTCCCAACTGCACCCCGAAGGAGCACGCCATGCTCGACGACACCCTGCTTTCCCAACTCAAGGCCTACCTGGAGCGCGTGGCCCAGCCTTTTGTGCTCGTGGCGTCGCTGGACGACAGCGACAACGCCGCGCAGATGCGCACCCTGCTGGAGCAGATCGCGGGTCTTTCCGACAAGATTTCGGTGCGGTTCGACGGCACCGAGGCGCGTCGCCCGTCCTTCGCCCTGGAGCGTGTCTCGGGGCCGACGCAGCATCTGCGGTTTGCCGCGATTCCGCTGGGCCACGAATTCACCTCGCTGGTGCTGGCGTTGTTGTGGACGGGGGGGCATCCGCCCAAGGTCGAGCCCGAGACTCTCGAGGCGATCCGCCAGCTCGACGGCGACTATCGCTTCGAGGTGTATATGTCGCTGAGCTGCCATAACTGCCCGGACGTGGTGCAGGCGCTCTCGCTGATGGCCGTACTCAACCCCCGGGTGCAGACCGTGGTCGTCGACGGTGCGCTGTACCAGGGCGAGGTCGAGTCGCGGCAGATCATGGCTGTGCCCACGGTGTATCTGAACGGCGAACTGTTCGGCAGCGGCCGCATGGATGTCGCCGAAATCGTGGCCAAGCTCGACAGCGGCTCCGCGCAACGCGATGCCGCCAGGCTCAACGCCAAAGAGCCGTACGACGTGCTCATCGTCGGCGGCGGGCCCGCCGGTGCGGCCGCCGCGGTGTACGCAGCGCGCAAGGGCATACGCGTGGGGGTGGCGGCCGAGCGCTTCGGCGGGCAGGTCAACGACACGCTGGCCATCGAGAACTACATCTCGGTGCTGGAGACCGACGGCCCGAAGTTTGCCGCTGCGCTGGAGTCGCATGTGCGGGAGTACGGCGTCGATCTTCTCAATCAGCAGCGCGCCGAAAAACTCATTCCCGCCGAGGAGGAAGGCGGCATGATCACGGTCGAATTCGCCAGTGGCGGACAGTTGCAGTCCCGCAGCGTCATTCTCTCCACCGGCGCCCGCTGGCGCACGGTCAACGTGCCGGGCGAAGCCGAATATCGCAACAAGGGCGTGGCCTACTGTCCGCACTGCGACGGCCCGCTGTTCAAGGGCAAGCGGGTGAGCGTGATCGGCGGAGGCAATTCGGGCGTGGAGGCGGCCATTGATCTGGCGGGTCTGGTGGCGCATGTCACCCTGCTGGAATTCGCACCCGAACTGCGTGCGGACGCGGTGCTGGTGAGCAAGCTGCGCAGCTTGCCCAACGTCACCATCCACACGCATGCGCAAACCACCGAGATCACCGGTGACGGCGGCAAGGTGAATGGCCTGAGCTATACCGATCGCGCCACCGGCGAAAGCCATCACCTGCCGCTCGAAGGCGTGTTCGTGCAGATTGGCCTGGTGCCCAATACCGAATGGCTCAAGGGCGTGGTCGAGCTGAGCCGATTCGGCGAGATCGTGGTGGATGCCAAGGGTCAGACCTCGGTGCCCGGCGTGATGGCCGCGGGTGACGTGACGACCGTGCCGTACAAGCAGATCGTCATTGCGGCGGGTGACGGCGCCAAGGCCGCTCTCAGCGCCTTCGACTATCTGATCCGCACGCCGATGCCGCAGACGGCCGACGCCGTCGCCGCCTGAGCGCGCAGCCGGATCTGCGGGGCAGATAGCCTTGAGGCGAGCGAGAAAGCCCGGGCTGCCGGGCGATTTCTCGCCAGCGCCATCCGCGCGGGGAGGGCCGTCGATACACTGGCGCTGCCCTCAGACTTTGTGAGAACCGACATGCTGTTGATGGTCCTGTCCCCCGCCAAATCGCTCGACTACACCACCCCGCCGACGACCGCCTTCGCCACTCAGCCGCAGTTCATCCGGCAGGCCAAGACGCTGGTGGACGGTCTGCGCAAACAGAGCCCGCAGCAGCTCAGTGCGCTCATGGGCATCTCCGACAAGCTGGCCGCGCTCAATGCCGCCCGGTTCGCTGACTGGAAGCCGCAGTTCACGCCCGAGGACAGCAAACAGGCCGTGCTGGCCTTCAACGGTGATGTCTACGAAGGGCTGGATGCAAACAGCCTGAGCGAGAAGGATCTGCAGTGGGCACAGCAGCATCTGCGCGTGCTCAGCGGTCTTTACGGCGTCTTGCGTCCGCTCGATCTGATGCGCCCCTACCGCCTTGAGATGGGCACGGCCTGGCCCAATGCCCAGGGCAAGGATCTGTATGCCTATTGGGGCTCGCAGATCGCCGAGAACCTCAACGCCGAATGGGCCGACGGCAAGGGCGAGCCCGTGCTGGTGAATCTGGCCTCCGACGAGTATTTCCGCAGCGTCGATCGACGCGTGCTCCAGGCGCGTGTGGTGCAGCCCGTGTTTCAGGACGGAACGCCGCAGAAGGGCTACAAGGTGGTCAGCTTCTACGCCAAGCGCGCGCGCGGGCTCATGGCGCGTTACGTCATCAAACACCGGTTTTCCAACGTGGAACGACTCAAGGCCTTCGACAGCGAGGGCTACCGCTTCGTGCCCGAAGCCTCCAAGGCCGATCAGTGGATTTTCCGGCGCGACAAGACGTCGGCATGAGCGCGATGCCCACTCTCAAGGTTTATGGCCTGACCCAGTGCGACACCGTCAAGCGGGCGCGGCAGTGGCTGCAGTCGCAAGGCCTGGACTATCAATTCATCGATTTCAAGAAGACCCCGCCCCACGCGAGCCAGATCGCGGCCTGGGCCGATGCCGTCGGATGGGAGGCGCTGCTGAACAGGCGCGGCACCACCTGGCGCAAGCTCGATGCGGCTACGCAGGCCGCGGTGAACGATGCCGCCAGCGCGGTGGCTGTTCTGGCGCAGCACCCCAGCGCCATCAGGCGTCCGGTGGTCGAGGCGGGCGGCGCGTTGCTGGTCGGGTTCGACGAGGCTGCCTGGCGCGAGGCGCTATCGTCCTTCGCGCGATAGACGCCAGGCGAGATCGCTGCCCAGCGCCAGCAGGGTGAGGGTGGGCGGCAGTCCCCACGGCTCGGGAATGACCGAGGCGTCGCACACATGCAGGTTCGGGCTGTGACAGCTCAGGCGTTCGTCGAGCAATTCGCCCAGCCGCACCGAACCGCCCGGATGCGCCGCGACCCAGGGTGAGACGTAAGGCCTGCCTGCGCCCGCCGCCTTCAGCACTGCCCGGGCCTGCTCGACACCCGTGCGCATCTTCAGCTTGTCGCCCAGCCCGAAACGCCGCCAGGGGCGGCCGTGCGCGTCGATGCGTCCTTCGATGTCGTCGCGGATCTTCACCATGATCATCGCGGTGTGGCCGTAGTTGAGCAACTGATCGGGCCGGCCGGCGGCCCAGGTGAAGGCGCGAAAGAAATGAGCCGGGATGGTGATGTCGGACAGCATGTAGCCGGCCTCGGTGTCGAAGTAACCGGCCGACATGGCAATGTCGTGCGACTGCCTTGCAAGCGGCACATGGGCCATGACGATGCGCAACGGGTCGCAGAAGAAACCATGGCCCGCCTGCTCTATCCCGCTGCGCTGCAGGATGGCCGGGCTGGCAATGCCGCCCGCACTCAGGATGACGCGTCCGGCGCGGAAGATCTGCATCGCGCCGTGATCGCGCGCCTCGACGCCGATCGCCCGTCCCTGCTCGAACAGCACCCGCGTCGCCTGCACGCCGGTGCGCAGCTCGGCGCCATGCGCGACGGCCTGCTCCAGCAGGGTGTGCGCTGACCAGAACGCCTCGGGCGGGCAGTGGCCGTGCCCGCAGCGCGAGGGATCGATCATTTTCGGCAGGCGCTGCCAGGGCAGCCCGAGCGACCGCCCCGCCTGCATTAGTAGGGAAGGGATGGGGGCGAGCAGATCCTCGCGCAACGGTTCGTGGGGACATTCGGCCAGCACCCGTTCGAGTGCGGGCGAAAGGTCGATGCCGTGACGGGCGAACATCGCCAGCGGCGGGCGTGTGGCCGTATGGAAGAAGGTGACCGAGCCGCCTCCCACGCGCAGGCTGCGCAGCAGCACCACGCCGGGCGCGATGTGCATGGCCTCCTTGCGGCGCAGCAGCCCGAGCAGCTGGGTGCCGGGCGGCGGGCCGGAGCCTTGTTCCAGAATGCGGACCCGCGCACCCGCCCGCGCCAGATCCCGTGCCACCATGGCGCCCGCCGGGCCGGACCCGACCACGAGGACGTCGGGTATCGGCGCGGTGTCGGCCATGCTGGAAGCCCGGAGCCGGATCGGCGCCTTGCTGGGAACTCAGCCGGAAACTCAGGCCGCCAGCAGTTGCCGCAGCACGAAGGGCAGGATGCCGCCGTGCTGGTAGTAGTCGACCTCGATCGGCGTGTCGATGCGCAGCTTGAGTTTGACCTCCTGCTTGCTGCCGTCAGTACGGGTGATGATCAGCAGGGCGTCCTGTTGCGGGCGCAGGCTGTCGCCCAGCTCGATGGCGAAGGTCTCGTCGCCCTTGATGCCCAGCGACTCCCACGAATCGTTGCCGAGGAACTGCAGCGGCAACACGCCCATGCCGACCAGATTGGAGCGGTGAATGCGCTCGAAACTGCGCGCCACCACGGCCTTCACGCCCAGGAGCTGCGTGCCCTTGGCCGCCCAGTCGCGGCTGGAACCCGTGCCGTATTCCTCGCCCGCGAAGATGACGGTGGGTGTGCCATCGGCGATGTACTGCATCGCAGCATCGTAGATGAACATCTTCTTGCCCGAGGGCTGGAACAGAGTGACGCCGCCTTCCTCGCGCGAGCCGTCTGCGGCCGCAGGGATCATCAGGTTCTTGATGCGCACGTTGGCAAAGGTGCCGCGCATCATGACCTCATGGTTGCCGCGGCGGGAGCCGTAGGAGTTGAAATCGGCCTTGAGCACGCCGTTGGCCAACAGCCATTGGCCGGCCGGCGAACTGTCCTTGATCGACCCCGCCGGAGAGATGTGGTCGGTGGTGATGGAATCGCCGAACAGTGCAAGCGCCTTGGCGCCGCGCACCTGCAGCGAGGTCGCAGCGGGCTCCATGCCGAACCCGGCAAAGAACGGCGGCTCGGCGATGTAGGTGCTCTTGGGCCAGTCGTAAACCTGACCCTTGACGCCTTCGATCTTTTTCCAGAGCTTGCCTGGGTGCGTGGCGACCTGGGCGTAGTTTTCCCGGAACACCTTGGGGTTCATCGCGAACTTCATCAGCTTGGCGACTTCGTCACCCGTGGGCCAGATGTCGCCCAGATAGACGGGCTTGCCGCCCTTGCCATAGCCCACCGGTTCGGTCATCAGGTCGCGGCGCACCGTGCCGGCGATGGCGTAGGCCACCACCAGCGGCGGGCTGGCGAGAAAGTTGCCCTTGATGTTCGGGTGGATGCGCGCCTCGAAGTTGCGGTTGCCCGACAGCACGGCGGTGCACACCAGGTTGTTGTCCACCACGGTCTTCTCGATCTCGGGTGCCAGCGGCCCGGCGTTGCCGATGCAAGTGGTGCAGCCGTAGGCGGCGACGTTGAAGCCCAGTTTTTCCAGGTAGGGCAGCAGGCCGGCCTTTTCCAGGTACTCGGTGACCACGCGCGAGCCGGGGGCCAGCGAGGTCTTGATGTGCTTCTTGACCTTGAGCCCGGCTTCCACGGCCTTCTTCGCCAGCAGGCCGGCCGCCAGCAGCACGCTGGGGTTGGAGGTGTTGGTGCACGAGGTGATGGCGGCAATGAGCACGTCGCCGTCGGCGATGTCGATGCCATCGCTGGTCTTGAAGCTCTCTTGCAGGCGTCCGGCCGGCTGGTTGAAGCCGTTGTCGGCCACAGGCTTGGCGAACAGCGACTCGAACTGGCTCTTGACGCCGCCGAGTTCGATGCGGTCTTGCGGGCGCTTCGGTCCGGCCAGCGAGGGGGCGACGGTGCCGAGGTCGAGCGTGAGGGTTTGCGAATAGTCGATCTGGCCAGCCTTGGGGACGCCGTACAGCTTTTGTGCCTTGAAGTAGGCCTCGAACAGCTCGATCTCGGCCTTGGTGCGGCCGGTTCCTTTGAAGTAGTCGATGGTCTTGTCGTCCACCGGGAAGAAACCCATGGTCGCGCCATATTCGGGCGCCATATTGCCGATGGTCGCGCGGTCGGTGACCGACAGGCTGGCGGTGCCCTCGCCGAAGAATTCGACGAACTTGCCCACCACCTTGGCCTTGCGCAGCATTTCGGTGATCGTGAGCACCAGATCGGTGGCGGTCACGCCACCGCACAGCTTGCCTTTGAGCTCCACGCCGACGACGTCAGGGGTGAGGAAATAGACCGGCTGGCCGAGCATGGCGGCTTCCGCCTCGATGCCGCCCACGCCCCAGGCCACCACGCCGATGCCGTTGATCATGGTGGTGTGGCTGTCGGTGCCCACCAGGGTGTCGGGATAGGCCACGCCGTCTTGGGTCTTGTGCACGCCGCGGGCGAGGAATTCGAGGTTGACCTGGTGCACGATGCCGAAGCCCGGGGGCACGACGCCGAAGGTGTCGAAGGCCTGCATGCCCCACTTCATGAACTGGTAGCGTTCCTTGTTGCGCTGGAATTCGATCTGCATGTTCAGGTCGAGCGCCTTCTTGGTGCCGTAGTCGTCGATCATGACCGAGTGATCAACCACCAGATCGACCGGCACCAGCGGCTCGATGGCCTTGGGATTCTTGTGCATCTGCTCGGCCGTGCTGCGCATCGCGGCGAGGTCGGCGAGCAGGGGCACGCCGGTGAAGTCCTGCAGCACCACGCGGGCGACGACGAAGGGAATCTCCTCGGTGCGGGCGGCGCCGGGCTTCCAGGCGGCGAGCTGCTTGACGTGCTCGGGCAGAACCTTCTTGCCGTCGCAGTTTCGCAGCACCGACTCGAGCACGATGCGGATGGAGACCGGCAGGCGAGACAGATCCGCGCCGAGCTCTTTGGCGAGCTGGGGCAGGGAGTAGAACTGGGCGGACTTGCCCGAGGCGGTCTTGAAGGTTTTGCGCGTCTTGGCGTAGGCGTGCGCGGCTGTGGCGCTGGCGGCTTGGGCTGGCATGGAGTTCTCCGGGTTCAGATGACGTACAGATCGACGTAGTCGTGCACGGGCATGGATTCAAGCAAGTTCTGATCCAGCGACACGTCGAGAATGGCCTTTTGCTGCTTGCCCGGAAAGCGCCGTGCCAGGTTGGTGCGGAACTTGGCTTCGAGCTGGGGAATGCCGTCGGCGCGGCGGCGCTTGTGACCGATGGGATACTCGACGGCCACCTCGGGCAGCACCGAACCGTCTTTGAGGGTGACGGTCAGGGCGTTGGCGATGGAGCGCTTTTCGGGATCGTGGTAATCGCGGGTGTATTGCGGGTCTTCGACGCAGCTGATCTTGTCGCGCAGGGCATCGATGCGCGGGTCTGCGGCCACGGCGTCTTCGTAGTCGGCGGCCGTCAGGCGGCCGAACAGCAGCGGCACCGCCACCATGTACTGGATGCAGTGGTCGCGGTCGGCCGGGTTGTTCAGCGGACCCTTCTTGTCGATGATGCGGATGCAGGCTTCGTGGGTGCGAATGGTGATGGCGGCGATGTCTTCAGCCGTCTTGCCTGCGGCCCCCAGCTGCTGGTGCAGCGTCATCGCGGCTTCCACCGCGGTCTGGCTGTGGAACTCGGCCGGGAAGCTGATCTTGAACAGCACGTTTTCCATCACATAGCTGCCGTAAGGCCGCTGGAACTTGAACGGCTGGCCCTTGAACAGCACGTCGTAGAAGCCCCAGGTCTTGGCGCTCAGCACGCTGGGGTAGCCCATTTCGCCCGTCTTGGCGATGAGCGCCAGACGCACACCGCGACTGGTGGCGTCGCCGGCGGCCCAGCTCTTGCGGCTGCCCGTGTTGGGGGCGTGACGGTAGGTGCGCAGGCTCTGGCCGTCCACCCACGCCAGCGAGACGGCGTTGATGATCTCGTCGCGGGAAAGGCCCAGCATGCGCGCCACCACTGCGGTGGTGGCGACCTTGACCAGCACCACATGATCGAGGCCGACCTTGTTGAAGCTGTTCTCCAGTGCGATCACGCCCTGGATCTCATGCGCCTGAATCATGGCGGTGAGTACGTCGCGCATGGTCAGTGGCGGCTTGCCCGCGGCCACGGCGTTGCGGCTCAGCCAGTCGGCCACGGCGAGGATGCCGCCCAGGTTGTCAGACGGGTGCCCCCATTCGGCGGCCAGCCAGGTGTCGTTGAAGTCCAGCCAGCGGATCATTGCGCCGATGTTGAACGCGGCCTGCACCGGATCGAGCTGGAACGAGGTGCCGGGCACCTTGGCGCCGTGCGGCACCACGGTGCCGGGAACGATGGGGCCGAGCAACTTGGTGCAGGCCGGGTACTCCAGCGCTTCCAAACCGCATCCGAGCGTGTCGATCAGGCAGTTGCGCGCGGTGTCGAAGGCCAGCGCGGTGTCGGCCCGCTTGGGGTCGAGGACGTAATCAACTATGTCGATCAGAACCTGATCGGGATTGGGGCGGACGTTGGAAATCGCTGAGGACATGGATGGAGAGAGAGAAGCCCGTCAGGGCGAGGGAACGCAATCGTCGGCCAATCGCGTCATGTTCTTCTTGTCGAACAGCATGCTTTTGGTCGGGATCTGAATGAGGACGAAGCCGGCCTTGACATCGTCGAAGTGGTAGGCGCCGGTCGAGGTGGGCTTGCGCTTGAGGACGTAGTGTTTCTTGTTCCAGGTGATCAACACGGCCCCATCGTTGGTGCCCTCGACCTTCACATCCATCGGAATGCGACGACTGCCGCACACCAAGTGTCCGGCCTTCAGCGCGAACACGGGGTTCACGTCGGGATAGCCATTCTCGGTACCTGCGGGTGGGGCAGCCGGATTGAGCAAGGCGGGGGTGGTTGTGGCTGCGGCGGCCACCACGGTCGGCGCGGGCGCGGCGGTCTTGGCGGACACCGCCGGGTCGGGCTGCGCGGTCTTGTCGGTGGCGCCCTGGGCATGGGCCGAGAGACTCAGCACGCAGGACAGGCCCACGAGCCCGGAGAGAAGGGAGAACTTGCGCTTCATATCAGACACTCCACGAACGACGGAACACGGGAAAAACCGCTCCGGGTCGGCGTGAGTGACGGGTCTGGCGCGTCTGCATGGCGTAGCGTGCGCGTGACGGGGCTCAGGAACGCTGTGAGAGCGGCACGAACTGCAAATTTTCCGGGCCAGTGTAATTCGCGCTGGGCCGAATAATCTTGTTGTCCTGTCGCTGTTCCACCACATGCGCGCTCCAACCGCTGGTGCGGGAAATGACGAACAGCGGGGTGAACATGGCGGTGGGCACGCCCATGAGGCTGTAGCTCACGGCACTGAACCAGTCGAGATTGGGAAACATCTTCTTCACGTCCCACATCACCGTCTCCAGCCGCTCGGCGATGTCGAACAGGCGCATGTCCTTCTGATCGGCGGAAAGCCGCCGGGCGACTTCCTTGATGACCTTGTTGCGCGGATCGGCGATGGTGTAGACCGGATGGCCGAAGCCGATCACCACTTCCTTGTTGGCGACCCTGCTGCGGATGTCGGCCTCGGCCTCATCGGGGCTGGCGTAGCGCCGCTGAATGTCGAGCGCCACTTCGTTGGCGCCGCCATGCTTGGGTCCGCGCAGGGCGCCGATGGCGCCGGTGATGGCGCTGAACAGATCGCTGCCCGTGCCGGCGATGACGCGGGCGGTGAAGGTGGAGGCGTTGAACTCGTGCTCGGCGTAGAGAATGAGCGAGGTGTGCATCGCCCGTTCCCACAACGCGCCGGGCTTGTGGCCGTGCAGCAGGTGCAGGAAGTGACCGCCGATGGAGTCGTCATCAGTCTCGACGTCGATGCGGCGGCCGTTGGCGGCGAAATGCCACCAGTACAGCAGCATCGAGCCCTGGCAGGCCATGAGCTTGTCGGCAATGTCGCGGGCGCCGGCCTCGTTGTGGTCGTCTTTCTCGGGCATGACGCAGCCCAGCACGGACACGCCGGTGCGCAGCACGTCCATCGGATGGGCCGAAGGCGGCAGTTGTTCCAGCGCGGTCTTCACGGCCGCGGGCAGGCCGCGCAGACGGCGCAGCTTGGTCTTGTAGGCCGCGAGTTCGGCGGTGTTGGGCAGCTTGCCGTGGACCAGCAGGTGGGCGACTTCTTCGAACTCGCAGGCTTCGGCCAAGTCGAGGATGTCGTAGCCGCGGTAGTGCAGGTCGTTGCCGGTGCGCCCCACTGTGCACAGGGCCGTATTGCCGGCCGTGACCCCGGACAGTGCTACCGATTTTTTCGGCTTGAAGGTCATGCCTGCGGGCGCTGCGTCATCACTCATGGGTGTCTCCTCGGAATGCCGTTGGGTTCACGATGGCTTTTTGCCGGAAAAGATGGCGTCCAGCCGTTGCTCGTAGGCGTGGTAGCCGATGCTTTCGTACAGCTCGGTGCGGGTTTGCATGAGCGGCACCACGGCCTTTTGCGTGCCCTCGCGCCGCAGGGTTTGATACACGGTCTGCGCCGCCTTGTTCATGGCGCGAAACGCTGAAAGCGGGTAGAGCGCCATGGCCACGCCCGCGCTGCGCAGCTCATCGACGGTGAACAGTGGCGTGGCGCCGAACTCGGTGATGTTGGCCAGCAGGGGCACGCCGACCGCCTGACCGAACTTGCGGTAGGTGTCGAGATCGAGCGCGGCCTCGGCGAAGATGGCGTCGGCCCCGGCTTCGGCGCAGGCGCGGGCGCGGGCGATGGCCGCGTCCAGTCCCTCGACGGCGATGGCATCGGTGCGGGCGATGAGGTAGAAGTCGGGATCGCTACGGGCGTCGACCGCGGCCTTGATGCGATCGACCATTTCGCCACTGCTGACGATTTCCTTGCCGGGGCGGTGGCCGCAGCGCTTGGCACCGACCTGGTCTTCGATGTGCAGGCCGGCGGCGCCGAATTTGATGAGGCTCTTGACGGTCCGAGCGATGTTGAAGGCGCTCGGGCCAAAGCCGGTATCCACGTCCACCAGCAGGGGCAGATCGCAGACATCGGTGATGCGGCGCACGTCGGTGAGCACGTCATCGAGGGTGTTGATGCCCAGATCGGGCATGCCCAGGGAGCCGGCCGCCACGCCGCCCCCGGAGAGGTAAATGGCCTTGAAGCCCGCCTGCTGGGCCAGCAAGGCGTGGTTGGCGTTGATCGTGCCCACGATCTGCAGCGGGCTTTCCTGCGTCAAGGCCAGGCGCAGCTGCGCGCCAGCGGTCGGGTGGGTCATGGCGGGTTCAGAGCAGATGCTGGACGCCGGCCTTCTCTTCTTCGAGTTCGGCCAGGGTTTTGTTGATGCGCTCCTGCGAGAACGCGTCGATCGGCAGATCGCGCACGAGCTGGTATTCGCCGCCCGCGCAGGTGACCGGGAAGCCGAACATCGTCTGCTCGGGAATGCCGTAAGACCCGTCCGACGGAATGCCCATGCTGACCCACTTGCCCTGGGTGCCCAGCGCCCAGTCGCGCATGTGGTCGATGGCGGCATTGGCGGCCGAGGCCGCGGAACTCAGCCCGCGGGCCTCGATGATGGCCGCACCCCGCTTGCCCACGGTCGGCAGAAAAACGTCACGATTCCAGGCGTCATCGTGGATCATGTCTTTCACCGACTGGCCGCCGACCGTGGCGAAGCGGTAATCGGCGTACATGGTCGGGGAGTGATTGCCCCAGACGCAGACCTTTTCGAGGTCGCCCACGGGCTTGCCGGTCTTGGCGGCCAGCTGGCTGAGCGCGCGGTTGTGATCCAGGCGCAGCATGGCCGTGAAGTTCTTCCCGGGAAGATCGGGGGCCGATTTCATGGCGATATAGGCATTGGTGTTGGCCGGGTTGCCGACCACCAGCGTCTTGACCGCGCGGCTGGCCACGGCATTGAGCGCCTTGCCCTGGGCCGTGAAGATCTGCGCATTGGCCGACAGCAGGTCGCGGCGCTCCATGCCCGGGCCGCGCGGGCGGGCGCCGACCAGCAGGGCATAGTCCACGTCCTTGAAGGCGGTCATCGGGTCGCCATGCGCGCTCATGCCGGCCAGCAGCGGGAAGGCGCAGTCTTCCAGTTCCATCATCACCCCGCCCAGCGCCTTCTGCGCCTTTTCGTCGGGAATTTCCAGGAGCTGCAGAATCACGGGCTGGTCTGCGCCCAGCATCTGACCGGAAGCGATGCGGAACAGCAGCGCATAGCCGATCTGGCCGGCGGCTCCGCTGACGGTGACGCGTACGGGGGCTTTGGACATGGGGAAACTCCTGGGTCGTTGTCGGTTGATGGGGGCGACCGCCTTGTGAGGGCCGCCGCTGCAGGTGATCGGACCAGGCTGACCTGGCGCGACGGCAAGGCGTCTTGCCGCGGTAGGGCAGCGGCCTTTGTGCACCGCAGTATGCAGGGCAGTGTAGGACGGGCCTCAGCCCTCGTCAATCACTCATCTATCTTATATAAGATGTTTTTTATCAAACGCTGGACAAGCCGGTGCGGCCTATGCTGCAATGCACGACATGATGGCGACCCGCACAGCCCCCGATCCAGCGCCCGAGCTGCAAGCCGCCAGCTCGGCCAATCCGAGCTTCAGCCCGCTGTATCGGCAGATCAAGGGACTGATCACCCGCAGCCTCCAGCAGGGCGACTGGAAGCCCGGAGAACTCATTCCCAGCGAAGCCGATCTGGCGCGGCGATTCGGCGTCAGCCAGGGCACGGTGCGCAAGGCGGTGGACGAACTGGCGGCTGAAGGCCTGCTGCTGCGCCGACAGGGGCGCGGCACGTTTGTATCCACGCACCATGAAGAGCGCGTGAAATTCCGTTTCCTGCGCCTCGTGCCCGATGCCATCATTGAAGGCGAGCGCCCCCTGCCGCAGCCCATGGAGCGGCAGTTCCTCGAATGCAGGCGCGCGCGTGCCTCGCAGGAGGTGGCGCGCACCCTGGGGATCAAGGCGGGGGAGAGCGTGACGCAGATCCGCCGCCTGCTGCTGCTCGCGGGCGAGCCGGTGGTGTTCGAGGACATTTATCTTCCCGGGCCCGCCTTCCGAGCGCTGACGGCGGAACGTCTGGAGAGCTATCGCGGTCCTCTCTACGCGTTGTTCGAATCCGAGTTTTCCACCCGCATGGTGCGGGCGGAAGAGAAACTGCGCGCGGTGAATGCCAGTGCGCAGGAGGCGCAACTGCTTCGGGTTCGCGAGGCGGAGGCCTTGCTGCTCGTGGAGCGGCTCTCATTCAGTTATGGTGAGCTTCCGGCGGAGTACCGCCGCGGGCTGTACAACACCCGACATCATCACTATCGCAATGAATTGAATTAGGGACGATGGGGTTCGCATTCATTTGGCTTGTATTGCCGCGGGGGCGACCGGCGCGTCGTTTTGCTGCAATGCAATAGACTCAAAATAAGCACAGGATCGTTTTCCGCCCAAGGTCTCAACCTGAAGCGCGCCCCCCTGAAATCCTGCAAGAACGACGTTCACAACGAGGACAGTGTCATGTCAAAGCCTGCTTCGCCACCGGCACGGCCGGTTTACCGCAACATTCACATCAGCCAGATTGCGAGCTATCGTTTGCCGCTGGCCGGTTGGGTCTCCATCCTGCATCGTGTCAGCGGCGCGGTGATGTTCCTGGCCCTGCCCTGGGTGCTCTGGGCGTTTGATGCCAGCCTGCGCAGCGCCGAAAGCCATGCCGCCATGGCGCAGTTTCTTTCCCACTGGCTCGTCAAGCTCATCCTGCTGGGGTTGTTCTGGGCCCTGGTGCACCACCTTGTTGCAGGGGTGAGGCATTTGTGGATGGATGCATTTCATGCCGTGAGCAAGGGGCAGGGGTTTCAGCTGGCGCTGGCGACCTTCATCGTGTCGCTGGGCCTGACGGCACTGTTCGGGCTCAAGCTCCTGGGAGCGTACTGAGATGGAACACCATCAAATCGGCAACAAGCGGCTCGTCGTCGGGGCTCATTACGGCCTGCGCGACTGGATGGCGCAGCGGGTGACGGCTGCGGTGATCGCGGTTTTCGCGGTCGTCATGCTGGTCTACTTCCTCTCCCCCGGACCGCTGGACTACGCGCGCTGGCACGCGTTGTTCGCCCAGGAGTGGATGAAGCTCCTGACCTTCGTGACCGTGCTGGCGCTGATCTATCACGTTTGGGTGGGCATGCGCGACATCTGGATGGATTACGTCAAACCGGTGAGCGTGCGACTGCTGCTGCAGATCGGCACCATTCTGTGGCTATTGGCTTGCGCGGGCTGGGCCCTGCAAGTGTTGTGGAGAGCGTAAATGCAGGTCAGTAATCGCAAATTCGATGTGGTGGTGGTGGGGGCAGGGGGCTCGGGGATGCGCTGCGCCCTGCAACTGGCGAGGGCCGGGCTGGACGTCGCGGTGCTCTCCAAGGTGTTTCCGACGCGCTCGCACACGGTGGCCGCGCAGGGCGGGGTGGCCGCCTCCCTGGGCAATATGAGTGAGGACGACTGGTACTGGCACATGTTCGACACCGTCAAAGGGTCGGACTACCTGGGCGACCAGGACGCCATCGAGTTCATGTGCCGCGAGGCCAACAGCGCGGTGTACGAGCTCGAACATTTCGGCATGCCGTTCGACCGCAACCCGGACGGCACCATTTATCAGCGACCCTTCGGCGGTCATACCGCCAACTTCGGCGAGAAGGCGGTGCAGCGCGCCTGCGCCTCGGCGGACCGCACCGGTCACGCCATGCTGCACACGCTCTATCAGCAGAACGTGGAGGCCCGCACGCATTTCTTCGTGGAATGGATGGCGCTCGATCTGATTCGCGATGCCGAGGGCGACGTTCTCGGCGTGGTTGCGCTCGAAATGGAAACGGGCGACGTGACGATTTTCGAGGGCAAGGCCACGGTGCTGGCCACCGGCGGGGCGGGGCGCATCTTCGCCGCGTCGACCAATGCCTTCATCAATACCGGCGACGGCCTGGGCATGGCCGCGCGGGCGGGCCTTCCGCTGCAGGACATGGAGTTCTGGCAGTTCCATCCCACCGGCGTGGCCGGTGCCGGCGTGCTGATCACCGAGGGCGTTCGCGGCGAGGGCGGGATTCTGCTCAACGCCAACGGCGAGCGATTCATGGAGCGTTACGCCCCGACTTACAAAGACCTGGCGCCGCGCGACTTCGTCTCGCGCTCGATGGACCAGGAGATCAAGGAGGGCCGGGGCGCCGGACCGCGCAAGGACCATGTCCTGCTCAAGCTCGATCACCTGGGCGCCGAGACCATCATGAAGCGGCTGCCTTCGATCCGCGAGATCGCCATCCGCTTCGCCAACGTCGATCCGATCAAGGAGCCCATTCCGGTTGTGCCGACCATCCACTACCAGATGGGCGGCATCCCGGCGAACATCCACAGTCAGGTGGTCATGCCGCAGGGTGACAACCCCGCGGCGGTGGTGGGCGGGCTCTACGCCATCGGTGAATGCTCCTGCGTGAGCGTGCATGGCGCCAACCGTCTGGGCACCAACTCCCTGCTCGACCTTCTGGTGTTCGGACGCTCGGCGGGCAACCATATCGTGAACAGCGGCATTCATCAGCGCAGCCACAAACTGCTGCCCAAGGACGCCGCCGACCGCTCGCTCGCGCGCCTGGCCCAGCTCGACGCCTCCAAGAGCGGGGACGGCAGCCATGTGGTGGCCGATGCCATCCGCACGGCGATGCAGACCCATTGCGGCGTGTTCCGCACCGAGACCCTCATGGCGGAGGGCGTGCAGGCCATTGCCGACATTGCGGGCCAGGTCGACCGCATCTACCTCAAGGACAAATCCAAGGTGTTCAACACCGCCCGGATCGAGGCGCTGGAGGTCGACAACCTCATCGAAGTCGCGAAGGCCACCATCGTGTCGGCCGAGGCCCGCAAGGAAAGCCGCGGCGCGCACTATCACAACGACCACACCGGGCGCGACGATGAGGCCTGGCTCAAGCACACGCTGTGGTGGCGAGAGGGCAGCCGCCTGAGCTACAAGCCGGTGCAGCTCAAGCCCCTGACCGTCGAGCCTTTCAAACCCAAGGCCCGAACCTTCTGATGGATCAACCGCCTGCACACGGCGGGCAAGAGGAGCGCACATGAGCGATACGCGCAAGATGAAATTCTCGATTTACCGCTACGACCCCGACAAGGACGCCAAGCCCTATATGCAGGACGTCGAGGTGACGCTGCAGCACACCGACAAGATGCTGCTCGACGCCATCCAGCGCATCAAGTGGGAGGTGGACGATTCCCTCTCCATCCGCCGCTCCTGCCGCGAAGGCGTTTGCGGCTCGGATGCGATGAACATCAACGGCAAGAACGGCCTGGCCTGCATCACCAACCTGCTCACCCTCAAGGAGCCGGTGGTGCTCAAACCCCTGCCGGGCCTGCCGGTGATCCGCGACTTGATCGTGGACATGACCCAGTTCTTCAATCAATACCACTCGATCAAGCCTTACCTCGTCAACAACACGCCGCCGCCCGAGAAGGAACGTCTGCAGTCGCCGGCCGAGCGCGACGAGCTCAACGGTCTTTACGAGTGCATCCTTTGCGCGAGCTGCTCCACCTCGTGTCCGAGCTTTTGGTGGAATCCCGACAAGTTCGTCGGTCCGGCAGGTCTCCTGCAGGCCTATCGTTTCATCGCCGACAGCCGCGACGAAGCCACCGGCGATCGGCTCGACAATCTGGAAGACCCTTACCGCCTGTTCCGCTGCCACACCATCATGAACTGCGTGGACGTCTGCCCCAAGGAGTTGAACCCGACGATGGCCATCAGCAAAATCAAGGAGATGATGGTGCGCCGCGCCGTCTGATGCCCCCATGCCGCCCTCGACCGCCTTCGCCGACGCCACCGAACTCTCCCGGCTGCGCTGGCGCGCGCGTCGCGGCATGCTGGAGAACGACCTGATCCTGCAGCGCTACTTCGCCCAGCGCGAAACACCGTTCGGCCAGGATGAGGTGGACGCGCTGAACGCCCTGCTGGCGCTGGACGACAACACGCTCTTTGACCTGTTCCTGCACAACAGCCCGCTTCCTCAGGAGCTGGATCTGCCGCGGGTCCGGGAATTGCTTGACACCTTGCAGCGCTTGTGAGCCCGGCTTGTTCGCGTTTCGCGTCATTCCGTCCCCGGAGTACCGCTCCGGGAGCCCCCCTACACAGTCCCCGGAGAAATGAAAATGACTCAATCAAGTGACAAAGCGACCCTCTCGTTCAGCGACGGCTCGCCCAGCATCGATCTGCCGATCCACAAGGGCACCATCGGCCCGGACGTGATCGACATCCGCAAGCTGTATGGCCAGACCGGCAAGTTCACTTACGACCCGGGCTTTCTGTCCACCGCGTCGTGCAGCTCGGCCATCACCTACATCGACGGCGACAAGGGCGAGTTGCTCTACCGCGGCTATCCCATCGAGCAGATCGCCGTGCAGTGCGACTACATGGAAACCTGCTACCTGATCCTGTACGGCGAGCTGCCGAACGCCCAGCAGAAAAAGGCCTTTGCGGACCGCGTGACCCAGCACACCATGGTGCACGAGCAGATGCAGTTCTTCCTGCGCGGATTCCGCCGCGACGCCCACCCCATGGCCGTGCTCACCGGCCTGGTCGGCGCCATGTCGGCGTTCTACCCCGATTCGATCAACGTTAACGACCCCGAGCAGCGCGACATCTCGGCCATCCGCCTCATCGCCAAGATGCCCACCCTGGTGGCCATGGCGTACAAGTACACCATGGGCCAGCCCTATATGTACCCGCAGAACAAGCTCAGCTATGCGGCGAATTTCATGCGCATGATGTGGGCCACGCCGTGCGAGGACTACGAGCCCAATCCGGTGATCGAGCGGGCGCTCGACCGCATTTTCATCCTGCACGCCGACCATGAGCAGAATGCCTCCACCTCGACGGTGCGCTTGTGCGCGTCCAGCGGCACCAACCCGTTCGCGGCAATTGCCGCTGGCGTGGCCTGCCTGTGGGGGCCTGCGCACGGCGGCGCCAACGAGGCCTGCCTGAACATGCTCGACGACATCCAGGCCCGGGGCGGCGTGGCCAAGATCGGCGAGTTCATCAACGAGGTCAAGGACAAGAACTCCTCGGTGCGGCTGATGGGCTTCGGCCACCGCGTCTACAAGAACTACGACCCCCGCGCCAAGCTCATGCGCGAGACCTGCCACGAAGTGCTCGATGCCCTGGGCCTGCACGACGACCCGATGTTCAAGCTGGCGATGACCCTGGAAAAAATCGCCCTGGAAGACGACTACTTCATCCAGCGCAAGCTCTACCCCAACGTCGACTTCTATTCGGGCATCGTGCAGAAGGCCATCGGCGTGCCGGTGTCGCTGTTCACCGCCAACTTCGCGCTGGCGCGCACCGTGGGCTGGATCGCCCAGCTCAACGAAATGCTCACCGACCCCGAGTACAAGATCGGCCGACCGCGCCAGCTCTTCACCGGCTCGGCGCGCCGTGACGTCAAGCCCATCGCCGAACGGGGCTGAACCGGGTTGATCGGTCGCGAGACCGCCATCGACCGGTCAAGACCGCGCAGTGCGCGGTCTTTTTTTGCGTGCGCCGTCCGTGATCACGCCGCCGTGATCGGCAGCAGCATCACCAGCTTGTAGTCCGGATGCAGCGCGGCGCGGAGGGTCAGTTGTTCGTAGACCAGGCGGCCATGCCGGGGGTGGAGAAAGCCGCGTTCTCCGCCTTCGCGCTCCTGCACGTCGTTGAGCTTCCAGAGTGCGTCGAACTCGGGGCTGCGTGCGCTCAACTCCTCGATCAATGCGCGCAGGGGTGGCGTGTGCAGACGACCGCCGCAATCCGCCCGGAATTCCGCGACCAGGCGCTTGGACCGAACGGGCCAGTTCTCGATCAGCAGCCGGGCCTGGGGATTGAAGAACAGAAAGCGGAACAGATTCGGGGGTGCCGTCGGATCGGCCTCGGTGCCGTCGGCCTGCCAGTCGAGAAACAGATCGGCGGCGGGGGCATTGCCGGCCACCACGTCCCACCGCTGATTCAGCACATAGGCCGGATGTCCCATCGCGTGCACGCTGCGCAGCACGACATCGACCGCCTTGGGAGGTGCCGTGGGCTCACTGGGGTCACGCCGCCGGGCCAGCTCGAAGAGGTAGGCCCGTTCCGCTGTGCTGAGTTGCAGCGCGTGCGACAGCCGCTCCAGCGTCTTGGCCGACGCGGCGACAGAGCGACCCTGTTCCAGCCAGGTGATCCATGTGGCGCTGACGCCGCAGAGCGAAGCGAGCTCTTCGCGGCGCAGCCCGGGCGCCCGCCGCCGCCCCGCAGACGGCAAACCGGCGGCTGCAGGCGAGAGACGATTGCGGTGCAGACGGATGAACTCGCCCAGAAGGCGACTGCCCTGAGGTGAATCTCCAGAGAGGGCAGATGACGGGGGCGACAGGGTGGCTTTCACGAAGGCAGGCTCACGCGGGTTGTTCGCACTTTATGCTGGTGGGTCTTTATACCAGGATATTTTCTCATCTTGTACCAGGAAAAATGTCGGGCTATCTTGGCGCCATCGTTGATTGCATCGTCTTGGAGACCTCCATGAAACAGCACGATTTGGCCGCCCATCAGTTCGGCACCACCGCCGCCGCCTACCTCACCAGCACCGTGCACGCGCAGGGACAGGACCTGCAGCGTCTTGGCGCGATGGTGCAGCAAGCGCCCCCCTGCCGCGCACTCGACCTCGGTTGCGGGGCCGGGCACGCCAGCTTCGCCCTGGCGGCCGCCGGGGCGCAGGTCACCGCCCTGGACCTGTCGCCTGAGATGCTCGCGATCGTGGCGCAAGAAGCGCAAGCCCGCGGCCTGCACGGACTGCAGACTTGTCAGGGGCCGGCCGACAAGCTGCCGATTGCCGAGGCCAGCTTCGACCTGGTGGTCACCCGATTCTCAGCCCATCACTGGCCCGATGTTCCCGCCGCCCTGCGTGAAATGCGCCGGGTCGTCCGCCCCGAAGGCACGCTGATCGTCATCGACGCCGTGGCCTTGGAATCGCCTCTTTGCGACACCCTGCTGCAGACGGTGGAGTTGTTGCGCGACGCCTCCCATGTGCGCGACTACCGCGTGTCGGAATGGGCGGCCATGCTGGACCAGGCTGGCTTTGCCGCGCCTCGGACGGATGGCTGGACCCTGACCATGGACTTCGCCTCGTGGGTGGCGCGCATGCGCACCCCGGAACTGCGCGTGCAGGCCATCCGCGACGTGCTGGACCGTGCGCCTCAGGAGGCGCGGCAGGCCATGCGCGTTCAGACCGACGGATCGTTCGATCTGTCAGTCGCGTGGATGCAGGCCCAGCCCCGCGCGGGTTCGGGTCGCGCCCATTAAAATCGACCGTTCATGACAAGTTCTGCGCACCCGATGCGCCAGACGCAGGAGAAGCCAATGGGCCGTACGCTGTACGACAAATTATGGGACGAGCATGTGGTACGTACCGAGGATGACGGTACCGCGCTGCTCTATATCGACCGCCACCTGGTGCACGAAGTCACCAGCCCGCAAGCCTTTGAAGGCCTGCAACTCGCGGGCCGCAAGGTCTGGCGGGTGAGTGCCAATCTGGCCGTGGCCGATCACAACGTGCCCACGACCGACCGCGCTGAGGGCATCGCCGATCCGATATCAAAGCTGCAGGTCGACACGCTTGATGCCAACTGCGCGGCCAACGGCATCACCGAGTTCCGCATGAACGACCGCCGCCAGGGCATCGTGCATGTCATCGGTCCCGAACAGGGCGCCACGCTGCCGGGCATGACGGTGGTCTGCGGCGATTCGCACACCAGCACTCACGGCGCGTTCGGGGCTCTGGCCTTCGGCATTGGCACCAGTGAAGTCGAGCACGTGCTGGCCACCCAGACCCTGCTCGCGCCCAAGATGAAGAACATGCTGGTGCGCGTGGACGGGGCGCTGCCCGCAGGCTGTCGCGCCAAGGACATCGCGCTGGCCGTCATCGGCAAGATCGGCACCGCCGGGGGCACGGGCTACACCCTCGAGTTTGCGGGCAGCACCATCGCCGCGCTCAGCATGGAGGGGCGCATGACTTTGTGCAATATGGCCATCGAGGCCGGCGCGCGCGCAGGGCTGGTGGCTGTGGACGACATCACCGTCAACTATGTGCGCGGTCGTCCCTTCGCGCCCACCGGCGTGGCATGGGACATGGCGGTGCAGTACTGGCGCGGCCTGCATTCCGATGCAGATGCGACGTTCGACCGCGTGGTCACGCTCGACGCGCGTGAACTGGTGCCGCAGGTCACCTGGGGCACGTCGCCGGAAATGGTGCTGCCGATCGACGGCCGCGTGCCCGACCCCGACAAGGAAAAGGACGCCAACAAACGCTCGGCGATGGAGCGTGCGCTGACCTATATGGGCCTGGAGCCGAACAAGGCGGTTGCCGATATCCGCATCGACAAGGTGTTCATCGGCTCCTGCACCAACTCGCGCATCGAAGACCTGCGCGACGCGGCGCATGTGGTGGCCGGACGGCATGTCGCGGCGAATGTACGGCAGGCGCTGGTGGTGCCGGGCTCGGGTCTGGTGAAGGCGCAGGCCGAGGCCGAAGGGCTGGACAAAATCTTCAGGGCTGCGGGCTTTGAATGGCGCGAGCCCGGCTGCTCCATGTGCCTGGCCATGAACGCCGACCGCCTGGAGCCTGGTGAACGCTGCGCCTCCACGTCCAATCGCAACTTCGAAGGGCGGCAGGGCGCAGGCGGACGCACCCATCTGGTCAGTCCAGCCATGGCTGCGGCCGCGGCCATCGCCGGGCATTTTGTCGATGTACGCAAACTCTGACGAGTCACCCCGTCTTTTTCAGGAGATCAACATGAAACCCCTGCTGACCCTTCTTCTGCTTGCCGCCTCGCTGCTGTCCCTGACCGCCTGCAATACCGTGGCGGGTGTGGGCCAGGATCTCAAGGCGGGTGGCCAAGCCATCACCAATGCGGCTGACAAGTCGAAATAACACCCGAATGCCGCGGCAACGCGCAAACACACCATGGAAAAATTCGTCGTCCACAAAGGACTTGTCGCGCCAATGGATCGCGACAATGTCGATACCGACGCCATCATTCCGAAGCAGTTCCTGAAGTCGATCCGCCGCAGCGGCTTCGGCCCGAATCTGTTTGACGAGTGGCGCTATCTCGATCATGGCGAGCCGGGGCAAGATCCGGCCTCGCGCAAACCCAATCCTGATTTCGCGCTCAACCAGCCTCGCTATGCCGGAGCCAGCGTCCTGCTCGCACGCGACAACTTCGGTTGCGGTTCGTCCCGCGAACACGCCCCCTGGGCCTTGCAGCAATACGGCTTTCGCGCCCTGATCGCCAGCAGCTACGCCGACATCTTCTACAACAACTGCTTCAAGAACGGCGTGCTGCCTATTCAGCTGTCGAAGGCGCAAGTGACGCGGCTGTTCGACGAACTGTATGGCTTCGTCGGTTACTCGCTCACCATCGATCTGCCGCGGCAGGTGGTGGTCAAGCCCGATGGCAGCGAGCTTGCCTTCGAGGTGGGCGACTTCCGCAAGCACTGCCTGATCAACGGGCTCGACGACATCGGCCTCACCCTCGGTCATGCACAGGACATCCGCGCCTACGAGGCCGAGCGCCTGGCGCGCATGCCCTGGCTCGACAACCGCATCCTTTGACGCGATTCCACCTTCCCACTGACCACTTCCTCATGAATATTGCCGTATTGCCCGGAGACGGAATCGGGCCCGAGATCATTGCCGAAGCCGTCAAGGTGCTCAAGCGCATTGCGCAAGACGGATTCGATTTCACCTTCGAATTCGCCCCGGTAGGCGGGGCGGCTTATGCCGCGAGCGGTCATCCGCTGCCCGAGGCCACCCTGAATCTGGCCAAGTCGGCCGATGCCGTGCTGTTCGGCGCCGTGGGCGACTGGAAGTACGACACCCTGGAGCGGCACCTTCGCCCCGAGCAGGCCATTCTGGGCTTGCGCAAGAACCTGGGACTGTTCGCCAATCTGCGTCCGGCCATCCTGTACGCCGAACTGGCTGATGCCTCCAGCCTGAAGCCCGAAGTGGTTTCGGGCCTGGACATTCTCATCGTGCGCGAACTGACCGGCGACATTTACTTCGGTCAGCCGCGCGGTCGGCGCGTGGCTACCGACGGCCACTTTCCCGGCGCCGACGAAGCCTTCGACACCATGCGCTACAGCCGCCCGGAAATCGAGCGCATCGCGCATGTGGCGTTCAAGGCGGCGCAGGGGCGCAACAAGCGCCTGACCAGCGTCGACAAGGCCAATGTGCTGGAGACGTTCCAGTTCTGGAAAGACGTCGTCACCGAAGTCGGCCAGCAGTATCCGGACGTGCAGCTCGACCATATGTATGTGGACAATGCCGCGATGCAGCTCGTCAAGGCGCCGAAGAAATTCGACGTCATCGTCACCGGCAATATGTTCGGCGACATCCTCAGCGACGAGGCGTCGATGTTGACCGGCTCCATTGGCATGCTGCCTTCGGCGTCGTTGAATGAAAAGGGACAAGGGCTTTACGAGCCCAGCCATGGCAGCGCCCCGGACATCGCTGGCCAGGGCATCGCTAATCCGCTGGCGACCATTCTGAGCGCGGCCATGATGTTGCGCCATTCCTTGGGGATGGCCGAGCAGGCCGACCGCATCGAGGCCGCCGTGCAGAAGGCACTTGCGCAGGGTCTGCGCACGCCCGACATCCACGCGCCCGGCACGCAGAAGGTCAGCACCGCGCAGATGGGCGATGCGGTGCTAGCCGCGCTGGGCTGATCGCGGCATTGCAAACACAACACAACGGAACAGATGATGGCAACGACTTTGGTGGGTTTGGTGGGATGGCGCGGCATGGTGGGCTCCGTGCTGATGCAGCGCATGCGCGAAGAAGGCGATTTCGACCTGATCGAACCCCTGTTTTTCAGCACCAGCAACGCGGGCGGCAAGGCTCCGGCGGAAGCGAAGAGCGAAACCAAGCTGCAGGACGCACACGATCTGGAGCAGCTTCGCCGGTGCGACATCATCATCACCGCTCAGGGGGGCGACTACACCACGGCGGTGTTCGACAAGCTGCGTGCCTCCGGCTGGAAAGGCCACTGGATCGACGCCGCCTCCACGCTGCGCATGCGCGATGACTGCGTGATCATTCTCGATCCGGTCAACCGCCCGGTCATCGATGCCGCCCTGGCCAAGGGCGGCGCCAACTGGATCGGCGGCAACTGCACCGTGAGCTGCATGCTCATGGGCGTGGGCGCGCTCTACAAGGCGGGCCTGGTGGAGTGGATGACCAGCATGACCTATCAGGCGGCCTCGGGTGGCGGCGCGCAGCACATGCGCGAACTGCTCACGCAATTCGGCACGCTCAACGGTTCGGTGAGGGCGCTGCTCGACGACCCGGCCTCCGCCATCCTGGCCATTGACCGCGACGTGCTGGCTCAGCAGAAGGCGCTCGACGCCGCGCAGACCCAGCACTTCGGCGTGCCGCTGGCCGGCAGCCTGATTCCGTGGATCGACAAAGACCTCGGCAACGGCGTTTCGCGCGAAGAGTGGAAAGCTGGCGCCGAGACCAACAAAATACTGGGACAGGGCGCGGGCTTCGGTTCCCCCGCCGTGCCGGTCGATGGATTCTGCGTGCGCGTCGGCGCCATGCGCTGCCACAGTCAGGCTCTGACCTTCAAGCTCAAGAAGGACGTGCCCCTCGACGAGATCGAAGGCATGATCGCAGCCGACAACGCCTGGGTTCGGGTCGTGCCCAACGAACGCGAAGCCACGATGAACCAGCTCACGCCCGTGGCCGTGACGGGCACGATGCAAATCCCCGTCGGTCGCTTGCGCAAGTTGACCATGGGGCCAGACTACCTGGGGGCATTCACTGTAGGCGATCAGTTGCTGTGGGGGGCGGCCGAGCCGCTGCGCCGCATGCTGCGCATCCTGCTCGAGCGTCATTGAGCCTGGGCCTTCCGGCGTCCCAGGAATCGCCGGAATGCCACAGTTGCACGGCTTGCATCGGCCTGTCTTGGCGCCTCAACTTGTCAGCCTAATTTGTTGATGATATGGTGAAATTTGACGCAATTTATCTCTGCAGCCGCAGGGGAATTGCGCATCCGACATCATCAAAAATTGGGGGGCAGCCCACATGCTGCGACAGAACACTCGACGTCTGGCCCTGGCAATCGCCCTGGGTGCAACTGCTGGTCAGGCCTACGCATTCGGCCTCGGGGGGGTCAAGGTGCAATCGGCCTTGGGTCAGCCCCTTCGAGCGGAAATCGACATCACCCAGCTCAGCGCCGACGAGGCTTCGTCGCTGCGTGTGGGCGTTGCCCCGCCGGATGCGTTTCAGGCGGCGAAGCTTCATTACAGCAGTGCACTGTCCGGCGTTCAGATCAAGCTCGAGCGCAGCCCGGATGGGCGTTCCTATCTGCGTGTGACCTCCAGCAGTCCGATCAATGAGCCTTTTCTCGATCTGCTCATTCGCGCCCAATGGGCCAACGGCCAGTTGAGCCGCGATTACACCCTGCTGCTCGATCCGCCCAATTTCCAGGGAACGCCAAGCGCGGCACAGGTGCCGGTTCAAACCGCAACCCCGTCACCCGCCGTTCCCGCGCCGCCCGTGGTGGCCAGCCCGCCCGCCATGACCGCGCCGGCGCTGCAGCCCATGCCCATGCCGGCTCAAAAAATGCCTGTGGAACCTCCGGCGGCGAGGAAGCCTGCGGCCAAGCCCGCAATGACCTCGGGTCAGTATGTGGTCAAGCCCGGCGACACGCTGGGCAAGATCGCCAACGCCGCTGGCGTGCAGGCTGTCTCGCTCGACCAGATGCTCACGGCGATCTACCGGGCCAATCAATCGGCCTTCATCGACGGCAACATCAACCTGGTGAAGTCAGGCGCAGTGTTGCAAATGCCCACGGCCGAACAGGCACAGAGCATCACACAGCCCGAAGCGCGCCGTTTCGTTCTGGCACAAAGCGAGAGTTTCAACGCCTACCGTCGCAGGCTGGCGGAGATGGGCGGCCAGGCCAAGCCGCAGGCCGCCCAATCGCAGCGTGAAGCCACTGGCAAGGTGCAGGCGCAGGTTCAAGAACCTGCATCGGCCGGCGCCCAGCCCGAAAACAAACTCAAGCTGAGCAAGGCGGACGCGGCGGGCACGCAGAAGGCGCAGCAGATCGCCGACAAGAAGCAGGCCGCGCAGGACGAAGAAAAGATCAAGCAGCTGCAGAAGAATGTCGATGCGCTCAAGGCGCTGTCCCAGCAGGCGCAAACCGTCGCGGCGGCGAAGCCGCAGGTTGCGGCACCCGCTGCCACGGTTGCCAGCAAGGCTGCCGAAACGGTGACCGTGCCGGTCAAGAGCCCTCTGCCTGCTGCAGCGTCGAAACCCGCGGCTGTCCCAAGCGCCGCAGCATCGGCTGCCAAGGCGGCTTCGGCGCCACAGGCGGCGTCCGCGCCTCACGCTGCTTCGGTTGCCACGTCGGCCGCCGCATCCGCACCTGCGCCTGCCGTGAAGCCCGCGGCGCCCAAAGTGACCAAGCCCGCGGCGGCTCCCGAACAGGAGGGGTTCTTCAGCAGCCTTTTGGCCAACCCTCTGCTCTTGCCTGCCGGCGGTGGATTGGTGGTGCTGCTGTTGCTGCTGGCCTGGCTGGCACAGCGCAAGAAGGCCGCCAAGTCTCAGCGTGACGTCTCGGTTTTCGACAGCCGCATGAGCGTGGCCGACAGCTTCTTCGGGGGTACCGGCGGCGAACGGGTGGATACACGCAATGGCAGTATGAGTTCCACGTTCTCTTCCAGCCAGCTCGACACGAATGACGTCGATCCGGTGGCCGAGGCCGATGTGTATCTGGCCTACGGCCGCGACCTGCAGGCGGAGGAGATTCTCAAAGAGGCCGTCAAGGCCAATCCGGATCGCCTGGCCGCGCGTCTCAAATTGCTGGAGATCTACGCCAAGCGCAAGGACTCGCGCTCCTTCGAGGTCGGCGCTGCCGAGTTGTTCGCTCTGACTCAGGGCGTGGGCGAAGACTGGAAGCGCGCGCAAGACCTGGGTCGCAGCCTCGACCCGGTCAATCCGCTCTATCACAACACGGTGCTGCCCAGCACGCTGGGCCAGCCCTCGACCATGCCGCAGACGGAGTTTCCGGTTGCCACGCCCACGGCCCTGGCGGCCTTGACGCCGCAGACCTTGCCCAGCACCGAAATGCTGTCCGGCCTGGAGGCGGCCGTGCCCAAGGCGGCCATGCCCGAGCATCTGGACCTCGATCTGAGTCTGCCCATGGGCGAGCCCGCACCGGCAAGCGCACCCGCGCCCCAGGCCATGTCGGCCCTGCCGCAGATCGACGTTCCCGCAGCCACGGCGGTGCCGGCCGAGCCTGCAAAACCGGCAGAGGGCGACTTCCTGATGTCTGGCGGTCTTGACTTCAACATGCCGTCCGACTTCGGCGCACCCGCATCGACGCTGGCGGTGGAAGAGAGCAAACCGTTGCCAACATCCGGGCACGATGCTGGGCTCGATTTCGATCTCAGCAGCATCTCCCTGCAGGATGCCGAGGTCAAGATGACCGCCGGGCCGCACACCGACCTGCCCAAGTTGGAGCCGCACTTTACCGAGTCCAGACCGTCCCTCGACCTGCGCCTGGAGCTTGCGGCCGAGAGCATGGCCATCGGGGACGCCGAGTCGGCGCGCAATCTGTTGAGCGAAGTCATTGCCGAAGGCGATCCGCAACTGCAGCAGCGCGCGCAGGACATGCTGAACAAGATTGGCCGCTGACGCCTCGCTCCCTCAGGCTCAGAGCCGAGTGGCACTGGGTCTGAGCTACAGCGGGACTTTTTATTGCGGCTGGCAGAGTCAGCCCGGCGGCTGCGGTGTGCAGGACCATCTGGAACGGGCGCTGGCGCAGTTTCTCGGTTGCACCCCCCGCACGGTCTGCGCCGGACGCACCGATGCTCGGGTGCACGCGCTCGGCCAGGTGGTGCATTTCGACACGCCGCTGCAGCGCGAGACGTCGTCATGGGTGCGCGGCGTCAATGCCTTTCTGCCCCGGGACATCGCCGTGCAATGGGCAAGGACAGAGCTGCCAGCGGCTTTCGATGCGCGCCGCAGCGCCTTCCAGCGGCGTTACCGCTACATCCTGCGCCAACACCCCGTGCGCCCGGCGATCGATCAGGCACGCGTTGGCTGGACGCATCGCCCGCTGAATCTCGACCTTCTGCGTGCCGCCGCGCAAAGTCTGCTGGGCGAACATGATTTCAGCGCGTTTCGTTCCAGTGAATGCCAGGCACGCAGCCCCGTCAAGACCTTGCATGCGATCGAGATCGCGCGGCACGGCGATTATGTGGTGTTCGATTTGCGCGCCAATGCCTTCCTGCATCACATGGTGCGCAATATCGTGGGCAGCCTGTTGGCGGTCGGCAATGGCGCCAAGCCGGTGAGCTGGCTCGCCGAAATTTTGGAGCGTGGTGACCGGCGATTGGCGGCGCCCACCTTTATGGCCGATGGGCTCTATTTCCTCGGACCGGATTACCCGGCAGAATTCGGCCTTCCACCGCCTCCTGTCCAGATCGGCCTGCTGATCTGACTGCTTATGTCCGACACGCCTTCTTCATCGCCCGCACTCGCGCGGACCCGCATCAAGATCTGCGGCATCACGCGGGTGGAAGACGCGCGGGCGGCCGCGGCCCTTGGCGCCGACGCCATCGGCCTGGTGTTCTATCCGCCCAGTGCGCGTCATGTCAGCGTGGCGCAGGCGCGGGAGATCGCGCTCAGTCTGCCTCCCTTCGTGTCGGTCGTCACGCTGTTCGTGAATGCCGCACCGGACCTTGTCGAAGAAGTGATCGATCAGGTGAGGCCCGCGCTACTGCAGTTTCACGGCGATGAAGCACCCGATGACTGCACCCGTTACCGCCATCCATACATGCGCGCGGCGCGGATGCGCGAAGGCTTGAATTTGTTAGACTTTGCTTCTCGTTTTTCCACATCCCAAGCCCTCGTTTTGGATGCTGACCAGCCTGGATACGGCGGAGGGGGAGAGGTCTTCGATTGGTCACGCATTCCTGCAAACGTCGCGCATCCCCTCGTTTTGTCTGGTGGGTTGCATGCTGCAAATGTGACGCATGCCATCCGGCAACTGCGTCCCTGGGGCGTTGACGTCAGTTCCGGCGTTGAGGCGTCCAAGGGCCTCAAGAGCGCGCAGCGCATCGCCGAGTTCATCGCCGCGGTCCGCGCTGCAGACCTGTAGCTTCAAGCCGGTGCGGATCGCCCGCCTGGCGCCAGACGAGATCTCCTTATGTTTGACTATGCCTATCCCGATGCCCGTGGCCATTTCGGCCCCTACGGCGGCAGCTTCATCGCCGAAACCCTGAGCCACGCCCTGGAAGAGCTCCAGGCGGCCTACGATCATTACAAGAACGACCCGGACTTCCTGGCCGAATTCCGCTACGAACTCAAGCATTTCGTCGGGCGCCCCAGTCCGATCTATCACGCCGCCCGCCTGAGCGACAAACTCGGCGGCGCGCGCATCTACCTCAAGCGCGAAGACCTCAACCACACCGGCGCGCACAAGATCAACAACACCATCGGGCAGGCCATGCTGGCCCGGCGCATGGGCAAGCCGCGCGTCATCGCCGAAACCGGCGCGGGTCAGCACGGCGTGGCCACGGCCACCATTGCCGCGCGGTATGGCATGGAGTGTGTGGTGTATATGGGCAGCGAGGACGTCAAGCGCCAGTCGCCCAACGTCTATCGCATGAATCTGCTGGGTGCGCGCGTGGTGCCGGTCGAGTCGGGAAGCAAGACGCTCAAGGATGCGCTCAACGAGGCCCTGCGCGATTGGGTGACCCATGTGGAGAACACGTTCTACATCATCGGCACCGTGGCCGGGCCTCATCCCTATCCGCAGATGGTGCGCGATTTCCAGCGGGTCATCGGCGACGAATGCCTGGAGCAGATGCCCGAGATGACCGGCCGCCAGCCCGACGCGGTGATCGCGGCCGTGGGCGGGGGCAGCAATGCCATGGGCATCTTCTACCCCTACATTGCGCATGAGTCGGTACGGCTCATCGGCGTCGAGGCGGCTGGGCACGGGCTGGATTCGGGGCGGCACGCAGCCTCGATTTCGGCCGGCACCCCCGGCGTGCTCCATGGCAACCGCACCTACCTGCTGCAGGACGTCAACGGTCAGATCATGGAGACGCATTCGGTCTCCGCCGGGCTCGATTACCCTGGTGTCGGCCCCGAGCACGCCTGGCTGCATGACCTCGGGCGCGCCGAGTACGTCGGCATTACCGACGACGAGGCTCTGGCCGCCTTTCACGAACTGTGCCGCATCGAAGGCATCATTCCGGCGCTGGAATCCAGCCACGCCCTGGCTCATGCCATCAAACTGGCGCCACAAATGCGGCCTGACCAGATCATCCTGGTCAATCTCTCGGGGCGCGGGGACAAAGACATCAATACCGTGGCCGAGCGCGAGGGCGTGAACTTCGACACCTTGTTCGCCCGCCAGCCTGGAGCCGCGACATGAACCGCATCGACCAACGCTTCGCCCAGCTCCGCGCCCAGAGCCGCAAGGCGCTCATCCCCTACATCGCCGCGGGCGACCCCGCGCCTTCGGTGACGGTCGAGGTCATGCACGCTCTGGTGCAGGGCGGCGCCGACGTGATCGAGCTCGGCGTGCCGTTCTCCGATCCCATGGCCGACGGGCCGGTGATTCAGCGCGCCACCGAGCGTGCCATTGCCCGAGGCATCGGCCTGCCCCAGGTGCTGGATTTCGTGCGCGAATTCCGCCAGACGGATGCCGTCACCCCCGTCGTGCTGATGGGTTACGCCAATCCGGTAGAGCGTTTTGGCGTGGAGGCCTTTGTGGCGGCGGCCAAGGCCGCCGGCGTGGACGGCGTGCTCATCGTCGACTATCCGCCGCAGGAAAGCGAGGCCTTCGCCGCGGCGCTCAAGGCGGTGGATATCGCCCCGATCTTTCTGCTCGCCCCCACCAGCACGGACGCTCGCATGGCCGATGTGGGCCGCATCGCCAGCGGCTATGTGTATTACGTCTCGCTCAAGGGGGTGACGGGCGCGGGCCATCTCGACACTTCGGCCGTGGCCGCCATGCTGCCCCGCATCCGCACCCATGTGCATGTGCCCGTGGGAGTAGGATTTGGCATTCGCGACGCGCAGACCGCGCGCGCGATCGGCCGACTGGCCGATGCCGTGGTCATCGGTTCGCGTCTGATCGAACTGATGGAGGCGCAGCCCGCAGAGCACGCTGCGGTCGTTGCGCGCGGCTTCATCCAAGACATTCGCCAGGCGCTGGACGCCTAAGGAGAGACAGACATGAGTTGGCTGGAAAAGCTCCTCCCCCCCAAGATTCAACAGACCAGCCCGCAGGATCGGCGCCAGGTACCCGAGGGACTTTGGGTCAAGTGCCCGTCTTGCGAGACCGTCCTTTACAAGTCGGATCTGGAGCTCAACCAGAACGTCTGTCCGAAGTGCAGCCACCACATGCGCATCGGCGCGCGCGCGCGGCTCGATGCCCTGCTCGACCCCGAGGGTCGGTTCGAGATCGGCCAGGAAGTCCTGCCCATCGATCCGCTCAAATTCAAGGACAGCCGCAAATATCCCGACCGTCTCAAAGAGGCGCTCGAGAACACGCAGGAGACCGACGCGATGGTCGTCATGGGCGGCGCCATTCAGACCCTGCCGGTGGTGGTGGCCTGCTTCGAGTTCGAGTTCATGGGAGGTTCCATGGGCTCCGTCGTCGGCGAGCGTTTCGTGCGCGGGGTGCAGGCGGCCATCGAACAGAAGGTGCCGTTCATCTGCTTTACGGCCACGGGCGGTGCGCGCATGCAGGAAGGGCTGCTCAGCCTGATGCAGATGGCCAAGACCAATGCGTCCCTGACCCAGCTCTCCAAGGCCGGGTTGCCCTTCATCAGCGTGCTGACCGACCCGACCATGGGTGGCGTGTCGGCCAGTTTTGCCTTCATCGGCGACGTCGTGCTCGCCGAACCCAAGGCGCTGATTGGCTTCGCCGGTCCGCGGGTGATCGAAAACACCGTGCGGGAAAAACTGCCCGAGGGCTTCCAACGCGCCGAGTTTCTGCTGCAGAAGGGCGCGGTCGACCGCATCGTCGATCGGCGCGAGCTGCGCGGCGAACTGGCCCAGATGCTGGCCATGTTGCTGCGCCAGCCCGCCGATTCGATCGTCTCCTGATTTTCCAGATTTCCCGTTGCGCGCTCGCGCGTGCAGCGGGCGTTCCGTATGTCCCCGACACCCCAAACTCTGGACGGCTGGCTGTCCCACGCCGAGTCGCTCCACGCACGCGTCATCGACATGGGACTCGACCGGGTTCGGGCGGTGCGCGAGACCATGCGGCTGCAGTTCGCCTGCCCGGTCATCACCGTGGCCGGCACCAACGGCAAGGGATCGACCTGCGCGATGCTCGAGGCCATCCTGCTTGCGGCGGGCTATCGCGTCGGGGTCTATACCTCGCCGCATCTGGTGCATTTCGAGGAACGCTGCCGCATCGACGGCCAGGCGGTGCAGGCCCAGGCGCTGTTGCCGCATTTCGCCGCGGTCGAGCAGGCCCGTCTGACGGCGGGGCCGGCTGGTTCAGCGGTGAGTCTGAGCTATTTCGAGTTCACCACCCTGGCCATACTGTCGCTGCTGGCCCATGAGCGACTCGATGCGGTCATCCTCGAAGTCGGCCTGGGAGGACGGCTCGATGCGGTGAACGTCATCGATACCGATTGCGCCATTCTCACCAGTATCGATCTCGACCACATGGAATACCTCGGGCCCGACCGGGAGACCATCGGCCGCGAGAAGGCCGGCATCATGCGGGCCGCAAAGCCGACCATCGTCAGCGATCCGCAGGCGCCGGCCTCGGTGCTGGCCCACGCCCAGGCCCTCGGCGCCGACCTCTGGCTGGCAGGGCGGGATTTCCACTACACCCATCTGCCGCAGCAATGGAGCTGGCAAGGGCGTACGCAGCGTCGGCACAGCCTGGCCTTCCCGGCCTTGCGGGGCGCCAATCAGTTGCTCAACGCCAGCGGCGTGCTCGCGGCGTTGGAGGCGCTGCAGACCTCTCTGCCTGTGGCCGCGCAGGCGGTGCGCGAGGGTTTCGCGAGGGCGGAGCTTTCCGGGCGGTTTCAAGTCCTCGCGGGACAGCCCACGCTGGTGCTGGATGTTGGCCACAACCCGCATGCCATTGCCGTGCTGGCCGAGAATCTCGACAGCATGGGTTACTTTCCGGTGACCCACGCCGTGTTCGGCGCCATGGCTGACAAGGATATTCCGGGCATGCTGCGCCGCATGGTGCCGCTGATCGATGTCTGGCATCTCTGCGACCTCCCCACGCCGCGCGCTGCCGAGGCCCAAGAGATCGCCGCCAGCCTGCTTGTCTTGAAACCGGAAGCTCGCATCGTGTTGCACGCCGACCCGCTGCAGGCCTTGGGGGCCGCGGCGGCTGCGGCGGAGCTGGCCGATAGAATCGTGGTGTTCGGCTCCTTCTACACCGTGGGCGGTGTGATGCAGAAGGGGCTGCCCCGACTTCATGGCAAGCATCTCGAATCCTCCCCGCAATGACCTTCGGCGCTCCCCGTAATTCCGCCCGTCGCTCCCCGAGGGGCGATGACTCCGACTCGCAAAGCCAGGACACGCTGCGCGCGCGCGCGCGCAGGCGTCTGATCGGCGCGGTGGCGCTGGTTTTGCTGGGGGTGATCGTGTTCCCGCTGGTGTTCGACGCCAAGCCCAAGCCGGTGCCCTCCAATATCGCGCTCGATATTCCCTCGCAGACCAAGGCGCCTGGCCTGGCGGTGCCCGCTTCCGCACCCATGCTGCCCGCGGCGTCGAGCGTCGCGGTGCCGGCGGGCGAACGTGCGGCCGTGGCGCAAACGGCAAGCGCGGCGTCCAGGCCCGTGCAGTCGGCTGCCGCCTCGGTTGCGCCCGCCCCGGCGGCGGCCTCCAAGCCCGCCGTGGCCCCGACGGCTGTGCCCAAACCCACGGCGGTGCCGCCGACACCGGCGGTTGTCGCCCCGACCCCGCCTGCGCCCAAGCCCCAGACCACGCCGCCTGAACAGACCCGGAAGCTGGCCAGTGCGCGCCAGGCACTTGCCGCACTGGAGGGCAAGTCGCCGGATCAGATTTCCAATGCCCAGGCCGAAGCGGCGCTGTCGAGCAAGAAATCGGCCGCGCAGGAGGATGCCGCCCCCTCCAAGGCGCGCTTCGTGGTGCAGGCCGGTGCGTTTGCCGATGCGCATGCCGCCCAGTCTGTCCGTGCCAAGATTGAAAAGGCGGGCTTCAAGACCTACACCCAGGTCGTCGATACACCTCAAGGCAAGCGCGTGCGTGTGCGAGTCGGTCCGTTTTCCTCACGCGACGAGGCCGAGCGGGTCTTGCACAAACTCCAGGCACTCGGACTGGGTGGCGCGGTGCTGACGTTGTGAGTCCGCTGGACGGTTTCCTGCTGGTCGTGGTGGGCTTGAGCGTACTGATCAGCCTGTTGCGAGGGGCCGTCTATGAAATCGTCACTTTGCTGGGATGGATCGGGGGCGTCTGGTTTGCCGCGCATTTCGCGCCCAGCCTGGGTGCAAGGTATTTGCTGGCCGTCGACAATGCCGAAATGCGACTGCTGGCGGCTTATGCGATGTGTTTCATCGTGGTGGTGCTGTGCGCGGGCATACTCGCGTCAGCGCTGCGCTTGCTGTTGCGCGCGACGGGTTTGGGCCTTTTCGATCGCAGCATGGGGGCACTGATCGGTCTGGTCAAAGGTGTTGCGTTGTCCTTGCTGCTTGTCGCGCTGGCCGCGCAGACGGCGTTGGCGCAGAGCGCCATGTGGAAAACTGCCGTGCTCATTCCGCCGGCGCAGTCCTTGTTGCTGGTGATCCGACCCTGGTTGCCAACGGCTCTTGTTGCCCGTTTGCCGCAAGGCTGACGGGCACGGCTCTTTTCTCGTTTCCTGAAAGATCAACTCCATGTGCGGCATCGTCGGTGTCATCTCGCAACAACCCGTGAACCAGCTTCTCTACGATGCGCTGCTGCTGCTCCAGCACCGTGGGCAGGACGCTGCAGGCATCGTCACGGGCTCGGGCGCCAAGCTCTACATGCACAAGGCACGGGGCATGGTGCGTGACGTGTTCCGCACCCGCAATATGCGCGCGCTGCCGGGCGATTACGGCATCGGCCAGGTGCGCTACCCGACGGCTGGCAACGCTGAAAGCGAGGAGGAGGCGCAGCCGTTCTACGTCAATGCGCCATTTGGCCTGGTGCTGGCGCACAACGGCAATCTGATCAACGCGGTGGCGCTCAAGCGTGAGCTGTTCAATGTCGATCACCGCCACATCAATACCGAGTCGGACACGGAAGTGCTGATCAACGTGCTGGCGCACGAACTCGAACGCCGCACGCACGGGTTGCCGCTGTCGAGCGAAGACATCTTCGCCGCGGTGCGCGCGGTGCATCAGCGCTTGCGCGGATCGTATGCGGTGGTGGCGCTGATCGCCGGTCACGGTCTGCTCGCGTTCCGCGATCCCTTCGGCATCCGTCCGCTGTGCTTTGGCACGGCGGGCGAGGGCGGCGAGGTGATGGTGGCGAGCGAGTCGGTCGCGCTGGAGGGCACGGGCTACAAGTTCGAGCGCGACATCGCGCCGGGCGAGGCGATTTTCGTCGACCTGCAAGGCCGGGTGCACAGCGAGCAATGCTCAAGTTCAGCGCAGCGCAACCCCTGCATCTTCGAGTACGTTTATCTCGCCCGCCCTGACTCCGTGCTCGACGGAGTGTCGGTCTATCGCGCCCGCCTGCGCATGGGCGAAACCCTGGCGCAGCGGGTCATCTCGGTGCTGCCGCCCAGCGAGATCGATGTGGTCATTCCCATTCCCGAGTCGAGCCGGCCGTCGGCCATGCAGCTGGCGCACAAGCTGGGCCGTCCCTACCGCGAGGGTTTCGTGAAGAACCGCTATGTGGGGCGAACCTTCATCATGCCCGGACAGGCGGTGCGCAAGAAATCGGTACGGCAAAAGCTCAACGCCATCGGCCAGGAATTTGCCGGCCGCAACGTGCTGCTGGTGGACGACTCCATCGTGCGCGGCACGACTTCGCGCGAGATCGTGCAGATGGCCCGTGAGGCCGGGGCGCGCAAGGTCTATCTCGCGTCGGCTGCGCCGCCGGTGCGCTATCCCAACATCTACGGCATCGACATGCCCACGGCGTCGGAACTCGTGGCGCACAACCGCAGTGTCGAAGAGATCCGGCAGATCATCGGCGCCGATGTGCTGGTCTATCAGGATCTCGACGCCATGAAGCGGGTGATTCGCGAGGTCAACCCTGACATCACGGAGTTTGAGGCATCCTGCTTCGACGGCCGTTACATCGCCGGGACCCTGCCGCCCGAAGAGGGTCAGAACCGGGGGGGCACTGTCGCGCCCAATACGGGCCGGCTCAGTCTTCAGGGGGCTGAAGAGCAGGGGCAGCCTTCATGACGGCGGACGATAGAAACGTCCCTTCGCTTGCGCTCGATACGCTCGCGGTACGCGAGGCCTTGCCGCGCACGCCATACGGCGAAAACAGCGAGGCCCTGTTCCTGACCAGCAGTTTTGTGCATCCCGACGCGGCGACTGCGGCCGCCCGGTTTGCCGGGGAGCAGGAGGGTTTTGTCTACTCGCGCTTTTCCAATCCCACCGTGTCCAGCTACGAGCAGCGGCTTGCCGCGCTTGAGGGCGCCGAGGCCTGCATGGCCACGGGTAGCGGGATGGCCGCCATCCTGTTGCTGGCCATGGCGCTGCTCAAAGCGGGCGATCATGTGATCTGCTCGCAGGGTGTGTTCGGCTCCACGATCAATCTGTTCGGCCGCGAACTCGCGCGATTCGGCGTGGAGACGACGTTCGTCTCGCAGACCGATGTGAGTCAGTGGGCGGCAGCCCTGCGTCCCAACACCCGGCTTCTGTTTGCCGAAACGCCGTCCAATCCACTCACCGAGGTCTGCGATATTGCCGCCTTGGCCGACCTGGCCCATGGCGCCGGTGCCGAGCTGGCGGTGGACAACTGCTTCTGTTCACCGGCCTTGCAGCGTCCCCTCGATTTCGGTGCCGACTGGGTGATTCATTCCGGCACCAAGTACCTGGATGGGCAGGGAAGGGTGATCGCCGGTGCCGTATGCGGCAAGGCCGCACCGATCCGCGACAAGCTGCTGCCGGTGCAGCGCACCGTGGGGCTTTCTCTTTCACCGTTCAATGCCTGGGTGGTGCTCAAGGGCATGGAGACACTGGGCGTGCGCATGAAGGCGCACAGCGTGGCCGCCCTGGCGATGGCGCAGTGGCTGCAGGCGCAGCCAGCGGTCGGCCGGGTGTTCTATCCCGGCCTGGAAAGCCATCCGCAGCATGCGCTGGCCATGCGGCAGCAGAAGACTGGGGGTGCCGTGCTGTCTTTCGAGCTCAAGGCCACGGAGGCGCAGCAGGCGAAGGCGCGCGCGTTCCACGTCATCGATCACACGCGCATCTGCTCCATCACCGCCAATCTGGGCGACACCAAAACCACCATCACCCACCCGTCGACGACCACGCATGGCCGACTGAGCGAAGCGCAGCGCCAGACCGCCGGCATCGGCCAGGGGCTGATTCGCCTGGCCGTCGGGCTGGAGGATCTGAGCGACCTTCAGCGCGATCTGAGCCGGGGATTGTCGACCCTGGCCTGAGCGCGTGTCTTGGGCATTCCTGCTTTCCGTGACTTTCTGACTTTGACGATGACCACCGAGCCGCACCGCGTCCGTACCCGATTTGCTCCCAGCCCGACCGGATTCATCCATCTGGGCAACATCCGATCGGCGCTCTATCCGTGGGCGTTTGCCCGCCATCATGGAGGCGACTTCATTCTGCGTATCGAGGATACTGATACCGAGCGTTCGTCCGAAGAGGCGGTCCAGGTCATTCTGCAGGCGATGGACTGGCTTGGCCTCGATTACGACGAAGGCCCTTTCTATCAAATGCAGCGCATGCCGCGATACCGCGAGGTGCTCGATCAACTGCGCCAGGCGGGTTGGGTCTATCCCTGCTACATGTCCAGCGCCGAGCTCGATGCCTTGCGTGAGCGCCAGACTGCAGCCAAGCAGAAGCCCCGCTATGACGGCACCTGGCGCCCGGAGTCGGGCAAGGTCCTGCCGCCGGTTCCCGACGGCGTCCAGCCGGTATGGCGTTTCAAGACCCCGGCGAACGGCGTCGTGGCCTGGCACGATTTTGTCAAAGGCCGGGTGGAGATCCGCAACGAGGAACTCGACGATCTCGTGGTTGCCCGCCCCGATGGCACACCGACCTACAACTTCTGCGTCGTGGTGGATGACATCGACATGCAGATCACCGATGTGATTCGCGGCGATGATCACGTCAACAACACGCCGCGGCAACTGCATATCTTCCAGGCGCTGGGTGCCACACCTCCGCGCTATGCGCACCTGCCCACCGTGCTCAACGAGCAGGGCGAGAAGCTGTCCAAACGCAATGGCGCCAAGAGCGTGCTGCAGTACCGCGACGAAGGTTATCTGCCCGATGCCGTGGTCAACTATCTGGCGCGGCTGGGCTGGTCCCACGGCGACGCGGAGATCTTCTCAAGGGCGCAGTTCCTGGAGTGGTTCGATCTCGACCACCTGGGCAGCTCGCCCGCGCAGTTCGACGAAGCCAAGCTGCGCTGGGTGAACGCCCACTACATCAAACACACGCCCGCCGATCAGCTGGCCGCGCTCATACGCCCCTTGCTGGATCGGGACGGCATCGCCGCGCAAACCCCGGAGCTTCAGGCCGTCTGCGCGCTGCTTCACGATCGCGCCCAGACGCTTCCCGAGCTGGCGCAGCAGACCTTGTTGTTCTACCGACCCACGACGCCCGACGCGTCTGCGCTTGAACAGCATCTGGGAGTGCAAGGAAAACAGGCATTGATGGATCTGCGCCATCAACTGTCCGAGCTGCCGGAATGGACGCGTGAGGCGATTGCCGCAGCGCTCAAAGGCGTACTCAAACAACACGGCCTGAAGATGCCGCAACTCGCCATGCCTGTGCGCCTCATGGTGACGGGACGGGAGCAGACGCCGGCCGTGGATGCGGTTCTGGCCCTGCTGGGCCGTGAGGCCGTGCTGCAGCGGCTTGCCCCGTTCCTCGACTGAAGCCCTGCGGGTTTTGCTCAGACCGGGTGGGCGTTGGAGCATACTTCCGGTTATAATGGACGGGTGTTTAACGGGGCCATTTTCTGTTGCATGTGGTATGCGGCAGACAGTGTTGTCCCACAGTTCCATCAGAGGGGTAAACGTGGCAAAAGCGACGACCACAAGCAAAACCAACGGTGTTGAACTCGAAGAGTCAAACTCCTCCACCACGACAAAATCGGCAGATCCCTGGGATTTGATGATGCAGAACGCAGAGGAAGTGGCTTCCACATTCCGCAAGCGACCGCAGGTGAAAGTGTCTTCGCCCTGGCGCGAAGGGTTTGGCAGGCCGCTTTCCCAGCGATCCCGCGAAATCTATGAGCACATCACGGCGAACAAGACGCGCCTGAAACAAAAATAAAAATCAGCATCCGACAAGGTTCATATCCGGATCTTCCAATGAAAAACGCCTGCAAACTCAGTTTGCAGGCGTTTTTCATTGGGCTGGACAAAGCCACTCTACTGCTGTCCCCCTTGGCTGGCCTCATGCGCCAGCGCTCTGGCGCACTCCTCCACCAGCTCGGGGCCGCGATAAATTAGGCCGGTGTAGAGTTGCACCAGGTCCGCTCCAGCATGCAGCTTTTCGACGGCGTCGGTTCCGGCCAGGATGCCGCCGACGCCGATGATGGGGACCTGTCGCCCCAGGCGACGACGCAGGCGGGCAATAACCCGCACAGAAGCCTCCCGTACCGGCGCGCCGCTCAGACCCCCTGTCTCTTGCGCGTGGGCCATGCCGGCCACGGCTTCGCGGGACAGGGTCGTGTTCGTCGCGATGACGCCGTCCAGCCCATGCGTGAGCAGTTGATCGGCGATGACGTCAATATCGGCATCGTCCAGGTCGGGTGCGATTTTCAGCAGCATGGGCACGCGACGGCCGTGCTGCTGGCTCAGACGCTCGCGGGTTTCGGCCAGGCCTTGCAGCAGGCCTTGCAAGGCTCCATCCGTTTGCAGTTGACGCAGATTGCGGGTGTTCGGCGAGGAGATGTTGATGCTGACATAGTCGGCCTGGGTGTAGACACCTTCCAGCCCGAGGCGGTAATCGTCGAGGGCCTGTTCGACGGGCGTGCTGGCGTTCTTGCCGATGTTCAGGCCGATGGGCACGGGCCGATGGCTGCGGCGAACATGGCGCAAAAAAGCATCGAGCCCGGCATTGTTGAAGCCCATGCGGTTGATCAGCGCCTGCGCCTGCGGCAGTCGGAACATGCGCGGCGTCGGGTTGCCCGGTTGCGGCCGCGGCGTGACGGTGCCGACCTCGACGAAACCGAATCCCATGGCCGCCAGCGCGTCGATGGCCTCCCCGTTCTTGTCGAGCCCTGCGGCCAGGCCGACACGGTTGGCGAAGCGCAGTCCGAGCAGTTCCACCGGGTCGCGCACCAGGGGATGGGCATACAGAATCGACAGCCCGGCAGAATGCGCCATGCGAATGCCGTTCAGCGTGAGGTGATGCGCCCATTCGGGATTGAGGCGGAACAAAATCGGGCGAATCAGGCGATAGGAGAGCGGCATAGAGTGCAGGGAAGGTCGCCGCGAGCCGGATGGCGCAGCGATAATGAAGACTGACATTTTTCGTGAAGACCCGACATGACGCAAGACGAACTCAAACAGCAGGTCGCCGCGGCCGCGCTCACCCACGTGCCGCACGGCGAAATCATTGGCGTCGGCACAGGCTCGACGGTGAACTTCTTCATCGACGCGCTGGCGGGGATCAAGGACCGGATCAAGGGCGCCGTCTCGAGTTCCGAGCGATCGACCGAGCGCATGCGCGCGCAGGGCATCACGGTGTACGACCTCAACGAGGTCGCGCAACTCTCGATCTATGTCGATGGTGCCGACGAGATTGACGGCTCAGGTGCGATGATCAAGGGCGGCGGCGGTGCATTGACCCGAGAGAAGATCATCGCCGAGGCGGCGGAACGCTTCATCTGCATTGTGGATCAGAGCAAGCTGGTCTCGGTGCTGGGCCAATTTCCCTTGCCGGTCGAAGTCGTGCCGATGGCTCGCGAACTGGTCGCACGCCGTCTGCGCGCCATGGGAGGCGACCCGCGCGAACGCTCGGGCTACATCACCGACAACGGCAATCTGATTCTGGACGTTCACGGCTTGCAGATCACGCAGCCGCGCGAGTTCGAAACCCGGGTCAACCAGATTCCCGGCGTGGTGACGGTCGGTCTATTCGCACTGCGTGGCGCCAATGTGGCGCTCGTCGGCACGGCGGAAGGCGTTCAGCGTCGCGATTTTGTCTGAACCTGTCGGGGCCTTTTCTGCCAGCGCCTTGAAGCCAGACTCAGGGCCGTTCAGAACTGGAAGCCCTTGGGGGCGTTCGGATTCGGCGGAGGCAGAACGGACGGTGCTGCAGGAGCGGTTGCTGCCTTGCTGGCGGGTTCCTGCGGGGCAGGGGGCGGGACGAGCGCAACGGGCTGAGGGCCCACATAACCGCGAGGCAGTTCGTTCTTCTTGGGATAGCCCGCGGCGTCGAGCGCGACGTCCCAGTTGCTAGAACTGAATCCCACGGGGAGCTTGGTGCTGCCGATGGAAACCAGCGGGAGCTTGTCGCTACCGCCCGAAAGGGCCTTGTAGGCCTGGATGTCGGCGTTGGTCGTGATGGTTTTTTCCGAGAAGGGGATGCCGCGTTGTCGCAGGTAGTCGCGTGCGGCATCGCAGGCACCGCACTGCGAGGCGGTGTAGAGCGTGACCGGGTACTTTCGTGCCGCTTCGCGCAAGCCCGTGGGCAATCGATCGATCGGGCTCGGTGCCGGGGCACCCTGGGCGGATAGTGACTGCACCGCCTTGCCCTGCCCGTTGCTGGGTGGAACGTCACTGAACGTGATGGAGCCATCAGGGCCGACAATTTTGTAAATGGCCCAGGCCGGTGTTCCGGCCGCCAGGCTCAGCGCAACGGCGGCGGAATACATGAAGGCACTGCGTAGGGTAGGTTTCATCACTCTGGACAGCTTGTGAAAGTGCAAGCGGCAAGTGTGCCACGACTGAACCGCACCGGGGACGCGGCGCGGTGTTTTCGCCACAGACTGCCGGTTGCGGCTCAGGCGGCCTGCGCCGTCATGCCCCCATGGCGGAGCAGGGCGTCGATGCGCGGTTCGCGTCCACGGAAGGCCTTGAACGAATCGATGGCGTCGCGGCTGCCACCGACCGAGAGGATGGCCTGGTGGTAGCTCTTGCCCACCGCGGGACTGAGCGGGCCTTCCTCCTCGAAGCGCTCGTAGGCATCTGCCGAGAGCACTTCAGCCCATTTGTAGCTGTAGTACCCGGCCGCATAGCCACCGGCAAAGATGTGGGAAAAACTGCAGACGAAACGGTTGAACGCGGGCGGCTGCAGGACGGCCACCTCGTGGCGGTTTTCTTCCACCAGGGTTTCAATGTCGGCCGGGGTGAAGGTGGGCAGATCGTGATGCAGGCGCATGTCGAGCAGCGAAAACTCGACCTGGCGCAGCGTCTGCATGCCCGACTGGAAGTTCTTCGCCGCCATCATTTTGTCGAACAAGGCGCGCGGCATCGGCTCGCCGGAATCCACGTGGTGGGTGAGAAAACGCAGCACCTCCCATTCCCAGCAGAAGTTCTCCATGAGCTGGCTGGGCAGTTCCACGGCATCCCATTCCACGCCCGAGATGCCCGATACGGCGATGTCGTCCACCTGGGTCAGCATGTGGTGCAGGCCGTGTCCGAATTCGTGGAACAGGGTCTGCACATCGTCGTGGCTGAGCAGCGCGGGCTTGCCACCGACTGGCGACGGGAAGTTGCAGGTCAGGGTGGCGACGGGTGTTTGCAGCATGCCGTCGCCACGCAGCCAGCGAGAGCGCACGTGATCCATCCAGGCGCCCGAGCGCTTGCCGTCGCGGGCATACAGGTCGAGATAGAACAGGCCCATGCTCTGACCGCCGGCGTTCTCGATTTCGTACAACTCGACATCGGCGTGCCAGGCATGGATGTCCCCCTTCACCTTGCGCAGTTTCACGCCGAACAGCGTCTCGATCACCCGGAAGAGTCCGGCAAGGACGGTCGGCAGGGTGAAGTACTGGCGCACCTCCTGCTCGGACAGGGCGTAATGCGATTGACGCAGTTTCTCGGATGCCCAGGCGATGTCCCAGGCTTCGAGTTGGGTCATGCCCAACTCGTCCTTGGCGAAGGCACGCAGGGTGTCGAGGTCGCGCTGGGCGAACGGGCGGGCGCGGCTGGCGAGGTCACGCAGGAAGTGCATGACCTGCTCGGGGGTGTCGGCCATTTTCGGCACCAGCGAGACCTCGGCGTAGTTGGCGTAGCCGAGCAGACGGGCTTCCTCGTCACGCAGGGCGAGGATTTCGGCCATGACCGCGGAGTTGTCGAACTGCGGATCGCCCAGCTCGCTCGCGCGGGTGACGTAGGCCCGGTACAGGCGCTCGCGCAGCGGTCGGTGCTCGCCGTGCTGCAACACCGGCATGTACGACGGATAGTGCAGGGTGAACTTGTAGCCGGGCTTGCCGTCGCGCTCGGCGGCTTCGCGCGCGGTCTGCAGGGCATCGGCGGGAATGCCCGCGGTCTCTTCTTCGCCGACAAACTCCACATGCGCCGCCGTGGCATCGAGCACATGTTCGGAGAAGGTCTGGCTGAGCGCGGCCAGGCGCTCCTGGATCTCGGCATAGCGGCTGCGCGCACGGCCTTCAAGCAGCGCACCGCTGAGGCGGAAATCGCGCAGGGCATGGTCGATGATGCGTTGGCGTGTGGCGCTCAGGCCGGGGAACTCGGCGCTGTCATGCAGAGCCTGGTATTGACGCAGCAGGCCTTCGTTTTGGCCCAGGCGGGTCCAGAACTCGGTGACTCGGGGCAGCATGGCGTTGTAGGCCGACCGCAGGGCGGGGGTGTCGGCCACGGCGTTGAGGTGTCCGACCACGCCCCAGGCACGTCCCAGATGTTCGGTGGCGCGTTCCAGCGGTTCGACCACGGCCGACCAAGTGGGGGGCGTGGCCTCGGCGGCGACCTGCTCCAGAGCCTGCTCGGCCGCCTGGATCAGCGCGTCGAGCGCGGGCTCGATGTGCTCGGGTTTGACGGCGGCGTAGTCGGGCAGTGCGCTGAAGTCGCACAGCGGATTGTCGGTGGGCAAAGCAAGCATCATGGCGTGGGTCAGGGCCTCGGGGCCGGTTGGGTGCAATGGAATGATTATGGGCGGGCGTGGGCCCGCTCGCACGACTCCAGGGTATTGACCAGCAGCATTGCAATGGTCATGGGCCCCACGCCGCCGGGCACCGGAGTGATCCAGCCGGCGACTTCGCTCACACCCTCGAAATCCACATCGCCGCAGAGCTTGCCCGCGGCGTTGCGGTTCATGCCCACGTCGATCACCACGGCGCCGGGTTTGACCATCTCGGCCGTGATCAGGTTTTCGCGGCCCACGGCGGCCACCACGATGTCGGCCTGGCGGCAGACGGCGCCCAGGTCGCTGGTGCCGCTGTGCGCGATGGTGACGGTGGCATTGGCCGCCAGCAGCATCAGAGCCATGGGTTTGCCGACGATGTTCGAGCGTCCGACCACCACGGCCGATTTGCCACGCAAATCGCGTAGACCGATGGATTCGAGCATCTTCATGCAGCCGTAGGGCGTACAGGGCTTGAAGCCCGGCTGCCCCACCATCAACGCGCCCGCGCTGGCCACGTGAAAGCCGTCGACGTCCTTGGTGGGCGCAATGGCCTCGATCACCTTGTGCGCGTCGATGTGTCGTGGCAGCGGCAGCTGAACCAGGATGCCGTGGATCGCCGGATCGGCATTGAGCGCCGCGATGCGCTGCAGCAGCGCGGCCTCCTCCAGGTCTGCGCCGTATTGTTCGAGCACCGAGCGGATGCCGGTTTGCTCACAGGCCTTGATCTTGTTGCGCACATAGACCTGGCTGGCCGGGTTGTCGCCGACCAGAATGACGGCGAGGCCGGGCGTATGTCCGGCGGCGGTACGGGCCTGGGCGCGCTGGGCGACCTGTTGGCGGATCTGGGCGGAGAGGGCAAGGCCGTCGATGCGTTGGGCTGTCATGGGAATGGACTTCTGGAAGGGGTCAAAGCCCGCGCACACAGACCCCGGACCGACCCAGGGTCTCTTCAGTTCCTGGACGCGGGCTGGATGTGAGGGCGATGCCCGGATTTACTTGGGGGCGCCGAGTGCAATCTTGAGCAGATCGGCCACGGTGCTGACGTTGAGCTTTTCCATGATGTTGGCGCGGTGCGCCTCGACCGTCTTGATGCTGATGTTGAGATCGTCGGCGATCTGCTTGTTCAGGCGGCCCGCAACGATGCGCTCGAGCACCTGCGATTCGCGCGCGGTGAGCCGCCCCAGAAGGGCGCCGCGGCTGGCTTCGGCCTGCTGCTGATCGGCACTCAGACGCGCCTTCTGCAGCATGCGGTCGACCAGGTCGCGAAGCACCACTTCGTTGAACGGCTTTTCGATGAAGTCGATCGCGCCCTTTTTCATGGTGTCCACTGCCATGGGCACGTCGCCGTGACCGGTGATGAACACCAGCGGCATGGAGCAGCCGCGGCGCAGCAGTTCGTCCTGCAGTTCGAGGCCGTTCATGCCGGGCATGCGCACATCGACGATGAGACAGGCAACCTCGCGCGGATCGAAGCGGGCGAGAAAGCTCTCGGCGGACTCGAAGCAGCGCACCCGGTAGTCGTTGCCTTCGAGCAGCCACTGCAGCGAATCGCGTACGGCTTCGTCGTCATCCACGACATAGACGGTACCTTTGTTGGCGGTTTTCATGTGTGATCGAGAGGTGTGGGAAGCAGAACGTCAGAAGCGTGACGGAAGGAAGTCAGGGGGCGCCGAATCGCCGGAAGGGGCGGGCGGCCGAGGCCGCTCTCTGGGTGCTCCGAGCGGCAGGGTGAAGCTGAAGAGACACCCTGCAATCACGCCTTGATTGTAGTAATTCTCGGCCCAGAGACGGCCCTGGTGATACTCGATGATCGAGCGGCAGATGTTCAGGCCGATGCCCAGGCCTTCGGCCTTGGTGGTGTAGAAGGCTTCGAACAGCCGCTCCATCACGGCTTGATCGATGCCGGTGCCGTGATCTTTCACGGTGAAAGTCACCCGCTCCGCATCCGGCATGATCTTGAGTTCGATGCTGCGCAGATTGCCCTGTCGCCCGGCCTTGTCCACCGACTCGGCCGCGTTGCGCAACAGGTTGAGCAGAACCTGCTCGATCAGGATCGGATCGGCGTACAGGGTCGGGATGCCCGGCGCCACGAAGTTGAGCAGCCTCACGTTGCGTCGGGTGAGTTCGATGTCGGCCAGCTCCAGGGTATTGCGCACGATGTCCTGCACCCGGCAGGACACGCGCGCGGGCTCGCTTTTCTTCACGAAATCGCGCACCCGCTTGATGACCCCGGCAGCGCGCTGCGCCTGTCTTCCCGTCTTTTCCAGCGCATCCACCAGTTCATGCTGCGCCATGCCGTGCGTCTTGACGCGGGCGATCATGCCCGAGGTGTAGTTGCTGATGGCGGTGAGCGGCTGGTTGAGTTCGTGCGCCAGCGACGAGGCCATCTCGCCCATGGTGATGAGGCGGCTGGTGATCTGGGCCTTCTCCTCTTGCTTGCGTGCGGTTTCCTCGGCGCGTTTGCGCGGGGTGATGTCGGTGGCGATCAGCAGTTGCGCCACCCGGCCGTCCACCCATTGCATATAGCGCTGGCGCACATCGAACCAGCGATCGAGGGCTTCGACGTGGGTTTCGTGAGCGTTCGCGTGTCCGTCGAGGATTTCGTCGGCGGGCAATCCGGCAAACGAGTCGACGGTGTCGACATGATCGTCGTCGGCAACCGAAGTCATCTGCCCGCCATTGAGCATCAGGTGGCCGTGGACCGAGGCGCCGAACCACTGGCGGTAGAGCTTGTTGGCGAACAGGGGTTCTTCGGTGCCCAGCGAGATCACGGAGACCGCCGCGTCCAGCCCTTCGAGCACGGCCACGAAGCGCTCGTGCGACGCGGCCAGCTCCTGGCGGATGCGGGTGGGTTCGGTGATGTCGGTGACCGACATGATCCAGCCGGTCTGCTTTTCGCGCACGTCGATCAGTGGCGAGACATAGACGCGCGCATCGAATTCACTGCCGTTCTTGCGGCGGATCTTGAGCGCGAATCCCGAGGGCGGTGCCAGGCCATCGAGGCTTTGCTGAATGGCCAGGGCCATTTCGGCGCCCTGATGCGACGGCCAGTAGGGGTAGGGCGGCTGGCTGCCGATCAGATCGCTGTCCTCAAAGCCGGTCATGCGGCAGAACGACAGATTCACATACTGAATGCGTCCCTGCATGTCCACGGCCTGCATGCCCGTGGAGAGCGAGTTCTCGATGGCGCGGCGGAAGGCGGTTTCGCGGGTGAGCGCCTCCTGGGCGCTGAGGCGCTGGCGCAGCTGGTTCCAGCTGGTCAGCAGAGTCCAGAGGGTGAGCGCCGACAGGAGGAAAACGCTCCAGTACAGGCCCTTGGTGGTCCAGCTCGGACTGCTTCGATAGCTGCTGACCTGCAGCACCAGGCCGGGTTCGAAAGGCGGGAGAGGGGCCCGGTATTGAAGCGCTTTGTCGCGTATGGGTTGGCTCGATGCGCTGTCGAGCAACTGGTTGTCGGGGCCGAGCAGCGAAACGGCGTAGCTGGCGTTGAGGTCTTCCGGAACCGAGTTGCGCAAGATGCCATCGACGGAGTACACCAACCCCACGACGCCGACGAGCTGATCGTTGCGCATGACGGGCGTGGCCGTTTCCAGCAGCCAGCCGTTGTCCACACTCTTGAAGGGCGTCGAATAGGCGGTTCTCTGGCTGATCAGCGCTTGCTGCACCAGTTGCAGGCTGTTGGCCCGCTTGAGTGTCTTGCCCACCAGGGCGGCGATCTGCTCGGTGGCGAGATTGGGATTGCCCTTCTTGAACACCACGGTGCCATCGGTATGCGCGTAGTAGACGAGAAAGATCTGCGGATAGCGCCGCAACAGACGCAGCGCCTGGACATCGAAGGGGCCGGGGCGGTCGTCATGCAGGGAGAGGTTGTTGGCGATGGCCTGCACCTGGTCCTGCGCGAGCGTGAGGTCGAGACTGATGCGTTGCTGCGCCCACTCGCTGTCGCGCTGGAGATTGTCTTTGTCGCGTTGCAGGTCGGCTTGCTGGGAGTAACTCACCAACGCGGCCATGGCCGCCAGAAACAGAATGAAAACGACCAAAGGCAACACCAGCAGCACGCGGTCAGACTGCATGCGCCGCAGCAAAGCGCGCGCGCGCAGCAGGCCCAGACGCTGGGTCCAGCTACGGCGACGCAGGGCGGAAAGGGGCTTGGGATGATCCACGGGCACAGTCTAGGGCCTGTTCGGGCGCACTCCCTGGGCTGTCGAGGCGAGCGGGCGGGTCGGATCGCCTGGCGGGAAATTGCGTTGGCGCAGCTTCGTGCGTGAGCCCGCCTGAAGAGATTGAAAAGCCGCAAAAAAGTCGGCCTTATATTTCATATAGTGGAATTGATTATTGTGATTTGAAAATTTGTTTGCGATACTCTAGAAAACTTACGAGGAGAACACCATGGCTGCCTTACCCGAACTGCACCTCAGTTCATTGTCCGCCGCGTCGGGAGATGCCGATCCGCAGGAAACCCGCGAATGGCTGGATGCGCTGGATGCGCTGATCGCCGCCGAAGGCCCCGGGCGGGCCCATTTCGTCCTTGAGTCGCTGATCACCGAGGCGCGGCAGAACGGGGTCGATGTGCCGTTCTCCGCGAATACGGCCTACGTCAACACCATCGCCACCGACGATGAGGTGCGCAGCCCGGGCAACGTCGAGATCGAGGAGCGCCTGCGCGCCTATATGCGCTGGAATGCGATGGCGATGGTGGTGCGCGCCAACCGCCTGCATCCGGCGGACGGGGGCGATCTGGGCGGGCACATGGCGTCGTTTGCCTCGCTGGCCACCATGTATGGCACCGGCTTCAATCACTTCTGGCATGCGCCCACGGCCGAGCATGGCGGCGACCTGATCTACTTCCAGGGCCACAGCGCGCCCGGCATCTACGCCCGTGCCTATATGGAAGGCCGCTTGACCGAGGATCAGCTCTCGCATTTCCGCCAGGAGGTCGGGGGCAAGGGGCTGTCGAGCTATCCCCACCCCAAGCTGATGCCCGATTTCTGGCAGTTTTCCACGGTGAGCATGGGCCTGGGGCCGATCATGGCGATCTACCAGGCGCGCTATCTCAAATATCTGCACGCCCGCGGCATTGCCGATACGTCCAAGCGCAAGGTCTGGGTGTTCTGCGGCGACGGTGAGATGGACGAACCCGAGTCGCTGGGCGCCATCGGTCTGGCGGCGCGCGAAAAGCTCGACAACCTGATCTTCGTCGTCAACTGCAATCTGCAGCGCCTGGACGGTCCGGTGCGCGGCAACGGCAAGATCATCCAGGAGCTCGAAGCCGAGTTCCGCGGCTCGGGCTGGAACGTGCTCAAGCTGATCTGGGGTTCGTATTGGGATCCGCTGCTGGCTCGCGACAAGGACGGCATCCTGCGCCAGGTCATGATGGACGTGCTCGACGGCGACTACCAGGCCATGAAGGCCAATGACGGCGCCTTCGTGCGCAAACACTTCTTCGGACGCGACCCCCGGCTGCTGAAGATGGTCGAACACATGAGCGACGAGGATATCTGGCGCCTGAACCGCGGCGGCCACGATCCGCAGAAGGTCTACGCGGCCTTCCATGCCGCGGCCCACCACGAAGGCCAGCCCACGGTGCTGCTGGTCAAGACCATCAAGGGCTATGGCATGGGCCGTGCAGCCGAGGCGCGCAACGTGGCCCACCAGGTGAAGAAACTCACCGACGAGGATATTCGCGAGTTCCGCGATCGATTCAACATTCCTGTTTCCGACGGCGATCTGCCCAGGCTCCCCTTCTTCAAGCCGGCCGACGATACGCCCGAGATGAGCTATCTGATGGATCGGCGCAAGGCGCTCGGCGGACCGCTGCCGCAGCGCCGCGAAAAGGCCGACGAGCATCTGCCGGTGCCCGATCTGAAGGAGATCTTCCAGCCCATGCTCGAGGCCACGGCCGAAGGTCGCGAGATTTCCACCACCCAGGCCTATGTGCGCTGCCTCAACCAGTTGCTGCGCGACAAGACGCTCGGGTCCCGCGTGGTGCCCATTCTGGTGGACGAGACCCGCACCTTCGGCATGGAGGGCCTGTACCGCCAGATCGGCATCTACGCCCCGGAAGGGCAGAAGTACACGCCGGTCGACCGCGGCGAAGTGATGTATTACCGCGAAGACAAGCAGGGACAGATCCTGCAGGAAGGCATCAACGAAGCCGGAGGCATGTGCTCCTGGATCGCCTCGGCCACCAGCTACTCGCACAGCAACCGCATCACCATTCCCTTCTACATCTTTTATTCGATGTTCGGCTTCCAGCGCATCGGCGACCTGATCTGGGCAGCCGGCGACATGCTCGCACGCGGCTTCCTGCTGGGCGGCACATCAGGACGCACCACGCTGAATGGAGAAGGCCTGCAGCACGAAGATGGCCACAGCCAGATCATGGCGGCCAATGTGCCCAACTGCATCAGCTACGACCCGACCTTCGCCCACGAGGTGGCCGTCATTCTCCACGCGGGCATGAAGCGCATGGTCGAAAACCAGGAAGACGTCTTCTACTACCTCACCCTGCTCAACGAGAACTACGCCCAGCCAGGGCTGCAGAAGGGCACCGAGGAGCAGATTCTCAAGGGCATGTATCTGTGCAAACCGGGCAAGGCTCGGGTCAAGCAGCGCGTGCAGTTGCTCGGCTCGGGCTCCATCCTGCGCGAGAGTCTGGCCGCGCAGGACTTGCTGGAGCAGGATTGGGGCGTCGCCGCAGACGTATGGAGCTGCCCCAGCTTCAATGAACTGGCCCGTGACGGCAAGGCGGCGGAGCGCTGGAACCTGCTTCACCCCGCCGAGACCCCTCGCGTACCTTTTGTGACCCAGCAGCTGGACAAGCATGCCGGCCCCGTCGTGGCCAGCACCGACTATGTGCGCCTGTTCGCCGAGCAGATCCGCCCCTTCCTGCCCAAGGGGCGGAGTTATCGCGTGCTCGGCACCGATGGCTTCGGCCGCTCGGACACCCGAACCGAACTGCGTCGTCACTTCGAGGTCGATCGCCACTACATCGTGCTGGCCGCCCTGCGAGGCTTGGTCGATGAGGGCACGCTGCCGACGGCCAAGCTCGCCGAGGCCATTGCCAAATACGGCATCGACACGGAAAAGATGTTCTCGCTCTACGCTTGAACGACCGCCGCACGCACACACAACAGGAGACACGCAAGATGGCCGTCGTCGAAGTCAAGGTTCCCGACATCGGGGACTTCAAGGATGTGGAAGTGATCGAGGTGCTGGTGAAAGCTGGCGACACGATATCGGTGGAGCAGTCGCTGGTCACGGTGGAGAGTGACAAGGCGAGCATGGAGATTCCGAGCAGCGCGGCGGGCAAGGTGAAGGCGGTGCGGGTGAAGCTGGGCGACAAGGTGAACGAGGGGGTGGTTTTGCTGGAGCTTGAAGCGCAGGCGGCAGGCGCTGCCGAGCCGCCCGCAGCGGCAGCATCGCCCACGCCAGCGGCGCCGGCCGAGCCCGGAGCCCCTGCGGCATCGGTGGCGGTCGTGCCGCCTGCGGCCGCGGGCGTTGGATTTGCCTCCGAGCCGCGCCAGCACACGCCACCGACGGCGTCTTTGCCGACGCCGACCCCGGCGGCCTCCGCCGCGCAGCTGCCGCACGCCTCACCCAGCGTGCGCAAGTTGGCGCGCGAGTTGGGCGTGCCGCTGGCCGAGGTGAAGGGCCACGGCACGAAAGGGCGCATCACCGCCGAGGATGTGCAGACCTTCGTCAAGGCTGTGATGGCCGGTCAGGCGGTCACTCAGGCCGCGGCGTCGGCGGTGGCGACGGCAGGCAAGGGTGGAGGCACCCTGGGAGGCCTCAATCTGCTGCCCTGGCCCAAGGTGGATTTCGCCAAGTTCGGTTCGGTTCGCACCGAGCCGCTCTCGCGCATCAAGAAACTCTCCGGCCCCAATCTGGCGCGCAACTGGGCCATGATTCCGCATGTCACCCAGTTCGACGAGGCCGACATCACCGAGCTTGAGGACTTCCGCAAGAGCAGCAACGAGCGCATGGCTAAGCAGGGCGTGAAACTCACCATGCTTGCCTTTGTGATGAAGGCCTGCGTGACGGCGCTCAAGGCCATGCCGGCGTTCAACAGCTCGCTGGACGACAGCGGCGAGAACCTAATCCTGAAGGACTACATCCACCTCGGTTTCGCGGCCGATACGCCGCAAGGCCTGGTCGTGCCGGTGCTCAAGGACGTGGACAAGAAGGGTCTGGCGCAAATCGCCAAGGAGATGGGCGAGCTGGCCGCGACGGCGCGGGAAGGCAAGCTCAAGCCTTCGGACATGCAGGGCGCGACCTTCACGATCTCAAGCCTGGGCGGCGTGGGCGGCACGGCCTTCACGCCCATCATCAATGCACCGGAAGTGGCCATTCTCGGCTTGTCCAAGTCGCAGATCAGGCCGGTCTGGGATGGCACGGCGTTTCAGCCCAGGCTGATGCTGCCGCTGTCCCTGTCGTACGACCATCGCGTCATCGACGGGGCGATGGCTGCGCGCTTCACCACCGTGCTCGGCGAGCTGCTCGCCGACTTGCGGCGTGTGCTGATCTGACCGGGAGCGCGACATGGCCATGATCGAAGTCAAGGTTCCCGACATCGGGGACTTCAAGGATGTGGAAGTGATCGAGGTGCTGGTGAAAGCTGGCGACACGATATCGGTGGAGCAGTCGCTGGTCACGGTGGAGAGTGACAAGGCGAGCATGGAGATTCCGAGCAGCGCGGCGGGCAAGGTGAAGGCGGTGCGGGTGAAGCTGGGCGACAAGGTGAACGAGGGGGTGGTTTTGCTGGAGCTTGAAGCGCAGGCGGCAGGCGCTGCCGAGCCGCCCGCAGCGGCGGCATCGTCCACGCAAGCGGTGACGGCCTCGGCTTCCGCGGCGCCCGCAGCAAGATCCGAAGCGCCGCCGCTCATAGAGGCTGCGGCCGACTACGGCGGCAAGGTCGATCTGACCTGCGACGTGCTCGTGCTCGGTGCCGGTCCCGGGGGCTATTCCGCCGCCTTCCGCGCCGCCGATCTCGGTTTGAGCGTGGTGCTGGTCGAGCGCTACGCCACGCTGGGCGGTGTCTGTCTCAATGTGGGCTGCATCCCCAGCAAGGCGCTGCTGCATGTGGCCTCGGTGATCGACGAAGCGGCCCATTTCGCCGATCTTGGCGTGACGTTCGAGCCGCCCAAGGTCGATCGGGCCAAGCTTGCCGCGCACAAGGGCAAGGTGGTTGGCAAGCTCACCGGTGGCCTTGCGGCCATGGCCAAAATGCGCAAAGTGACGGTGGTGCGCGGCTACGGCGCTTTTGTCGATGCGCATCATGTGCAGGTCGAACTCACCGAGGGCGAAGGCCAGCACAAGACCGGCGCCACGCAGACGGTGCAGTTCAAACGGGCCATCGTGGCCGCAGGCTCGCAGGCCGTGCGTCTGCCCTTCCTGCCCGACGATCCGCGCATCGTCGATTCCACGGGGGCCCTTTTGCTCGACCACGCGCCGAAGACCATGCTCATCGTCGGCGGCGGCATCATCGGGCTGGAGATGGGCACCGTGTATTCCACGCTGGGCGCACGGCTCGACGTGGTGGAAATGCTCGATGGCCTCATGCCCGGTGCCGACCGCGATCTGGTGAAGGTCTGGCAGAAGCTCAATGCCAAGCGCTTCGACCGCATCATGCTCAAGACCAAGACCATTGCTGCCGAAGCCAGGCCCGACGGCATCTGGGTGACCTTCGAGGGCGAGGGTGCGCCGAGTGAGCCGCAGCGCTACGACCTGGTGCTGCAAGCCGTCGGGCGCTCCCCGAATGGCCGCAAGATCGCGGCCGACAAGGCGGGTGTGGCGGTGAACGAGCGAGGGTTCATTCCCGTGGACGCGCAGTTGCGCACCAATGTGCCGCACATCCATGCCATTGGCGACATCGTCGGTCAGCCCATGCTGGCGCACAAGGCCGTGCACGAAGGGCATGTTGCCGCCGAGGTCTGTGCGGGCGAACTCAAGGGTGACGACGCGTTGGCGAAGGCTGCCTTCGAGGCGCGGGTGATTCCCAGCGTGGCCTATACCGACCCGGAGATTGCCTGGGTCGGCCTGACTGAAGAGGCGGCCAAGGCCGAAGGCATCGCCGTGACCAAAGGGCTGTTTCCGTGGTCGGCATCCGGCCGGGCCATTGCCAACGGGCGCGACGAAGGCTTCACCAAGTTGTTGTTCGACAAGGCCACTCATCGCATCGTGGGGGGCGGCATTGTCGGCACCCACGCGGGCGATCTGATCGGGGAAATCGCCCTGGCGATCGAGATGGGGGCAGACGCGGTGGACATCGGCCGCACCGTGCATCCCCATCCGACTCTGGGTGAGTCCGTCGGCTTGGCGGCCGAGGTCGCCGAGGGAAGCTGCACCGATCTGCCGCCGTCCAGGCGATAAAAAACGGGCTCCGGCCCGTTTTTCCTGGGAGATGCTGTCGGTAGGGTTGCGGCGTTGCCCGCCGCGCACCGAGACCCCTGCGACCTACTGGCCGCTCGGCCCGGGCGGATTGGCGGAGGGGCTCGTGGCGTCGTCCTGCGCCACTTCGGTCTGCTGTCCTGTCACGATGCGGCGTGCGCCGTCAAAGCGTTTGGCCCAGTAGGGCGAGTCCAGATTCTCCACCCGGATGGTCTGGCCCGAGCGCGGAGCATGAATGAACTGGCCGTTGCCAATATAGATACCCACGTGCGAGAACGCCCGCCGCAAGGTGTTGAAGAACACCAGATCGCCGGGCCTGAGCTGACTCTCCGGAATTTTTTCGCCTTCCCGAGCCTGCTGCGCGGCATTGTGCGGCAACACCGTGCCCAGCGTTTCTTCGTAGACGTATCGAACAAAACCCGAACAGTCGAAGCCGCTGCGCGCTGAGTCGCCCCCATAGCGATATTTCACGCCGAGAAAGCTCAGCGCATTGACCACCAGATCGGAGGCGCGGGTCGAGACCTGCTGGACAAACCCGTTCTGCGTGAGCCATTGGCGAAGGGGGGAATCATCCCGTTGGGCGTTTTGCACATCGCGCACCGCCTGCTCCGAGGGCTGGGCGGGGTTGACCTGAGGCAGCGCCGCCGGATCGGCCCACGCCGAAGCGCTGCCCAGCAGGCAGCAAGCCAAGGCGATCTGGACGAACAGGGGATTGACACGCATAAGCGCGCGAATTTAGGTAAATTGGACTTCCGTGTCAATCATTGTGCGGCGCAGCACGGGCGCCCGTGAGGAGACCCCGACATGTTTACCGCTTGGCGACTCGATCAAACCGATCAGGGCTTCAAGGCTGCATTGGGCCCGTGCGAAGACAGCGAGCTGCCCGACGGGGACGTGACCGTCGCGGTGGAGTATTCCACGCTGAACTACAAGGATGCCCTGGCGCTGACCAACCGCGGGCCAGTCGTGAGGCGATGGCCGATGGTGCCTGGAATCGACGGGGCGGGAACCGTCCTCGAAAGCACGCACCCGGATTGGCATCCGGGCGACCGCTGGCTGCTCAACGGTTGGGGCGTCGGCGAAACGCATTGGGGGTGCCTGAGCCAGCGGGCACGCTTGCGGGCGGACTGGTTGATTCCCTTGCCCAAGGCTTTCACGGCGCGTCAGGCCATGGCCTTGGGGACGGCTGGCTACACCGCTGCATTGTGCGTGCTGGCGCTGGAGCGACAGGGCGTCTCGCCCTCCCAGGGCAGCGTGCTGGTTACCGGCGCGAGCGGCGGCGTGGGCAGCGTGGCGGTGGCGTTACTGGCTGAAGCGGGCTGGACGGTCGCAGCCTCGACCGGCAAGTTGCAGGAAGAGGCCTACTTGCGCGCACTCGGAGCCTCCGAGATCATCGACCGCAACACCCTGTCGTCTCCGGGCAAGCCGCTGCAGAAGGAACGGTGGGCCGCGGTGGTGGATACGGTGGGCAGCCACACCCTGGCCAATGCCTGTGCTCAGACCTGCTGGGGCGGGGTGGTGGCCGCCTGCGGGCTGGCGGGCGGCATGGATTTTCCGACCACGGTGGCGCCCTTCATTCTCCGTGGCATCACGTTGGCCGGCATTGACAGCGTGATGCAGCCGCGAGCCGCCCGGACCCAGGCATGGCAGAGGCTGAGCGAGCGGCTCGACGGCTCCATGCTTGACCGGATCACGCAGGAAGTCCCGCTCGATCAGGCCGCGGCGGCTGCGCAGACCCTGCTGGATGGCCGCGTGCGGGGACGCATCGTCGTGAAAATCTGAGCGCGGCGCAGCGTCAGTCCGGCGTCAGGGCCCCTTCCTAGGCTGGCTCTGCAAACAACGACAGGAGATAACGCCATGGCAGACGGGACTTACGTCGATTTTTATCGACGCAGCGTCGATTCGCCAGAATTGTTCTGGGCCGAGCAGGCGCAGGCCATCGACTGGCATCGGCCCTGGGATGCAGTGCTCGATCGCAGCAAGCCGCCGTTCGCTGCATGGTTTGCCGGGGGCTTGACCAATCTCTGTCACAACGCGGTCGATCGGCATCTCGCTGGGCGCGCCGATCAACCGGCGCTGGTCTACGTGTCGACCGAAACCGGCGAGGAGCGCATCTACAGCTATGCCGACCTGCACCGCGAAGTGCAGGTCATGGCGGCGAGCCTGCAGAGTCTCGATGTGGGTCAGGGCGATCGCGTGCTGATCTATATGCCGATGATTCCCGAGGCGGTTTTCGCCATGCTGGCCTGTGCGCGCCTGGGCGCGGTGCATTCCGTGGTGTTCGGCGGGTTCGCCTCGGTGAGCCTGGCGGCTCGGATCGACGACGCGCGTCCCAAGGCCATCATCAGTGCCGATGCGGGTTCGCGGGCGGGCAAGATCATGGCGTACAAACCTCTGCTCGACGAGGCTCTGCGTCTGTCGCAACATCCGCCGGCGCAGGTCGTCATGGTCGATCGCGGACTGGTCGGCTGGGCGCGCGAGGCCTTGTGCGACATCAGCTATGCCGATCTGCGGGTGCAGCACGCCGATGCGCAAGTGCCCTGCGTCTGGGTCGAGTCCACCCATCCGAGCTACATCCTCTACACCTCGGGCACCACGGGCAAACCCAAGGGGGTGCAGCGTGATACCGGGGGGTATGCCGTGGCCCTGCATCTTTCGATGCGAACGGTGTTTGGCGGAAAGGCGGGTGAGACCTTCTTCTGCACCAGCGACATCGGCTGGGTCGTCGGCCACAGTTACATCGTCTACGCGCCATTGCTCTGCGGGATGACCACCATCCTGTACGAGGGCACGCCCATCCGTCCCGACGCCGCCGTGTTCTGGCGGGCGGTGGAGCAATATCGGGCCAACCTGATGTTCTCAGCACCGACGGCGATGCGTGTGCTCAAACGTCATGATCCGGCCTTACTGCATCGGCACGATCTCTCCAGCCTGCGTGCCATCTTCTTGGCGGGGGAGCCGCTGGACGAGCCCACCGGGCGCTGGGTGGCCGAGTCCCTGGGCAAGCCGGTGATCGATAACTACTGGCAGACGGAGACGGGCTGGCCCATTCTGGCGACCCCGCAGGGGTTTCCGGAGGTGGCGTCGCGTCTCGGTTCGCCTGGGGTCTCGATGCCCGGGTACAAGGTCTGCCTGCGCAACGAAACCGATGGCGCCCCGGTCGAGGTCGGCGAGAAAGGCGTCCTGGCCATCGACTGGCCACTACCCCCTGGATGTCTGCAAACCATCTGGGGCGATGATGCCCGGTATGTTCATACTTACTGGAGTACATACCCCAACAGGCAGGTGTATTCGACTTTCGACTGGGGGCGCCAGGATGCGGACGGCTATCTCTACATCCTCGGTCGTACCGACGACGTCATCAACGTGGCCGGTCACCGGCTCGGCACCCGCGAGATCGAAGAAAGCATCAGCGCGCATCCAGCAGTGGCCGAAGTGGCCGTGGTCGGCGTGCAGGATGCGCTCAAAGGCCAGTCCGCCTGGGCCTTCGTGGTGCTCCGCCCGGGGCAGGATGATGTTCCCGCAGCGACGCTGCAAGCGGCCATTGCCACCCACGTCGATGCCCAACTGGGTGCCATTGCGCGGCCCCAGCGCATCTGTCTGGTCACGGCGCTGCCCAAGACGCGCTCAGGCAAATTGTTGCGGCGCGCCATCCAGGCAATCTGCGAGGGGCGCGACCCTGGCGACCTCACTACACTGGAAGACCCGCTTGCCCTCCAGCAAATTCCTGATGCAATTGCACGCGCCTGACTAGGGAAACTCCTAGGAGGCTGTCGGACTTTCCAGGCTTTCGCCTGATGGTTCGATCCGAGATAATGGCGACAGTCCATTGAGGAGTTCCTCGCGATGAGTCGCTTTGTTTGTGTTGATCGAGACACGGCCTACCTTCTGCCGCCGTCGGTGGACGAGTGGTTGCCCAGTGATCACCTCGCGCGCTTTGTTGTCGAAGTGATTGATCGGCTCGATCTGGACGATTTGGTCAAGCAGTACGCGGGCCGGGGTTCGGCCGCGCATCACCCTGCGGTGCTGCTGGGACTGCTGATCTACGGGTATGCCAACGGGGTGCATTCGAGCCGCAAGATCGAACGCGCGACCTACGACTCGGTGGCGTTCCGCTTTGTGGCGGCCAATACGCATCCGGACCACGATACGCTGGCCGCGTTCCGGCGGCGCTTTCTGAAGGAGATCGAGGCGCTGTTCGTGCAGGTGCTGGTGCTGGCGCGCGAGATGAAGTTGCTCAAGCTCGGGCACATTGCGCTGGACGGCACCAAGATCCGAGCCAGCGCGAGCAAGCACAAGGCGCTGTCGTGGGGGCATGCCAACAAGATCGAGGCGCAGTTGCGCCAGGAAGTCCAGGACCTGTTGGCGCGGGCGGAGAAGGATGATCGCTCCAGCGCGCCCGATGGCATGGATGTGCCCGCCGAGATCGCGCGCCGCGAGGACCGCCTGAGCGCCATCGCGCAGGCCAAGGCCAAGATTGCGCAACGCGCCGCCGAACGATTCAAAGCGGAGCAGCAGGAGTTCGAGACCAAAGAGGCCAAGCGCCGGGCCCAGCGCGAGGCCGGGAAGAAGCCGCGCGGGCGGGACCCTGAGCCGCCCCAGGCCGGACCCCAGGACAGCGACCAGGTCAACCTGACGGACGAGGAGTCGCGCATCATGCCGGTGTCCGGCGGCGGCTTCGAGCAGAGCTACAACGCCCAGGCCGGCGTGGACATCGAGACGATGATGGTGGTCACCGCGCACGTCACGCAGGCCTGCAATGACAAGCGCGAAGTGGTGTCCACGCTCGAGCAGATTGCGGCGTTGCCCGGGGCGCTTGGCAACGTGCAGACCCTCGTTGCCGACAACGGTTTTTGCAGCCAGGCGAACGTGCTCGCCTGCGTGCAGGCGGGAATCGAGCCGCTGCTGGCGATGAAGCGCGAGTCGCATCACGTGCCCCTGGCCGAACGGTTTGGGCCCGACCCCGACGCGCCGCGAACTGCGGAGCCGGTCGCCAACATGGCCCACCGCCTGTGCACACAGGCAGGCCGGGCGCTGTACAAACTGCGCAAGCAGACCGTCGAGCCCGTGTTCGGCATCATCAAGCACGTCATGGGCTGGCGTCAGATGAGCATGCGCGGGGCTGCACAAGGCGCGAGGCGAGTGGAACCTCGTGACCATGGCCTGGAACATCAAGCGCATGCATGTGCTGCGCGCCGGGTGACGAGCAAAGAGGGAAAGTGCGCCCAGATCGCGCCCCGCACGACCTGCTCTGCGCCCCAACGGGCCGCCCAGGAGCCTGTGCAAGTGATGAAGACGCTGGCGGCGTGCCTGGCCGCGCATAAACCGCGCGGCTCACCGCCGCCACCCCCGCCCCTCGGGCTCAAGTCCGACGGTCTCCTAGCCGACAAGGGTGGACAAGCCAGACGATGGTTTGAAAAATATCAGTGCTTGCTTATAAGCAAATCCATATGCCACAAAATGACACGCTCCCGGAACTGGTGACGTCGCCCGCAGATGATCTCTCGGTCGATGCGGACCGGGTGTTCGATTCCGCCGCAGAGCTCTTCGGCGTCCTCGCCACCCCCCTGCGCTTGCGCATCCTCAATTCCATCTGTACAGGCGAAAAAAGCGTGACAGAAATCATGGACTCGGTCGATTCGACCCAGCCCAATGTGTCCCAGCATCTCAAGGTGTTGTATCAAGCCGGTGTCGTCGCCAAGCGCCGCGTCGGCAATCTGGTTTATTACCGTGTGCAGAGCGAGAAGGCAGTGCAGTTGTGCCGGACCGTGTGTACTCAAATTGCCATCGAGCTCGATGATCCCGAATCGGTTTCGCAGACGGATCGCCTGGCTCGACGTGCCTACTAAGCGAGAAAGAGGATGAGTGACTACACAAAAAAGCTAGGCCGGCTGCGTAAAGCACCGGAAAACTTCCTGAGCGCTGAGCAGATCGCCCAGGTTCAGGGAGGTCGCCGCGACTTTTTGCGTAAAGCGTTCCTGACGGCCAGCGCCACCATGGCCGCTGGTGGCGCCGCGAACGTCTATGCAGCTGATCGCCCGGACTGGGAGGGCGATAAGGGCAGCAAGTTCATTCTGAAAGAGCAAGAGTGGCGCACCACTCTGGGTGCTCCGGTGAACGAGCCGCCTTACGGCATGCCCTCCAAGTATGAAAAAGACCTGGTGCGGCGTATCAGCCCGGGTCTGGCTGCTGTGAACCAGGCCAACGTGGCGTTCGCGCCGCTGCAGGGTATGTTTGGTATCGTCACGCCGGCGGGTCTGCACTTCAACCGTTCACACCAAGGCTGGTACGACATCAACCCGGAAGACTTCCGCTTCATGGTGATGGGTGAGAAGAATCTCATCAAGAACCCCAAGGTCTATACCGTGGGCGACATCATGCGCATGCAGCCGGTGTCGCGCTTCCACTTCATCGAATGCGGCGCCAACTCCGCGATGGAATGGGGCAACGTGGCCCTGCCCACCGTGCAATACACGCACGGCATGGTGTCCTGCTCCGAGTTCACCGGTGTGCCGCTGATCGACATTCTTGAAGATTGCGGCGCCGATCTGAAGGGCGTGCGCTTCATCATGGCCGAAGGTGCCGACGGCTCCACCGAGAACCGCACCATTCCGATGTCGCTCGTGCTGTCGGGTGAGGTGCTGGTGGCCTATGGCCAAAACGGTGAAATGCTCCGTCCGGAAAACGGCTATCCGCTGCGTCTGGTGGTGCCGGGTGTCGAGGGTGTTTCCAACATCAAGTACCTGCGCCGCATCAAGCTCGGCACCCAGCCTTTCGCCACCAAGGACGAAACCGTGGGCTACGTCGATCTGATGCCGGACGGCCGTCTGCGCCAGTACACCTCGGTGATGGAAGTCAAGTCCGTCATCACCTCGCCGTCGGGCGGCCAGGTGCTGCTCGACAAGGGCCTCTACAACGTCTCGGGCCTGGCATGGTCTGGCCGCGGCAAGATCAAGCGCGTCGACGTTTCCTTCGATGGCGGCGTGAACTGGCAGCCCGCGCGTCTCGAAGGGCCGATTCAGAGCAAGGCCTTCACCCGTTTTAATGTGCCCTGGGTTTGGAAGGGGCAGGTCGCCTTCATGCAGAGCCGTGCGATCGACGAAACCGGCATGGTGCAACCCACCTACGAAGAACTGCGCAAGGTGCGCGGAACCCGGTCCGTCTATCACAACAACGCAATCCAAACCTGGCAAGTTGAAGAAAATGGAGATGTTCGCAATGTCCAACTCGCGAATTCGTAAAGCCGCGCTGGCGGTCATTCTGGGTGGGGTGTTTGCCGGAGGCGCCTCTCTGGCGCAGGCCGCAGGCGCGCCCATCCATCCCCAAGTCCCTACAAAGGACGTGAAACTCGACGCCGCTCTGGGTCGTACGGCCACGCCCGATGAGATCAAGGCTTGGAACATTGATGTGCGTCCCGACTTCCAGGGCCTGCCCGCAGGGTCCGGCAGTGTAGCGACGGGTACCAAGCTGTGGGAGGCCAAATGCGCATCCTGCCATGGCGACTTCGCGGATTCCAATGCCGTGTTCCCGCCTCTTGTGGGGGCCTACCAGGCCACCAAGCAGGACATCAAGACGGGCCGGGTCGCCAAGCTGGCCGACACAAATGATGGCGCAACCACCATTGAGAAGCTGTCCACGGTTTCCACGTTGTTCGACTACATCCATCGCGCCATGCCATGGAACGAGCCTGGCTCACTGTCCTGGGATGACACCTATGCGCTGGTTGCCTACCTGCTGAATCTGTCCAACGTGGTGCCTGGCAACTTCGTACTGACCCGCGACAACGTGCAGCAGGTTCAGGACATGCTGCCCAACCGCAATGGCATGATCTGGAACCACGGCATGTGGCCCGGCAAGGAGATCGGGAATGGGGGTATCCCGGATACCCACAACAAGGATTGCATGAAAAACTGTGCTCCAGCTCCCAAAATCACCAGCTTCATTCCTGACTTTGCGCTGAACAACAACGGCAACCTCGCGGATCAGTACCGCACCTGGGGTCCGATCCGTGGCTTGCAGACCGAGTCTGCAGCCGAACAGGAAAAGAAAGCAAAAGAAAAAGCTGCGGCAGCCGACAATCCCGGTGCCAAGGTGGTCGCTCTTTTGAAAGACAAGTCCTGCTTGGCTTGCCACAGCCTGGGTGATACCAAGCTCGTCGGGCCGGGTTACAAGGAAGTCGCTGCCAAGTATGGCGGCAAGAAAGACATGGTCGCCGAATTGACCACTCGCATCATCAAGGGCGGTTCAGGTGTTTGGGGCTCCATTCCCATGCCGCCGCAGACCATCAGCGAAGCCGATGCCAAGATGATTGCGCAGTGGATTGTCGACGGCGCGAAGCAGTAACACGTTATCAAAATGCAGGACCCGTCCTGTTCACTTTAAGGAGAAGACTGATGAATCAAACTCGTCGCCAGGTCATGCAGATCGGTGCAGGCGCAGCCGCCCTGGGTGTTGCTGCCACTGCTGGTCTCATGCCCAATGTTGCCCTGGCTGCTGATGCCCCGGGCTGGAACGCTCCCCTGTTCGAGGCCAAGTCGCTTGCCGACGTGGCCAAGATCTGGGGCGGCACGATGACCGAGAGCACCGATGTGTCCATCATCGGCCCAGATATCGCTGAAAACGGCGCCGTCGTGCCCGTGGGTGTCAAGAGCAACGCGGCTGGCACGACACAGCTCGGCATCGTGGTCGAGAAGAACCCCACCTCGCTGGTGGCCACGTTCAACATGACCGATGCGTCCGTGCCCAACGTGGCGACCCGTATCAAGATGGCTCAGACCTCGAATGTCTACGCCGTTGCGAAAGTTGGTGACAAGCTGCTGTTCAGCAAAAAAGAAATCAAGGTCACGCTCGGCGGCTGCGGCGGTTGATCGCCCTCACAGCGTTTGCATTGAAATCTCCCGATGCTGACCAAACGGCATCCACTCAAATAAAGGAGTAACACTATGGCTTTCCCGATGCGTATGCGGGCGAACGTCGAAGGCGACGCAGTGGTCGTTCGCGTTCTGATGACCCACCCCGAAGAAACCGGCCTGCTGAAAGACAAGGCTGGCCAGATCATTCCCGCCCACTTCATTCAGTCCGTGACCTGCAAGAGCGGTGACAAGACCGTGCTGACCTGCGACTGGGGCACGGCCATCTCCAAGAACCCGTTCCTGGAGTTCCGCTTCAAGGGTGGCAAATCCGGCGACAAGGTGACTGTGTCCTGGATCGATAACAAGGGCGATACGTCCACTGCAGACACCACGGTGTCCTGATGCATCTTGTGCGCGAGGCCTTTCGGCTTCGCGCATTCTGATTTATTCACCGCTGCGAGGAGACTATGAGAAACCGTACAAAAAAGACGGCCATCTTGGCCGGGGTTGCCTTACCCGCCATGCTGTGGGTCGGAGGATTTGCCACCCAGGCAAATGCGGCCTCACTGACCAATGAAGGCAACCAATACCTTGCCCTGATGAATGAAATGGGCGGTAATCCTGCTGATTTCAACATCGATGACGGCAAAAAACTTTGGGCCGAGAAACGCGGTCCCAAGAATGCTTCGATGGAGCAGTGCAATCTGGGTCTTGGCCCGGGCGTGCTCAAAGGCGCCTATGCACAGCTGCCCCGCTATTTTGCCGACACGGGCAAGGTGCAGGACCTGGAATCACGCCTGATCACCTGCATGGAAACCCTTCAAGGTTTTACCGAGCAGGAGGCTGAGCACGATGCGTTTGCCAAGGAAAGTGGCAATGCAACGCCCTTGGTCAATATGGCGATGTACGTTGCCCACGAATCGGACAACATGAAGATCGCCATTCCCCAGAACACGGCCGAAGAGAAACTGGCGTACGAAAACGGCAAGAAGCTGTTCTTCTACCGAGGTGGTCCTTTCAGCTTCTCCTGTGCGACCTGCCACTCCGAGAAAGACAAGCGGATCAAGATTTCCGCGCTGCCTGATCTCGTCGACACCGGGCCGAAGGGCGCCGCTGTGTCTTACGCGACCTGGCCGGCCTATCCGAACTCGCAAGGTGTTGCCCGTACGCTCGAGTGGCGCATGTTGGCCTGCTTCCGTCAGCAACGCTTCCCCATGCCGAAGATGACGTCCAATGCGGTCATCGACCTGATCACCTACATGGGTGTGAATTCGAACGGCGCGACTTTGCACACGCCGTCGTTCAAGCGCTGAGACCTGAGGAGACAACATGAAAAGAACCACTTTGTTCGTACTCATGACGGCAGCAGCCGGAGTTCTTGGCGGCTGTGCGGGCATGAATCAATCCGCCTCCACGAGCGGCAATCCTTTCGAAACCGCATCGTTCCAAAGCGTCCTGAAAAACGATTTTGCACCGAAGGGCCAAGCCAAACTCGACCGACTGGTGCAGACCAAGCAGCAATACGAGTGCTCCAAGTACGAGTATCTGGGCAAGCCGGTGCCAGCAGATGTCAGCAAAAAGCTGGAATCCGAAGCGATGGCAGGCATTGTCTATCCGAAGGATGGCAAGTTTCTGGGTGACTGGAAGGCTGGCCTGAAGATTGCTCAGGACGGTAAGGGCATGCAGTGGAGCGACGATCCCTCCAAGCCGAGCGGTGGTAACTGCCTGGCCTGTCATGAGATGGTCAAGAACGATCCTTCTCAGGGCAATATCGGTCCCTCGCTGGTGGATTACGGCAAGTTGCGCGGTAACAGTGAAGCGATCCTGAAGTACACCTGGGGTCGGATCTATGACTCTGCCGGTTTCAATGCCTGCAGCTGGATGCCGTCTTTTGGCGCACACAAGATCCTGACCGAGCAGCAGATGAAGGATGTCATGGCGCTTCTGATGGATCCGAAGTCGCCCGTCAACGCGAACTAATAATAAAAAAGCTTCAATTTGAGTGGCGCCCGCCTGATCGCTATGGATTTGGCGGGCTTTTTATTTTTTTGAAGAGGATATTTGAATGAGCCTGACCCGTCGTGAATTTATGGGCGTATTGGCGGCTGCTGCGGCCACTGGTTTTCCCATGACCCGCGAGGCAACTGCCGCGGAAGTCAAAAGCCTGTATAACCCGCCCAAGACTGGCAATGTGCATTTTTTGCACATGACGGATAGTCACGCGCATTTGCGCCCTGTTTATTTCCGCGAGCCGAATGTGAATATCGGAATCGCTGGTATGGATGGGCACCTGCCTCACCTGGTCGGTACGAACTACCTCAAGCGCGTGGGCTTCAAGCCCAATACCCGCGAGTCATACGGCTTCACCTATCTGGATTTCGAGCGCGCGGCCAAACAGTACGGCAAGATGGGCGGATACGCTCATATCGCGACCCTGGTCAAGCAGCTGAAGGCTTCGCGTCCCGGTGCCTTGCTTCTCGATGGTGGAGATACCTGGCAAGGTACGGCTCTGTCGCTGTGGACCAAGGGTCAGGACATGGTCGACGCGCAGCTGAAGCTTGGTGTGGACGTGATGACAGCCCACTGGGAGTTCACCTACGGCCAGGATCGCGTGAAAGAGATTATCGAAAAGGATTTCAAGGGCAAGATCGATTTTGTCGCTCAGAACGTCAAGACCAATGACTTCGGCGACCCGGTGTTCCCCAACTATGTGATGAAGCAGATGAATGGCGTTCAAGTCGCCATCATTGGCCAGGCTTTTCCCTACACCCCTATCGCCAATCCTGGCTATCTGATCCCCGACTGGACCTTCGGCATCGACACCGATCATATGCAGAAGGTGGTCAAGGAGGTCAAGCAGAAGGGCGCTCAGCTGGTCGTGGTCATCTCGCACAACGGAATGGACGTCGACCGCAAGATGGCCACTTTGGTCGAAGGGATTGACTGCATCTTCGGTGGCCATACGCACGATGGCGAGGCGGTCGCTGTAGAGATCCGTCGTCCGTCTGGTGGCATGACCCTGGTCACCAATGCAGGCTCTCACGGCAAGTTCATGGGCGTGATGGACTTTGACGTCCGTGGCGGCAAGATGGTCGGCTACAAGTACAAGTTGCTGCCCGTGTTCTCCGAGCTGCTGCCGGCGGATCCCGACATGGAAGCCTTGATTGCCAAGGTGCGCGCACCGTACGAAAGCAAACTGACCGAAGTGCTGGCGCACACCGAAGGCGTGCTGTATCGCCGAGGCAACTTCAACGGAACCTGGGATCAGCTGGTCGTCGATGCCATGCTGGCCGTTCGCGGCGGCGATCTGGCGTTCTCCCCGGGTTTCCGTTGGGGCGGAAGTCTTCTTCCTGGAGCGCCGATCACGCGCGAGGACATGATGACGCAGCTGGCCATCACCTACCCGTACTGCACCTTGTCCGAGATGACGGGCGAGACGGTCAAGAACGTGATGGAAGACGTCTGCGACAACCTGTTCAATCCCGATCCCTATTACCAGCAGGGCGGCGACATGGTGCGCCTTGGCGCGCTCGAGTACAGCTGCGCGCCGAAGGAGAAGATCGGTAACCGTATTCAGGACATGCGCCTGGGCGGCAAGCCGATCGACCCGAAGAAGACCTACAAGGTCGCGGGTTGGGCGCCCGTGCAGCAAGCCAGCGCGACGCCGGACAATCCCCCAATCTGGGACATCGTCGAGGAGTACCTGAAGCACCAGAAGGTGATCAAGCCCCTCAAGGTGAACGAGCCCAAGCTCATCGGCGTCAAGGGCAATCCGGGTCTGTCGAATTACAGCAAGATGGCCTGATCTCAGACAGTTGCCCACCCCAGCAATCGGCCCGCTTCCCATGCGGGCCGATTGCATTGGTCGGTCCTTTGTCAGTCCTCGCTCGCAACATACTTCTTCACTTGAAAAACAAAAGCCAAGTTTTTGATCTTGCTAGTTATTGAGGCCTTTGATAGGCTAGTCGCATTCTTATTATCTTGTCTCGCTGGCGCCATGCAGTTGCCCCATTCTCGTGTTGTGTTGTCCTGGTCGGGTCTCCTGCTCGCGGTACTTTTTGCGTTCTCGATGACGTCCCTGCCGGCGATTGCGGCATCGAGCTCCGAGTCAATACGTTCGGTGGATCAGACCCGATCCCAGAAAAAACCGACTCAGCCGACGCGACAAGCGCGTCAGGCCAAAGGCGATAAGTCCAACGTCAAAGCAAGCACGGCGCGGAAGGTGATCGTCAGGCCGGTTCGTCCCGTGCGTAAGGCCGGGCGCCCCGCCGTCGTGAAAAAGGCGGCGGCCGCGAAACGGGTCGTAGCCATTCGGCGCGACAAGGCTTCCCGTGGGGCGAGAAGCGCGGAGACCTCTCGTACTGTGACGGCAAAGCGTCCGGATCCACAGATTTTGAAGACCGCACTCGTTTCAGGCGCCGCATCCTCTGTGGTGCGGGCGACCGATAAGTTGCAGGTTTCCGCCGCTTCGACGGCAGCAAACGACGACCCGCTGGCTCTTCGTTCGGGCTCGGCCTTGGTCGTCGACGAGGGAACGGGGCGTGTGCTCCTCAGCAAAAATGCCGATACGGCGCGACCGATCGCTTCGCTCACCAAACTGATGACGGCTGCGGTCATTCTCGACGCGCATCAGCCCATGGACCAGGTCATCGAGATTACGGATGCCGACATCGATACCTTGAAATGGAGTTCGTCACGTTTGCGCCCGGGCACAAAACTCACGCGGGAAGAACTGCTCAAGCTGGCGCTCATGTCCTCCGAGAATCGCGCCGCGCATGCGCTGGCGCGCAACTATCCTGGGGGCCTGGCGGCTTTCATTCCTGCCATGAATGCCAAGGCGCGTGCTCTGGGAATGAACGCAACGCGCTACGTTGAGCCAACGGGTCTATCGCCACAGAACGAGTCGACCGCGCATGACCTCGCTTTGCTGGTGAAGGCCGCCTATCACTACCCATTGATCCGGGACTTCTCCACGCATCCCGAGAGCGAGGTGGATGTGGGGCAAAGAACCTTGCAGTTCCGCAATACCGACCATCTGGTCTTCAATCGGGGCTGGGACATCCTGCTGCAAAAGACCGGCTACATCAACGAGGCCGGACATTGCCTGGTGTTGCAAACCAAGTTCGAAGGACGGCGAGTGATCGTGGTGCTGCTGGACGCCTGGGGCAAATACTCACATTTTGGCGATGCTCAACGCATCCGCAACTGGCTGGAAGCCAAAGGCTTTGACGCCTTGCACGATCCGGGGGTTCGTACCGGGGCCGTGGCTGATCGCGTCGAGGACCATCCGAATCTGGTGCGCACCGCCTTCGTGGAAAAAGCCTCGCCCGCCAGTTTGGGCGAATGATTTTCTGAGGTCTGGCGGCCGTCTTCGGGGGGGGGACGACTGATCTTGCGGTAAGCCCAGCACTGATGGGCACGTCAATACCACTCCCCAACGCCAGATCACCCTCCTAGCGTCGTAAACCCTTATGGCCCAGCGAGGCGGAAATGCGTTGGGCGGTCAACTGAACCTTCTCGAGCCAGTCTTCCATCAGGCGGTCTGCCGGAGCGGAGAGCGAAAGGCCAGCCACCAGATCGCCCGTGTCGTCGTAGATGCCGGCTGCCATGCAGCGTACGCCCAGCTCGAGTTCCTCGTTGTCGCGAGCAAACCCATCGTGACGGACTTTTCCTAATTCGCGTTCCAACTGCTGTGGCTGGGTGATGCTGTTGCGCGTCTGACCGGCGAGTCCGGTGCGCAGAATGTAGGCCTTGACACGGGTCATATCGTCGGCCGCCAGGAAGAGTTTGCCCACAGAAGTCAGGTGCAAAGGCGCACGGCCACCGACGGAGCGGATCACCTGCATGCCCGATTGTTCGCTGAAGGTGCGTTCGATGTAGACAATCTCGTCGCCCTGCCGCACGCTCAAATTGACGGGCTGATGCGTCAGGCGGTGAAGCTCGCGCATGGGCCCGAGCGCGGCGTCTCGCACGCTCAGACGGGCTTTGACCAGATTGCCATATTCGAGCAGGCGCATGCCCAGGCGGTATGTCCCCGCATCGACCCGCTCGACCATGCGGCCCACGACCAGATCATTGAGGATGCGATGCGCGGTGGAAGGGTGCAGCCCAGTCGCGGCGCCGATGTCCTTGAGTTGCATCGGATCGGGGTTCTGCGCCAGGACGTCCAGAAGCGCAAAAGCGCGCCCCAGCACCTGAATGGCGGGCTCGGCTGGCGTGGTGAGCGGCTCGGACTTTCGGGAGACAGAAGAATGCTGCATCGCAGAAATTTTATATGTTGGAATCGACTTTTGTATATCGGAAAAAACGTGCGGCCCGACCGTTCTGTCCCGACCGGGCGTCAGCCAGCCACAAGGCAGCCCGTTGATAATGCGGCCATGAAAAAGCGCGTTGGACTCTTCATAACCTGTCTTGCCGATGTCATGCGGCCCAGCATTCCCATGGCCGCCGTGGAACTGCTGGAGGCCGCTCACTTCGAGGTACATGCACCCATGGCGCAGACCTGCTGTGGCCAGCCGGCTTACAACTCGGGAGATCGCCGAACGATCCTGGCGCTTGCAGAGAAGTTTCTCGATGAGTTCGAGGCGTTCGACTATGTGGTTGCTCCTTCGGGGTCTTGCATGGGCACCATCAAGACTCACTATCCCGATGTGCTCAAAGACCAGCCCGATCTGCTGCGACGTTTCGCCGCTCTTCAGCCTCGGCTGTTCGAGCTGACCGATTTTCTGGTGCGTATTGCCAAGTTGGCCGAGGTGCCGGGTCGATTCGAGGGCGACGTGACCTATCACGATTCGTGCTCGGGCCTGCGCGAATTGGGCATCAAGCAACAGCCGCGGCAATTGTTGGCACTCGTGCCCGGGCTCAGTCTGAGCGAGATGGCGCAGTGCGAGCAATGCTGTGGTTTCGGCGGCACCTTCGCCGTCAAGTATGGCAATATCTCGGCCGCCATTGCCGATGACAAGTGTGCCAGCATCAAGGCCACCCAGGCCCGTGCGGTGGTTCTGGGCGACCTGGGCTGCATGCTACAGATTGAAGGGCGGTTGCGGCGGCAGGGCGACAACACAACGCAGGTGCTTCACATCGCTGAAGTACTGACAGGGAAGCGCTGAGCATGGAATCACAGACTCTGCATTTCAAGGCGCGCTCGGGCCAGAAGCTGGCCGATCAGCGTTTGCAGCAAAACCTCAAGAAGCTCTCGACCAAGTTCGTGACGGGCCGGGCGGCCGCGATCGCCGCGCTGGACGGCTTCGAGCAGATCCGCGACGCCGCGGTCAATCGTCGCAATGTTGCCTTGAAGACGCTCGATGTCTGGCTGGAGCGGTTCGAAGCCGAGGCGCAACGCCGCGGCACCACTGTGCTATGGGCGCAAACCCCGCAGGACGCTGCCGATCTTGTGGTACAGATCGCCCGACACCACGGTTGCAAGCAGGCCATCAAATCCAAGTCCATGGTCTCGGAAGAGATGGGGCTGAATGCGGCACTTGAGGCTGCTGCGATTCAGGTGACGGAGACGGATCTGGGCGAGTACATCCTGCAGATCAACGGCAACGAACCTCCCTCGCACATCATCGCGCCCGTGGTGCACAAGGACAAAGAGGAGATCGCCGATCTGTTCGCGCGCACTCACCACACGGCCCGCAAGACCGATATTCCCGAGATGACCCGTGAGGCCCGCGAGGTGCTGAGGGCGAAGTTTCTGTCGGCCGACATGGGGATCACTGGCGGCAATTTCGTGGTGGCCGAAACCGGTTCCGTCGCCCTGGTCACCAATGAGGGCAATGAGGGCATGTGCACCATTCTGCCTCGGGTGCATGTCGCGGTGACCGGCGTGGAAAAGGTCTTGCCGACCCTGGAGGATCTGGCCGCGGTGATGCGTCTGCTGCCTCGCTCAGCCACGGGACAGACCATCAGCAATTACTTCTCCGTGCTGACCGGGCCACGCCGCCCCGGCGACCGTGACGGGCCGGAGCATATGTATGTGGTGCTGCTCGATGGCGGGCGCACGAGTCTGGTCGGTGGTGCATTCGCCGAGATGTTGCGTTGCATTCGCTGCGGGGCTTGCATGAATCATTGCCCTGTCTACCAGAAGATCGGCGGTCATACTTACGGCTGGGTGTACCCGGGTCCGATGGGTTCGGTCCTGACGCCCAGTTACCAGGGGCTGGAGAGCACGCAAGATTTGCCTCAGGCGGCCACTTTGTGTGGGCAGTGTGAAGTGGTGTGCCCGATGAAAATTCCGCTGCCCGATCTGCTGCGCAAAATGCGCGAGCAGCAGTTGGAGCGCGGTATGCGCCCGGGCCTGGAACGCTGGGCCTTGCGCATCTGGAGCTATGCCGCCCGCCATCCCTGGCTGTACCGGCCCGGTGCCCGGCTGGCTTCGCGGCTTCTGCGCTTGCTGGGCGGAGAGCGCGGGCGCGTGCATCATCTCGCAGGCGCCTCGGGGTGGACGTCGTATCGTGATCTGTCCACGCCGTCTCAGGCGACGTTCAAACAGCAGTTCGCGCAACGCGCCAAAGAGAGATCTCTGGCATGAAAGCCGGACGCTTCAGGCGCTGGTTTCAAGCGGATTGAACCAGCGACCTTCCTTGTGAATTTCAAACGGTGTGAAATTGGATTTGTAAGCCATCTTGCGGCTGTGGGCGATCCAGTAGCCGAGGTAGACATGGGGCAACTGCATGGCGCGCGCCTGTTCGATCTGCCAGAGGATGTTGTAGGTGCCGTAGCTGCTTGCGGTGTCTGCCGTTTCGAAAAAGGTGTAGACCGCGGAAAGCCCGTCTGAGAGCACATCCACCACCGAAACCATCTTGAGTGCGCCGAGCGCCTCGCCGGCTGGCGCGGGGGCACGGAACTCCACCAGGCGGGTGTTCACCCGGCTTTGCAACAGAAACTGGGCGTATTGGTCGATGCTGTCATGATCCATGCCGCCGCCGGTGTGACGGGCGGCCTGATAGCGTAGATAGAGCTGATAGTGCTCCGGGATAAAGCCGAGTTTGAGCACGCGTACCGTCAGATCACCATGCCGCTTCCACACTCTTTGCTGCGTGCGGTTGGCCGAAAACTGTGAAGCGAGAATGCGGATGGGCAGGCAGGCCTGGCAATCCTCGCACTGCGGCCGATAGGTGAACAGGCCGCTGCGGCGAAACCCGGCACGCACCAGGTCGGAGTAGACGTCGGCGTTGATCAGATGGCTTGGTGTGGCCACCTGCGAACGTGCCATGCGTCCCGGCAGGTAGCTGCACGGGTAGCTTGCCGTGGCGTAGAACTGCAGGGTCGTGAGCGGGAGCTCTTTGGGATGGGTCACAGCCAGCGCGCGCAGTCGGTGAGAAAGGTCGATCCATCATACTGCCAGCCCGGCACAGGCGGTTGGCGGGTGGCCTTGGAGACGTGGCGCAAAAAGCCATCGCGCGGGATCGGTGTCGCGCCCATCTGCGCCAGATACTCGGTCTGCTGCTGGCAGTCGATCAGGCCGATGCCCTGGCGCAGGCAAAACCCGCAAAGCGCCATCAGCAGCGTTTTCGAACCATCGGAGACCTGAGTGAACATCGACTCACCATAGAACATGCGGCCGATGCTCACGCCATACAGACCGGCGCGCAGGGCGTCGTTCTCCCATAGCTCGAAGCTGTGGGCCAGGCCGCGAGCGTGCAGCGCACCATAGGCCTGCAGCATTTCGGGGGTGATCCAGGTGCCTTCGGCGGCACGCAGGGCACCGCACTGCCGCATGACCTGCTCGAACGCCGAGTCGATCCGAAAATGCCACCCTTGCGCGCGGGCGAATCGCCGGGCCGATTGCTTGAGAGACCGCGTGACGTGCAATTGTTCGGGCTGCAGCACCATGCGTGGATCGGTGCTCCACCACAGCAGGGGTTCACCTGGGCTGGACCACGGGAAAATCCCCTGACGATAGGCGCGTTCCAGCGTCTCGGCATCGAGTCGGCCCCCAGCGGCAAGCAGGCCAGGGAACGGCGACAATGACGGCAGGGCCTGCGCAGCGGGCGGAAAATCGTCACCCGGTTCCAGCCGGGCAATTTGCCAGTTCATGACCCATGTCTGGAGTTTTTCATCATGTCAATTTACCAATATGGCGCTTGGCGGCCCGAAATCGCGGCCGATGCCTATGTGGCGCCGGGGGCGCACGTCATGGGCAAGGTGCGATTGTTGTCACGAGCCAGTGTCTGGTTTGCGGCAGTGCTGCGTGGTGACAACGAGCCCATCGAAATCGGCGAGGAGGCCAATGTGCAGGACGGCGCTGTACTCCACACCGACCCGGGCTATCCGCTCACCGTGGGCGCGCGCGTGACCATCGGGCATCAGGCCATGCTGCATGGGTGCACCCTGGGCGAAGGCAGCCTCATCGGGATTGGCGCGGTGGTCTTGAATGGCGCGGAGATCGGCCGCAATTGTCTGGTCGGCGCGGGCGCGCTGGTGACCGAAGGGAAGGTGTTCCCCGACGGTGTGCTGATTCTGGGTACGCCCGCGCGCGTGGCGCGCGAATTGACGCCGCAAGCCATCGCCGCCCTGCAAGTCAACGCCCAACACTATGTCGAGCGCGCGCAGCGCTTTGCCCAAGACCTTCAACTGATACATCCATGAGCGATCAACTCGTCAAATTCATGCTGGGCACGGGCCATGTGCGCGGTGTCCTTGTCCGCCTTGAGTCCACCTGGGCCGAACTGCAGAAGCGCCGCACCTATCCCGGCGAAGTCGCCGCGCTGGTCGGACAGATGGCGGCGGCCAGCACTTTGCTGGCGGGCAGTCTGAAGTTCGACGGCGCGCTGATTCTGCAGATCCAGGGCGACGGCCCCCTGAAGCTTGCCGTCGCCGAGTGCCAGCCCGATTTCGGCCTTCGGGCTACCGCCAAAATGGCAGACGATGTGCAGGGCGATGCGCCGCTGCCGAAGGAATTGGGCGCGCTGGTCAATGGGCAGGGGAAGGGACGCTGCGCCATCACGCTCGATCCGCGCAACCCCGAGTCGGGTTTGCAGCCCTATCAAGGCATCGTGGCCCTGACCGATGCACAGGGGCAGACCTTGCCCACGCTGGCTGCCATGCTCGAGCAGTATCTTGCGCAATCGGAACAGATCGACTCGCTGCTTCTGCTGGCCAGCAACGATCAAGCCGTGTGCGGCCTGCTGCTGCAGCGCATGCCCGGGACGTCGCAAAGTCCGGAGGACGTCGAGCGAGCCGACGAGGACTTTCAACGCGCCCGTCATCTGGCCGCGACCCTGTCGTCCGATGAGTTGTTGCAGCATGCACCCGAGGAGATTCTCAGACGGCTGTTCTGGGAAGAGGACGCAAGGGTTTTCGAACCGCAGACTCCGCGTTTTCATTGCACTTGCTCGCGCGAAAGGGTTGCGGGCATGCTGCGGATGTTGGGGCGCGACGAGGTCGAGTCGATTCTCGCCGATCAGGGCGAAGTGGATGTGCGCTGCGAATTCTGCGGACAGGGTTACGCCTTCGATGTCATCGATGCGGCGCAGGTGTTCGTCAACACCCTGGCCCAACCGCCAGTGACATCAAAGCGTCACTGATGGGCCGAAACGGCAGGCGTGGCCGACGATGGGCCCGCTGACGTTGCCGACTGGCGGGGGGCTGCGTTCGCAGTTCCCGCTGGCGACACGATTTGAACGAAGATTTCATCGGGTTTGACCATGCCCATCTCCCGCCGAGCCTGGTCTTGCACCCCACCGAGTCCGGCCTTCAGATCCTGCACTTCTCCGGCCAGGCGATCATTGTCCTGCTGGGCCAGCGCATTGGCCTGTTCCTGCTGACCCAGTTGATTTTCCAGCCGCTGAACGGCATACCACCCCCGTTCGCCGAACCACAGCGGCCACTGCAGCAGCAACAGCAGACTCACGAGCAGGACGGTGACCCAGCGCATGGTGATTGGCCGCGCGTCAAGCGATCAGCGCAGGTTGTAGAACACGTCGCGGCCGAGGAAGCGGGCGGTCTCGCCCAGGTTTTCCTCGATGCGCAGCAACTGGTTGTACTTGGCGATGCGATCGCTGCGCGAGAGCGAGCCGGTCTTGATCTGTCCCGAGTTGGTGGCCACGGCAATGTCGGCGATGATGCTGTCTTCGGTTTCGCCGGAGCGGTGGGACACCACGGCGGTCCAGCCCGCACGCTTGGCCATCTCGATGGCGGCGAAAGTCTCGGTCAGGGTGCCGATCTGGTTCACCTTGATCAGGATGGAATTGGCCAGTTTGTCGGCAATGCCGTTTTTCAGAATGGAGGTATTCGTGACGAAAATGTCGTCGCCCACCAGCTGAACCTTCTTGCCCAGGCGGCTGTTGAGCAGCTTCCAGCCGTCCCAGTCTTGTTCGGCGAGGCCGTCTTCGATGGACACGATGGGGTACTTGCCCAGCCAGTTGTCGTAGAAGTCGACCATCTCCTCGCTGGAGAGCACCAGGCCTTCGCCTTCGAGGTGATACTTGCCGTCCTTGTAGAACTCGCTCGAAGCCGGGTCGAGGGCGATGGCGACCTGTTCGCCAGGGCGATAGCCCGCCTTTTCGATGGCCTCGACGATGAGCTGCAACGCAGCTTCATGGTTGGCCACGTTGGGCGCGAAACCGCCTTCGTCGCCCACCGTGGTCGGCAGGCCGCGATCATGCAGGATGCCCTTGAGCGCATGGAACACCTCGGCGCCGTAGCGCAGGGCCTCGTGGAAGCTGGGCGCGCCCACCGGCATGATCATGAACTCCTGCATGTCCAGGCTGTTGTTGGCGTGGGCCCCGCCGTTGATCACGTTCATCATCGGCACTGGCAGTTCGCGCGCGGCAAAACCGCCCAGGTACTGGTAGATCGGCATGCCGGCTTCTTCGGCCGCTGCCTTGGCCACGGCCATGCTGACGGCCAGGATGGCATTGGCGCCCAGACGCGATTTGTTGTGCGTGCCGTCGAGGTCGATCAGGGTCTGGTCGAGGAAGGTCTGCTCCGTGGCGTCCAGGCCCATCACCGCTTCGGTGATCTCGGTGTTGATGTGTTCGACCGCGCGCAGCACCCCTTTGCCGCCGAAGCGCGACTTGTCGCCGTCGCGCAGTTCCATGGCTTCGCGCGTGCCGGTGGACGCACCGGACGGAACGGCGGCGCGGCCAATGAACCCAGTCTCCAGCACCACGTCGCATTCGACAGTGGGATTGCCGCGGCTGTCGAGGATTTCGCGGGCGGTGAGGTCAACGATGGCACTCATGAAAGCTCCTGTTCGGGGAAGTGTGAAAGAAGAGGAAGGGAATTCGGGATGGGGTTGTGCGTGGCCACGGCCTAGAGGCCCTGGACGGCAATCATGCGCATGGAGGCCGCCCCCTCGCGCGCCTGCCTTGCCAAGTGGTACTCGGCGCTGTCGTAGAAGGCGCGCGCAGCCGCCCTATCGGGAAACTTGAGCAGCACGATGCGGCTGGGCGACCAGTCGCCTTCGAGCACCTCCACGGCGCCGCCACGAATGCAGATCTCCGCACCATGCGCAGCGATGGCTCTGGACGACAGCACCTTGTACTGCTCGTACTGCTGCGGGTCGGTCACGTCGACGTGGGCGATGATGTAGGCGCTCATGTGGATTCAGATGAATTGGGTTTCGAGGAAGCCGCGGCGTTTGACGGCGGCGTCGAGGTCCTTGAGGCTTTCGAGCAGGGCGCGCATGTGGTGCAGCGGCACGGCGTTGGGGCCATCGCTGAGCGCCTTGGAGGGATCGGGGTGGGTTTCCATGAACACCCCGCTGACGCCCGCGGCCACCGCGGCGCGGGCCAACACGGGCACGAATTCACGCTGTCCGCCTGAGCTCGTGCCTTGCCCGCCGGGCAACTGCACCGAATGGGTGGCGTCGAACACCACCGGGCTCTGCGTTTCGCGCATGATGGCCAGCGCGCGCATATCAGAGACCAGATTGTTGTAGCCAAAGCTCACGCCACGCTCGCAGGCCATGAACAAGGTGTCGGGATGTCCGGCCTGCGCCGCGGCCGCACGTGCCTTGGCGATGACGTTTTTCATATCGCCCGGCGCAAGAAACTGGCCCTTCTTGATGTTCACCGGTTTGCCCAGGCTGCTGACCGCGTGGATGAAATCGGTCTGACGGCAGAGAAAGGCCGGGGTCTGCAGCACGTCGACCACTTCGGCTACGCGCGGGGCCTCTTCGGCGGTATGCACATCGGTGATCACCGGCACGCCGATGTCGCGCCGCACCTTGGCCAGAATCTCCAGTCCCTGCTCCATGCCCGGCCCACGGAAAGAGGCGCCACTGGAGCGGTTGGCCTTGTCGTAGCTGGATTTGAAAATCAGCGGAATGTCGAGCGAGCGGCAGATGTCGCGCAGCTGTCCCGCCACGTCCATCTGCAACTGTTCGGACTCGACCACGCAAGGGCCGCTGATGAGGAAGAACGGCTGATCGAGGCCGACCGGGAATCCGCAGAGTTTCTGAGCGTTGGACATGGCGTGAGGTTCGGGTCAGGCTTGGGCGGAATGGCGCTGCAGGGCGGCCTGGACAAAGGCGGTGAACAGCGGGTGGCCGCCCCAAGGGGTCGATTTGAATTCCGGGTGGAACTGCACGCCGACGAACCAGGGGTGCACGGCCTGTGGCAACTCGACGATTTCGGTGAGGTGCTCGCGCTGCGTGATGGCGGAGATGACCAGCCCCGCTTTTTGCAGGTTGGCCAGATAGTGCTCGTTGGCCTCGTAGCGATGGCGATGGCGCTCGGTCACCACATTGCCGTAGATGCCGTGAGCGAGCGTGTCCGGCTTCACATCGGAGCTTTGGGCGCCAAGTCGCATGGTGCCGCCGAGATCGGACCCGGCGTGACGCTTCTGCACACTGCCGTCGCGGTCGAGCCATTCGTCGATCAGCGCGATGACGGGCTGGGGCGTGTCCGGATCGAACTCGGTGCTGTTGGCTTGCGGCAGCCCGGCGACGTGCCGGGCGAATTCGATGGTGGCCACCTGCATGCCCAGGCAGATGCCCAGGTAGGGAATGCGGTGTTCGCGGGCATATTGGGCGGCAAGAATCTTGCCTTCGATGCCGCGTTTGCCGAATCCGCCGGGCACCAGCACCGCGTCAAAACCATCGAGCTGGGTGATGTTGCCCGGCTCGAGAGCTTCCGAGTCGAGGTAGGTGATCTCGACGCGCGAACGGGTCTTGATGCCCGCGTGCCGCAAGGCTTCGTTGAGCGATTTGTAGGAGTCGGACAGGTCGACGTATTTGCCCACCATGGCGATGCGCACGGCGTGCTGCGGGTGCTCGAGCGCCTGCACCAGATCGTCCCAGACCTTGAGGTTGGCCGCAGGCGCACTCAGGCCCAGCTTGTCGCAGAGAATGTCGTCGAGATGCTGCTGATGCAGCATCTGCGGGATCTTGTAGATCGTGTCCACGTCCCACACCGAGATCACCGCGTCTTCACGCACGTTCGAGAACATGGAGATCTTGGCGCGCTCGTCATCGGGAATCGGGCGGTCGGCGCGGCAGAGCAGGGCGTCGGGCGAGATGCCGATCTCCCGCAGCTTCTGCACGCTGTGCTGGGTGGGCTTGGTCTTGAGCTCGCCAGCGGCCGGAATATAGGGTACGAGGGTGAGGTGCACGAAAGCACAGTCACCTCGCTTCATGCGCAGACTCATCTGCCGTGCGGCTTCGAGGAAGGGCAGGGATTCGATGTCGCCCACCGTGCCGCCGATCTCGACCATGGCGACATCCACCGCGTCGGCCGTGCCGTCGCCGGCACCACGACGGATGAAGTCCTGGATCTCGTTGGTGATGTGCGGAATGACCTGCACCGTCTTGCCGAGATACTCGCCGCGACGTTCCTTGCGCAGCACGCTGTCGTAGATCTGACCGGTGGTGAAGTTGTTCACCCGGCGCATGCGGGTGGTGATGAAACGCTCGTAATGTCCCAGATCCAGATCGGTCTCGGCGCCGTCTTCGGTGACGAAGACCTCGCCGTGCTGGAAGGGGCTCATCGTTCCCGGATCGACGTTGATGTAGGGATCGAGTTTGATGAGGGTGACTTTGAGGCCGCGCGACTCGAGAATCGCAGCGAGAGATGCGGACGAGATGCCCTTGCCTAAGCTGGACACCACTCCGCCGGTGACGAACACATATTTGGTCATAGCCGCGACGAATGCCGGTAAAAGTGCATTATAGGGAGCAGGTTTTGAGACTTGAATGACAGGGGCCGGTGGCGACCCCTTCGTAGGCTTGTTCGATGAGCCGCGCGGTTTCACGCGGCGACTCGAACGGAAACAGATGGGAACCGTCGATCCACTGCAGGCGATTGCGCGCCAGCCGCGCCGTAGCCCCCAGGCCAGCCATGCGGATTTCGCGTGACGAACGTCCGCCAATGAAACTCACCGGGACGGGAAACGGCCGGCGCGCAAGGGCGCCAAGCTGGTGGGGCAGGGTCTTGTAGATCCGGTATTCGATCTCGCGCTGGAAGGCCAAGGCCCGGCCCTGGGCATCGGCCGAGGTGCCAAAGGCCGAATAATCGCCAAGCATGTCAGGATCCCACTGCCGAAAGGCGGCCTTCGACGCGAAATGCGCGCGCACAGCCTCAAGATCGGGCCACTGGGTGCGCCGGCGCTTGGCCGCGGCTGCGGGCGAGAAACGCTCGCCCAGCCCCGTCCGCTTGGACAGCCAGAGCAAGCGCGCACGCCAACCGGCCACCACAGGAGAGTCGAGCAGAATGACTTGCCGAGTCAATTCGGGGTGTGCGTGTGCCGCCATGAGGCTGAGGTAGTCGCCGAGCGAGTGCCCCACCAGCACGGCAGGCTCGCCGCGACAGTCGTGCTTGATGAAATCGATGAGTTGTTGCGCCAGCGGCTTCCAGCCGTCGCGTACGGGATAACGGATGTCGTGCCCATAGAGTGGCACGGCCCGAACGCGAAACGCCGGGTCCAGCGCCTGGAACAGCTTGCGATAGACCGGGGCCGGAAAGCCGTTGGCGTGGGAAAACACCAACAAGGGTCGGGGCATGACGTCGGAAGAGGCGTTCACGGCGTCGTACCGGGACTCAGGCGCCGCTGAGCAAAGCTTTGGCGCGTGCCGCGGCCAGCGCCATATCGGCGCGGCCTGCGAGCTGCGCCTTGAGCGGCCCCATGAGTTTGCCCAGATCCTGTGGGCCCTTGGCGCCGGTTTGTTCCATCAAGATCCGAATTTCGGCATCGATGGCGTCGGCATCCAGCCGCTGCGGAAGGTAGAGCTCCAGAACGCCGATCTCGGCGGTTTCCTTGTCGACCAGATCCTGGCGTCCCGCGGTTGCGAACTGGGCAATGGCGTCGCGTCGCTGCTTGATCATCTTGTCGATGATCGCCACGATGGCGGCATCGTCCAGCACGACGCGCTCGTCGACTTCCTTTTGCTTCATCGCTGCCATCAGCAGGCGAATGGTGCCCAGCAGCGGTGCGTCCTTGGCCCGCATGGCGGCCTTCATGTCATCCTGAATACGGTCTTTGATTGTCATGGTCGGTCCAATGCAAAAAGCCCGCTGCGATGGCGGGCTGTTCGGTACGCGATCCGCAGGGGGCGCTGAACGGGAGTGAAGTCAGCGCGCCACGCAGGGTGTATCAGTACTTGCGCTCGGGCAGCGTCTGGCTGCGAATGCGCTTGTAATGGCGTTTGACCGCCGCAGCCTTCTTGCGTTTGCGCTCGGCAGTCGGCTTTTCGTAGAACTCGCGGGCGCGCAACTCGGTGAGAAGGCCGAGTTTTTCGATGGTGCGCTTGAAGCGACGCAGAGCGACGTCGAACGGCTCGTTTTCTTTAACGCGAATGGTGGTCATTGATGAACTTGAATCAAGTGTAGGCAGGCCAGGCGGTATTTCATGCGGTGTTTTCGTGCCAGCCAGGCGCACCATGCGCGCATTGCAGGGGGAAAACTCTGGACTGCAGGGGTCAAACTCGGGCGGCCTGCCGCATCGAGGGGTAAAACCTGAAGATTATATGCGCAAAATTCAAGCCGGACAAATGCCACTCGTCAAGCGCGCTCACAGCGCCTGCGCACAGGCTGCGGCCGAGCTCCAGGCCCATTGAAAGTTGTAGCCGCCGAGCCAGCCGGTCACGTCGACCACTTCACCGATGAAATGCAACCCGGGGACGTTCAGCGCCATCAGGGTGGAGGACGAGAGGGCCCGTGTGTCGACGCCGCCGGCGGTGACCTCGGCTTTGCGCCAGCCTAACGTGCCGCTGGGGCGCACGGGCCAAGTGTGCCAATGCTGCCAGAGCGCACGCAAGGCCTTGTCGCTGAAATCGGCCATGCGACGATCCGAGTCGCCGGTCTGTGCGCACAGTGCATGCGCGAGCCGTTGTGGCAGGTGCTGGCCGAGTTCTCCAGCGAGGGTGCGGCGATTGCCCTGTTTGGATTGAATCCATGCAGACTCGGTGAGCCTGCGCATGAGATCGATGCGCAGGGCGTTGCCTGGTTGCCAGTAGCTCGAAGTTTGCAGGATCGCCGGGCCGCTGAGTCCGCGGTGCGTGAACAGCAGGTCTTCCCGGAATCGGGCGGTGCGATGCTCGTGATCCGTCTCGATATCAACTTCGAGCGAGACGCCGCTCAGATCGGCAAAGGGTGCCCACTGCGCTGGATCGAACGCCAGCGGCACCAGGGCGGGTCGTGGAGGCACGATCGGCAGGCCGAATTGCTCGGCGAGCCGATAGCCAAACGGGCTGGCGCCAATTTGCGGTATCGATAGGCCTCCAGTGGCAACGACCAGGGCTTGCGCACTCACCCAACCCTTGACCGTGCGCACGCGAAAGCCGGGCGCGGCGGCCTCGACGGCTTCCACCGCACAGGGTTGCCAATGCGTCACCTGACCGGCGGCGCATTCGTCGAGCAGGGCGGAAATGAGCTGTTCCGCCGAGTCGTCGCAGAACAATTGCCCCTTGTGTTTCTCGTGAAAGGGGATGCGATGTTTCTGCAGCAGCGTCACGATGTCTTGCGGCTTGTATCGCGACAGGGCCGATTTGCAGAAGTGCGGGTTGTCGGAGAGAAAATTTTCTGGCTGCGTGTGGAGGTTGGTGAAGTTGCAACGGCCTCCACCCGAGATGCGGATTTTCTCGGCCACCTTGGGCCAGTGATCGAGCAGCAGTATGCGCCTCCCGCGTTGGCCGGCGAGCGCAGCGCAGAGCAGGCCCGCGGCACCGGCGCCGATGACGATGGCATCAAAGCGTTGCGATGGCGGCGACGAGCTCGCGGGGCGGGGCGGGGAGGGGGAGGCTAGACTGCCGGTCATGCTGGTTCTTGGAATTGAAACGTCGTGCGACGAAACCGCCGCCGCACTGTACGACACCGAAGCGGGGTTGCTGGGTCACGCCCTGCATTCGCAGGTCGACATGCACCAGGCCTATGGTGGCGTGGTGCCTGAGCTCGCCTCGCGCGACCATATCCGCCGCCTACTCCCCCTGACGGATCTCGCGCTCAAGCAGGCGGGCGTGCGCCTGGAGCGGGTGGACGCGATTGCCTACACCCGCGGACCCGGGCTGGCCGGAGCGCTGCTGGTCGGTGCGGGGGTGGCCTCGGCGCTGGGTATGGCGCTGGGCAAGCCCTTGATCGGAGTGCATCATCTGGAGGGGCATTTATTGTCCCCGTTGCTGTCGAAGCAACCGCCCGGGTTTCCCTTTCTGGCCTTGTTGGTGTCGGGCGGGCACACCATGTTGCTCGATGTCGAGGCGTTCGGCCAATACACCTTGCTGGGCGAGACAGTCGATGATGCGGCAGGCGAGGCTTTCGACAAATCCGCGAAATTGCTGGGCCTGGGCTATCCAGGCGGGCCGGAGCTTGCCCGGCTGGCCGCTTTTGGCAACCCAGCCGCATTCGACCTGCCAAGACCCAAGATGCACAGTCCCGATCTGGATTTTTCGTTCGCGGGTCTGAAGACAGCGGTGCTGACCAAGGTGAGAAACCTGGGGTCGAATCTGTGCGAGCAGGCCAGGGCCGACCTCGCCGCTGCCGCGCAAGAGGCGATCACCGACGTGTTGGTGCACAAAACGGCGCGCGCGCAGCAGGTGACACGAAGGCGTTCCGTGGTCGTGGCGGGTGGCGTGGGGGCCAACCGGCAGTTGCGCGAGAAGCTCGAAGCGGTCTTTTCGGCGCGCGGTGTGGCCTTGTTTTTCCCAGAACTCGAATGGTGCACCGACAACGGCGCGATGATCGCGCTGGCCGGCGCCTTGCGTCTGAAAGCTCATCCGCAAGCGGCTCGCGCGGCCGGGGCATTCGACGTTCTGCCGAGATGGGATCTGACGCAGGCCGGTTCGGCCTGAGCGGTCAGAAAGCGCGACGTCTCGGGGCCTGTTGGCGTCTAGATTTCCCAAGCGCCTTGCGGTTGGAAATCATTGTCCTCGCCCTTGCTCGCCAGGCCGCGGGAGTTGCAGACCACGCGAGCGTTGTCCACCCGGTAGTCGTGGCGGCAGTGAAGGTGACCGTGCATCCAGAGGGTGCAATGCGGAATCAGATCGTCGTAGGCGTTGCAGAAACTCGCGGTCGATGCGTTGACGGGATAACGCGCATCGTTGCTGCGCAGGCTGGGGGCGAAGTGGGTGATGACCAAGGTGGCATCGTCTTGATCTGAGTGATGCGCGGGGTCGGTCAGTTGAGTTCGGAGCCAGTCCCGGCAGAGCAGGCCTTCCTCGCGCAGCTCGGGCACGCCCATGGGGCGGCCGTGGCGTGTGGCGCATTGCACCTGTTCCGCGAAGTAGCGTGCGGCGCGCATGCTGCGCTCAATGCCTTCGGGACCGAACAGCTCGAAATCGTTCCAGAGCGTGGTGCCAAGCACCCGGATCGTTCGGCCCTGATGGGTAAGGCGTGTCTGCTCGCGGTGCAGCATGGTGAAGCCCAGGCGATCGCATCGCTCTCGCAGCGCATCGATGGTGTGATCGAAATCCTTTCGGTCGTGCTCGTGGTTGCCGGCGATGTAAATGACCGGCACCGGCCAATCGCGAAACAGGTCGATCTGCGCGTGATGGGCGTCGATGTCGCCTGCGAGAACGAGCAGATCCGCGCCGGGCGCGGGCTGGGGGGCGAACGTCTCGGTTTCCAGATGCAGGTCGGACAGGAGTTGAATGCGCATGGCGCGTGGGTCGTTGCGTTATCAAAGTTTGTTAACGCACTGTAAACCCGTTCCTGATGTCTGCCCTCGTCGTGAAGACAACAAAGTGGGCAGGACGTGAACAAATCCGCAACGCCGTCCTTCGTCGCCGACGAAGACGATTCGCTTGCGCTGGCTGGCCGCGTAGCTGCCGCGGCTCGTTCACCAGCGTCAAGCAATTCGTGCAGCGAATCGACCCCTTCGCCACAGTCGACTCGATCGTCGAAAAATTGCGAAACATTTGGGGCCATGCGGCACGCGGCGGCGTGGGGAGCGATTCGCGCGAACGCCGACGACCTGCGGGTTCAGGCTACAATGCGCAGCTTTTCACCATCACGGCGTGGAATGGTTTCTTCCGCGTTCGCGAGTTCTCATTAGGAAACTGACATGTCTGTTGCAGATATCAACAAGGCGCAAATCGTCGCCGACAATGCCCGCGGTACGGGCGATACCGGATCTCCCGAGGTGCAGGTCGCGTTGCTGACCGCGCGCATCAACGAGTTGACGGGCCACTTCAAGACGCACGCCAAGGACCACCATGGTCGCCGCGGCCTGCTCAAGATGGTGAGCCGTCGCCGCAAGTTGCTGGACTACTTGAAGGACAAGGACGCCGATCGCTATCGCGCCCTGATCGCCAAGCTCAGTCTGCGGAAGTAAGTGCCTGCTTTGCAAGAACGCCTGTGTGAGTTTGTCGGCACAGGCGTTTTTTGTATTGGTGTCGTGATTTGCAAGGTCTGGAACGACGTCCCGTTGATGCGGAGCGTCGTGTGTTTCAAGGGGGCGGTGTGACCCGTGTCATTCCACCGACGTGTCGGCTCGCCGGGCGTCGCTGGAATGGCATCACTCCGCCAGGTTTTCAACAGGCGCCGCGCGTCGTGGTCTTCGACCCTGCGGAAGAAGCTTGCCGTTGCGCCTCGATCAAGGAGTAAGCCATGTTCAACAAAGTTGTCAAATCATTCCAATGGGGACGCCATCAAGTCACGATGGAAACGGGCGAGATCGCGCGTCAGGCCGGCGGTGCGGTGCTGCTCAATATGGACGATACCGTGGTGCTGGCCACCGTCGTGGGCGCGCGTTCGGCCAAGGCGGGGCAGGATTTCTTTCCCCTGACCGTCGATTACATCGAGAAGACCTATGCGGCAGGTCGCATTCCGGGCGGGTTCTTCAAGCGCGAGGGCCGTCCCAGCGAGAACGAGACACTGACGTCGCGATTGATCGACCGCCCCATCCGCCCGTTGTTCCCTGAGGGCTTCTTCAATGAGGTTCAGGTGGTGGTGCATGTGTTGTCCATCAACCCGGAAGTCGAGGCCGATATTCCCGCCTTGCTCGCCTCGAGCGCGGCGCTGGCGGTGTCGGGTCTGCCGTTCAACGGGCCTGTCGGCGCGGCCCGCGTGGGTTACGTCAACGGCAGCTATGTGCTGAATCCGAGTCGTGCCGAACTGGCGGACAGTCGGCTGGAGCTGGTTGTCGCAGGCACGGAGTCGGCCGTGCTGATGGTCGAGAGCGAGGCCGATCAGCTGTCTGAGGAAGTCATGCTGGAAGCCGTGATGTTCGGTCACGCCCAATTCCAGACAGCGATCAACGCCATCCACGAACTGGTGCGCGATGGTGGCAAGCCCGCCTGGGACTGGACGGCACCCGAGAAGGATCAGGCGCTGATCGACCGCATCCAGGCGCTGGCGGGCGAAGATCTGCGCGCGGCGTACAAGCTCACGCAAAAACAGGCTCGCACCCAGGCGCTGCGCGAGGCGTCGGCCAAGGTGCATGCCGGGCTGGCTGAGGCGGGCGTCGGGGCGGACGGCCCGAAGGTGGACGGCATTCTGTTTGACATGGAAGCCCGTATCGTGCGCGACCAGATTCTCGCGGGCGAGCCGCGCATCGACGGTCGCGACACGCGGACGGTGCGTCCCCTGAACATTCGTACCTCGGTGCTGCCACGCACGCACGGCAGCGCGCTGTTCACCCGCGGCGAAACGCAGGCGCTGGCCGTGGCCACGCTGGGCACCGACCAGGATGCGCAGATCATCGACGCGCTCACCGGCGAATACCGCGATCGCTTCCTGCTGCACTACAACATGCCGCCGTTCGCGACGGGCGAGACCGGCCGCGTGGGCAGCCCCAAGCGTCGTGAGATCGGCCATGGCCGTCTGGCCAAGCGCGCGCTGCTGGCCGTGCTGCCGAAGAAGGAAGATTTCGCCTACACCATGCGCGTGGTGTCGGAAGTGACCGAGTCCAATGGTTCGTCGTCCATGGCGTCGGTCTGCGGCGGCTGCCTGGCGCTGCTCGACGCCGGCGTGCCGCTGAAGGCGCATGTGGCCGGTATCGCCATGGGGCTGATCAAGGAAGGCAACCGTTTTGCCGTGCTGACCGACATCCTGGGTGACGAAGATCACCTCGGCGACATGGACTTCAAGGTGGCGGGTTCGGCTACCGGGGTGACCGCGCTGCAGATGGACATCAAGATTCAGGGCATCACCCGCGAGATCATGCAGGTGGCGCTGGCGCAGGCCCGCGAGGCGCGCATGCACATTCTGGGCGTCATGCAGCAGGAAGTGGGCGGTGCACGCGAGGAAGTGTCCCAGTTCGCGCCGCGACTCTACACCCTGAAAATCAATCCCGAGCGCATCCGCGACGTGATCGGCAAGGGCGGTGCGACCATTCGCGCCCTCACCGAAGAGACGGGTACCCAGATCGACATCGGCGAAGACGGCACCATCACCATCGCCTCGACCGACGCCGCCAAGGCCGAGATCGCCAAGCAGCGCATCAAGGATCTCACCGCCGAAGTGGAAGTGGGCCAGGTGTACGACGGCGCCGTGGTCAAAATCCTCGATTTCGGCGCTCTGGTGAACGTGCTTCCGGGCAAGGACGGTCTGCTGCATATTTCGCAGATCGCCAATGAGCGCATCAACAAGGTCAGCGATTACCTGCAAGAGGGGCAGAAGGTGCGGGTCAAGGTCATCGAAACGGATGACAAGGGTCGTTTCCGTCTGTCGATCAAGGCGCTGCTGGGCGAAGAGCCGGCCGTTGAGACGACGATGCCGCCTGCGGCTCCCGTCATGGCGGCTGCAGACTCTGAGCCGGGCGTCTGATTCAAGCGGGTTGCATGCGCGCCATCGAGATCACCCAGCCCGGCGGGCCCGATGTCCTTCACCTCTGCGAGCGGCCCATGCCGCAGGCAGGGGCGGGGGAGGTCGTGCTGCGCGTCGTAGCCTTTGGCGTCAATCGGCCCGATGTGCTTCAGCGCAAGGGTCTGTATCCGCCGCCGAAAGGCGCTTCCGACATTCCCGGTCTGGAGGTCTGCGGCAAGATTGTTTCCGGCGATCTCTCGGGCACGGATTGGCGTATTGGCGATGAGGTCTGCGCGTTGGTGGCGGGCGGGGGTTATGCCGAGTACTGTGTCGCGCCCGTGGGGCAATGTCTGCCCCTGCCCAAAGGGCTGAGCCCCGAAGAAGGGGCTGCTCTGCCCGAGACGGTGTTCACGGTCTGGCACAACGTGTTCGAGCGTGGTCGGCTGCAGCCAGGAGAGACCTTGCTTGTGCAGGGGGGCAGCAGCGGAATCGGCACCATGGCCATTCAGCTCGCGATGGCCAGCGGCGCGCGGGTCATCGCCACGGCGGGTTCGGAGGAGAAGTGCGCGGCGTGCGTCAAACTCGGTGCCGAGCTCGCCATTCCCTATCGGACGCAGGATTTCGTCGAGGTCGTCCAGGCCCATACCTCACAGCGTGGCGCCGACGTCATTCTGGACATGGTTGCCGGAAGCTATTTGGCCCGCGAACAACAGTGTCTCGCGGAAGAGGGGCGGCTGGTGGTCATCGCGGTTCAGGGCGGAGTGCAGGCTGAGATCGATGCGGGTCTTCTCATGCGAAAACGCCAGACGCTGACCGGCTCGACCCTGCGCGCGCGCAGCGTGGCTTTCAAGGCGGCCCTTGCGCAGGCCCTGCGCCAGACCGTGTGGCCCTGGATCGAACAAGGCCGCGTGCGGCCAGTGCTCGATGCCGTGCTGCTGGCCGAGGACATCGTGCTGGCACACCAGCGCATGGAGCAGGGACAGCACATTGGCAAACTTGTGCTGCGCTGGTCCTGAGCCACGCGCCCTATCACGACATCAAACAGGAGCAGAACATGCGTCAGCAATTCGTTGCCGGAAACTGGAAAATGCATGGCAGCCTGGCAGGCAATGCCGCGCTGCTGGCCGAGGTTCTTGCTGGAGCCGCGGAAGCGCGATGCGACGTGGCCGTCTGCGTGCCCTATCCCTACCTGGCCCAGGCGCAGCAACAACTGCAAGGCGGCAAGGTTGCCGTTGGGGCGCAGGATTGCTCAGTGCACCTGAGCGGCGCCCACACCGGAGAAGTCGCCGTGGGGATGCTGCAGGAATTTGGTTGCCGCTATGTCATCGTCGGTCATTCCGAGCGTCGAGCCGATCATCATGAGTCGGACGAGTGCGTTGCGGAGAAGGCAATGCGCGTGCTTGAGGCCGGCATGACGCCGATCGTCTGTGTCGGCGAAACACTGGACGAGCGTGAGTCTGGGCAGACCAATGCGGTCGTGCTGCGCCAGTTGCTGGCCGTCACGGAGCGGCTTGGCGAGCAGACCTCCCGCATGGTTCTCGCTTACGAACCCGTTTGGGCCATCGGCACGGGCCGCACGGCGACGCCGGAGCAGGCCCAGGCCGTTCACGCGGTGCTGCGTGCCCACCTGACGACCCTGGGTGAGGCCTCTGGCGCTGTGCGAATTCTGTACGGCGGCAGTGTGAAGCCGGACAATGCGCAGGTGCTGTTCGCTCAGGACGACATTGACGGCGGGCTCATTGGCGGCGCGTCGCTCAAGGCGGCCGATTTTCTGGCGATCATCGCCGCGGCGCGCTGAAGCCGCCTGATGGATTCGCAGGCTTGGTCCTGCTCTTGGGAAGTAACGTTGTAAGGCGCCCTGGCGCGAATGAGTGCACAAATGCAAATTCTGATGACATTGACTCTGGTGGTGCAAATTCTGTCTGCACTGGTAATGATCGTTCTGGTCTTGATGCAGCATGGCAAAGGGGCCGACATGGGCGCGTCCTTTGGCTCCGGCGCATCCGGCAGCCTGTTCGGAGCAACCGGGTCGGCCAACTTCCTGAGTCGCAGCACCGCAGTTGCCGCGACGCTGTTTTTCGTCGCTACGCTGATGATGGCCTACTTCGGCAATCGCGCCAATTCGGGTGAGGGTGGGCTGATGGAAAAGCTGGCCGCGCCCGCGCCCGTGGCTTCTGTTGCAGCGCCCGCCAAACCGGCGGGGCCAATCAGTGAAATTCCTGGCGTGCCCGGCGCGTCCACCAAGGCTTCTCAGGCAGCGGCGCCCGCCACAAGTGCGGCTTCGGCAGTGCCTGCGAAACCTTAAATTCGCGCGAAATGCGCCCTCGGAAACCCGTGATGGTGCATTGCAGCAAACACAGGCTCTGCGACTTGTCAATCTGTTCTAGGGTTGAGCATTGCGTTAGAGCAAAATCCGACGGTCACGTGTTGCTTCGTGGCCTTGGAAGCATGTAAGATTCTCTTGTTTTGCGAATCCAGTAACAAACAATAAAAACACCGTGTTCTTGAGTCCGCCTAAGGGGAGTCTGCCTGAGGGCTTTTGTGGCTTTTGAACCGCGTGGCGAACAAGTGTAGGTGTGTGTCCGGAATGGGTAACTCCTGATGGCTCTGCACCCCGGCGAAGATCCTCCAGATCGCTGCGGCCTGTTTTTGATGAAGTTTGTTGCGCTGGGCTGCCTTCGCCGCGTAGGTCAAGCGGTTGTGTGTTCGGGCGGTATCCGGTTTTTGAGCCGACGTGGTGGAATTGGTAGACACGCTATCTTGAGGGGGTAGTGGCGAAAGCTGTGCGAGTTCGAGTCTCGCCGTCGGCACCAAAAGATCGAAGGGCAGGGCTCCAGCCCGACCCAGACAACAACAGGAGATGGAGTGCGATGAACCTTGAGCAGTATCTGCCGGTGTTGTTGTTCATCCTGGTGGGCGTTGGTGTTGGTGTGGCGCCCCAACTGCTCGGTTATCTGATGGCTCCGCGTCGCCCTGACGCCGAGAAAAACTCCCCCTATGAATGCGGCTTCGAGGCCTTCGAAGACGCCCGGATGAAATTCGATGTGCGCTACTACCTTGTGGCCATCCTGTTCATTCTTTTCGACCTCGAAATCGCCTTCCTGTTTCCGTGGGCCGTGGCCCTGAAGGACATTGGCCAGATTGGCTTCTGGGCGATGATGATTTTCCTCGCCATCCTCACGATCGGCTTCATCTACGAGTGGAAAAAGGGGGCCCTCGATTGGGAATGAGCCCTTGCGGCATGAACTCGTGCGCCGGGTTTGCCCTGCAGCGCTGATCTGAATCGATGAGGAGGGATGCATCATGAGTATTGAAGGCGTATTGCAAGAGGGCTTCATCACGACGTCCGCGGACAAGCTAATTAACTGGACGCGCACGGGTTCGCTCTGGCCCATGACCTTTGGTCTGGCCTGTTGCGCGGTGGAGATGATGCACGCCGGGGCGGCTCGTTATGACCTCGATCGATTCGGCATCGTGTTTCGCCCGAGTCCGCGCCAGTCCGATCTGATGATCGTGGCCGGTACGCTCTGCAACAAAATGGCGCCGGCCTTGCGCAAGGTCTACGACCAGATGGCCGAGCCCCGCTGGGTGCTCTCCATGGGGTCGTGCGCCAACGGGGGCGGCTATTACCACTATTCCTATTCGGTGGTGCGCGGCTGCGATCGCATCGTGCCGGTGGACGTCTACGTGCCGGGCTGCCCGCCGACCGCCGAGGCGCTGCTCTACGGGCTGATCCAGTTGCAGAACAAGATCCGCAGAACCGAAACGATCGCGCGCTGATCGGCCTTCACCAACTTCGCACTATCGACGCCATGACCAGCAAGCTCGAACAACTCGACAGCGCATTGCGTGCCACTCTGGGGGAGCGCATCGTGGCCTTGCAGGCCAGCGTAGGCGAACTGACCCTGGATGTCGCGCCGACCCATTACCGTGACGTGTGTCTTGCGCTGCGCGATGCAGCCGAGCTGCATTTCGAGCAGTTGATCGATCTGTGTGGCGTTGATTACGCGCAGTATGGCAATGCGGTGCGTGATGAGTCGGGGCGGTTCATGGTGGTCGTGCACTTGCTGTCGCTGCGCCACAACTGGCGCCTGCGTCTGCGCGTGCGCTGCGCCGATGACGACCTGCCGGTGGTGGATTCCATCAACGATCTTTGGAATGCGGCCAACTGGTTCGAGCGCGAGGCCTTCGATCTGTACGGCATCATCTTCGAGGGCCACCCTGATTTGCGCCGCATCCTGACGGACTATGGCTTCATCGGACACCCCTTCCGCAAGGATTTTCCGCTCTCGGGTACGGTCGAAATGCGTTACGACCCCGACAGCAAGCGCGTGATCTATCAGCCCGTCACCATCGAGCCACGCGAGATCACACCTCGCATCATTCGCGAGTCGGGATATGGTGGCCTGGGGCGTTTCGACGCGGCTGCCGCGCGCAGCGGCCAGGGGCATTGAGATGGCCGACATCAAGAACTACACCCTCAACTTCGGCCCGCAGCATCCTGCGGCCCACGGCGTGCTGCGCCTGGTGCTCGAACTCGACGGCGAGGTGGTGCAGCGTGCCGATCCGCACATCGGGCTGCTGCACCGCGCCACCGAAAAGCTGGCCGAGCACAAGACCTATATCCAGGCATTGCCCTACATGGACCGTCTCGACTACGTGTCGATGATGTGCAACGAGCATGCCTATTGCCTGGCCATCGAGAAGCTGCTGGGCGTCGACGTGCCGGTTCGTGCGCAGTACATCCGTGTGATGTTTGCGGAGATCACGCGTCTGCTCAACCACCTCATGTGGCTGGGCGCGCACGGTCTGGATTGCGGCGCGATGACCATCTTCCTTTACGCCTTCCGCGAACGCGAAGATCTCTTCGATATGTACGAAGCGGTTTCGGGCGCGCGCATGCACGCTGCGTACTTCCGGCCCGGCGGTGTGTACCGCGATCTGCCCGAGAGCATGGCGCAGTACGGCGAATCCAAGATTCGCAATGCCCGCGCGGTCGAAGCCCGCAATGCAGGGCGCCAGGGCTCGCTGCTGGACTTCATCGACGATTTCACGAAGCGGTTCCCAGCCTATGTCGATGAATACGAAACGCTGCTGACCGACAACCGGATCTGGAAGCAGCGCACGGTGGGCATCGGCGTGGTCACGCCCGAGCGCGCGCTGAATCTGGGCATGACCGGGCCAATGTTGCGCGGTTCCGGCGTGGTGTGGGATCTGCGCAAGACCCAGCCGTATGACGTCTACGACCGCCTCGACTTCGATATTCCGGTTGGCAAGAACGGCGACTGCTACGACCGCTATCTGGTACGCATGGAAGAAATGCGTCAGTCCAACCGCATCATCAAACAGTGCGTGGACTGGCTGCGATCCAACCCGGGGCCTGTGATCACCGACAACCACAAGGTTGCCGCGCCGGGCCGCGAGGAGATGAAGACCAGCATGGAAGCGCTGATCCATCATTTCAAGCTGTTCAGCGAAGGCATGCGCGTGCCCGAAGGTCAGGCTTATGCCGCCGTCGAGCATCCCAAGGGCGAGTTCGGCATCTATCTGGTGTCCGACGGGGCCAACAAGCCCTATCGCCTGAAGATCCGCGCACCCGGCTTCGCCCACCTGGCCGCGCTTGACGAAATGTCTCGCGGCCACATGATTGCCGACGTCGTGGCCATCATTGGCACGCTCGACATCGTTTTCGGGGAGATCGACCGCTGATGGATCGCTCGCCTGTCACTCGTGAAATGCAAAGCATGATGCTGTCCGAATCCGCGCGTCAGCGTATCGACCAGGAGGTCGCCAAATACCCGCCCGAGCAGAAGCAGTCTGCCGTCATCGCGGCGCTGTCCATCGTTCAGCAGGAGCAGGGCTGGGTGTCGCCCGAGGCGCAACAAGCCGTCGCAGACCACCTGGGTATGCCGCCGATCGCGGTGCACGAGGTGGTGACCTTCTACAACATGTTCAACACCCGCCCGGTCGGACGTTTCAAGCTCAATGTCTGCACCAATCTGCCCTGCGCCCTGAGTGGCGGCGGCACCGCGGCGCAGTACCTGAGCGAGAAACTGGGCGTCGCGCTGGGCGAGACCACGCCGGACGGCGTGTTCACCCTGCAGGAGTCGGAATGTCTGGGAGCCTGTGGTGACGCTCCTGCGCTGCTGGTCAATGATCGCCGCCTGTGCAGCTTCATGCGCGCCGAGCGTCTGGACGCCCTGGTGGACGAGTTGCGCGCCGAGGCGGCCAAGGGAGGCACCCAATGAATCGCCCCTTCGGACAAAGCACGGGTCTGGAGACCTGCTTCCACGGCCGCCATCTGCAGCCGCAAATTCTCGCCGGGCTGAACGGCGACAACTGGGCGCTGGAGGGCTATCTGCAGCGCGATGGTTACCAGGCCCTGCGCAAAATCCTGACCGAAGGATGGACGCCCGAGCAGGTCATCGCCGAGGTGAAGGCTTCGGCGCTGCGCGGGCGCGGCGGGGCGGGGTTTCCCACCGGGCTGAAGTGGAGTTTCATGCCGCGGCAGTTCCCGGGGCAGAAGTATCTGGTCTGCAATTCCGACGAGGGCGAGCCGGGCACGTTCAAGGATCGAGACATCCTGCGCTTCAACCCGCACGCCGTGATTGAAGGCATGGCCATTGCCGCCTTCGCCATGGGCATCTCCGTGGGCTACAACTACATCCACGGCGAGATTTTCGAGGATTACGACCGTTTCGAAGAAGCGCTGCGGCAGGCGCGCGATGCCGGGTATCTGGGCGACCATATTTGCGGCAGCAGCTTCAGCTTCCAGCTGCACGCCTCGCACGGCTTTGGCGCCTATATCTGCGGCGAAGAAACCGCGCTGCTCGAATCGCTCGAAGGCAAGAAGGGCCAACCGCGCTTCAAGCCACCTTTCCCGGCCAGCTTCGGGCTGTATGGCAAGCCCACGACGATCAACAATACCGAGACCTTTGCAGCAGTGCCCTGGATCATCCGCAACGGCGGCCAGGCCTACCTCGAAGTAGGCAAGCCCAATAACGGGGGCACCAAGATCTACTCGGTTTCGGGCGATGTGGCGCTGCCAGGCAACTATGAAGTGCCCATGGGCACACCGTTCTCCGCCCTGCTCGAACTCGCCGGTGGCATGCGCGAGGGACGCTCGCTCAAGGCCGTGATTCCCGGAGGGTCGTCCGCGCCGGTGTTGCCAGCCGACATCATGATGGACTGCACCATGGACTACGACTCCATCGCCAAGGCCGGCTCCATGCTGGGATCGGGGGCCGTGATCGTGCTGAACGACACGCGCTGCATGGTCAAGTCGCTGATGCGTCTGTCCTACTTCTATCAGCATGAATCGTGCGGGCAGTGCACGCCCTGCCGCGAGGGCACTGGATGGCTGTACCGCATGGTCCATCGCATCGAAAACGGCCAGGGCCGGATGGAAGATCTGGATCTGCTGAACTCGGTATCCGACAACATTGCCGGTCGCACCATCTGTGCCCTGGGGGACGCCGCGGCCATGCCGGTCAAGTCGTTCGTCAAGCATTTTCGCCATGAGTTCGAACACCACATCACGCACAAGACCTGCCTCGTGCCGGCCTCTGTCTGATCCGCCGCACCGGACGCCTTCAGGACGCTTTCATCATGGTTGAACTCGAAATCGACGGTCAAAAAATCCAGGTGCCCGATGGCGCCATGGTCATGGACGCGGCCACCCGGCTCGGCATCTATGTGCCGCATTTTTGCTACCACCACAAGCTGACCATCGCGGCGAACTGCCGCATGTGCCTGGTCGACGTGGAGAAGGCGCCCAAGCCTCTGCCGGCCTGTGCCACGCCGGTGTCTCAGGGCATGATCGTGCGCACGCATTCCGACAGAGCCCTTCAGGCCCAGAAAGGGGTGATGGAGTTTCTGCTCATCAACCACCCGCTGGACTGCCCCATCTGCGATCAGGGCGGCGAATGCCAGTTGCAGGATCTCGCCGTGGGCTATGGCGGCTCCGCCTCGCGATATGCCGAGGAAAAGCGCGTCATCTTCCACAAGGATGTCGGCCCGCTCATCGCCATGGAAGAGATGAGCCGCTGCATCCAGTGCACCCGTTGTGTGCGCTTCGGCCAGGAAGTTGCGGGCATCATGGAACTCGGCATGGCCCATCGCGGCGAACATTCCGAGATCATGGCCTTCGTCGGCAGTACGGTCGACTCGGAACTCTCCGGCAACATGATCGATCTTTGCCCCGTCGGTGCGCTGACGAGCAAGCCCTTCCGCTACAGCGCCCGCACGTGGGAGCTGTCCCGCCGCGCCTCCATCAGCCCGCATGACAGCGTTGGCGCCAACCTGATCGTGCAGGTCAAGGGCGACCGCGTCATGCGCGTGCTGCCGCAGGAGAACGAAGCCGTCAACGAATGCTGGCTGTCCGACCGCGACCGTTTTGCCTACGAAGGGCTCAACAGCGTCGAGCGTCTCACCTCGCCGCAAATCCGCGAGAACGGGCAGTGGAAGTCGGTCGATTGGCCAACGGCGCTTGAATTCACGGTGCAGGGTCTGCGCCGGGTGCTGGCCCAGCACGGCGGTGATGCCCTGGCCGCACTTGCCGCGCCGACCAGCACGGTCGAAGAACTGTATCTCCTGAAAAAACTGCTCACCGGGCTGGGCAGCAAAGGCCTGGACACCCGCTTGCGCCAGAGCGATTTTTCGGCTGACGCCCAGGGTGCCGGTGTGCCGTGGCTTGGCATGCCGATCGCCGAGATCGGGCAGCTGCAGGCAGCGCTCTTCATCGGCAGTACCTTGCGCAAGGAGCAGCCGCTGCTGTCGGCACGGGTGCGCCACGGCGCCAAGGCGGGTGCGCAGATTTCCACGCTGCACGCGGCCGATGATGACTGGCTCATGCCCATGCACACACGCATTGCTGCGGCGCCGAGCCAATGGGTCGCCGAACTGGCTGGTGTGGCCAGCGCCGTGGCCCAGGCCAAGGGCATCACGCCACCCGCTGCGATCGAGTTCGCCGGGTCGCCAAGCGAACAAGCCCAGGCCATCGCGCGAAGCCTGCTTGGCGCCGAGCGCAAGGCCGTGTTCCTGGGCGATGCCGCCGTGCAACACGACCAGGGCGCCGCATTGCGAGCCCTGGCCCAATGGATCGCCCACGAAGTCGGCGGTGTCTGCGGCGACTTGACGGAGGCAGCCAACACGGTCGGGGCGGCCTTGTTGGGGGTTTCACCCTTGGCACAAGGCCGTGATGTGGCGCAGATCGCGGCGCAACCGTCGCGTGCCATGATGCTCTTCGGGGTGGAGCCCGAAGAAGACTGCGCGAACCCCGAGGTCCTGGTCCGGGCGTTGAAGCAGGCCGAGTTCATCGTGTCGTTCAGCCCTTTCGTGAATGCGGCCGAGGGCTACGCTCATGTCATGTTGCCGATTGCGCCCTACACCGAAACGGCGGGCAGTCTGGTGAGCGCCGAAGGCCGCTTGCAGAGTTTCAATCCGGTCGCGCAGCCTTTGGGCGAAACCCGTCCGGGCTGGAAGGTGTTGCGTGTTCTGGGCAATCTGTTCGAACTGCAAGGCTTCGATTACCAGAGCACGGCCGAGATTCGCACCGAGGCGTTTGCCGCCCTGGGCGGCGCCGATCAGATCGGGGCGCGCCTGTCGGCGTCCAGCCCGCTTGCGCTGCCGGCGCAATGGCCGAGCCGCGCCGCTCCTGCCGTCGAGCGTTTTGCACCGGTACCCCTCTATTCGAGCGACGCGATCGTGCGTCGCGCCCCCAGTTTGCAGCGCACGCGCGATGCGCGCAACGCGCGCATGGTGGGTGTGTCCGCCGCGCTCTGGGAGCAACTGGGCTTGCACAACGGTGATTCGGTGCGCGTGAAGTCGGGAGCGAATGCCGTGGTGTTGCCGGCCCGCCGCGATGCTGCGCTGGCACCTACCGTGTTGAGCATTCCTGCCGCCTGGGCCGAGGCCGCCGCGCTGGGCGCGATGTTCGGCGCGGTACAGGTCGAGCGAGTGGGTTCGACGACTGCCGTTCCTGCCGACGCCAACGCAAGCCTCGAAAAGGTCTGAGATGAAACATCCGAGGTTTTCACAAAGTTCGCCAAGTTTTCCCTCTCCCATGGGGGATGAAGCGCGCCTGGCGCGGTCCTACGCATTCTGCTGACTATGCTCGAATCCTTCAACCAAGGCGGACTTTCCCTGCTCGGGCCGATGGTCTGGCCGATCGTCTGGAATCTGATCAAGATCGTCGTCATCGTCGCGCCGCTGATGGGGGCCGTGGCGTATCTCACGCTCTGGGAGCGCAAGCTGATCGGCTGGATTCAGATCCGCATCGGCCCCAACCGCGTGGGGCCCTTCGGCTTGCTGCAGCCGGTGGCCGATGGCCTCAAGCTTCTGCTCAAGGAAATCGTCATTCCGTTCCGCTCGAACAAGCGGCTGTTCCTGCTGGGGCCGGTCATGACCATCATGCCTGCCTTGGCGGCCTGGGCGGTCATCCCGTTCGGCCCTGACGTCGCCCTGGCCAATGTGAACGCCGGGCTGCTTCTGCTTCTGGCGCTGACTTCGCTCGAGGTCTACGGCGTGATCATCGCCGGCTGGGCTTCCAACTCCAAGTACGCCTTCCTGGGCGCCATGCGCGCCTCGGCCCAGATGGTGAGCTACGAGATCGCGATGGGTTTCGCCATGGTCATCGTGCTCATGGTGTCCGGCAGTCTGAACATGACCGAAATCGTGATGGGGCAGACCCATGGCACGTTTGCGTCCATGGGGCTGAACTTCCTCTCCTGGAACTGGCTGCCGCTGCTGCCCATCTTTGTGGTGTATTTCATCGCCGGGGTGGCCGAGACCAATCGTGCGCCGTTCGATGTGGTGGAAGGCGAATCGGAAATCGTCGCCGGCCACATGGTCGAGTATTCGGGCATGGCGTTTGCCATGTTCTTCCTGGCCGAATACGCCAACATGATCCTGATCTCCATCCTCACCACGGTGATGTTCCTGGGCGGTTGGGATGCGCCGGTGGCCTTCCTGGGTTTCATTCCGGGGTGGATCTGGCTGGGCATCAAGACCTTTGTCGTGGTCAGCATGTTCCTCTGGCTGCGGGCCACATTCCCGCGCTATCGCTACGACCAGATCATGCGCCTGGGCTGGAAGATCTTCATTCCCGTCACCCTCATCTGGCTTGTCGTTGTGGCCGCCTGGATGCAAACCCCCTGGACTATCTGGAAGTGAGGCAGACCCATGGCCGCTTTGCGTGACACCTTCAACAGTTTTTTCCTGGTCGAACTCTTCAAGGGTCTGGCGCTGACGGGCAAGTACGCCTTCAAGAGCAAGATCACCGTGCAGTATCCGGAAGAAAAGACGCCGTTGTCGCCGCGATTTCGCGGTCTGCATGCGCTTCGCCGCTACCCCAACGGAGAGGAGCGTTGCATTGCCTGCAAACTCTGCGAGGCCGTCTGTCCGGCGCTGGCCATCACCATCGAGTCGGAACAGCGCGACGATGGCACGCGCCGTACCAGCCGCTACGACATCGATCTGACCAAGTGCATTTTCTGCGGCCTGTGCGAAGAGAGTTGCCCGGTGGACTCGATCGTCGAGACGCCCATTTTCGAATACCACGGCGAGAAGCGCGGTGATCTCTACTTCACCAAGGAGATGCTGCTGGCCGTGGGTGACCGCTACGAGAAAGACATCGCCGCCACCAAGGAGGCCGACGCCCCATACCGCTGATCGCCGCAGGCCCGCCGCTGTTGAAGGCGGGCCGCTGGCGGACTTCCCCACCGTTTCAATGCCTGCGGTTTTCGCCGCGGCAAAGCCTCTGCTGTGACCATGGACGTTCAAACCCTCCTGTTCTACGTGTTCTCCGCCGTGCTGCTGTTTGCAGCGCTGCGGGTGATCACGGCGCGTAACCCGGTGCACTCCGCGCTCTATCTGGTGCTGGCGTTTTTCCAGATGTCCGCCATCTGGCTGCTGCTGCGAGCCGAGTTCCTCGCCATCGTGCTGGTCCTGGTCTATGTGGGGGCGGTCATGGTGCTGTTCCTCTTCGTCGTGATGATGCTCGACATCAATCTCGACAGCCTGCGCAAGGGTTTCTGGCGTTACTTTCCGGTGGCGGCGCTGGTCGGCGTGCTCATCGTGCTGGAGATGGCGGCGGTGCTGATGCAGGGCTTTCAGATCGGCGGCATGACTCGCGCCGCCCAGGTCGGCGCAGCGGTGTCTGCCGACAATCCGCTCACGCATCTGTCCAACACCCGTGCGCTGGGCGTGGTGCTGTATTCGCAATACCTGTTCGCGGTGGAGATCGCGGCGGTCATCCTGCTGGTGGCCATCATTGCCGCCATCGCGCTGACCCTGCGCAAGCGCAAGGATGCGCGGAACATGCCGGTGTCCGAACAGCTCAAGGCCCGCCGCGCCGACCGCGTGCGCCTGGTCTCCATGCCTGCCCAACCCAAGGAGTAAGCCATGCTCGGATCATTGACCCTGGCGCATTACCTGGTGCTTGGCGCCATCCTGTTCGCCATTTCGGTGGTGGGTATTTTTCTCAATCGCCGCAACCTCATCGTCATCCTCATGGCGATCGAATTGATGCTGCTGGCGGTGAATCTGAATTTCATCGCGTTCTCCCACTACCTGCAGGATTTTTCCGGGCAGGTGTTCGTGTTCTTCATTCTGACCGTCGCCGCGGCGGAATCGGCCATTGGCCTGGCCATCCTGGTCGTGCTGTTCCGCAACCTCAACACCATCGACGTCGAAGAACTCGACCAACTCAAGGGCTGAGTCCATGCAAGCCACGCTGAACCCCACCCTGCTGCTGGTCATCGCACTGGCACCGCTGGTTTCCTCCATCATCGTCGGGCTGTTCGGGCGCACGATCGGGCGCTCGGCGTCGCACTGGCTGACCACGCTCTCGGTCGGTCTGTCGTTCGTGCTGTCGCTCGTGGTGCTGAACGACGTGATCCACGGTGCCCGCTTCAACGCCACCATTTACGACTGGATGATGGTGGGCAAGCTGCCTATGGAAATCGGCTTCATGATCGACGGCCTGTCCGCGCTGATGATGACGGTCGTGACCTTCGTGTCGTTCATGGTGCACATCTACACCATCGGCTATATGGCCGACGATGATGGTTATCAGCGCTTCTTCAGCTACATCTCGCTGTTCACCTTCTCCATGCTGATGCTCGTGATGAGCAACAACATGCTGCAGTTGTTCTTCGGCTGGGAGGCCGTGGGTCTGGTGTCGTATCTGCTGATCGGCTTCTGGTTCACCAAGCCCACGGCGGTGTTCGCCAATATGAAGGCCTTCATCGTCAACCGCGTGGGCGATTTCGGCTTCATCCTGGGCATCGGTCTGCTGGCCGCCTACACGGGCAGCCTCAACTACACGGAGATTTTCGCTAAGGGACCGGAGCTGGCGCTGCTGCACCTGCCGGGCACCGACTGGATGCTGATCACGGTGGCCTGCATTGCCTTGTTCATTGGCGCGATGGGCAAGAGCGCGCAATTCCCACTGCATGTCTGGCTGCCCGATTCGATGGAAGGCCCGACACCGATTTCCGCCCTCATTCACGCGGCCACGATGGTGACCGCCGGCATTTTCATGGTGGCGCGCATGTCGCCGCTGTTCGAGCTGTCGAACACGGCGCTGTCCTTCATTCTGGTGATCGGCGCCATCACGGCGCTCTTCATGGGATTTCTCGGCGTCATCCAGAACGACATCAAGCGCGTCATCGCCTACTCCACCTTGTCGCAGCTCGGCTACATGACCGTGGCGCTGGGTGCTTCGGCCTATTCCGTGGCGATCTTCCATCTGATGACCCATGCCTTCTTCAAGGCGCTGCTCTTCCTCGGGGCCGGTTCGGTGATTCTGGGCATGCACCACGATCAGGACATCCGTCACATGGGCGGGCTGCGCAAATACATGCCGATCACCTGGATCACTTTCCTGATCGGCACCCTCGCGCTGACCGGCACGCCGTTCTTCGCTGGTTTCTACTCGAAGGACAGCATCATCGAGGCGGTGCATGCCAGCGACCTTGCGGGCTCGGGGTTTGCCTATTTCGCCGTGGTGGCCAGCGTATTCGTCACCGCGCTTTACAGCTTCCGCCTGTACTTCCTGGTGTTCCATGGCAAGGAGCGCTTCCGCGAGGTGCATCATGACCACGGCCATGGTCATGACGCGCATGGCCACCATGGTGGCGAGCCGCACGAGTCGCCGTGGGTCGTGACGTTTCCGCTGATCATGCTGGCCATTCCCTCGGCGGTGGCGGGTTACTTCCTCATCCAGCCGCTGCTGTTCGGTCATTTCTTCCAGGGAGCGATCTACGTCAACGCCGCCGCGCACCCGGCCATGACCGATCTGGCCGAGCATTTCCATGGGGCCTTGGCCATGACGCTGCATGGCTTTACCACCCTGCCGCTGTGGCTTGCGATCGCCGGCTTCGCCACCGCGTACTACGCCTATATGGTGAACCTGAATTTCCCGCGTACCGTGCAGCGCGCTCTCGGTCCCATCTACACCCTTCTCGATCACAACTACTACTTCGACTGGTTCAACGAGCATGTGCTGTCTGCCGCCGCGCGCCTGTTGGGAACCGGTCTGTGGAAGGGCGGCGACGTCGGACTGATCGATGGCCTGCTGGTCAACGGCACGGCCCGCGTGGTCGGCTGGAGCGCGCGGCTGGTGCGGCTTCTGCAGACCGGCTACATCTATTACTACGCCCTGGCGATGATTGCCGGCGTGGTGGTGTTCATGGGCTATTTTGTTCCGGGCAAGCTGTTGTCCGGCTGGTTCATCAGATAACAGCGAAGCGCGATACAAGAATGCAATCTCTTCCTCTGCTCAGTCTGTCCATCTGGATTCCCATCGCCTTCGGTGTCGTCTTGCTCTTCGTGCAAGGAGAGCAGCGCGCCAACGCAGCGCGTTGGCTGGCGCTGATCGGTTCGCTCATCGCCTTTCTCGTCACGCTGCCGCTGATCAGCGGATTCGACAGCGCGCAGGCGGGCATGCAGTTCGTCGAGTCCGTACCCTGGATCCGACCCTTCAACATCAACTACGCCCTGGGTATCGACGGCGTCTCGCTGTGGTTCGTGCCGCTGACCGCGCTGATGACCGTGATCGTGGTGATCAGCGCCTGGGAAGTCATCAAGGATCGGGTCAATCTTTACCTGGGCGCCTTCCTCATCCTGTCGGGGCTGATGATCGGGGTGTTTTCCGCAACCGATGCCTTGCTGTTCTATGTGTTCTTCGAAGCGACGCTGATCCCGATGTACCTGATCATCGGCATCTGGGGCGGACCGCGCCGTGTCTACGCCGCCTTCAAGTTCTTCCTCTACACCCTGCTCGGTTCGCTGCTCATGCTGGTGGCGTTGATCTACCTGTACCTGCAGTCGGGCGGCAGTTTCGACATCGCCAACTGGTACCACGTCCCCTTGTCGATGACGGCCCAGATTTTCATTTTCATCGCGTTCTTCTTCGCCTTCGCGGTGAAGATCCCGATGTGGCCGGTGCACACCTGGTTGCCGGATGCCCACGTCGAAGCGCCCACGGGCGGATCGGTGATTCTGGCGGCCATCATGCTCAAGCTCGGCGCCTATGGCTTCATCCGCTTCTCCCTGCCGATGCTGCCCGACGCGAGCCATGCGCTGGCACCCGTCATGATCACGCTCTCCTTGATCGCCGTGATCTACATCGGCTTTGTCGCCCTGGTGCAGGCCGACATGAAAAAGCTGGTGGCCTATTCCTCCATCGCGCACATGGGCTTCGTCACCCTGGGCTTTTTCCTGTTCTCCGATCTTGGCGTGCAGGGGGGGCTGGTGCAGATGATTTCGCACGGCTTCATCTCAGGGGCCATGTTCCTGACCATCGGCGTGTTGTATGACCGCATGCACACCCGACAAATTGCCGATTACGGTGGCGTGACCAACACCATGCCCAAGTTCGCGGCCCTGGCCGTGCTGTTCGGCATGGCCAATGCGGGCCTGCCCGGTACCAGCGGCTTCGTGGGTGAGTGGATGGTCATCCTTGCCGCGGTGCAGTTCAACTTCTGGATCGGTCTGCTTGCCGCGACCACGCTGATTCTGGCGGCGAGCTACACGCTGTGGATGGTCAAACGGGTGTATTTCGGCCCCGTCGCCAACGAGCACGTTGCCGCGCTGAAAGACATCAACGCGCGCGAGTTCTTCATGTTGGCCGTGCTGGTCGGCGCGGTGCTCTGGATGGGCGTGTATCCCAAATTCTTCACCGACCCGATGCAGGCCTCGGTGCAACATCTGCTGCAGTTTGCGGCGTCTTCCAAATTGCAGTGACTACGACAGCCATGAACTGGATCGCCATTTATCCGGAAATTCTTCTCCTCGTGCTGGCCTGCGTGGTCATGCTCGTCGACCTGTTTGTGAAAGACGCGCAGCACCGCGTGAGCTACTGGCTGACCCTGCTGGGCTTGGTCGGTCTCGGCGTGCTCTGCGGCCTTTACTACGCCTCGGGCATGCAGGATTTCGCCATGGCGCGCGCGCTCATCGTCGATCCGATGGCGATGCTGCTCAAGCTGTTCACGGTCATCGCCACGGCGGTGACCCTGGTCTATTCAAGGCGCTATGCCCTTGATCGCGGCATGTGGGGCGGCGAACTCTTCAGTCTGGTGTTGCTGTCGCTGCTGGGGCAGTTCATCATGATTTCCGGCAACAACCTGCTGACCATTTATCTGGGCCTGGAGTTGCTGTCGCTGGCGCTGTATGCGCTGGTGGCCCTGCGTCGCGATCACGCCGTGTCCACGGAAGCCGCGATGAAGTATTTCATTCTCGGCGCGCTCGCCTCGGGCTTTCTGCTCTACGGCATGTCGATGCTGTATGGCGCAACGGGGTCGCTCGATCTGGTCACGATCTTCCGCATGATTGCCGTCGAGCCGATCAACCGCGCCGTGCTCGTGCTCGGCGTGGTGTTCATCGTGGCGGGACTGGCGTTCAAGCTGGGCGCCGTGCCCTTCCACATGTGGATCCCCGATGTATATCAGGGCGCGCCGACCGCCGTGGTGCTCATGGTGGGGGCGGCGCCCAAGCTGGCGGCTTTCGCCATGGCCATCCGCCTGTTGGTGGAAGGGATGTTTCCGCTGGCGATGGACTGGCAAGGCATGCTGGTGGTGCTGGCCGTGCTGTCCATCGGCCTGGGCAATCTGGCGGCCATCGCACAGACCAATCTCAAGCGCATGCTGGCCTATTCCACGATTGCCCAGATCGGTTTCGTGCTGTTGGCGCTGCTGTCGGGCATGCTCAACGGCAATGGCCTGTCGGCCTCCACCGCGTACAGCGGGGCACTGTTCTACATGGTGATCTATGTGCTCACGACGCTGGGAACTTTTGGCGTGATTCTGCTTCTCTCACGGGAAGGTTTCGAAGCCGAGGACATCCGCGATTTCGCCGGTCTGGCCAAGACCGACCCCTGGATGGCGGGTGTCATGACGTTTCTTCTCTTCTCGCTGGCCGGTATACCGCCGTTCGCGGGCTTCTATGCCAAGCTCGAAGTGCTCACCATTCTGTTCAATACCGGGCGCGTCTGGCTGGTGGTGTATTCGGTCATTCTCTCGGTCATTGGCGCCTACTATTACATCCGCATGGTCAAGGTGATGTACTTCGATGCGCCCACGGCGCTGTCGGCCACGCGTGCAAACGGCGTGGGCGGCGCGCGGGCTCTGCTGTCGCTCAATGGACTGGCTGTCTTGTTTCTCGGGTTGGTGCCTGGCGGTCTGATGACCTTGTGTTATCAGGCCATCGCCAACAGCCTGCACTAAAGGTTTCATCATGCAGAATTCCGCCATCTGGCTGGTCATCGTCCTGGCGTTCGTCGCCGCGAATCTCCCGTTTGTCTCCAATCGGTTCTTCCTGGTTTTTCCGCTGAAGAAAGCGACCAAATCGATCTGGCTGCGCCTGCTCGAATTGCTGATCCTGTTCTTCGTGGTCGGATTCATCGGTCGCGCGCTCGAGGCGCGAATCGGCCAGAACTATCCGCAGCATTGGGAGTTCTACGCCGTCTCCGTGGCCATGTTCCTGGTGCTGGCCTTTCCGGGCTATGTGCTGCGCTATATGGTCAAGCGCCACCCCGCGCCGAGTCGCCCATGAGCGGCGATCCCGCACGCGCGCCGCAGGCCGCCGCCCTGCGTGAGCACACCCTCGACAGCGAGATGGTGTTTCGCGGCACCTTTCTCAACATCTCCCGTGATCTGGTGCGTCTGGCCAACGGCGCGCAGGTGACCCGCGAATACATCCGCCATTCCGGCGCGGTGATGATCATCCCTTTACTCGACAACGGCAATGTGTTGATGGAGCGGCAGTTCCGCACCCCGATGCAGCGGGTGATGGTCGAGTTTCCCGCGGGCAAGCTCGACGCCGGAGAAAGCTGGCTGGCCTGTGCCCAGCGTGAACTTCGCGAGGAAACCGGCTACAGCGCACGCGAGTGGGCCTATATCGGCCCGATCAACAACGCGATTTCCTATTCCGACGAAACCATACACCTGGCGTTCGCACGCGGCCTGGTGGCCGGTGCTCAGGCGCTCGACGACAACGAACTGCTCGACGTCTTTGAGGCCAGCCCGCACGATACGCTTGCATGGGTGCGCAGTGGCCAGATCACCGATGTCAAGACCGTGATCGGCGCCTTCTGGCTCGAGAAGATGTTGCAGAACGCCTGGTCGTTCGATTGGCAGCCCAGTGCCTGAGCAACCCTGAGGCCGCACCCGCGAGGCGTGCGGTATGAGCTGCCCTAGATCCGCCGCTGCACCAGCAGACGGTAGGCCAGCAGGTAGAGGGTGATAAACACCACGCAGCAGATCATGAGCACATGGGTTTGTCCCCACCACAACATGGCCGGGCCCACGCTGAAAGCGGCGACGGCCCAGAGGTAGGGCGAGGTTGCGGCATTGCGGCGCAGCCTGGGGTCCGGGTGATCGTCCTGATCGACCAACCTCGTCAGCCGCCAGTACACCAGATGATGTAGATGCAGCGTGTCAGGCGCGGTGCCGGCGCGTTGGCGGAACTTGCGACGCCATAGCGAATAGAGCAACTCCCACACCGGGTACATCAGCACCATCAGCGCAAACCAGGCAGAGACCGCCGGGTTGCGGGCCACCAGCAGCACGCTGAGCAGCGCCATCCAGAAACCGAGCAGATACGCGCCGGTATCCCCCAGGAAAATCTGGCCGCGCGGCCAGTTCCAGAACAGAAAGCCCAGCAGTGCGCCGATGGCAGCGAGGCTCAGCGCCATCACCAGGACGTCGCTGACCTTGAATGCTACGTAGCCGATTGCTCCGAAGATCATGAAACTCACCATGCCGGCCAGTCCGTTGTAGCCATCGATCATGTTGACCGCATGGGGCAGGGCACTGAGGGCTACGAGCGCGATGAGCCAGCCCAGCACCGGCCAGGCCAGCAGCCATGCATCCACCGGCCAAAGCCCCAGTCGGGTGACGGTGGCGCCAAGCAGCCCGACCGACAGGCCCGCGGCGAGAACCGTGGCCAGCGCCCGCCAGACTGGCGGCACATGGCGGCGCAGATCTTCCACCATGCCGGCGAGCAACACCGGCGCGATGGCGACGGCCAGACGAGCGGTGTAAGGCGCACTGACATAGTTGAGGTGCATGAGCCACATCATGCCGCCTGCCATGCCCAGCGCCATGGCAAAACCGCCGGTGCGAGGGGTCGGGTGCTTGTGCCACTTCTGTATGCCCTGGGTCTCGTCCAGACCGAAGTGCCTGCGCCGTCCCAGCACGATGAGGACGGCACAGCCCAGCCAGCAGAGCAGGGCGGACAGGGCGGTGGCGTGAAGCATGGGTGCGGTCGGAAAACGCGAGAAGGCCTCATTGTGCCTCGGCCTCGGGCCGTTCCCGCCGATGGCACACACGCCATACTGCAACCAGCCGTCGCCTACACTGCTGCCCATGTCTGCATCCTTCTCATGGCCTTACGAACTGCTCATCGGCTGGCGCTATACCCGCAGTGGGCGGCGCAGTCGGCGCAACGGCTTCATCTCCTTCATCTCCGCCGTCTCCGTGGGCGGCATCGCGCTCGGGGTGGCCGCGCTGATCGTGGTCATCTCGGTGATGAACGGGTTTCAAAAAGAGGTGCGCGACCGGATGCTGAATGTCATTCCGCATATCCAGATCTTCAGCGTCAACGGTCAGGCGCTGCCCGACTGGCGCGGTGTGGCGCAGCAGGTCAAGCGCAATGCGGCCGTGACCGGCGTGGCGCCGTTCGTGCAGGGCCAGGCCTTGGTGGCGCAGGGCAGCCAGCTGCAGGGCGTGCTGGTCTGGGGCGTCGAACCGGCCGAGGAGACGCAGGTGTCGCAGATTCCCGAGCACATGGTCGCGGGCAGTCTGGCTGCGCTCAAGCCGGGCGACTTCGGGGTGGTGCTGGGCAATGAACTGGCCAATGCCCTGGGGGTCACGCTGGGCGACCAGGTCACCATGGTGGTTCCCAGCGGCTCGATCACGCCGGCCGGCATGATTCCCCGCCTGCGCACCCTGCGCGTGGTGGGTATTTTCAATGTCGGCCACTACGAGTACGACAGCACTCTGGCGCTGGTGAATCTGCAGGATGCCAGCGCGCTGTTCCGCACGGGTGGCCCTACCGGGCTGCGGGTACAGACGCGCAATATGAATGACGCGCCGCAGATCGCCCAGGACTTGCAGCGGGTACTGCCTGCAGACCTCGTGGCGCAGCCCTGGACCGAGCAGAACCGCACCTGGTTCGAGGCGGTGGTGATCGAGAAACGCATGATGTTCATCATCCTCACGATGATCGTGGCGGTGGCGGCGTTCAATCTGGTGTCCACGCTGGTCATGACGGTCACGGACAAGCTGGCGGATATCGCCATTCTGCGCACGCAGGGCGCAAGTCCTGCATCCATCATGTCCATCTTCCTGCTGCAGGGCGCGGTGACGGGTTTTCTCGGCACCTTCGCTGGCGTTGCGCTGGGTTGTCTGATCGCGTTCAACCTCGATCCCATCGTCTCCTTCCTCGAAGCCGTGCTGCATACCCAGTTTCTGCCGCGCAGCGTGTACCTGATCCACACCATGCCCAGCGATCCGCGGTTTGGCGACATCGCCACCATCACCGTGGCCTCGCTCGTGCTGTCCTTGCTGGCCACGCTCTATCCCAGCTGGAGCGCCTCCCGGGTGCAACCGGCGCAGGCGCTGCGGTACGAGTGAGGCCCTGAACCGATGCTCCACCTGCTGCTCGCCGATGTGCCCCTGTCTGCCCCGGCCTTCGGTCGGCTGCTGATCGAGCCGGGCCTGTCGGCGACCGCCGCGCTTTGTCGCCAGGCCGTGGTGTTGGGGCAGGAAGCGCCGCGCGACGACGCCCAGGCTGCCTGGCTGACGCCGTCCGAACGCTGGCTGCTGCACGCCTTGCAACTCGATGGCGCCGACGCCGAGCAGGCACCATGGGCACGCCTGGCCGCGCTGGCCGATGGCGTGCCGGACGACTTTGCCGAAGATCAGCCGCTCGGTCTGCTCACCCCGGCTCATCTGCGCCTGGGGCGCGACAGTCTTTCGCTCACCGACCCCAATGCGCTCGACCTCACGGTAGACGAAGCGCAACAACTGTTCGCTGCGGTCGAGCCGTTGTTTGCCAGCGCTGGCTGGCGGCTCCGCTGGGTCACGCCGCTGCGCTGGTATGCCGCGCACCCCAGCTTGCGCGAGGTCGTCACGGCGGGCGTGGCGCGGGCACAAGGACGAAGCGTGGCGGCGTGGATGCCCGGCGGTCCGGCGGCCCGGCCCTGGCGGCAATTGCTCACCGAAGTGCAGATGACCTGGCAGCACCACGACGTCAACGAATCGCGCGAGCAACGCGGCCTTCCGGATGTCAACACCCTGTGGATCCACGGATGCGGGCCGCTTCCGCCCGACTGGCGCAGCCCCATGCGTCTTGCCGAACCCGACCAGGTCTTGAGCGACCCCGCGCTGGAAGCGGCGCTGCGTGGCCTGGCCCTGCGGCCACGCACGGGTGCCCTGGACCGCCTGCACATTCTCGACGCCCCTGCCCGGCTGGTCGGTGACCCCGTCGAGGGCCTGCGCCAGCTCGATGCGCAACTCGCAGCGGCTCTCCAGCAGGCGCTTGAGCAAGAGGGGGCAGCACGCCTGACAATCGCGGGCGAACAACGCTGGCGCACCTTGCAGATCCGCCGCCCGCAAAGCTGGAAGTTCTGGCAGCGGGCCGAGCTGCCTCGGCTTTTCAGCGGCTTGTAAGGAGTCTATCCGGTTACATTTTGTCGCCACATTCGCATACAGTAATGGCTTTGCGAAGGCCGGAGGCAAGTCATGCGTTTGAGGCTGCGGTGGAGTCGATGCTGGCTGGGTCTCGGCCTGCTGCTGGGTGCAGCCCAGGGAGCCGCCGCGCTGCAGGTCAGTAGCCTCAGCCCGCAAGGCGAGGTGGCGCAGGTCCGCCAGGTAGTGGCCAGGTTTGACGCCCCGGCGGTGAACTTCGGCGATGCCAAGTCCGCTGCGCCGCTCCTCGTGAGCTGCAACGACGCCCAGGCTGCTCAGGGCCGTGGCCGCTGGATCAGCGCCAAGGAGTGGGCGTTTCAGTTCGCGGATGATCTGCCCACCGGCACGCGCTGCACGGTGCAGGCCGTCCCGGGGTTCCTCAGCCCCGAGGGCGAGTCGATCAGCGGTCGCAGTCGCTGGACGTTCAACATCGGCGGGCCGTTCGTGCGGCGCATCTGGCCGGGCGACGGCGCCACCATCGACGAGGCCCAGACCTTCGCGCTGAGACTCAGCGGCGATGCCACTCTGCAGAGTCTGCTCGATCATGTGCACTGCCACATCGAGGGTCTGGGCGAGCAGGTTGCCGTGGAGACCGTGACGGGTGCGGCACGCGAGGCCGTGTTCGAGGCGGTTGGGCTGAGCGACGATGCGGCGCAGCATCCGCGGCAGGTGGCCGTCTTGCGTTGTGCCCGCCGCTTTCCTTCCGGGGGGCGCGTCACTCTGGTGTACGGCGCAGGCGTGCGCACACCCGGCGGCGTGGCCAACCAGGTGGAGCGGCGGTTTGATTACCGCGTGCGCGAGCCGTTTGCCGCCAACTTCAGTTGTGAGCGTGAGAACGTTCAGGCGGGTTGCGTGCCGCTGAAACCGTTCGTCCTGAGTTTCAACGCGCCGGTGTCGCGCAAGCTGGCCGAAGCCATCCGGCTTCAGGCTGGCGGCCGCAGCGTGGCGCCCGTGCTGGGCGGGGAAGGCGAGACCTCAGCCGATGCCGAGGTGGATAACGTCACCTTCGCCCCGCCTTTTGCCGAAAGCGTCGCGATGCAGATCGTCTTGCCGCCGCAATTCGTCGACGTCGATCGACGGCCGCTGTGCAACGCCGATCAGTTTCCGCTCAAGGTAGCCACCGGGGCCATGCCGCCGCTGGCCAAATTTGCCACGTCGCCGTTCGGCATCGTCGAGCGTTTTGCCGAGGGCGTGGATCGCGGGCCGGCCTTGCTGCCCGTCACCCTGCGCAAAGTGCCACTGGCGCAGGGGGTGCGCGACTATGCCGTGTCCGACTTGCAGCCGCAGACCGATGCGCAGACCCTTGCCTGGTTCCGACGTGTGCAGCGCTTCAGCGCTTTCTTTGTTTCACGCGAGGAGGCGCGCAAGGCGGTCAGCGGCCCGTTGCCGCCGGTGTTGCATGAGAGCGATGGCGATGCGATCGACCCCGACCGGGTGCAGACCCGCATGGTGTCGCTGCTGGACGGCAAGCCTGGCCTGCGCAAGATCGCGCTGCCTGCGCTCGAGGGCGCGGCGTCGCGGCCGTTCGAGATCGTGGGCATTCCGCTGCGCCCCGGCTTCCATGTGGTCGAGATCGCCTCCAAAACCCTGGGCCGGGCGCTGCTCGATCCGCGCTACGGAGCGAATCGCGAGATGGTGGTGCGCACGGCGGCGCTGGTCACCAATCTGAATGTCAGCGTCAAGATCGGCCGCGAGAATGCCCTGGCCTGGGTGACCACGCTGGACAAGGGGCGGCCCGTAGCGGGCGCCAAAGTGCAGGTGTCCAACTGCGAAGGCACCTTGCTCACCACGGCGACCACCGATGCGCAGGGTATCGCGCGCCTGCATGGGCTCGACCCCGAGGCTCCTTATTGCAACGACGAGGAGGGCGAATCGCTGGGTTACTTTGTCTCGGCCCGCGCGACGGGCGACGATGGCGTGTCCGACATGGCGTTCGCCTGGAGCCGCTGGAATGAAGGCTTCGAGCCCTGGCGCTTCGACGTGCCCACCAGCCAGGGCTCCAAGCCAGACGCCGCCGCCCACACCGTGTTCGACCGCACCCTGCTGCGGGCCGGCGAGACGGTGTCGATGAAACACATCCTGCGCCTTGAAACCCTGGCAGGGTTGGTGCTGCCCAAGACCTTCCCCGACACGCTGGCCATCACCCATGTGGGCAGCGGCCAGACGTTCAAACAGCCGCTGCAATGGCGGCCCACGCCCACCGGCGGTAAGAGCGCCAGCAGCCAGTTCGCCCTGCCGGAGGCGGCCAAGCTTGGGGAGTACAGCGTGGGACTCCAGCGCGGCGATACAGGCCAGACGCTGGAAAGCGGCCGCTTCCGCGTGGAAGAGTTCCGCCTGCCGGTGTTCACGGGCCGCGTTGTCCCGGTGGACAGCAAGCCGTTGATCCGTCCCGGGGATGTGCCCGTTTCGGTGCAGGTGAGCTACACCGCGGGCGGTCCCGCAGCGCAGTTGCCCGTGCAGGTATCGGCGCTTTTGCGCAGCAGGGATCTCGCGTTCAACGGCTATGAGGCATTCGACTTTTCTCTGCCGCAGCACATGAGCGAACGCCTCGTCGCCGACAAGCTCGCCGTCACTCTAGACCGCCAGGGGCTGGGACGAGTGACGATCGAACAGGTCCCAGCCTCCAGCCAGGCCAGCGAGCTGCTGCTCGAAGCCAGCTATGCCGACCCCAATGGCGAAATCCAGACCCTGCGCAGCACCCAGACGGTCTGGCCTGCCGCAGTTGTCGCGGGAATCAAGACCGAGCGCTGGGTCTCGGCGGGCAAGCAGGTCAAGCTGGAGGCGCTGGCGCTGAACCTGCAAGGCCGGCCGCAGGCGGACGTGGCGCTTGCTGTCAAGGGAGTGGCGCACATCACCACCACCAGCCGCAAGCGCATGGTGGGCGGCTTCTACGCGTACGACAACCAAACCTCGACGAAAGACCTGGGCACGCTGTGCCGTGGCAAGAGTGACGCGCACGGGCTGCTGCGCTGCAATGTGCCGCTGAACCAAGCGGGCGAGATCGAGCTGATCGCCACGGCCACCGACGCGAAGGGGCGCGATGCGCAAGCGGCCACCAACGTCTGGGTGACGCGGCAGGGCGAGTTGTGGTTTGGCGGGGAGAACCACGACCGCATGGATGTGCTGCCCGAGAAAACAACCTACCAGCCCGGTGAGACGGCGCAGTTCCAGGTGCGCATGCCTTTCCGCCGCTCCACCGCGCTGGTGGCGGTGGAGCGTGAAGGCGTGATGCACACCGAAGTGATTCAGCTCGACGGGCGCGATCCCACCGTGCGCCTGAAAGTGCGGCCGGAATGGGGGCCGAACGTCTATGTGAGTGTTCTGGCATTGCGCGGGCGCCTGTACGACGTGCCCTGGTACAGCTTGTTCACCTGGGGCTACAAAACGCCGGTGACGTGGTGGCGCATGTTCTGGGGCGACAGCAAGGAAGACGTCCCGCCCACCGCCCTGGTGGACTTGAGCAAACCGGCCTTCCGCTTCGGCATGGCGGAGATCCGCGTCGGCACCGCCGAACATGCCCTCAAGGTCACGGTGCAGAGCGACAAGCCGAGCTACCCGGTGCGCGGCAAGGCGCGCGTCACCATCACGGCGACCCTGCCCGATGGCAAACCGGCGGCCGGGGCCGACGTGGCGCTCGCGGGGGTCGATCAAGCCTTGCTCGAACTCATGCCCAACCCGAGCTGGGACTTGCTGCAGGCCATGCTCCGTCGCCGCGACTGGGGTGTGGCGACCGCTACGGCGCAGTCCGAGATCATCGGCCGTCGCCACTACGGGCTCAAGGCCGTGCCCGCCGGAGGCGGTGGCGGCAAGACCGAAACCCGAGAGCTGTTCGATACCCTGCTGCTGTGGAAGCCCGATGTCGTGCTCGACGCGCAGGGCAGGGCCGTGGTGGACGTGCCGCTCAACGACAGCCTCACCACGTTTCGCATCGTGGCGGTGGCCGAGCGGGGCCTGAGCCAGTTCGGCACCGGCGAGGTTACCCTTCGCAGCACGCAGGACTTGCAGATCCTTTCGGGCCTGCCGCCGCTCATCCGCGAAGGCGACCGTTTCACCGCGCCCTTCACCCTGCGCAACACCACCCAGCGGCCGATGCGGGTGACCCTCACCCCGCAGGTTGCGGGTCTGCGGCTGCAAGCCCAGGCCGTGGATATTCCGGCCGAGGCCGCGCGAGACGTGGCCTGGACGGTGGACGTGCCGCTGTCCGACACGCCCGATGGTGCACACACGCTGGCCTGGCAGATCGACGCCCGCGACGCCCTGCACGGCGCGCGTGATGCCCTGAAGGTGCAGCAGCAGGTGCTTGCCGCGGTGCCGCTGTCCGTGCAGCAGGCCACGCTGACGCAGTTGGACGGCAGCTTCAACCTGCAAGTGGCACCGCCGCCCGATGGCCTGCAGACTGCCCACGGACGACCTCGCGGCGGGGTCAAGCTGGCCTTGCAGCCCACGCTGGTGGTCGGACTCGACGGCGTACGCGATTGGCTGCGCCGCTATCCCTACGGCTGTCTGGAGCAGAAGTCCAGCGTCGCCTTGGGTCTGATGGATGCGGCGCGCTGGCAGGCGGTCATGGCGTCGCTGCCCAGTTATCTCGACGCCGACGGTCTGGCGAACTACTTCCCGGTGCGCGAGGGCGATGGAAATACCGGCAGCGATGTGCTCACCGCTTATCTGCTGGCGGCGTCCGACGAGGCGGTCAAGCTCGACCCTGCCTTCGCCATCCCAGACCACCTCAGGGCGCAGATGCAGGCCGGGTTGGCCGCCTTCGTGGCCGGCCGACTCGAGCGCAAGTTCTGGGCGCCGCGCGCCGATCTCGAGGTGCGCAAACTCGCCGCCATCGAGGCGCTGGCGCGAGCAGGCAAGGCGCAGCCGCGCATGCTGGAGAGCATCACCCTCGCCCCCAATCAGTGGCCGACCAGCGCCGTGATCGACTGGCTGTCCGTCCTGCAGCGAATGCCCGACGTGCCGCAGCGCGCGCAGCGCCAGGCGCAGGCCGAGAGCATTCTCAAGGCACGGCTGAGCTGGCAGGGCACCCGGCTGGTGTTCAGCACCGAGCGAGATGATGACTGGTGGTGGTTGATGACCGGCGGCGATGTGAACACCGCGCGGCTGATGCTGCTGGTGATGCACAACCCGGCGTGGCGCGACGAGCTGCCGCGGCTGGCGAGCGGCTTCATCACCCGGCAGCAGCGCGGCGCGTGGTCCACCACCACGGCCAATCTGTGGGGTTCGCTGGCATTGCAGCAGTTTGCCCGCACCTTCGAGTCGCAGCCGGTGGCGGGCATCACCCGCGTCCGTCTGGGCCAGGAGACCGGCGTGGTGGATTGGAGGCAGGTCGCACGGCCGACGGCCGCATCGGCCAGCGGCGCGATCCATGCGGCGGGCGGCATCGGCGTGCCGAACGCGGCGCAGAACGGGTCACGCAACACGGTGTTTCTCTCGTGGACTTCAAGCGCGGCGCAAACCCTTCAGCTACAGCAGCAAGGCAGCGGCAAACCCTGGGTCACGATCCAGTCGTGGGCGGCGGTGCCACTGAAAGCCGCGTTCGATGCGGGCTACGGCATCAAAAAGACCATCGACCCGGTCGAGCAGGCCGTGCCCGGCAAATGGACGCGCGGCGATGTGCTGCGCGTCACTCTGGAGATCAACGCCAGCAGCGACATGAGCTGGGTGGTCGTCTCCGACCCCATTCCGGGAGGTGCGTCCATCCTGGGAGGCGGCATGGGGCGCGATTCGGAAATCGCCACCCGCGGCGGGCAGGTTGCAGGCGGTGCCTGGAACGCCTACGAAGAACGCAGCTTCAGCGCGTTCCGCAGCTACTACGCTTATCTGCCCAAGGGTAAGTTCAGGCTGCAATACACCCTGCGACTGAACACCGTGGGCCGCTTCGCCCTTCCGCCCACACGGGTGGAGGCGATGTACGCGCCCGAGATGTTCGGAGAGTTGCCCCATGCGAGCTTCAGCGTGGAGGCGCGGCCTTGAACGGCGCAAGGCGGCCGCTGCCGCGTGCGCTGCGGCTTGCACCGTTGTTCGCGGCTTGGGCGCTGCTGCCGTTTCTGGCGGAGCCAGCGGCCGCTGCCGCCGTGCCGTCCTTCGCCGAGGTCCAGCGCGACTTCCGGCCTTCGGACACCCTGATCCTCGACCGTCACGGCGTCGTGGTCCAGCGCCTGCGTACCGATCCCGCCGTGCGGCGCGGCCAGTGGGTTGCGCTCACCGAGGTGTCGCCCGCGCTGCGTGCGGCGCTGGTCCTGAGCGAAGACCGCCGCTTCTATCAGCACAGCGGGGTTGACTGGCAGGCCGTGTCGGCCGCGGTCTGGGGGCATCTATTTCATGGCCGCACGCGGGGGGCTTCGACCCTCACCATGCAACTGGCAGGCCTGCTCGATGCCAACTTGCGCGTGCGCGGCGGCGGACGAGACTGGGGCCAGAAACTAGGCCAGACCTTGACCGCGACCGCGTTGGAGCGGCAGTGGCGCAAGGATGAGATTCTGGAGGCCTATCTCAACCTGGTGCCGTTCCGCGGCGACATCGTGGGCATCGACGCGCTCTCCCGTACCCTGTTCGGCAAGGCCCCCCAGGGGCTGGACGCACGCGAGGCCGCGATCACCGCGGCGCTGGTGCGCGCCCCCAACGCTTCCGCAGCCAAGGTGGCGCAACGGGCCTGCGGCGTGCTGCAGGATATGCAGCCACGGGAGCGGTTGTCCGACGCTCGCCACGATCCGTGCGCAGGACTGGTGCCGGAAACCGCAGCGGCGCTGCAGCGGCGCGCATTTCCGGCGAGCGAGGGCATCGCGCCGCATCTGGGGCGTCGGCTGGTGGCGCTGGCCGTGCAGCCCGGCAGCCGCGCGCCCGCGCAGATTCAGTCCACGCTCGACGCCCGCATCCAGCGCGTGGCACAGGCGGCGCTGCTGCAGGCCCTGGGCGAGCTGTCCGGCCGCAATGTGCAGGACGGCGCCGTGCTCGTGCTCGACAATGCCAGCGGCGAGGTGCTCGCCTGGGTCGGTTCCTCGGGCGACTTCAGTACGGCGACGGAGGTTGATGGCGTGACCGCCCGCCGCCAGCCCGGCTCCACCCTCAAGCCGCTGCTTTATGCCCAGGCTCTCGCCGAGCACCGGCTCACCGCCGCATCGCTGCTCGACGACACCCCCACGCAAATTCCCACAGCGTCAGGGCTCTACATGCCGCAGAACTACGACCATCGCTTCAAAGGATGGGTCAGCGTGCGCACGGCGCTGGCGTCGTCGCTCAATATCCCGGCGGTACGCACCCTGGTGATGGTGACGCCGGAGGCCTTTGCCCGCGAACTCAAGGCGCTGGGCGTGTCCCTGGCCCAACCCGGTGACTACTACGGCTACAGCCTGGCGCTCGGTGCGGCCGAAGTGTCGCTGCGCGACCTCACCAACGCCTATCGTGCACTGGCCAATGGCGGCAGGGTGTCGCCCGTCGTGCTGCTGCCAGGACGCCAGAGCCGTCCCCGGAGCGTGCTCGATCCGGGGGCGGCGTGGATCATCGGCGACATCCTCTCCGATCCCAATGCGCGTGCGCCGACCTTCGGCACCGACAGTCTGTTGGCCACCCGGTTCTGGACGGCGGTCAAAACCGGCACCAGCAAGGACATGCGTGACAACTGGGCGGTGGGTTGGTCGCGGCGCTATACCGTCGGCGTGTGGGTGGGCAACGCCGCAGGGGCGCCCATGCACGACGTCAGCGGAGTCAGCGGCGCGGCGCCCATATGGGCGGAAGTGATGCGGGCTCTCCACGCAGCCTCGCCGAGCCGCCAATCCCTGCCGCCGCCGGGCTTGCTGCGTGCCCAGGTGCACTTCGACCCGAACGGCGAAGCGCCGCGCCGCGAGTGGTTTCTGCCCGGCACGGCCCAGCCCCGCTTTGTGCTCGGCCCGAGGGCCCACACCCCCTCGCTCAGTGCCGACCTGCGACCTGACGGCGGGCCGGAGGCCGGCGCCTCAGGACGCCAGCGCATCATGGCCCCAGTGGATGGCACCATCCTCGCGCTCGATCCCGACATTCCGCCGCGACATCAACGCGTCGAGCTCGTCGCAGTCGTGGCCGATGCGCGCTGGCAGCTCGATGGCCGCGACCTAGGACGCGGTGCCCGGCTGCCCTGGTTTCCCCAGCCTGGCCGTCACCGCATCGCGCTGGTCGACGCCCATGGACAAGTTCTCGACAGCATCGCGCTGGAAGTTCGCGGCGCCGGGCTGCAAACGCCGCGATAGCTCCAGCGCCGCGTCAGCGTCGCCGCGCCGCCCGCGTCCGTGAGTTCATCAAAGCAGCACGGCCGCCTTCTGCAGGGCGATGTAAACGCCGATGAGAAAGGGAATGCCGACCGCAGCCCAGGCCAGGATGCCACCGAGGCCAAAGCCGCCGCGCGCTGCATGTTCGGCGTCGCCGGTGAGGCGGTCCTCGTGCTTGAGGGCGCGTTCGCGCGCAAGCTCCTCGGCCGTCATGCGGTGCCTGGCATGAACAGGACGGACCAGCAGATTCAGGACAAAACCCACCAGTAGCAGACCGGCCAGGATGTAGAGCGTGCGGTCATAGACCAGGTTTTTCGGCACGCCGGCATCGATCTGCGTCTGTCGGATGGCAGCAATCAGGAAGGGACCGGCAACGCCGGCGACCGACCACGCCGTGAGCAGGCGGCCATGAATGGCGCCGACCATCTGCGTGCCAAACAGATCGGCCAGATAGGCCGGCACCGTGGCGAAACCGCCGCCGTACATGGTCATGATCACGCAGACCGCCAGGATGAACAGCCCCGCCGCGCCGGTATGCCCCAGCGCGGGCAGGCTGGCATACAGCACCACGCCGAGCGCAAAGAACACGGCATAGGTCGCCTTGCGGCCGATGTAATCGGACAGCGCGGCCCAGAACAGCCGTCCACCGCTGTTGAACAGACTGATCAGGCCGACCAGCCCTCCGGCCGCGGCCACCAGCGCGGCCTTTTGCGTGGCATCCAGGGTTGCGGCACCATCCAGGCCGATGAGACGCCCGCCGAACACATCCTGCAGCATGGGGCTGGCCATGGCGATCACACCGATACCCGCGGTCACGTTCAGGCACAGAATCCACCACACCAGCCAGAACTGCGGCGTCTTCCAGGCCTTGTTCAGGTGCACTTCGTGGTCGGTGATCATGGTGTTGCCACCCTGGGCCTTGGGGGTCCAGCCCCGTGGTCTCCACCCGGCGGGCGGTACGCGAAAGCCAAACGCCCCGGCCGTCATGACCGCGAAGTAAATCACCCCCATGACCATCAGCGTGGGCGCCACGCCTTGCGTGCCACTGGCGCCGAAGTGCTTCATCAACGCCACGGCCAGCGGTGCGCCGATCATCGCCCCGCCGCCGAAGCCCATGATGGCAAAGCCGGTCGCCAGTCCACGTCGGTCGGGGAACCATTTGATCAGCGTGGAAACCGGCGTGATATAGCCCAATCCCAGGCCAATGCCACCGAGAACTCCGATGCCCAGAATGACCAGCCAAAGCTGGTGGATGGACACGCCGATGCCTCCCAGCACCAGCCCGCCGCCCCAGCAAAGCGCGGCGATCAAACCGGCCTTGCGCGGGCCCGCATGTTCCAGCCATGCACCCCAGATCGCGGCCGAAATGCCCAGAAAGGCGATGAACACTTCGAAGATGTGCGTTACGGAAGGAACTCCCCAGTTGCAGGTCGAGGTGGTGAGCTGGGCCCAGAAACCCATCGAGCCACAGATGGCGGGATCGGTCCCTTCGAGCAGCTTGCTCATGGGCAGCCAGAACACGGAAAAGCCATACGCCATGCCAATGCACAGATGAATGGCCAGCGCCGCGGGTGGAACCAGCCAGCGGTTGAAGCGGGGACCTGCGACCGTGCGTTCACGCACGAGCAGTCCGGTATGGCTGCGGATTGTGGCAAGAGCTTCGGACATGATGTCTCCAAGGGTGTTGTTGTGTCGTCCGTCGAAGGTGCAGCGCACGACGAGGGTGCTTCTGCAGCGTGCGTTATATCGCGAATCCCGCATGTCGGCTGGCTGTGCGGGGGGCTGCGGTGTGGTGTCGGTGCCCGGGCGAACTTCTGCCGACCGGGTTGTCTCAAGAAAGCGCAGGGCTCGTCCTGGGAGGTAGAGGCGATCCCTACAATTCACGCACGATCCGTCAGCCACCGCGGGTCAGAGAGGGCGCCTTCGGTGGTGGCCAGCGGACTGTCCTTGAAACGATACGGGAACCATGAAAGAACAACTGATCGCTGCGGGCGATTCTGAGGCGCGCCACCAGGTGGATGTGCTGGTCATCGGCGGCGGTCCGGCGGGCACGACCGCGGCCACGCAGTTGCAAACACGCGGGTTTAGAGTTGCCTTGCTCGAGAAGGACCACCACCCTCGCTTTCACATCGGCGAGTCACTGCTGCCGGCCAATCTGCCTCTGCTGGAAAAACTCGGCGTCGCTGATGACGTGAAGGCGATTGCGATGGAGAAATGGGGAGCGGAGTTTGTTTCTCCGTGGCACGCGCAGGAGACGCAGACGTTTGCCTTTGCCGAAGCCTGGGATAAGTCCATGCCCATGGCCTATCAGGTTCGCCGCTCGGAGTTCGACGAGATTCTGATGCGCAACACGCGCAGTAAGGGCGTGGACGTCAGAGAAGGCTGCAAAGTGGATGCGGTGGAGTTCCTGCCTGGCGGCGAGGGGGCGATCGTCTCGGCCACCCACGAGGACGGCCGCCATTCCACGTGGCAAGCGCGCCAGGTTGTCGATGCCTCCGGCAGAGACACCGTGCTGGGAAGCCGCTTCAGGACCAAGACGCGCAATCCCAGACACAACAGCGCGGCCCTCTACGCCCATTTCAGCGGCGCCCGGCGGCTCGACGGTAAGGCGCAGGGCAATATCAGCATTTTCTGGTTCGAGCATGGCTGGTTCTGGTTCATTCCCCTGGCCGACGGCACAACCAGCGTAGGTGCCGTGGTCTGGCCGTACTACCTCAAGCGGCGGGACAAGCCGCTTGAGGCTTTCTTTGCCGATACCCTGGCGATGTCGCCCGCGCTGAGTGCGCGGCTCGCCGATGCCACCCGGGTCTCCGCGGTCGAGGCCACGGGCAATTTTTCCTACAGCTGCAGCCAGACGCATGGGCCGAATTACGTGCTGATTGGCGATGCCTTTGCGTTCATCGATCCGGTGTTCTCCTCGGGTGTGATGCTTGCGATGCAGGGCGGCTTTTTCGCGGCCGACGCCCTGGAGACTTGCCTGCGTCAGCCGGCCAAGGCGAGCCAGGCGCTGGCCCTGTTCGATCGACAGATGCGTCATGGCCCGCGGGCGTTCTCCTGGTTCATCTACCGGGTCAACCACCCGACCATGCGCGATCTGTTCATGGGGCCACGCAATGTTCTGCGCGTGAAGGAGGCTCTTCTTTCTGTCCTGGCGGGAGATATTTTTGGCAGGACGCCGATCTGGCCCTCGATTGCCGTGCTGAAGGCGATCTTCTACGCCGCTTCGCTCAAACACCTCGGTCGCACCTTGGCGGCACGCGCGCTGCGCAAGCGCCAGATTCAGGTGCATGATGATCTTCAGACCGAGATGCGTCAGGGCTGAGCCTGTATCCCCATGCTGCAACTGCACCATCTGTCGGCTGACGGCCTTGCCCAGACCTCGGCCGCCGCACCCTACGCCTGCATGGGTGCGGCATGTTTCGGGGCGGGCGGGCGCGCCAGCAGCGACGATGCCGCTCTGTGTCTGGCACATGTGCGGGTTGAGCCGCTCGCGGATCAGCCCGAAGTCTGCGAGGCCTGGCTGACTCGCGGGCCCCTGCAGCACGGACGAGCCGGGCCGATGCGGTGGAGCGGCAATGCCGATCTGGTGTTTGGCGTGGTGGAGATTGCCGAGCATGCCCGGCCCGAGCTGCCGGATTCCACGCCGCCCCTGCAAGCGGCCGCGCGGGAGGCCTATGCGGCCTTGTTCGGCACGCTGGACGTGCTGGGCTACCCGTATCTGCTGCGAGTCTGGAACCATGTTCCCGACATCAACGGCACGAGCCACGGCCTGGAACGCTATCGTCTGTTCAACATCGGGCGACAGGATGCCTTCCTGGCACACGGACGCACGGTCGACGGAGGCAGCGTGCCCGCGGCCAGCGCCTTGGGGGCCGCGACAGGTGCACCGTTGCTGGTGTATGGCATTGCGGCGCGGCAGGCGCCCACGGCAATCGAGAACCCCCGCCAGGTCAGCGCCTATGACTACCCGCGGGACTATGGTCCGCGCAGCCCCACGTTTTCGCGGGCCAGTCTGGCGCGTTTGGGCTCGCAGCATCTGCTCTTCATCTCGGGGACCGCCAGCATCGTTGGCCATCGCACCCTGCATGCGCATGATGTGGCCGAACAGACTCGAGAGACCCTGCGCAACATCGACGCTGTACTGAAACAGGCGCATGAACATGGGGCTGCGGGCATCTCTCTGGCTGATCTGCACTTCAAGGTCTATGTACGCCACGGATCGGACTGGCCGGTGATACGTGCCGAGCTTCGGCGGGCCGTGGGGGCGAATGTGCGCGCCATCGCGCTTCAGGCCGACGTGTGCCGGCAGGACTTGCTGGTGGAAATCGAGGCAAGCGGCATACGCTGCATGCCCGGGCCGATCTGCCCAGGGAATCGCGATGAATGAGGACGTGATGACGCACGAAGCACGCCCACATTCGAGGGTACGCGGCGTCTGGGACATGTCGCGGGTCTTCTTCGGCCTTGGACTGTTGGGAGGGATGGGGCTGCTGTGGTCCCTGCTGGCCGTGCCGTTGTACTACCTGTTGCCCCGCAAGACGGGTCTGGTGTTCGGACGCTGGCTGATCCACTCGGCGTTTCGCGTCTATCTGCGCACGCTATCGCTGATCGGCGCCTGCCGCTTCGACCTCGGCGCACTTGATGAACTGCGCGGCCAGCCAGCCATGATCGTCGCGCCCAATCATCCCTCGCTGATCGATGCGGTGCTGGTGATCTCGCGCCTGCCGGGGTTGTCCTGCATCATGAAATCCAGCATCGTCGACAACCCGTCGCTGGGTGCGGGTGCAAGGCTGGCACGGTACATCCGCAACGATGCGCTGCGCAGCATGATTCATCTGGCCGTGGCCGACTTGCGTGCCGGGCATCACTTGCTGCTCTTTCCGGAAGGCACGCGAACGGCGCGACGACCGATCGGCCCCCTGCGTGGCAGCGTGGCGCTCATCGCCAAGCAGGCGCGCGTGCCGGTTCAGACGGTGTTCATCGAGACCGACTCGCCCTTTCTCGCCAAGGGCTGGCCATTGAGGCGTCGTCCGCAACTGCCTATTACCTATCGCATCAGACTGGGGCGTCGTTTCGACCCGCCGCACGATGCACAGGCTTTCCTGGCCGAACTCGATGCCTACTTTCGCGAAGGCCTGGCCGGGGCCATGCTGCCCGAGCCCATGCCCGAGCCATCGGATGAGTGATTGCACTCTCCTTTATGGCGGGCCGACGCCGAGTGCAAGTCATCTCGTGCTCATTCCCAGCTACAACCCCGGCGCCAAGGTCTACGAGACCGTGCGTGCGGCCCGGGCGCAATGGGCGCCGGTCTGGGTCGTGGTCGATGGCAGCACGGACGGCACGGCCCAGGGGCTTCGCGAACTGGCGGCGGGTGATCCGCAGTTGCGCGTGTTCGTGCTCCCGACCAATCACGGCAAGGGTGCCGCCGTGCTGCATGGGTTGGAGGCCGCAGCCGCAGCCGGATTCAGTCACGCGCTCACGATGGATTCCGATGGGCAGCATCCCGCCGAACGCATTCCCGAATTCATGGCCGCGTCGCAGCGACAGCCTCCGGCGATGGTGCTGGGTGTGCCGGTCTTCGACGCCAGCGCACCCAATCTTCGGGTTCAGGGGCGCAAGATTTCCAACGGTTGGGCCAACCTCGAAACGCTCTGGGCGGGTATCGGCGATTCGCTGTACGGCTTTCGGATCTACCCCATTGCAGAGCTGCGCGCGGTGATGCGTCGCCAGCACTGGATGCGTCGGTTCGACTTCGATCCCGAAGCCGTGGTGCGTCTGAGTTGGCGCGGTGTGCCCGCCATCAACCTGCCCGCCCCGGTGCGCTACCTGCGGGCCGACGAGGGCGGTGTGTCGCACTTCAACTACTTGCGCGACAACCTGCTGTTGACCTGGATGCACACCCGTCTGTTTCTCGGCTTTGTGATGCGTCTGCCGTTGTTGGTGGCGCGCCGGATGAGGCACCGGGTCTCAGGCTGATCCGTGATCGGTGCCGATCGTCTGCGCCGGGCGCGACTGAAGCGCCGCGTGCGGAAGCCAGAGTCGCAGCAACGGAGCGGTGATCACGGTGCTGAAAATCGCCATCAGCACCAGCATGGTGAACACGTTGTGCGACAGTACGCCGAGGTCATAGCCCACGTTGATGACGATGAGCTCCATGAGCGCGCGGGTGTTCATCAACGCACCCATCACGCCCGATTGCGCACGACTCATGCCGCATCGGCGTGCCGCCAGGTAGGCGCCGCCGAACTTGCCCAAGGTGGCCAATGCGATGAGCAGCAAACACCAGCCCCAGAGCGGCGCGCTGGACAGTCCCCCCAGATCGGTGCGCAGTCCGGTATAGGTGAAGAAAATGGGTAGGAAAAACACCAGGACGAAAGGACTGATCTGAGTCTTCCAGGCCTGCACAAGGCGGGCCTGATCGTGCAGGATGACGCCCATCATGAAGCCGCCGAAGATGGCGAAGATGCCTATTTGATAGGTCGTCATGCCAGAGACGAAGATGGCGGCCAGCACCACGCCCAGCAAATTGGGCGACAGATCGTCGCCGTCCGACTGCAAGCGGCGGATGATTCTGCGCATCAGCGGGCGAACCGCGAGAACCCAGATGAGCGCAAACCCGACGACCAGGGCTACCTTGAGGCCGAACGCCGCGGGCTGGAACCCACTCACCGCCAGCATGGTGACCAGGGCCAGCAGCAGCCAGCCCACCACGTCGTTGAAAGCTGCCGCGCTGATGGCGATGACCCCTAGTGGCGTGCGATGCAGGTCGAAGTCCACGAGGATGCGTCCGAGAATGGGCAGGGCCGTGATGGAAAACGCCGTCGCGACGAACAGGGCGCTGATGCCGAAACGGGCGTCAGGTGACAGCGTTGACGCGCTGGCGGCGCCGAACCCCAGACCGAGCGCGAAAGGGGCCGTCATGCTGGCCACGCCGATCCAAAGGACCGCGCGACGATTCTCTCGATGGCCGAGGTGAGCAAAGTCGAACTCCAGGCCGATCTGGAACATCAGCAGAATCAGCCCGATCTGTGACAGGATCTGCAACGGCGTTCCGGATGTGGAGTGAAAGACGAAGGCAAACAGGTTCGGGGCCAGCAGGCCCAGGAGCGAGGGCCCCAACAGGATGCCGATCACGATTTCACCGACCGCGGCCGTCTGCCCCAAACGCAAGGCCACCACGCCACCAACCCGACCCGCAAGCACGATGACCGTGAGTTGCAGCAGGGTGAAGAACAGCAGGGTTTCGGTCGCGTGGACGGGCAAAGGCGTGTGGGTACTCATGGCTGGCGTGGAAGAGCCGCGCGAGTCAGATCATCCCGCCATTGATGGAGATGATCTGTCCGCTGATATAGGCAGAGCGCTCGGAAGCGAGGAATCCCACAAGGTCGGCAACCTCCTCGGGTTGTCCGGCGCGCTTCATCGGTACCAGACGGGCCACAGCCTCGGCATTGAAATGGTCGGCGCTCATCGGGGTGGCGATGATGCCTGGGGCGACGGCATTCACCGTGATGCCCCGGCTGGCCACCTCCAGCGCCAGGGATTTGGTGGCCGCATGCAGCGCCCCCTTTGCGGCGGCATAGTTCACCTGGCCACGATTGCCCGCGATGGCCGCCACCGAGGTGATGTTGATGATCCGGCCCCAGCGGGTTCGGATCATGGGCAACAGCAACGGCTGCGTCAGGTGAAAAAAGCCATGGAGATTGACGTCGATGACCCGTTGCCACTGATCGGCGCGCATGCCGGGAAACACGGCGTCGTCATGCAGGCCGGCATTGTTGACCAGGACTTGCACTGGCCCGTCGGCCAACATCGTTTCGACGGCCGTGGCCGTGGCCGTGGCGTCGGTGACATCGAATGCCACCGCCTGTGCGGCACAACCCCGACCGCGCAGTTCCGTCGCAAGTGCCTGGGCGCGGGCAAGTCCGCTGTTGGCGTGGACGATGACGGCATAGCCGTCGGCCGCGAGGCGACGGCAGATGGCGGCGCCGATGCCGCCGCTGCCGCCGGTGACCAGGGCGCGGCGTGTGACAGGGGTCGAGTCAGTCATGGAGGAACGATGCGTTTGTTGGGACGGTTGTGCCGCGGTCGAGGAGGACCGAGGCGCGGCCTTCGAGCAGGCAGCGATCCGCCCCGCAGACCTTGAATTGATAGAGCAACAGACCGAGATCGCCACTGATGCGCTCCGCCTCGACGACAAGATCGTGGGGGATGTCATCGAGCCGGTTCACATGGAGATCGACCGCACGCACGCTGATCAGCATGCCAGGCCGGGGCGGCGCATCCTGATCGCTGACCAGCGCCCCATGGATGGCCATGGCTTGTGCGGCATATTCGATGCCGCAGGCCGCACCCAGCCGGCCGTGCTGACACAAAGGATGATCCGGAAGGCGATGGTTGATGGCGACGCATGCGATGCGCTCTCCATCCCAGGTGAGAACGCTTTCGAGCAGGCACATCCGACCCTGATGCGGGATGTGAGCGGCGATCCAGGTGTGATCGAGGGCGGCGACCATGGCGTGGGGGCGGGTCAGCTTGGATCGATCGTCACGGCGAGGCCCTGACCAGGCAGGTGATCGAGTACCACCGTGCCTGATTCGCCCCGACTCAACGCCTCAAGCAAGGGCAAGGCACGGGCCGCGGGAATCGAGCGGCGCAGCGCGTCGAGGTCTGCATTCGTCAGGGTGTTGGCGGGGTCGTCCGTGAAGGGAGCTGCGGCCCGGATGCTGAGCCGGGCCAGGCTGCGGTCGCTGCGTTTGGGAGTCAAGGCCAGCGCCAGGCCGAAGCTGTCCGGAATGGGGCGAACGCTGTGCAGCGGCTCGGGGTAGCCCGTGTCATAGGCCAGCAGCAGGACGGGCTGCTGCAGCACGGCGACCTGAACCAGTGCTTCCAGCAGGCCGACGCCGAAGCTGGCATCGAGTGCGCACAACACGGTCGAGGGCGCCATCGCCCCGGTGGCGATGCCCCAGTAGCCGGAGGCTGCGTTGTGTACCGAATTGTGGAACCGTGTGGGCGAGATCATGCGATCACTGCAGGCGAGTGCCGCACAGATCTCATGGCAGTTGAGGCCGTCACTTCCCGATGAGGTGAACACCGTGGCCAGATGAGCTGCTTGCATCCCGGCGGCAGCCACAGCCTCCAGACCGGTCGCGAGGGTGAGCTTGACGGCCGCGGTGGCGCGCCTTCGCTCGGCCGCAGGCAGGGTCTGGGGGGCGGGCAGCTGCGTGCGGCACGACAGATATATCGCTTCGCCGCGCAGGATCGATCGGGTCTGGGGCCAATTCTGCAGGCCCGGCCCCAGCAGGCCGATGCCGTCCAGCGAGGCGGTCAGACGGGTCATGACGCTCATCGCTAACCTCCTCGTGCCAGAACCAGGCTGCAATTGGTTCCGCCAAAACCAAAGGAGTTGCTCATCACATGCCGTGGCGCCGTCTCGACGGGCTGCAACAGATAGTTCAGCGGGGTGTCGCGCGTGAAGGCTGGGTCGAGCATGTCGGCTCCCGTGCCTCCCGGCAGGAAGCCGTGACGCAACGCCAACATGCAGAAGACCGCTTCCACACCGCCCGCTGCACCCAGGGTGTGGCCGGTCGCGCCCTTGGTCGAACTGCAGGGCGTGGTGGGGCCGAACAGGGACGCCACGGCCCGGCCTTCCGCACGGTCATTGCTGGGGGTGGCGGTGCCGTGTAGGTTGATGTAGTCGATGGCCGAGGGCTGCAGTCCCGCCTGGGCAAGCGCAGCCTGCATGGCCAGACGCGCGCCCAGTCCCTCGGGGTGGGGCGAGGACATGTGATGGGCGTCGCTGGACTCGCCTGCGCCCAGCAGAAGCACGGCCTCGTCGGCGGCTTGTGCTGGCGCGGCTTCGAGCAGCACAAACGCGGCGGCTTCGCCAATGGAAAGACCCATTCGCCGGGCATCGAAGGGGCGACAGGGGTCGGGGGCCAGCAGTTCCAGGGCGTTGAACCCGTACAACGTGGTCAGGCACAGACTGTCCACGCCGCCCACCACGGCGCAGTCGATCATGTTCGCCGCAATCATGCGCTGCGCGGTCGCGAACACTTTGGCACTGGACGAGCAGGCGGACGAGACCACCATGGCGGGGCCACGAAGCCCGAACCGGGCGCTGACATACGCGGCGAGGGAGTAGGTGTTGTGCGTCTGTGCGTAGTGCAGATCGGTGGTGAATGCGCCTTGCGCGTCGCGCTCCCGGTAGGCCAGTTCGGTTTGCAGAATGCCCGAAGTGCTGGTGCCGAGGAAGACGCCGACCCGGTGGCTGCCGTGGCGGGCCGCAGCGGCCTGCACGGCTGCGGCAAAGCCGTCCTGCTGCAAGGCGAGTTCGGCCAGACGGTTGTTGCGGCAGTCGTAGTCGGCCCATTGCCGCGGCAGACGCACCTCGTCCACGCCCGCGACTTCGCCGATCCATGTGGGCAGGTCGACGGTTTCGAAGCGGCAAGGCGCAAGCCCGCTGCTGCCCTGGCGCAAGGCCAGCCGATGAAGCTCCAGGCCCGTACCCAGGCAGCTGGTGACGGTGGCGGCGGCGAACTGCAATGGAGGCGAGGGAGAGGCTGGGGGTTGCATGTCCAGGGGGACGACTTTGAGACTCGGTTCATTTGAGGGGATATCGACCCGGCTGATGGTTCACGGCAACACGGCAGGTCGGGATCGGGCGTTCTGGTCTGCCGGGCGATCGGCGCACGCAGCCTTTAAGGTCACGGGTTGAAGCCCGGCTTGGCGCAGAGCCTGCAGCAATTCGGGAAGAACCTCCAGGATGACGGGCCGGCCCTGCGCCGTGCGCGCGGCATGGCCATCGTGAAGCAGCAGGATGTCGCCCGCCTTCAAATGACGCAAGAGCCGCCGCAGCACCACGGCCGGGCGGGTTTCGCGGGTATCGAAGCCGCGGCGTGTCCAGCTCGTTAGCCGGAGGTCGTGTTGGGCCAGTACGGGGGAAAGAAACAGGTTGCGCAGCCCAGCGGGCGCGCGGAAGAAGCGTGGTCTCACGCCCGTGCAGGTCTGGATCATTTGCTGAGCCTGCTGCAGTTCCCGGGCGAAGCCGCGCGGCCCGAGCAGCGAAAAGTGGTGACGGTGATGTGCGCTGTGATTCTCGATCGCATGGCCGCGCCGTGCGATGGCCCGGCTCAGCGCCGGATGGGCCTGCACGCGCTCGCCGATGCAGAAAAAGGTGGCACGCACATCGTGGCGATCGAGCAAGTCGAGGACTTCGGGCGTGACTTCCGGGTCCGGCCCGTCGTCTATGGTCAGCGCCACTTCACCGCGCAGAGCTGCCTCTCTGGGCAGTCGGCTGAGATTGGCGCCCAGGGCGTGACAGCGCGGCCACAGACCCGCAAGCGTCAGCACCAGATGATTGAGCGCGAGCAGGGCGAGAAGCCAGGGCCACAGGCCAGGCCGCCAGGCGATGGCGATCAGTGCGCCCAGATGCAGGAGCACCGAGGCCGTCACCAGGGGCGGTGGGCGCCAGGCCGGCACAGGCGGCAGGGAGGGGGCGGCATTGTCGAACATGGTCATGGCGGATTGTGCCCTGCCTCTGACGGTCGATCAGGCGCCGACAGCATGGCCGAGAACAACAGGGCCAGCAGGGCCCCGGGGGCTACGGTCGCACCCAGGGCCTGCAGCACCGGGACACCCGACAGCAATAAGGGGCCAAAACCCGCCACGGTCGTCAGATTGGCGAACAGCAACGACGCCAGAGTGGTCGGCTCCGGTCCGTCTCCCTCCTGCTGGCTCCGGTTGAAAAACAAGGCGTAGTTCGAACCGACTGCGACGATCAGCATCATGCCCACCAGATGCAGCAGGGTGAGTTGCACGCCGGCCAGCAGCAGCCCCGCCACCACGACCAGCACGGCGGCCAACAACGGGGCCAGGACGCGGGCGGTGCGCCGCGGCGAGCGCAGGGCGATCAGCAGCAAGAGGGCAATGGCTGCGATGCCGGCCAGCGAGAGCCAGGCCGCCGTATGCAGATATCCGTCATACAGGCGCGTGCTGGCCGCCCCCAGATTGATGACTTGCGCGCCAGTGCCGGCGAGCGCGGCCTGCACGCGGGTTTCGTCAATGGAACCGTTGACGGGCGCGCGCAGCGGCATCAGGGCCACCCAGCCGCCCGTCGGCGGATGCAGCAGCAGTCCATCGAGTGCCATGGCGAACGAGGTGTGCGCCAGATCGGCCCGGGTGAGCAGTGGCAGATGCCGGGCAGCCGCCACGTCTCGCACGAAGGGGGCCAGCACCGAGGGTTGGACCGGCAGGTTCTTCAGGGCGGCATCCAGCCGGCCCTGAAGCTGTGGCGCATCGGGCAAGGCCTGCTGCCGGGCTCGCTGCGCAGCCTGACTCGGCAAATAGCGGGCGGGACTGTCGAAGCCCGCAATCACACCCTGCGTCTGAAGCTCTTGCAGATGCGGGCTGATGCGCTCGGCCGCGGCCAGCGCGGCGTCGAGATGGGGCGCATGAACGGTGACCAGATCCACGGCGTCGGGCGCGCCGAGCTGTGAACGCAACTCGGCGTTGAGCGCCAGCGATGAGGCGCTGATCGGGCTGAGCGCGGATAGACGCGTATTCCAGACGTCATCGCGATGACGTGCGATGACGATGATCGCAGCCAAGGCCAGCAGGACCACCGCCCAGCGTGCGCGTCGCAGATGCGCCACTCCCTGACGGAGCGCCTGTCCGGTGCGGCGAAGGTCGCGCACGGCGAAGTTCGCGGGCAGAAGCAGCGGCAGCACGAAGCGGGTGACCAGGGCTGCGGCCAGCAGCCCGGCAATGGAGTAGGCCCCGAGTTGCGCGAGGCCCGGGAAATCGGACAACAACAACGTGGCGAAACCGACGACGGAGGTGAGCATGCCCAGGCGGATGGTCGGCCAGAAGCGCTGCAGCCAGTCGCGGCGGGCCGTGGCGTTCTGCTGGCCCGACTGAACAAACAAATAGATGGAGTAATCCACAGCCTCGCCGATGAGCGTGGTGCCGAACCCGAGAGTGATGCCCTGGACCACGCCGAACCCCAGGCTGACGGCGGTGATGCCGGCGACCACGCCGGTAAGCACCGGAAGCAGCCCCAGCAGCAACACGGATATGGATCGATAGACCAAGAGCAGCAGGACAACGATGAGAACGCCCCCGATCCAAGAGACCCGCTCGACCGCGCCCCTGATGGTGCTGCGTGATTGCACGGCGAAAACGGCGGTGCCGCTGATCACCAACGTAGTGGGACGAACCGAGGTCGGGCCGTGGGTCGATGCCGAAGAGTCGGCCCTCGTTTGCTGTGGGGTGAGTTGTCGCTGCGCTTCGGCAAAGGCGTCTTGCACCGCCGTGAGCGCCGCCTGCTGGCCGTCGGTATCAGTCCCGGCGGCACGAGTCTGCAACAGCAGCAGGGCGCGAGACATGTCCTTGGCGGCCCAGACGCCATCCACCTTGTGAGGCTGCGTACCGTTGGCCATAGTGCCAAGCAGCTGAAGCAGAGTGCCCGTGGGGTCTGCGGGGAAAAGGGCCTTGAGGCTGCCGCCCATGGGCGAGGCAAGCTGATCGATGCTGCTGGAGATGGCACGGTGCAGTCCGGCTTCGGAGAAGGCCTGCGGCGTGGTCTCGGGGCTGAGCAGATAGCGGTATTGAAACAGCAGGGTCTCGTCGGGCTGCGCAGGGTTCGACTCGCCGTTGTTCACGGAGACGAAAGCCGGGTTGTGGCGTAACCGGGCGGCGAGTGCCCGCGAGAGCGCGGCACGGGTGCTTGCGTCACCGCCGTCGATGCCCACCAGCAGAAGGCGTGAAATCAGCCCGTCGCGCAATTGATCGACCAGCACCTGTTCCTGCGCCGTGGGCTTGCTCGGAAGAAAGGCCGACATGTCTGCCGTGTAGCGGCTTTGCACGATGACGGCAAGCCCGGCTGCCCATGCCGCCAGCCAGCACAGCAGCGGGATGAAACGACGCGGCATCATGGGGCAGGAGGCCAGGGCTGCACGGCGGCGGAGGTCATGGCACAGGCTGCTCGCGCAGGGTCATCAGCGAGCTGTCGCCGTCAGCCTGCTGCACGGCGATGGTCTGCACCTGCCCCTGTCGGCCTGCGATCTGGATGCTGCGCACACGGGTGCGCGCCTTCGCATCGACCGGCACCAAGGTGAGTTTCCAGTGAGTCGCGGGACCCTTAAGCGTGGTGGTGTAGTCGCGTTGCAGTGCCCTGCGGTCGCCATTGAGTGTCGCGCGGATGCTGTTGATCAATACGGCGATGTCGGGATGGTCTCGCAGGTCGAACTGATGGCTGCGCCCGTCCATTTCGACCGTCACTTGATTGGCCTGCAGGATCAAGGTCTGGGCCTTGGGCTTGAGGGTGCGCATTTCAAGAAAGTCAGGTGCAGCAAAACGCAGCTCGCCCGACGATTCGACCGGGGCATCGAGCATGGCAAGCGTCTTGGTCTCCACGAAGCTGGCGCGGTTGGCCGGATGGCTGGCCAGGGCTTGCATCAGGGTATCGAGCGTCCAGTCCGCAGCCATCGACCAGGACGATAGGCACAGCAGGCTGCTCATCAACGCGGCGCGAAGAAGCGCACCTGGCGCAAAGCGGTTTGAGCGTGAAAGGGGGCGTTTCGTCATGGCTCGGCGGGGCCGGCGGCTTCTGCCTCGGGGCCCCTCCAGAAATCATAGAAATTGAACCAGTTGTAGGGGGCCTCGCGGCAACGGTCTTCGAGACGCTGCACGTACGTTTGCAGGGCGCGATCGATGGCGTCGGAGCGTTCGCTGCGGTCGTGTTCCGAGAAATCCGCCAATCGCTCGAAGTGCACCTCATAACGGTTGCCACCTCGATAGATGCCGAACATCAGCACGACGGGCCGCTTGAGGAGAGCGGCAATACGCATGGGGCCTCGGGGCCAGGGCGCCGCCTGTCCCAAGAAAGGAAGGGTGGTTGTGCTGTCGTCATGCAGGGAACGGTCGGCCAGGATGCCCACCATGCCGCCCGCGTCGAGCCGAGCCTGAAGGCGAAGCATGGCATCGAAACGCCCGAGGGGAATGATGTCCTGCGCGGCGGCGGGGTTGATGGCATGCAGGGCAGCGTTGATCTTGCGGGCGTTGTCGGGGTACATCAACAGCGACACCGGCGGTGCGGCAACGTGCTTTGCGATGGCGCGCAGCACTTCGAAGCTGCCGAAATGGGCTCCCATGAGGAAAGCGCCTCTTCCTTGGGAGAGTACCGACTCCATCACCTCGGCGCCGTGGACCTTCAGGTCGAACAGGTCCCGACGGTCATTGAGCAGGTAGACGCGATCGTGGATGGTCGAGGCGAAGCTTAGTACATGCCGATAGCCGTCGGCCCAGTTGGCATCACGTCCCAGGACGCGTTTGAGGTACTGGCGCGAGGCGCGCCGGGCACCCGGCGCGAAAAGCACGAAATACACGGCGATGCCCCTGAGCACGACGCGCGCAATGCGGCGTCCGAGGCGCAGTGAAATCCAGGTCATCAGACGCAGCATGTGGCGGTTGCTTCGCTCGTGTTCCTGCATCCAGGAGGTATCGCCCCCAGGGTTGCGGGCATCCTCTTGCGAAGGGACCATGGGGGATGCGCCCGGCTCGTTCATGGACTGGCGACGCGCCGTGGGGGCTCGGTCATGCTGTGCACCTGGCCGGAGGCGACCAGACGCGCGCCATCGACCGTGTGCAGGCGAAAATGCCACTGCCCGGTGGCATCGGTGCTGTGGCTGAGCTGAAGGGATTGCCCCGGTTCGACCGGGCTGATGAACTTGGTGTTGACGATGCGGCAATGACCTTCGTCCAGGCCCCGGACGAGGCAGAGCCGCTGCAGCACCGCATCGAGGAGCAGGACGCCAGGCACGATGGGGCGCCCCGGGAAGTGTCCCGGGAAGGCGGGGTGATCCGCGCCGTAGGTGGGCAGAATCTCGGTGCAGGTCATGGCTGAGCGGTCGTCCTGTGAGCGAACTCCGTCGCCAGGGCCTGCAGTACGGTGCGGGGCAGCTTGCCAGTCGGGTTGCGAGGCAGAGCATCCATCATGATCAGCGGCCGCGGCAGGAATGTCGGCTCGATGCGCAGGCGCAGCGCGGCCATCACTTCGTCTTGCGGCAGGCCGGGCGCCACGACAAAGGCCATGAGTCGCTGGACGCCTGCGGCAGTGTCGTCGTCGGGCATGTGAAACGCGCCGTCCTTCACGCCGGGTATGTCGAGCAGCTGGTGATTGAGATGGGCGATCGAGCTGCGCTTGCCGGCGATGTTGACCATATCGGCATGGCGTCCCAGCAGCCGGAACCGCTGGGCATCGCGCTGGTCGATGTGGTCGCTCAGTGCAGTCGGCTCGGACAGATGGCCGCCAAGCGCCCAGATCTGACCTTGGGCCGTTTCCTGAAGGGTCACCTCGGGGAAAAGCGTCCAGAGTTCCGTTCTGGCGGTGCGACGCGTGGCGATCTGTCCGGTTTCGGTTGAGCCGTAGATTTCCAGCAGGGGCGCGCCGAGATGTTGTTCCAGTGCGGTGGCCAGTGGACTGTCCAGCGGTGCGGTGGCACAGAGGACCATGGCGATGGGCGGCAGACTGACCCCGGAATCCATCAGGGCGCGCAGATGCACCGGGGTGGACACCAGCAGGCGCGGCGAGGGCACATCGGCCAGGGCGGTTGCGATGTCTGCCGGGTAGAACGGATGGGCGGCGCTGAGCACCGCGCCGCCCTGCAGCGCCAGCAGCAGGGTGGACTCGAAGCCGTACATGTGCTGCGGTGGCACCGTGCCTACGATCTGCAGCGGACCACATTGCGCTTCTTCGCGGATTCTTGTCGCGCCGGCCTGAACGCAGTGCGACAGCGCCCCCCAGGTCTTGGCATGGGCCTGCGGCGCGCCGGTGGAACCTGAAGTAAATACCTTGGCGACGCACTGATCCACCGGCATCGTCGGCATCGCCGGCATCGCCGGCATCGCCGGCATCGCCGGCATCGCGGCACCGGCGCCAGCGATGTGCTCGGGAAAACGCATGAACGGCAGATCGAGCCCTCCGGGCGCGTCGCCGAGGTGAAACAGGTCGGGGGCGAGCTCACGCAGTTGCGCCACCGTATCGGGCGTACGTGTCGAGGGCAGCAGACTGACGCGCCCACTGCTGACGGCCGCAGCAAAACCGACACAAAATTCGTAGCGGTCTGAACAGGTATTGAGAACGTGCCTCCCTTCGGGCATGGCGGCGGCGAGCTGCTCGACTTCGCACAGAAACTCTCTGACTCGCACAGGGCGCCCCTGACGCCAGGCGAAAAGGTCATCGGGCGATTTGAAGTCGGCGAGCAGGGGCAGGGTGGGCATGGGCGGCCTGGTCGTGGGGCTTCAGCGAAGTTCGCTTGTTCGCGCGCGCGCCGGTTGCACTTTCGCAGCGTGCCGGTGCTGGTTGTAGTGCCAATAAGCGCGGATCGCCGCAATGGGCCCTGATCGCTCGTGTGCCGGTACCAAAATGCGGCGCACTAGGTATTCCCCCACAAACATCGCCAGCATGAGCAAAGGACTCACGACATTGGCGAAGACGGCCCAGAGCGACAACGGGGTGATGACGAACACCAGAATCGAGGTGAACGCCATAAGACAGAAAAACAGAGTCCAGGCCCAGGTGACGCCCCGTGTGTAGTGACGCACCAGGGGTGAAAGGGTTCCATGGGCCATCAGCGCGAACCGGCTGACCAGCGGCGTTTGTCCTTCAAGCAGGGTTCGTCCGAAGACCCAGGCGAGCAGCCCCATCATGCCCGCATACTCGGCCAGAAAGGCCAGGTTGTAATGGCGTAGCAGCAAAGCGCGCTGAGACCACATCGCGCCGAGCAGCAAGACCAGAAGGAACAGCGCCACAGCGCGCCGTTCGGCCTGCCAAGCCATCCATGTCACCATCAACAGGGTGGGCGCCGTCGCAGCCGCCGCGCCGAATGCGTTGGGCTCGGGCAGACGTGCTCCGATGAAGGACAGGACCGGAAAGGCGGCAAGCAGGATCCCGATCAAGGCGCGGGGCAGCCACCCAGCGCGCGCAGCGGGGTTCATTACGCCCCTCTCATGGCAGCAATGTGATCGGCGAGATGCCGCAGCGAACTGAAGATGCGCTGATTGTCGGCGTCGTCTGCCCGCAATTGCACGCCGAATCGTTTGGAAATCACCAAGGCGATCTCAAGGATGTCGATGGAGTCCAACCCCAGCCCTTCGCCATAGATCGGAGCGTCCGGATCGATCCGGTCGGCTTCGACGTCGAGGCCAAGAGAGGTCACGATGAGCTGCGAAATCTCGTGGATGAAGGCAGGATCGGCGGATTGTGAGGGGAAATCAGACACGGACATGGAGGCAAGCAGGCGGTGGCACAGCGTTGGGTGTGCATCTCAAACTGGGGCGGAGTATAAAAGATGGGGGTGGGTCCGATGCCGCCGCGAGTCGGCAGGGCAGACGCCGGTTTGTCACTGTTTTTTGCTGCCAGAACCAACGTGTTACTCACGATAGGACCCCGCATCGCAGGTGGTGGAAAGGAGCTGTACCGATGGCTTTGGAGCCTGCGCTCCTTCGTCCGGATTCTTATCGGGGCCGCCTTCGCGCGCACAATGGAGGTTTAGCCGTCTTCAAGGCCAACATCATGACTTCCCAAGAAAACTCCCCCTTTGCCGAACTCGGCTTGCCTGAACCGCTGTTGCAAGCCCTGCGCGATGTGGGGTATGAAACTCCGTCGCCCATTCAGGCGGCCACTATTCCGCCGTTGCTGGACGGGCGCGACGTCCTGGGTCAGGCCCAGACCGGAACGGGCAAGACGGCAGCGTTTGCGCTGCCCATCCTGGCGAAGATCGATTGCAGCGCCCGGCATACCCAGGCGCTGGTGCTGGCGCCCACGCGTGAACTGGCCATTCAGGTGGCCGAGGCCTTTGCGCGCTATGCCACTCATCTGCCGGGTTTCAACGTACTGCCGATCTATGGCGGGCAAAGCTACATTCCGCAGCTCGCCTCGCTCAAGCGAGGCGCGCATGTGGTGGTCGGTACGCCGGGGCGCATCATCGATCACCTGGAGCGCGGCACGCTCAAGCTCGATCAACTGGCGCACATGGTGCTCGACGAGGCCGACGAGATGTTGCGCATGGGCTTCATCGACGACGTCGAGTCCATCCTGCAGAAGACGCCGCCGCAGCGGCAGGTGGCGCTGTTTTCGGCGACCATGCCTGCGGCCATCCGCCGGATTGCGCAAACCTATCTGCGCGATCCGCAGGAGATCACCATCAAGGCGGCCACGACCACGGCCACGCACATTCAGCAGCGCTACTGGATGGTCAGCGGTCTGCACAAGCTCGACGCGCTCACCCGCATCCTGGAGGTCGAGCCTTTCGACGGCATGATCATCTTCGCCCGCACCAAGCAGGCGACCGAGGAATTGGCGGAAAAGCTCGCGGCGCGCGGGTTCACCGCGGCCGCGCTCAATGGCGACGTGCCGCAGGCGTTGCGCGAGCGCATGGTGCAGCGGCTCAAGGACGGTCAGCTCGACATCCTCGTGGCCACCGATGTGGCGGCGCGGGGGCTGGACGTCGAGCGCATCAGCCATGTGGTGAACTACGACATCCCGACCGATACCGAAAGCTATGTGCACCGCATCGGCCGCACCGGCCGTGCGGGGCGCAGTGGCGATGCCATTCTGTTCGTCACCCCGCGCGAGCGGCATTTGCTGCGCGCCATCGAGCGGGCCACGCGCCAGCCCATCACGCAGATGCAACTGCCCAGCACCGAAGCGGTCAACGACAGCCGCATCAACCGCTTCATGGACCGCATCACCGAAGCGCGGGAGCAGGAGGGACTGGAGGATTATCAGCGGCTGGTCGAGCGTTACGAGCAGGCGTTCGACATTCCGGCCATCGAGATTGCCGCCGCGCTGGCGCGCATGGTGCAGGGCAACAAGCCTTTGCTGATGCGCCCGGGCAGTGAGCCCGCCTACAGTGCAGAATCGTCGCCACCTCGCCGCGAGCGCGAGCCGCGCGAAACCCGCGAGCCGCGCACGGCTCGTCCCGCGCGGCCCTCACGTGAGGAGACGTCGGCGGCACGCGCTCCGCGTGAGCGCGCCAAAGCCCGCGATCTCGACGATTTCACCCAGACTCTGATGCAGGCGCGTGAGGCGGCTGATGCCGCGCCGCATGAGGCGCCTGCGGAGACCGCGCCGCGCGCCGAGCGCACGGCGCGTGGTCCGCATGGCTCGGGCGATCTGCGCTTCGAAACCTATCGTGTGGAAGTCGGTCGCGATCACGGTGTGGAGGTGCGCAATCTGGTCGGCGCCATCGCCAACGAGGCCGGGTTGGAGAACAAGCACATCGGCAATATCGCCATTCGCGGCGACCACAGCTTCGTCGAACTGCCCGAAGGCATGCCCAAGGATGTGTTCCGCACCCTGCAGAAGACCTGGGTGGGCGGACGGCAATTGCAGCTCAGCAAGGCGGAGCCGGTGCGCGATACGGGCGGCCGGGAGCGTCCGGCGACGCGAGCGCCCGCGCGGCGTTTCGACTCGGGCGATGCGTCGACTGCGCCCAAGCGCCGCGCCGCGCCGATGCCCGGCGGCAAGTCGTTCAAGCGCAAGCCTTGACGCGACTGGGCGACGCAGGGGCCTAAGGCGCTTCGTCGGCTGAACGGATGCTCAACCGTCTCTGGCTTGGCTTCTTTCTGGTGTCGGCCGGGGCGGCGCTGGCTCGCTGGGCTCTGGGGGATGCGGCGGTGTTCGCCGCCATGACCGAGAGCCTGTTCGCCATGGCCAAGCTCTCGGTCGAGGTCATGGTGCTGCTGTTCGGTACCCTCACCCTGTGGCTGGGCTTGCTTCGCATCGCCGAGCGCGCGGGCTTGGTCGAACTGCTGGCGCGTGCGCTGGGGCCCCTGTTCAGGCGGCTGATGCCGGAGGTGCCGCAGGGGCATCCGGCCATCGGGCTCATCACACTGAATTTCGCCGCGAATGTGCTGGGCCTGGACAACGCCGCCACGCCCATCGGCCTGCGCGCCATGCGCGAGTTGCAGACGCTCAACCCCAGTCAGGACACGGCCAGCAACGCGCAGATCCTGTTCCTGGTGCTCAACGCCTCGTCGTTGACGCTGCTGCCGGTGAGCATTTTCATGTACCGCGCACAGCAGGGAGCGCCCGACCCCACGCTGGTGTTTCTCCCCATCCTCATCGCCACCAGCGCATCCACGCTGGCGGGCCTGCTCAGCGTGGCCTGGATGCAGCGACTCAAACTGTGGGATCCTGTGGCGCTGGCCTACTTGGGCGGCGGCGCGCTGCTGCTGGGCGCGCTGCTCGCGGGGCTGGCCACGCTCAGCGCGGCGGCGCTCGCCAGCGTCTCGGCGCTGGTTGGCAATCTGGTGCTGTTCGGCGTCATCCTCGCCTTTCTGCTGGCAGGGGCGGTCAAGCGGGTACCGGTGTACGAGGCCTTCATCGAAGGCGCAAAAGACGGTTTCGGCGTGGCCCGCGACCTGCTGCCCTATCTGGTAGCCATGTTGTGCGCCGTGGGAGTGCTGCGTGCCTCGGGCGCGCTGGGCTATGCGCTCGAAGGCATTCGCTGGGCGGTGCACGGGCTCGGGATGAACACCGACTTCGTGGCTGCACTGCCCACGGCCCTGGTCAAGCCCTTCTCAGGCAGTGCCGCGCGCGCCATGCTGATCGAGACCATGCAGCACTACGGTGTGGACAGCTACCCGGCGCTGCTTGCGGCGACGATGCAGGGCAGTACCGAGACCACCTTCTACGTAGTGGCGGTGTATTTCGGGGCGGTGGGCATACGCCGGGTGCGCCACACCGTTGGTTGCGCGCTGGTGGCCGATCTGGCGGGTGTGGTGGCCTCGATCGTGGTCTGCGCCTGGTTCTTCGCTCCGCGCTGAGGGTGTATCACTGACGCAGTTGGCGCAGCAGTGCAACGGCCTTGACCTCGCCGTGTTTGGCCACCAGCGCGGCCTTGATTTCGGGGAGCAGGGCAATCAACTGATCGGGCGTCTGGCATTGTTCGATTTTGAGCTGCATGCTGTAAGCCTTGATCATTCCCAGATTCGCACTCACCAGACCGTTGAGCTGTTGGTAAAGGCGGGAAAAATCGGCCGTGACGTCGGTGTGCTCGGGTGCCGTGCGGGTATCGAGATTCAGTTCCGACGGCAGCTCGTCGTCGTCATGCAGGAAGGAATCGCTCGCTTCGACCGGCGTCGGCGCAGGCGGGGGCGGCGGGGCCGCGGGTGCCGCGATCAGGCCCAGGGCGAGCAGTTGCTGCAATGCGTCTTGCGGCGCGGAAATCGAACCGATCAAAGCCTGCAACGCGATGACGTCGCGCTTGCCGTCCACCATCAGCAACACATTGCGCAGGGGCCGCGAGTGCAGCAGATTCTGCTTCGCGATTTCGCGCTGTCCCAGCTCGGTCTTGAAGTAGAGGATGTCTGGACTCATCGATGATCTGCTTTATGGCCGAATGGCGCTTGCCAAAGCGAGCTGTCGCGCTCATGGCCGAGAACGATGCGTCGAGTGTAGAGGAGTCGATGCGTGGCTGGCAGCGGGCCGTACAAGAGGATCGGCTGGGCCGGAACAGAGGCGAAGGGTTCAGTGCAGGCTGCCCGCGCCTTCTGCGGCGCGCCGCGAGGCTCCCGTGTCTGCAACATAGCCATTGAAAAACAGATTCAACCCTGCGGCAACGATAGTGCTCAGCAGAATACCGCTGTGCAACAGTGGGGAAAGTGCGGCAGGGAAATGAAGAAAGAACTGCGGCGCCACCAGGGGAATCATGCCAAAACCAATCCCGAAGGCCACGATCAGCAGATTGTGCCGATTCGTCTTGAAGTCCACCCCGCCGAGAATGCGAATGCCCGTGGCCGCCACCATGCCGAACATGGCCAGCCCAGCTCCGCCCAGCACAGCCTGGGGCACGGCGGCAACCAGCGCGCCCAGTTTGGGGATGAGCCCGAGCACCAGCATGATGAGCCCTCCGGTCACCGTAACCCAGCGACTGCGCACGCCGGTCACGCCGACCAGCCCGACGTTCTGCGAGAAGGAGGTGTAGGGAAAGGTGTTGAAGACGCCGCCGAGCACGGTACCCAGGCCGTCCGTACGCAGGCCACGGGCCAGGGCGGCGCGGTCAATGGTGCGGCCGGTCATCTCGCCCAGGGCGAAGAACATGCCGGTGGACTCGACGAACACCACCAGCAGCACGGTACACATGGTCAACACGGGCACGAGTGCGAACTGCGGCAGGCCGAACTGGAAGGGCAGGACGAGATGAAAGGCATCGGCCCGCGCCACGTCGCCGAAATGCATCTGCCCGAGCGAGGCCGCGAGCGCGCAGCCGGCCACCAGCCCCAGCAAGACGGCAACATTGCCCAGAAAGCCGCGTCCGTACTTGCTGATGAGCAGAATGACGATCAGCACGAACAGCGCAATGCCCAGCCCTTGCAGCGACGCATAGGCCGGATTGGCCGTCATCGCGCCAGCGGCAGCGCCCGGTGTGGTGTCGGGAATCATCGGCTTGAGCCAGGCGCCGCCCACGGCCCATTCGATGCCGACTTTCATCAGCGAGACGCCGATGATGGTGATGACCGTGCCCGTGACCACGGGCGGAAAGAGCCCGAGCAGCCGACAGGCCAGCGGAGCCATCAGCATGCCGAATAGGCTCGCGGCGATGACCGCGCCGAAGATGTCCGGCAGGCCCATGCCGGGTGTGGTGCCGATGGCGATCATCGGGCCGACCGAGGCGAAGGTCACGCCCATCATCACTGGCATGCGGATGCCGAACCAGCGTGTCATGCCGGCTGACTGGATGATGCTCACCAGACCGCAACAGAACAGGTCGGCACTGATGAGCAGCGCCAGATGCTCGGGGGACAGTTTGAGCGCTGCGCCGACGATCAGGGGTACGGCCACCGCGCCGGCATACATCACCAGCACATGCTGCAGGCCGAGGGCGAGCAGTTTGGGCGGTGGCGGTACCGTGTCGACGGCGGAAACGGTGGGCGATGCAGGAGACGGTTCGGGCGTGATGGAGGGCATGGCGACGACCTCGCGAGAGTGGGTGGGCAGTGTCCTGGCGGCTACCTTGCGATACGGGCCAGACCGCATAGCGGCTTCACGGGCGGTGGGGCCCATGGCCCCAGCTTGCTGGTTTTCAGTCCGAGCGTGGCCAGAGATTCGGCGAATTTGACAGCCACAGACACGCCGTCGATGACCGGCACGTCGAGTTCGGCCGAAAGCCAGCGGCACAGGTCGGTCATGCCGGCACAGCCCAGCACGATGGCCTCGCTGCGGTCTTCCTGCAAGGCCCGCAGGCATTCGTCGCGAATCAGTGTCCGGGCGTTCTTGGACGGGTCTTCCAGGTCGAGGACGGGAACGTCGGCGGCGCGCACGTTCTTGCAAAAGCGCTGCATGCCATAGCGTTCGGCCAGATGCCATGCCATGCCCGTGGTACGCGCCAGTGTGGTGACCACGCTGAAGGAAGGCGCCACCAGACTGGCCGCATGCATGGCGGCTTCCGCGATGCCGATCACCGTACCCTTGGCGAGTTCTCGCGCGGCTTCAAGGCCCGGATCACCAAAGCAGGCTATGACGTAGGCGTCATAGCCTTGCGCTTCCCCATCCTGAATGCAGCGCAACAGGCCAGGCACACACAGCGCCTCCTCGGTATGGCACTCGATGGAGGCTGGAGAGTCCGTCGGGTTGACGGCAGTGACCGTGGTGCCGGGCGCCGCGACCTCGGTGGCGACGGCGCCGATCTTGGCCGTCATGCTGGCCGTGGAATTGGGATTGACGATCAGGATTTTCATCAGTGCGGAATAGGTTTTGAGGTGCCGTGGATCACGACATAAAGCAGCATCCCAAGCCCGCAACCGATGAACCAGGTGAAGTTGGCGAAGCTGGAGAACGCAGGGATCAGCACCATGAGCACGGCGATCAAGGCCGCTGGAATGAGCGCGGCAACGGCCTTGAGGTTGACTCCGCCCGCATACCAGTATCGGCCTTCGGGCTCCATGCTGTAGAGCGAGTCGATGTCGATGCGCTGCTTTTTGATCAGGTAGTAGTCGGCGATGAGAATGCCGAACAGCGGCCCAATGAAGGCGCCCAAAATGTCGAGGGTGTAATGGATCATCGTCGGGTTGTTGAAGATGTTCCACGGCGTGATGAAGATCGAGCCGACCGCAGCGATCATGCCGCCCATGCGCCAACTGATTTTCTGCGGAGCGACATTGCAGAAGTCAAACGCGGGCGGCACGAAGTTGGCCACGATGTTGATGCCCATGGTGGCCAGCGTAAAGGTCATCGCGCCCAGGACCACGGCAAAGGTGCTGTCGATGTGGCTCACCGTCTCGACCGGGTCGGTGATGAGTTTGCCGAACACCGGCAGTGTGGCCGCCGTGGTGATCACGGTCAGGATGGAGAAGCCAAGAAAGTTGACCGGCAAGCCCCAGAAATTGCCTTTCTTCACCGCTTTCATGCTTTTGTTGTAGCGGGCGAAGTCTCCGAAGTTCAGCAGAGGCCCGGAGAAATACGAGACCACGAGTGCAATGGCATTGATCATCACGGGCAGTGCCTGCAGACCGGTGAACTTCACCGAGCCGAGATTCAGGTCGATGTGCGCCCAACCCGCCTTGGCGACCAGGTAAACAGTCAGCGCGGCCATCACGACATAGACCGCAGGACCTGCCCAGTCGATGAACACCCGAACCGCCTCCATGCCCTTCCAGAACACCAGGGCCTGCAGCACCCATAGCACCATATAGGCCGCCCAGCCCAGTGCGGACAGGCCGACGAAGCCATAGCGTCCGACATCGGCATAGGGCGCCAGGTCCGGCAGAAATTTCAGGATGACCACAATCAGGGCACTCGAAGCCAGATAGGTCTGGATGCCAAACCAGGCGAAGGCGATGAGGCCCCGGATGATGGCCGGAATGTTGGCGCCCAGCACGCCGAAGGATGCGCGGCTTATGACGGCATAGGGTACCCCGCACACCTGGCTGGGTTTGGCGACCAGATTGGCCAGTATCTGCACGATGACGATGCCCACCAGCAAACAGACCAGCACCTGCCAGCTTGCCAAGCCCAGGGCGAACAGACTTCCCGCCGTGATGTAGCCACCGACGCTGTGCACGTCGGACATCCAGAACGCGAAGATGTTGTAGGCACCCCAACGCTGAGTTTTCAAAGGGGCCAGTTCGGCATTGACCAAGCGTGGGTTGTAGCCGGGTTTGATGAGGATGTCGGTTGAGGATGCGTGAGGCGGGGTGGGGGCTCCGGCATCCAGGGCGTCGGTTGAAGCATTCACAGAAAGCACCTCCAGTCGAGTGTGTCGCAAAGTTAAGGCCGCCGTTTTCTGCTTGAGGGTCGGCGGCTCTTCGGGTTTGACAACGTCAGTTGGGTAACGAGTCAATCCATTTTGTATGCAATATCTGTGCCTGTGCTGCGGGGCTCAGGCAGCGGTCAATGAGGGCCTGACTTCATTGACCGCTGCCAGTTCGGCAAGCATCTCAACCAATCATCTGAAAATGCCGACACTTCATCTGAGAAAATAAAAAATCAAGTTTTGCGATAAGCGACGGAATACGTTGTATACAAAATTATTCAAATAGTCTACAAAAAATCCATATTTGACCCTAGGGAAAACACCGAAAATGAAAACGCCGCAGCGGATGCTGCGGCGCGGGGCGTCCGGGGGTGAGCGTGGTGCGCCATGCACCAGCCGGGTTCATCAGCGTCAGGCGTCGTCGAGCAGGTCGAGCAGGGTGCGGGCGATGACTTGGGTGGCGCGGCGGAGGTCTTCGAGGACGATGTGTTCGTCGGCGCGCTTGGCATTGCTTTCGCGCACGGTGCGGGGGCCGGCACCGTAGATGACCGCGGGGATGCCGTGTTCGGCATAGAGGCGTACATCGGTGTAGAGCGGTGTGCCGACGATGGGGATGTCCTCCTGGAACAGGGCTTGCGCGTGGCGCTGCAACGGCACGGCGAGTTTCTCGTGACCGGCCAGCGGGGTGAGTGCGCGTGCGAGCAGCATGCGGCGGATGTCCACGGAGATGCCGGGCACGCTGGCGGCGGCCTGTTCGATGACGCGACGCAGTTCGGCTTCGACCGCAGCCGGGTCTTCCTCGGGAATCATGCGGCGGTCGAGTTTGAGGATGACCTTGCCCGGCACCACGTTGGTGTTGGTGCCGCCTTCGATCAGTCCGACGTTGAGGTAAGGATGGTCGATGCCTTGCACTGCCGAGTGCAGATGGCGATAGATCGCATTCTGGGCGTAGAGGGCGTTCAGGATGGCCACGGCGCCCTGCAGCGCGTCCACCCCAGTGTGCGGAATGGCGGCATGGGCCATGACGCCGTGCACCGTCACTTCGAGTTGCAGGCAGCCGTTGTGGGCGTTGACGACCTGATAGCTGAAGCCGGCGGCGATTTCCAGATCGGGGTGGGTCAGGCCGTGCTCAAGCAGCCATCCGGGGCCGAGGGTGCCGCCGAACTCTTCGTCGTAGGTGAAGTGCAGTTCGATGCCGCCCCTGAGCGGCACGCCCAGGGCCTCAAGCGCACGCACGGCAAAGGTGAAGGTGGTGAAGTCGCATTTGCTGACGGCGGCGGCCCGGCCGTAGAGCTTGCCGTCCACGACCCCGCCGCCGTAGGGGGCGTGGGTCCATCCTTCCCCCGGGGGCACCACGTCGCCGTGGGCGTTGAGGGCAATGACCGGGCCGCCCGCGCCATACGGCCTGCGCACGATGAGGTTGGTGATGGATTGCAGGCCCTGCTCGCGGCAGAGCGCCGGGGGAATGGCGATTTTTTCGGCGGTCATGCCGAACTCGGCAAGAAGCTCGGCGGTGCGTTCGGCGTGCGGTGCATTGTTGCCGGGCGGGGTGTCGGTGGGGACGCGCACCAGCTCCTGCAACAGGCGGGTCTGTTCGTCGAAATGCGCGTCGATCCAGCGGTCGAGCGTCGCGTAGAGCGCTTCACGGGAGGCGGGGGCGAGGTGGGTGTCGGTCATGATGCGGCGAGTTGGTCGAGCAGTTGAGTGAAGGCGGCGCAGGCGAGGTCGAGGTCGTCCGCGGTGCTGGACTCCAGCGGGTTGTGGCTGATGCCGGCGTTTTCGCCGCGCACGAACAGCATGGCCTGGGGGAAGGCGGTGTGGAGTTTCATCGCGTCGTGGCCGGCGCCGCTGGGCAGTCGGTGCAAGGGCAGGCCCAGGGCGGTGACGGCCTGTTCCCAGCGGCCTTGCCAGACGGGATCGCTCGGCGCGGCGGATTCGCGCATGGTTTCTTCGATCGTGTGGCGCAGGCCGCGCCTTGCGCAAAGCGCGGCGAGTTCGGCCAGCACGTCGTCGCGCAGGCGGTCGCGCTGGTCGTTGCTGGGCGCGCGCAGGTCGAGGCTGAATCGGCAGCGTCCGGGCACCACGTTGATCGAACCGCCGGGCACTTCGAGCAGCCCGACCGTGCCCACGCTGTCGCCATCGACGCCGGCGCGGCGCTCCAGATACAGGGCGAGTTCAGCGGCGGCGCAGGCGGCGTCGCGGCGTGCGTTCATCGGCGTGGTGCCGGCGTGGCTGGCCATGCCGATGATCTCTCCCACGTAGCGCACGCTGGCGTTGATCGAGGTGACGATGCCCAGGGGCAGGTCGAGGGAACTCAGCACCGGCCCTTGTTCGATGTGGACTTCGACGAAGCCGAGGTAGCGGGCTGGGTCGCGCCGCAGTGCGGCAATGGCGGGCAGGTCGGCGGGGAGCCCGGCATGCTTCATCGCCTCTCGCATGGCGATGCCGTCGCGATCGCGCTGGTCGAGCCAGGCGGGGTCGAAGCCGCCCACCAGAGCGCCCGAGCCGAGGAAAGTGGCCTTGTAGCGCTGGCCTTCTTCCTCGGCGAAGGCTACGACCTCCAGGCCAAAGGGCAGGCGGCGCCCGTGGCCGTGCAGGGCGCGTACGCAGGCCATGGGGACGAAGTGGCCGATGCGGCCGTCGTACTTGCCGGCATTGCGCACCGTGTCGTAATGGCTTCCCGTCAGCAGCCTGCGGCTGCCCGACGGAAACCCATGGGGCCTGTGGCCCGGCCCCTCCCCAACCCTCCCCTGGCCAGGGGAGGGGGCAAGCCCGGCGGTCAGGTCTTCTGTGCCGTGGTAAATGCCGACCACGTTGCCCACCGCGTCGATTTCCACCTGGTCGAAGCCGCAGTCGCGCATGGTGGCCGCGATCTCGGCCGCTGCGGCGCGATGAACGTCGGTGAGGTAGGTGGCGGTGAGTTCGCCCCGTTCAGCCCAGGGCGGTTCACTGTGGCGGGCGAGGCGCTCGCACCAGTCCCAGACTTGGTGACCTTGTTCAGGCATGAAACCGAACTTGTCGTTCAGCCGCAGTTCGGCGATGCGATGGATCTGGCGCAGGGCCTCGGCAAACTCGAACTCCGCCGGGTTGTCGATGCGGCGCGCCAGGGTGGCGAGGATCTGGGCGCGGCTCAGTCCGGTGCCGCGCGGCCCCCGCACCGCGAGGATGAAGGGCCAGCCAAAGCGCGCGCCATAGTCGGCGTTCAAGGTGTTGATGCGCGCGAACTCTTCGGGCGTGCAGTGCGCCAGGCCGGCGCGGGCCTGCTCATGCGTGGACTCGGCGGTGAGCGCACCGTCCACCGCGGCCTTGCCCGCCAGCTCCGGGTGGGCGCGGATCAGTGCGAGCTGTTCGTCGTGGCTGGCCTGGCGCACCACCTGCACCATGGCGTGCTTGAGCGCGGCCAGCGTGGCAAAGGGGCGGGCCGACCAGGCGCGGGCGGGGACCCACGGTGAGTGTTCATACACGCCTTCCATCGCGGCGGTGAAGTCGGTCTGGGTGGCGGCGTTGAGTTCGGCAAGGGTGGGCATGATCACTCCCAGACAAAGGCCGTGGCGGCATCGAAGGGATGTTCGGCCTGCCAGTGACGCGCGATGTCGATGCGGCGAGCGATCCACACGCGGTCGTGACGCTGCACATGATCGAGAAAGCGTTGCAGCGCCCGGATGCGGCCGGGCCTGCCGAGCAGGCGCGCATGCATGCCGATGCTGAGCATCTTCGGCTGGTCTTCGCCCTCGGCGTAGAGCGCGTCGAAGCTGTCGCGCAGGTAAATGTAGAAGTCTTCGGCCTGCGCAAAGCCCTGGGGCAGGGCGAAGCGCATGTCGTTGCTGTCGAGGGTGTAGGGCACGACCAGATGGGGGCTGAGACTGCCGTCGGTCTTGCGCACCTGCAGCCAGAAAGGCAGGTCGTCGCCGTAATAGTCGCTGTCGTAGGCGAAGCCGCCGAAGTCGGCCACCAGGCGGCGGGTGTTGGGGCTGTCGCGGCCGGTATACCAGCCCAGCGGACGCACGCCGCAGACGGCCTCGATCGCGTCCATGCCCAGGCGCATGTGCTCGCGCTCGGTGGCTTCGTCGAGATTTTGATAGTGAATCCAGCGCCAGCCGTGACAGGCGATTTCATGACCGAGTTCCACGCAGGCGCGGGCCAGGTCGGGTGTGCGTTGCAAGGCCATGCCCACGCCGAAGACCGTCAGCGGCAGTCCGCGCCGCTCGAACTCGCGCAGGATGCGCCACACGCCGGCGCGGCTGCCGTATTCGTAGATGCCCTCCAGGCTCAGGTGCCGTGCCGGGTAGGCGGCGGGGTTGAACAGTTCGGACAGAAACTGCTCGCTGCCCGCGTCGCCATGCAGCACGCAGTTCTCACCGCCTTCTTCCACATTGAGCACGAACTGCAGCGCCACGCGGGCCTGGCCGGGCCAGCGGGCATGGGGCGGATTGCGGCCATAGCCGACGAGGTCGCGGGGATAGGGTTGGGTCGACATGACGTACTCGGATCGGCGCTCAGGCCGCGTAGCTGCCCAGTGCCTGGGCGAGGTCGGCACTGCTGGTTCTCGGGTGATAGAGCAGGCTGCTTTCGGTGGCCAGCAGATGGGCTTCCATCAGGGCTTTGGCCTTGGATGCGTCGCGGGCCTCCAGGGCCTTGAGAATGTCGACGTGTTCGTCGGACGAATGCTGCGCCGCGCGCGACGATTGATACATGAGCGTGATGAGGGCGCAGCGCGAGATCAGCTCCGACAGAATCTGCGCCAGCACATGGTTGCCGATGCGCTCGGCCATCAGCACATGGAAATCGCCCAGCAGCCGCGTGCGGCCCGTGACATCCACCCGGCTGACCACGGCCTGTTCCTGTTTGAGGTGGGCGCGCAGGGCGCGGAAGTCGCTCGCCGCGGCCTTCTCGCAAAACGTCTCGATCAGATGCTGTTCGAGCATGCGGCGTACCGCAAACACCTGCTGCGCCTCCTCCACCGAGGGCTGCGCGACAAAAGCGCCCCGGGCCGGTTCGAGCGTGACCAGATGATCGCGCGCGAGCTGGAACAGGGCCTGCCGCACGATGGTGCGCGACACGCCGTAGATCGCTGCGATCTTCTGCTCCGTGAGCTTGGCGCCCGGCGCCAGACGATGTTCGATGATGGCCCCAGTGATGGCAGCGACGATGGTCTGTGTCGAATCGCCCATCGGGATCTCGCCAGTTGCCACCGCGCTCAGCGCCTTGCCGGCTGGCGTCGTCTGTGTCTTTGTGGTGGGTTTTCGGCGCGCATTCATGGTCTCACTCCTTGGGTGGTGTCCGGCATGGTGTTTGCTATATCCAGGGGGGCAACAGACAGCGCTTTCCAGTAGTTGTGATTCTGCTTGGTTTGCTATTAGCATACAACTTATATTGCAATTGTATGCAATAAAGTCTCGTCTCGAAGCCTGCAAACCACAGCCAGTCAAAGGAAAAAACCGCCATGGGCGCCTTGACCACACACATTCTCGACACCGCGCATGGCCGACCTGCCGCAGCGGTGCGCATCGATCTCTACGCGCATCGGGGGGCAGACTGGGTGCTGCTGCGATCCACCCAGACCAACGCCGACGGACGCTGCGATGCCCCCCTGCTGCAGGGGGCCGACTTCGTGCCCGGTCGCTATCGCCTGGTGTTCCAGATCGGCGCCTATTTCACGGGGCTGGGTCTGACTCTGCCGCAGCCGGCCTTTCTCGATCAGATTCCCCTGGAGTTCGGGGTGAGCGACGCGCAGCAACACTATCACGTGCCCCTGCTGGTGTCGCCCTGGAGCTATTCGACTTACCGCGGCAGCTGACAGGGCTGCCGTTTCACCTGGGATCGCCGCAGTGCGGTGCGCCACGTCGATGGCACGCGATCCGACAGACTTTCGCAGGGCCTGCCGTGGCGAAAGTCGATTCATATGACTCTTTGGAGCTGTCATGATGAGCGACTTGATGACCACCATCCTGCCCTATGCCATGAACTGGGCCGACCTTCTGCTGCGCTGGCTGCACGTCATCGTGGCGATTGCCTGGATCGGTTCTTCCTTCTATTTCGTCTGGCTCGACAACAGCCTGGAAAAGCCCACCGATCCGGGGTTGAAGGCCAAAGGCGTGGATGGGGAGTTGTGGGCGGTCCACGGCGGAGGCTTCTACAACCCGCAGAAATACATGGTGGCGCCCAAGAACCTGCCCCAGCACTTGCACTGGTTTTATTGGGAGAGTTATTCCACCTGGTTGTCGGGCTTTGCGCTGCTGTGCGTGCTCTACTTCTATCACGCCGGCATCTTCATCGTCGATCCGAGGGTGTTCGCCTGGAGCACACCGGGGTATGCGGTGGCGGCCATGCTGGGCTTTCTCGTGGTCGGCTGGCTGGTCTACGACGGCATCTGCCGTGTGTTTGGCCAGGGCAAGAACGGCGACCGAACCGTGGGCCTTCTGGTGGCGCTCTATGTCGTGGCCGCGGCCTGGCTGGCCTGTCATCTGTTCGCGGGCCGGGCGGCGTTTTTGCTGACCGGCGCGATGCTGGCGACCATGATGAGCGCCAATGTGTTCTTCTGGATCATTCCGGGCCAGCGCCGCGTGGTGGCGGCCATGCGTGCCGGGCAGACCCCCGATCCGCTGGACGGCAAGCGCGGCAAGCAACGCAGCGTGCACAACACCTACTTCACCCTGCCGGTGCTGTTCGCCATGCTGTCCAACCATTACAGCTTCGTGTACGACGCGCCCAACAACTGGCTGGTTCTGGTGCTGATGATGTTGGCCGGTGCGCTGATCCGGCAGTTCTTCGTGCTCAAGCACAAGGGTGCCTGGAAGTGGCAGTACTGGATCATCGGCGCCGGCATCATGCTGGCCGTGGCCGTGGCGCTGGCCCCCAAGCCGCAGCCCGCGCTGGCGAACGCGGCGCCGGTGAGCTTCGCGCAGGTGCAGCACATCGTGCAGGAGCGCTGCTTGATGTGCCACGCCGGAGCGGCGGCCAGCAAGGGCGTACGGCTGGATTCGGCGCCCGAGATCGTGAGTCACGCCCAGGCGATCTATCAGCAGGTTGTGGTGCTCAAGGCCATGCCCCTGAACAACGCTACGCAGATGACCGACGTCGAGCGCGCCCAGATGGCGTCCTGGATCCAGGCTGGAGCCAGGCCCTGATCGACGACGGAATCGCCGCATGCTCTGCTATGGTGCGTGCGTTCCTGTTTTGCGGCGCGCATGGCATGCACCTTCTTGTTCTCGATGTTGGCAATACCCGGCTGAAATGGGGCGTTTATGCGCAGGCCGAACCTGGCGCGGCGCTGCTTGCCGGCGGCGCGATGGCGCTGGAAGACGTAGGCCAATTGCGCCATGTGCTGTCAGCCCAGCCGCGGCCTGAAAAGGTCATGGGATGTGCGGTTGCCGGGGCGGTGGTGACCGCCCGCGTGTGTGCGGAACTCGATGCGCTAGGCCTGCGTTGCAACTGGATCAGCGCGCTGGCGGAGCAATGCGGGGTGCGCAACAGCTATGCCACGCCTTCGCTCCTGGGAGCCGATCGCTGGGCGGCACAGTTAGGGGCGCGCCAGCGCCTTCCCCATCAGGCGGCGATGATCATCAGTGTGGGCACCGCCGTCACCGTGGATTGCCTCAGTCACGAAGGGGTATTCATCGGCGGCATCATCCTGCCGGGCTTCGGCCTGATGCTCAAGGCGCTGGAGATGGGTACCGCAGGGCTGCGCGTACCCGAAGGCGAGATCGTGGCATTCCCCACCAATACCAGCGATGCCTTGATGACCGGCGGCGCCCTGGCCATTGCGGGTGCGGCGCGGCAGATGCATGCACGCCTGCTGGCGCGCGAACCGCAGGGGGTCTGCGTGCTGCTGACCGGCGGGGCGGCGCCGAAGCTGCGCGACGCACTGGGCTTGCCGCATCAGCATGTCGAGCACCTGGTGTTCGAGGGCCTGCTGTGCATCGCCGCCCAGCAGGCGCGCTCCCATCAGAGAACGTAGCGCGACAGGTCTTCGTCGCGGGCGATGTCGCCCAGGCGTGCGTTCACCATCGCGGCATCGACCTGAACCGTTGAGTGTTGCGAACCGTCGGCACGGAAAGACACATCTTCGAGCAGACGCTCCATCACCGTGTGCAGACGCCGCGCACCGATGTTCTCGGTTTTCTCGTTCACCTGAAACGCGACCTCCGCCATGCGCCGGATGCCGTCGGCGGTGAACTCCAGGCTCACGCCGTCGGTGGCGAGCAGCGCCGCGTATTGCTTGGTCAGGCTGGCATCGGTGCTGGTAAGGATGGCCTCGAAATCGGCCACCGACAGCGATTCCAGTTCCACCCGGATGGGGAAGCGGCCCTGCAGTTCGGGAATCAGATCGGAAGGCTTGGCGACGTGGAAGGCGCCGCTGGCGATGAACAGGATGTGGTCGGTGCGCACCATGCCGTATTTGGTACTCACGGTCGTGCCTTCCACCAGCGGCAACAGATCGCGCTGCACACCTTGGCGGGACACGTCGGCGCCCTGCGTGTCGCTGCGCGAGGCGACTTTGTCGATCTCGTCGAGGAAGACGATGCCGTTCTGCTCCACCGAGCGCAGCGCGCCGGTCTTGATCTCGTCCTCGTTGACCAGCTTGGAGGCCTCTTCGTCGACGAGCAGCTTCTGGGCCTCGCGCACGGTGACCTTGCGGGTCTTGCTGCGCGTCTGGCCCATATTGGCGAACATCGAACGGATCTGCTCGGTCATGTCTTCCATGCCAGGCGGGCCCATGATGTCCACGCTGGCCGGGTGAACGGCCACTTCGATCTCGATCTCCTTGTCATCGAGTTGGCCCTCGCGCAGGCGCTTGCGCAGCATCTGCCGGGTCGGGTTGGTCTCGGTGATGGACGCCGTTTGACCGTTGGCGTCCGCAGGCGCGGGCAGCAGCACGTCGAGGATGCGGTCTTCCGCGCGGTCTTCCGCACGCGAACGCTGCTGGCGCATGGCCGTCTCGCGCGCCAGCTTCACGGCGGCTTCCATCAGGTCGCGGATGATGGTGTCCACATCGCGTCCGACATAGCCCACTTCGGTGAACTTGGTGGCCTCGATCTTGATGAATGGCGCATCGGCCAGCTTGGCCAGACGGCGCGCAATCTCCGTCTTGCCCACGCCTGTGGGGCCGATCATCAGAATGTTTTTCGGGGTGATTTCGTGCCGCAGCGGCTCGGCCACCTGCTGGCGGCGCCAGCGGTTGCGCAGGGCGATGGCCACCGCCTGCTTGGCCTTGGTCTGGCCGATGACGAAGCGGTCGAGCTCGGAGACGATTTCGCGGGGTGTCATGTTCATGGGCTTATTGGCTCGTTATTCACCCAGGGTTTCAATGGTGTGAGACTGGTTGGTGTAGATGCAGATGTCGCCCGCGATGCGCAGCGATTGGGCGACGATCTCGCGCGGGCTCAGCGTGGTGTGTTCGAGCAGGGCTCTTGCCGCTGACTGCGCATACGCGCCGCCCGAGCCGATGGCGACGATGCCGTGTTCGGGTTCGAGTACATCGCCGTTGCCGGTGATGATGAGCGAGTGCTCGGCATCCGCCACCGAGAGCATGGCCTCCAGGCGGCGCAGCATGCGGTCGGTTCGCCAGTCCTTGGCCAGTTCGACGGCGCTTCGCAGCAACTGGCCCTGGTGCTTCTCCAGCTTGGCCTCGAAGCGCTCGAACAGTGTGAACGCATCGGCCGTGCCGCCGGCGAAACCGGCCAGGATCTGGTCGTTATAGAGCCTGCGGACCTTGCGCGCAGTGGATTTGACGACGATATTGCCAAGCGTCACCTGCCCGTCGCCGCCCAGGGCAACGGTGGCGCCTCGGCGCACGCTGAGTATGGTGGTGCCGTGATATTGATCCATGCCGGGATGTAAGGATGGGAGGAGAAAACTCAAGGGGGTGCGCGTCGCAATCCCCATCAACACGGCCCCAGAGGGACGCTGTTCAGTCGCGCCGCAGCTGGATGAGGGCGTGTTCGTGCAGGCCGAGGATGCTGAACAGGCCCGCGATCAGCCGGTGTACGCCGGTGAACTGAAGGGTCTTGCCCAGGTCGTGCTGCATCATGGCCCAGTTCAGCAGGGCGCCCGCGCTCGAAAAATCGATGCGGCGCAACTGGCGCAGGGAAATGCTCAGTTGCTCGTGTGCCTTCGCCGCCTGCTCCAGCGGGCTCAGGAACAGACTGGAGCTGCCGAGAATCTCGCCGCTGAGATGCAGCTGTGCCGAACGCGAGCCGCCATGCCCCAGCATGGAATGGGGGCTGAGGCCGGAGTTCTGGAACTCGGGCGGCACCGTAGCCGATGCAGCGGGCGTGGCACCGGCCTCGGCGCCAGCCAGCTCAACCTTGGCACGGCTGGCTTCCCAGGTGGGGGGCGAGATTTCGTAAGTGACGCAGTAGTCGAGCGCGATGGCGTCGAAATCGTCCTGTTGATTGGCCAGACGGAGCAGTTCGAGGCGCAAGGCCCACCATTGCGGGTCGGCCTCGCGTTGCATTGCCGGCGCCTGGGCCTGACACAGCGCCATCAGCGATTCGGCGCCTTGCAGGGTGACGGTGCAATCGCCCTGGTTGAGTCGCTTCAGGGCGTCGACCAAGGCGGGCAACGCCGCGGTTGCGATGGAATGTATGCCTTCGAAACTGATCTCAATGGCCGCAGGCGAGTTGAGCAGCAGTTTGCGCAGACGTTCCGCCTGGGCGACGTCGACCGAGGCGGAGAACAACAGTGAAGGCTTGAAACCGCCCTGGGCGGGGCGCGCCGTCGCCGGGGCAGACGGCAGACCGTCGTCGGTCATCGGGGCGGAAGTCTGGAAGCGGCTGACGAAGTCGACCACCAGTGCTTCGAATTTGTCGATCTGCCCCGAGGCCCGGAACAGATCGAACAGCGCCAGCCACAGCTCCTTTTCCGAGCCCATGTCCTGGGAGTTGGAAATGGCGTCGCGCAAGGCGGTTTCGGCGGCGGCGTCGTCGCCGTTGGCAAAATCCATCACGGCCTGATCGAACAGCGGGTTCGAGCTCAAGGCCTCGTGCACTTCCACCGCGAAGAATGCGCTGGGCATGAAATCGTTGCTCGATCGCAGCCAGCTGTCCCCCGAAGGCCCGGACATGCGCGAGGGCAGGGCATCGTCGCTGAGACGTGTCGCGGCGGCGAGCGTGGGTTGTTCGTCGAAGGGCACGGCAGCAGGCTCAGGCCCACGCACGGGCGAAAGCGGCGCGCTCGCCACGAACGGCACCGTGGGGGCATACCCCGGCGGATGCGTGGACGGCTCGCCCGGCGCGGTCGCGGGGCCCGATTGGGTTGGAATGCCACTGTGGGTGGGAATGCCGCTAGCCGGGTTGGCGGGCGCCGGAGCCGCCGCTCCCGGCTTGGTGATCAGCGTCGTATCGGCGTAGGCCGCGTCCAGATTCCAGTGCAGCGTGCTGCTGGCGGGCTCCGGGGCCGCTGTGCCTGCCGGTACAGGGGGCTGCCCGGTGGTCAGAGGAGGCAGGCTGCTCGGCGGGGGTGTCGTCTGGAACTGGCGTGTCAGAGGGCCAGCACCGCGTGAGCGGGGCGGGGGCGGGGCGTGGTCGCCCGCCATCGACTTCTCGATCTCGTTGATCTTGCGTAGCGTCTCGTCCCGGTCCTGGATCGGGGCGGGCTGGGAGGTCAGCTCGGGCACATTGGTCTGGAGACTGTCATCCATCCCCAGATCGGTTGCCTCGCGCTTGCGCAGCTTGCGCAGGCCATCGAGTTCGCGCTTGCGGATGAAATCATCCTGCCGCTTCTGATCCTCGCGGGCGCGAACCCGGGCGAGGTTCTCGTGCTCCTGAAGCGCCTGTTCGTCGGTCAGCGACCAGTCGCGGGTCGGGTTCTTGACGAAAGAGCCCACCCGCTTCCAGAAACCACCTGAATCAGAACTGCTCATGCCACTGCGGCCTCTCTATTGCGCGTACCCCACAAAGAGCACGATCGGTCACTGCCACGCGTCAGGAAATTTAGTCGTTGAACATTTTTTGCTTGAGCTCGCGCCGCTGCTGCGCTTCGAGCGAGAGCGTCGCGGTCGGTCGTGCCAACAGTCGGCCGATGCCGATGGGTTCGCCCGTCTCCTCGCACCAACCATAGTCGCCGCTGTCGATGCGTTGCAGCGATTGTTCGATCTTCTTCAGAAGCTTGCGCTCGCGGTCGCGGGTGCGCAATTCGAGGGCATGCTCTTCTTCGATCGTCGCACGGTCCGCTGGATCGGGTACCAGCAGGGTGTCTTCACGCAAATGCTCGGTGGTTTCACCCGCACTCTTGATCAGATCTTCGCGCATGGTGCTGAGCAGTCGCTTGAAGTAATCGAGTTGAACCTCGTTCATGTACTCGCTCTCGGGCATGGCCAGCAGGTCCTGCTCGGTCAGATCGGAGGCCGATTTGTTCTTCCAGGCATTGGCATGCTTGGGGTCGGTTTTTCTGGGGGTGGGTTCGATGGTGGTGCTGCTCATGGAGCTTCTGTCAAGTCGGATTGGTTCAGGCGACCCCATGGCCGCCGACAAGGGTTTTGAGGCATGGAGTTTACTGACGCCAGAAGAAGAGGAACGCCGAAGCGCCGGGGCGGGTGTGACTTTTTTGGCGGCAGGAACCGGTGTTACGGGCTTGAGCGGCGCTGTCACCGCCGTTGCCGCAGTCTTCGCTGCTGAACTTGTCACAGGCTTTGCACGGACAGGTTGCGGAGCGGGCGCGGCCGGTACTGCTGCCTTGTTTTTGCCGACGGCCGATTTGACCGCAGGTTTCTTCTCGGCGGCCACAGCTTTGCCTTTGCCTGATGCTGCGACCGCTTTTTGAGGCGACTTGACCACGAAAATCCTCCCGAACTTTCCCATCTGACGGCCCATCGCCGCCTGACCTGCCGCGTTGCTTGGCCAAGCCGGAACACCCCAAGCGCGCTCCCCTGTGGGCTCGCGCGCCTCGACCTCGCTGAGCCCCTTGAAACCTGGAGGGCGACTTCGCTGGGTCGGTTGTTGGGCCGGTCGCTAGGGCCGGGGACCTTGAAAGCTGTTTCAAGGTGATTCCGCGCAGATCGTTGCCTGGCCTTGCCAAAACCGCCCGATTTTATTCATTTCGGGTGATGAGGCAAATGCATCATGCAACAAGGCATTGCCGCAGACCCTGCTCAAGGATGTCGCGCGGCAGATCGATGCCGATGAACACCATCTTGCTCTGCCGCTGCTCCTGCGGGCCCCAGGGTGCGGCGAGATCGCTGCCCATGAGCTGGTGCACGCCCTGGAAGACGACCTTGCGGTCGATGCCCTGCATGTTCAGCACCCCCTTGTAGCGCAGCATGCGCGGGCCGTAGACCTGCACGATGGCGCCGAGGAAGTCTTCGAGCTTGGCGGGGTCGAAGGGTTGGTCGGCGCGGTACACGAATGACTTCACGTCGTCGTCATGGTGATGGTGGTGTGGATGGTTGCAGGCTTCGCCCGGGGCGTGGTCGTGGTGGTCGTGATCATGAGCATGGTCGTGATCGTGATCGTGATCGTCGTCGGCCTTGAGGAAATCGGGGTCGATGTCGAGCTTGGCGTTGAGGTTGAAGCCTTTGAGATCGAGCACTTGCGCGAGCGGCACTTCGCCGAAATGCGCCACGCTTTGCTTGGCTCGCGGGTTGATGTGGGCGAGCCGGTGCTGCAGGGTGGCGAGTTCGTCGGCACTGACCAGGTCGGCCTTGGAAAGGAAGATCTGGTCGGCAAAGCCCACCTGGCGGCGCGCTTCCTGCCGGGTGTCGAGCTGCTGGTTGGCGTGCTTGGCATCGACCAGGGTGAGGATGGCGTCGAGCATGTACTGGCTGGCGACCTCGTCGTCCATGAAGAAGGTCTGCGCCACCGGGCCGGGATCGGCCACGCCGGTGGTCTCGATGACCACGCGGTCGAACACCAGTTCGCCCTTGCGGCGCCGGGCGGCCAGATCGGCCAGCGTGGCGCGCAGATCGTCGCGAATGGTGCAGCAGATGCAGCCGTTGGACATCTGCACGATCTGCTCGCCCGCTTCCTGCACCAGGATGTCGCTGTCGATGTTCTCCTCACCGAACTCGTTTTCGATCACGGCGATCTTGGAGCCATGCGCTTCGTGCAGGACGCGCTTGAGCAGGGTGGTTTTGCCGCTGCCGAGAAAGCCGGTGAGGATGGTGGCGGGGATGAGGGAGGCCATGGAGGGAGTCCTTGAAAAAAGCAGTGCAAAGAGATCGGGGCAAGCGGCGAAAAATCAACCGGAGATTCAACTGCGGCGCAGCAGCAGCCCCTTGAGATACTCGCCTTCGGGGAAGTGCAGGCTCAAGGGATGGTCGAGTCCGGCGCCGGTACGGGCCACGATCTGGGCGTCCGTGCCGGCGTCCAGGGCGGCGCCCGCGACGATTTTCTGGAACAGATCGGCACTGATGCCGCCCGAACACGAAAAGGTGAACAGCCAGCCGCCCGGAGGCAGCAGGTGAAAGGCCAGGCGATTGATGTCTTTGTAGGCGCGTGCGGCGCGCTCGACCTGTTGCGGGGTGGCGGCGAATTTGGGCGGATCGAGCACGATGGCGTCGAACTGCGCACCCTCGTCGCGCAGACGGCGCAGCGTGGCGTTGACGTCGGCGTCGAGGAAGCTCGCCCGTGCCGCGTCGAAGCCATTGAGGGCGACATGCTCGGCCGCCAGGGCCAGCGCAGGTGCGGAGGAATCGACCGACACGACCTGCCGTGCGCCGCCGGCCAGCGCGGCCAGCGAGAAGCCGCCGGTGTAGCTGAAGCAGTTGAGCACGCGCTGCAGACCTTGCTCGCGCACCAGGTCGGCGAAGCGGGCGCGAGCGTCGCGCTGGTCGAGGTAGAAGCCGGTCTTGTGGCCGGTGGCGACATCAACCCGCAGCCGCAGCCCGTTTTCACGGATCTCGACCTGGGTTTCTCCTTGGCCCTGCAGCCAGCCGGTGGAGGCAGGCAGTCCCTCGCGTTCGCGCAAGGCGGCGTCCGAGCGTTCGTAGATCCGTGTGCCGGGCATGAGGCGCTGCAAGCCGTCTGCGATCGCGGATTTCCAGCGTTCGATGCCTGCGCTGCCCGCTTGCAGCACCACGATGTCGTCATAGCGATCGACGATGCAGCCGGGCAGACCATCGCTCTCGCCGTGCACCAGTCGGCAGGCGCTGAGGTCGAGCCCCAGCGCCTGGCGGCGCGCGAGGGCGGCGCGCAGGCGTGAGGCGAAGAACGCGGCATCGATGCGCTCGGAGGCGTCGAAGCTCCACGCGCGCAGCCGGATCTGCGAGGCCGGGCTGAACGCCGCCCAGGCCAGAAACTGTCCGTCGGAAGACTCCACCCGCACGGTCTCGCCCGAGTCGGCACCGCCCTTGGCAATGGAACTGGCGAAGACCCAGGGATGGCGGCGCAGCAAGGAGCGATCCTTGCCGGGGTGCAGGCGAATGACTTTCATGGCGACAACGGGGCGGCTCAGGGCTTTTTGCGTGCGCGGGGGTGGGCCGCGTCGTAGACCTTGGCCAGATGCTGGAAGTCCAGGCGGGTGTAGACCTGGGTGGTGGCAATGCTGGAATGGCCCAGTAATTCTTGCACCGCGCGCAAATCGCCGCTGGACTGCAGCACATGCGAGGCGAAGGAGTGGCGCAGCATGTGGGGATGCACGCGCGCATCCAGCCCGGCGGCACGGGCGTGTTCGCGCAGTTCCAGCCAGACCCGCTGCGGCGTGAGGCGGCCGCCGCGTGCGCCCAGAAACAGCGCGGCCTGGGCATCGGCGTCGGCATCGGGCCGCAGCAGCGAGGTTCTGAGGCCGAGCCACTGCTGCAGGGCGAGCAGGGCAGGACGGCCGATCGGTACGCTGCGCCGCTTGTTGCCCTTGCCGGTGACGGTGGCTTCCGCGGCGTCCCAGTCGATCCAGCCACGGGAGGTCTTGCTGGCTCGCACATCCAGCCCGGTGAGCTCGGACACGCGCAGGCCGCACGAATAAAGCAGTTCGGCGATGGCATGCGCGCGCGCGCTGCGGCTGGCAAGAGGTTCGGCCTGGTGGGGGCGCGCTGCGGGCGAAGCGTCGGGCGCGGCCCCGTTCGCCGGGGGCTGCGCCACGTAGGCGGCCAGCGCCACGGCCTGATCGACCGACAAGGCCTTGGGCAGCGGCTTGGCCGCCTTGGGCGCCCGAACGTCCTGTACCGGATTGGCGGTGACATGGCCCAGGCGGCCCATCCAGCGGAAAAAGCTGCGCCACGCCGACAGCCGCGCGGCAATGGCGCGCGGGGTCATGCCGGCGGCGTGGAGCTGCGCTGCCCAGCGGCGGATGTGCGGCGATTCGATCGGCGTCGCGCCCAGCGTTTCGGCGCGCTGCAGCAGGTCATCGAGGTCGCGCCGGTAGTTCACAAGCGTGCCGTCGGCCAGGCGGCGCTCGGTCTGTGCGTGGACCAGGTAATCGGCTACCCGTTGGCGCAAAGCCAGCCCGACGGATGTGGGCGTGGACGATGGCGTGGAAGGAGGCGGAGCGGGCGCGTCCATGCGACGGCGGCGGGCAGCGGGGCGCTGTTCAGCGGGCGAGCAGGCCCACGAGCGCCGCGCTGGCCAACTGGCTGATGAGGGTGAGGAAATCGGTTCCCATATCGGCGGTGAAGCGCTGGCTGTCAGGGGAGGCCAGCACCAGAAGCCCCATGCACATGCTGGTGTGCGGGTTCTGCAGCGGGATGAGCGCGAGCGATTGCGCCATCTGTGCGTCCGGCAGCCAGTGCGCGGCCTCGAAGCCCGGATTGGGCCCGACGAAGGGCGCGGCCAGGCTGGCCGCGAAGGTCTTGGCGTCCTCGCTCACCCCGGTGGCGACGTCGAGTGCGGCGAACTCCTCGCGCACGGGCCAGAGCTTGAGCGCGGTCATGGGCAGATCGAAGCCGGTCTTGAGAGTGTCCTGCAGCGTTTGCGGCAGTTGCGCCGGTGCGCCCTGCTGCGCCAGCATGACATCGCGGGCCCACAGCAGCAGCTTGCCCGCCAGGGTTTCGTTGTCCACCGCGTTGCGCATCATGGCGGCGAGGCGATGTTCGAGGGTGCGCATCTTGTCGCGCAGCATTTCCATCTGTCGCTCCTGCAGCGACACGGCGCGGTTGCCGTGCGGGCTCTGCAATTGCACCGTGGTGAGCAGTTCGGCGTGACGCTCGAAAAATTCGGGGTGGGCGGCGAGATAGGCCGCCAGATCGTGTTCGCTCAGTTCCATCAGGTTCTCCAGAATCAGGGCAGATCGGGCAGGTCGATCGTGCCGTCAAAGACAAAGGCGGCCGGGCCGGTCATGTGGACGGCCTGCCCGGGCCCCGCCCAGGCGATGGTCAGCAGGCCGCCCCGGGTCTGCACATCGACCGCGCCCTGCAGCCAGCCATGGCGCAGACCCGCCACCACGGCGGCGCAGGCCCCGGTGCCACAGGCCAGGGTTTCGCCAGCGCCGCGCTCCCACACCCGCAGGCGGATGTGATGGGCATCGACGATCTGCATGAAGCCCGCGTTGACCCGGTTGGGAAATCGCGGGTGATGCTCGATCAGGGGGCCACGCGGGTGAACGGGGGCGGCATCCACATCGTCCACCCGCTGCACGGCATGCGGATTGCCCATCGACAGCACGCTGATCCAGTCGGTCGCACCGTCGGCTTCCAGCGGCCATTGCGTCCAGGTGCCAACAGGCCGGGGCGACAGGCCGGTGGCGTCGAACGGTACCTTGGGCAGATCGAAGACCGGTGCGCCCATGTTCACGGTGACGCGGCCGTCGGCCTGCAGTTCGGGCTCGATGAGGCCGGAGAGCGTCTGCACCCGGATGCGGCGCCTGGACGTCAGGCCCTTGGCGTGGACGTAGGCGACGAAGCAGCGCGCGCCGTTGCCGCATTGCTCCACCTCGCCGCCGTCGGCGTTGAAGATGCGATAGCCGAAATCGACATCGGGTGTCGGGCCGGCCTCGACGACCAGAATCTGGTCGGCGCCCACGCCAAAGTGCCGGTCGGCCAGCAGGCGCAGCTGCGCCGCGCTGAGGGTCAGCGGGGCACGGGTGGCGTCGAGGACGACGAAGTCGTTTCCGGCGCCATGCATTTTGGTGAAAGCGAGTCGCATGGGTCTGGGTCGATGCAGCGTCAAGTCAATACACCGAGGGCTGGTCTTCGGGCCGGGTCTTGAAGCGCTTGTGGACCCAATGGTATTGCGCGGGCATGGTGCGCACCTGGTCTTCGATGAAGCGATTCATGCGGCGAAGGTCGGCGTCGATGTCTGCGGGCTTGCCCCGGGTGTCGAGTGCAGGAAAGTCGGTCCAGGCGGGATGCACGGTGACGGCGTAGCCGCGCGCGCCGGGCAGGATGCGGGTGACCACGGCGTAGACCCGGGCGTCGGCGGAAGCCGCCAGCCGCGGGGCGACATCCAGGGTTGCGGCGGGCAGGCCGAAAAAGTCGATGAAGCGCGAGCTGCGCAGCCCGAAGTCCATGTCCGGCAGGGTGTAGAACGGCACCCCGGCGCGCAGTTGCCGCAGCATGCCCGCCGCGCCGTCGTGCCGCGAGACGATGGCGGCGGTGTGAAAGCGGCTGCGCCGCGCCACCACCCAGTCGTCGAGCACCTGGTTCTTCTGCGGGGTGTACATGCCCGAGACCGGGCGCGGCGCCACCAGGCTGAGCGCCGTCCATCCGGCGTCGAGCCCCTCGAAGTGAAAGCCCAGCAGCAGGGTGTTGCGGCTGCCGTCCAGCGCCTCAAGCACCGGGCCTTCGAGATGCAGCAGGCGCTGCAGGCGCTTCGGGCTGGCGTACCAGAGCACGCCGCGCTCGAGAAAGGCCCGCGCGACATAGACGAAATGCTCGCGCGCCACCGCGCGCTGCCGCGCCGCCGTCCACTCGGGAAAGCACAGTTGCAGGTTGCGCAGGGTGATGTGCCGACGCGATCGGGCCAGCGGCCACAGCAGCCAGCCCACCGCCGTGCCCAGCGCGGCGAGCACCGGGTAGGGCAGCAGGTGCAGCAGCCAGACGAGGCCGATGCTCAGGCGGGCGAACAGCGGTTTCATGCGGCAGCCTCCTCACCGGCATCGGGCGCCGGTGGCGGCTCGGCGCCCGAGGGCCTCTTGTAGCGGTTGTAGGCCCAGAGATACTGTTCGGGACAGCGCCTGATCAGGCCTTCCAGCGCGTGATTGATCTGGGTGGCGGCGCGCTGCGGATCGGCATCCAGCGGCTCGGGAAAGGGTTCGAGCGTGAGGGTGTAGCCGCGGCCGCCAGGGTGGCGCAAGGCCGAGGCCAGAATGATGCGCGCATGGCCCAGTTGCACCAGCCGTGCCGGCAAGGTCATGGTGAAGGCCGGACGGCCGAAAAAATCCGCCCATACGCCTTCGCCGCGGCCCGGCGCCTGATCCGGCAGCAGGCCGACCGCCTCACCGGTGCGCAGGGCGCGCAGCAATTGGCGTACCCCGGCCAGATTCGCCGGTGCGGTGGCCAGGTTTTGACGCTGGCGCGACGCCAGCGCCAGCGGCAGCAGGGCGCGCTTGCGCGGCGGGCGGAACATGACCGTGATCGGCCCCCACAGCGCCGCCACCTGCGCCGAGATTTCAAAACATCCCAGGTGCGGCGTCAGGTACAGCACGCCAAAGCCCTCGGCGCGCACGGCATCGACATGCTCCTTGCCGATCACCCGGACCTGATGCGCCGGTGTGGCCGCGCCGCGCCGGAACCAGACCACGGGCAGCTCGCCGACCATGCGCCCGGCCTGCGCGGCGGCCTTGAGGGCCAGTTGCCGCGGCGCATAGCCCGCCTGGCGCAGATGCGCGCGCAGCCGCTGGCGGTAGACGCCCGACGCGGCGTAAACCACCAGGCCGAGCGCCGCCCCCAGCGCCTGGAGCAGGCTCAGGGGCAGAACAGACAGCCAGCGGAAGACGCGAAGCAGCACGATGGAGGATTTCCCTGCAGTTCAAAGGGTGCCATGTTACGAAGCGCGAGCAGGCATGTGCAGGCATAGAATGAGCCGCAGTGCCACCGAGTTAATGACAACTTGCGGGGTGGCAGCGCGGCAGACCCTAAGGATTTGCTGCTGAGATGTCCGCTAAAGCGTCGCCGTGCGAGACCCAAACGGTGGCGTCGATCCAACCGTTTGAAGAAAGGTCCGTCATGGCAAACCCCTTCCTGTTTACGTCCGAATCTGTCTCCGAAGGCCATCCCGACAAGGTGGCCGATCAGATTTCCGACGCCATCCTCGACGCCAATCTGGCGCAGGACCCGATGTCGCGAGTCGCGGCCGAAACCCTGGCCAACACCGGCCTCATCGTGCTGGCCGGCGAAATCACCACCAACGCCGTGGTCGATTACATCCAGGTGGCACGCGACACGCTCAAGCGCATCGGCTACGACGACGCCGACTTCGGCATCGATCACAAGAGCTGCGCCGTGCTCGTCGCCTACGACAAGCAAAGCCCCGACATCGCCCAGGGCGTGAACAAGGCGCATGACGACGAGCTCGACATCGGCGCCGGCGACCAGGGGCTGATGTTCGGCTATGCCTGCGACGAAACCCCCGAGCTCATGCCCGCGCCGATCTATTACGCGCACCGCCTGGTCGAGCGCCAGAGCCAGCTTCGCCGCGATGGCCGTCTGCCCTGGCTGCGCCCGGACGCCAAGAGCCAGATCACCTTTCGCTACGAGAACGGCTATCCCGTGGCCATCGACACCGTGGTGCTGTCCACCCAGCACGCGCCCGACATCGCGCTGGCCGATCTGCGCGAGGCGGTCATCGAGCACATCATCAAGCCCGTGCTGCCTGCCGAATTCATGCGCGGCGAGGTGAAGTATCTGATCAACCCGACCGGCCGCTTCGTGGTCGGCGGCCCGCAGGGCGACTGCGGGCTGACGGGACGCAAGATCATCGTGGACACCTACGGCGGCGCGGCACCCCACGGCGGCGGCGCTTTCAGCGGCAAAGACCCGACCAAGGTCGACCGCTCGGCCGCCTATGCCGCGCGCCATGTGGCCAAGAACATCGTGGCCGCGGGCCTGGCCAAGAAGTGCCTGGTGCAGATTTCCTATGCCATCGGCGTGGCCCAGCCCACCAGCATCATGGTGACGACGCAGGGCACCGGCGTGATCGACGACGCCAAGCTCGAACAACTGGTGCGCCGCCACTTCGACCTGCGACCGCGCGGCATCATCGAAATGCTCGATCTGCGCCGCCCCATCTACGCCAAGACCGCCGCCTACGGCCACTTCGGCCGCGACGAACCCGAGTTCAGCTGGGAGGCCACCGATAAGGCCGCCAGGCTGCGCGACGACGCCGGCCTGGGCGCACTGCAGGCCGCCGCGACGGCGTAAAGACGAGGCGAAGGCCAGAGAGCCGATAGAGTGCAGAGGGCCGAAGCGGCCCTTCGCCCGCCTCAACCTGCTGCAAATCGGTCCGTCGCCTCGATCAGGCGCGAAAGAATGCCCGGCTCGTTGTAGGCGTGACCGGCGTCGGGCACGAGCTGGAAATCGGCCTGCGGCCAGGCGCGGTGCAGATCCCAGGCGGTGCGAACCGGGGTGCAGGCGTCGTACCGGCCCTGCACGATGACGCCGGGCACCTCGGCCAGCTTGCCTGCGTCGCGCAGCAACTGGCCTTCGTCCATCCACCCTTGGTGCACGAAGTAGTGGTTCTCGATGCGCGCAAACGCGAGCGAGAACGCATCCTGCGCATGCATCTGCGCGTTGGCTGCGTCGGGCAGCAGGCGGATGGTCTGGCCTTCCCACACGCTCCAGGCGCGGGCGCAGGCCAGTTGCGCCTCGGGGTCGTCGCCCGTCAGCCGTTTGCGATAGGCGCCGATCAGATCGCCGCGCTCGGCTTCGGGAATGGGCGCCAGGAAACCTTCCCACAGATCGGGAAACAGCCAGGACGCGCCTTCCTGGTAGAACCACAGCAGCTCCTCGCGCCGCAGGGTGAAGATGCCCCGCAAGACCAGGGCCGAGACCCGTGCGGTGTGTGCCTGGGCATAGGCCAGGGCCAGGGTGCTGCCCCACGAGCCGCCGAACACCAGCCAGCGATCCACGCCCAGCAGGGTGCGCAGCCGTTCGATGTCGGCGACCAGATGCCAGGTCGTGTTGTTCTCCAGCGAGGCGTGCGGGGTCGATCGTCCACAACCGCGCTGGTCGAACAGCAGCACGCAATACCGCTGGGGATCGAACAGACGGCGGTGGTCCGGCGAACAGCCCGAGCCCGGTCCGCCGTGCAGAAAGACGGCGGGCTTGCCCTGGGGGTTGCCACTCAGCTCCCAGTAGATCTGGTGGCCATCGCCGGTGTCGAGCAGACCGGTCTTGAAGGGTTCGATGGGCGGGTAGAAGGTGCGCAAAGTCATGGATGGAGCCTAATCGGGGGGCAAGGGCTGCCTGGCTCTCTAGAATAATTGCTTCCCTTTCCCCGCGTTCCCGCCCACCCATGAGCACCACCCAGATCGACGGCGCCGCCGTCAACCCCAAGGCCAATGTCTATTTCGATGGCAAGTGCGTCAGCCACAGCATCACCCTGGCCGACGGCCGCAAGGCGTCTGTCGGCGTGATTCTGCCCGCGACCCTCACTTTTGGCACCGGGGCGCCTGAAATCATGGAAGGCGTGGCCGGGGCGTGCGAGTATCGTCTGCCCGGCACCGACACTTGGCAGCGCGCAGGCGTGGGCGACAAGTTCAGCGTCCCCGGCAACACCCAATTCGACATCCGCGTGGCCGAAGGCGAAACCGCCTATCACTACATCTGCTACTTCGGCTGATCGGGGAGCAACGCTTATGGCCACCATCCTGCAAAACCTGCCCACCGGGCAAAAAGTCGGCATCGCCTTCTCCGGCGGCCTGGACACCTCTGCCGCGCTGCTGTGGATGAAGCAGAAGGGCGCCCTGCCCTACGCCTACACCGCCAACCTCGGCCAGCCCGACGAAAGCGACTACGAAGAGATCCCGCGCAAGGCCATGGCCTACGGCGCTGAAAAAGCCCGCCTGGTGGACTGCCGCCTGCAACTGGCACACGAAGGCATCGCCGCCATCCAGTGCGGCGCCTTCCACATCAGCACCGGCGGCATCACCTACTTCAACACCACCCCGCTGGGCCGCGCCGTCACCGGCACCATGCTGGTGGCCGCCATGAAGGAAGACGACGTCCACATCTGGGGCGACGGCAGCACCTTCAAAGGCAACGACATCGAGCGTTTCTACCGCTACGGCCTGCTGACCAACCCGAGCCTGAAGATCTACAAGCCCTGGCTGGACCAGCGCTTCATCGACGAGCTGGGCGGCCGCAAGGAAATGAGCGAGTTCCTCATTGCCAACGGCTTCGACTACAAGATGTCGGTCGAGAAGGCCTACAGCACCGACAGCAACATGCTCGGCGCCACGCACGAAGCCAAGGACCTGGAGCACCTCAACAGCGGCATCCGCATCGTCAACCCCATCATGGGCGTGGCGTTCTGGAAGCCCGAGGTCGAAGTCAAGGCCGAAGAAATCACCATCCGCTTCGAAGAAGGCCAGCCGGTCGCCCTGAACGGCCAGACCTTCGACTCACCGGTGGACCTGTTCCTCAAAGCCAACGAAATCGGCGGCCGCCATGGCCTGGGCATGAGCGACCAGATTGAGAACCGCATCATCGAGGCCAAGAGCCGCGGCATCTACGAAGCCCCCGGCATGGCGCTGCTGCACATCGCCTACGAGCGCCTGGTCACCGGCATCCACAACGAAGACACCATCGAGCAGTACCGCATCAACGGCCTCAAGCTCGGCCGCCTGCTGTACCAGGGCCGCTGGTTCGACCCGCAGTCCATCATGCTGCGCGAAACCGCCCAGCGCTGGGTGGCCCGCGCCGTGACTGGCGAAGTGACGCTGGAGCTGCGCCGCGGCAACGACTACTCGATCCTCAACACCGAATCGCCCAACCTGACCTACGCGCCCGAGCGCCTGAGCATGGAAAAGGTGGAAGACGCGCCGTTCAGCCCGCTGGACCGCATCGGCCAGCTGACCATGCGCAACCTCGACATCACCGACACGCGCGCCAAGCTGGGCATCTATGCCAAGACCGGACTGATTTCCATGGGTGAGGGCGCGGAGATGCTGCGGCTGGAAGGGGAGAAAGACTGATCAAGCCGGGTGCGGGGAAGGGCTTGTATCGAAGACGGATCTCATATTGGCCCCCAATCTGCAAACAATCGAGGGAATTATGGCCCGAGGGTTCTTGAACGGCATGAATCGACTTGTGCGGGAAATGGAGCGATCCGCCAGAGCACAGCAGCGCGAAATGGAAATGCAACATCGTGTTCAATTGCGTGCAGTCCGGGAAGCGGAACGGGCGCAGCGGGCCTATGAGCGTGCCGCCAAGGCGGATGAGAAGGAGCGAAAGCGGCTCTACATCGAGTCCAAGCTGGCTGAGGCCGAAAGTCAGAACGAGCAGGTCGAACACTGCGTGCAATCGCTCAGGCAGCTTCTTCCCGCCGGACTGCGCCGCGACCCGACGATCGATTTTGCGAAATTGCGGGTGACACCAACGTATGCCGCGCTGGACTTGAGCGATCTCGTCTCGACGTCCCGGGAACCGCGATGGGCTGCCTATGAGCCGGCAAAGCCCAAGGGTGTGGCAGCCCTCTTGCCCTGGGTAAAGGGTGCATACGAAAAGCGACGTGAAGCGGCGAAGCAGACCTACGCGCAAGTCTTGCGAGAGTTTCGGACGAATGAGGACGAGCGCCAAAGAGCGCTGAAGCGACGGCAGGACGAGCACGAACAAATTGTGAAGCGCGCCGAGCGTAAGGCAGACGAGCACAACAAAGCCGTCGAGCAGTTGCGCGAAGCGTTCTCGAAAGGCGATCCGGATGCCGTGGCCTCGTACTTCATCACGGTCCTCGGAAGTAGCCCGTACCCGGATGGCTTCCCGCAAGAGGTGCAAGCCGAATATCAGCCCGAATCAAAACAGCTAATCGTGGCCTATGACCTGCCCGCGTATGACGCCCTGATCCCGAAGCTGAAGTCCGTGAAGTACGTTAGGACGTCGGATACCTTCGCGGAGAGCGCTCGGCCGGAGAGTCAGCGCCGCGCACTGTACACCGATGTTGTGGCGCAAACTGCATTGCGGTCGATCCACGAGGTCTTTCAGTCGGATTCGCGCGGCTACATCGACACCATTGTCTTCAATGGCTACGTGCATGCTATCGATCCCGGGAATGGCAAGCCCATCCATCCATGCATCGTGACCGTCCGGACTACCCGTGACGCCTTCCGCGACATCGACTTGGCACATGTCGAGCCTGCTGCCTGTCTAAAGGCTTTGAATGCTTCCGTGTCAAAGAGCGCGGCCGAGTTGGCGCCGGTCCGTCCCGTGCTCGAGTTGAACATGTCGGATCCGCGCTTTATCGAAGAAGGCGATGTGCTTTCGACGTTGGATCAACGGCCCAATCTTATGGATCTCACTCCTGGCGAGTTCGAATCGCTGATCACCAACCTATTCCAGGCAATGGGCCTTGAGACGCGGCAAACCCAGCCCTCGCGCGATGGCGGGGTAGATTGCGTGGCGTTCGACCCACGGCCGATCTTTGGTGGCAAGGTGGTCATCCAAGCCAAGCGGTACAAGAACACTGTCGGGGTGAGCGCGGTACGCGATCTGTTCGGCACGATGCAGAACGAGGGTGCCTCCAAGGGTATCCTGGTAACGACGAGCGGCTACGGCAAGGCAGCGTTTGAGTTCGCAAACGGCAAGCCGATGGAACTTCTGGCAGGCAGCAATTTGTTGTATCTCCTCAAGGAGCACGCGAACATTGACGCGAAGATCGTCGTGCCAGAGGACTGGAAAGACCAGGGACCGGATGTCTGACCAAATTTGCAAGTTTAGGGGTCTAGCTGCACAGACGTTTAGCCGCGATCCCGACGACGATGCGTTTATTCACGCCGCCGAAGTGGCGAAGGCCTTATGGCTGGTCACCGTCGATCAAGACCTGTTGGGGGTGAATCGGCCACCAATCGGATTGTGCATCCTCACACCAGCTCAGGCCGTGCGGCATCCCGAGTTTCCGTAGCGTGGCAATCCATTGCATGACCTCGTGCATGCGGTCTTTTCGCTCCACCATGTTGTTTTGTTCGGCAATGCAAAATCTCTCTATTTCGCCGCTGGCGGCTCGGCCGCTTTGGGCCAATGCATGAACCTACCTATGCCACCGTCTGACACTGCCAACGCCGAAAACCCCGTCCGTGCCTGTGTGGCCTATGACCGCAGCGGACGGCGGGTGGGCGATATCGCGCTGGAGGCGATCAGCGATACCCTGGCCGAGGCCGACAGGTTTCTCTGGGTGGGGCTGTACGAACCCGATGCGGCCTTGCTGGCGCAGATGCAGCAGGAGTTCGGCCTGCACCCGCTGGCGGTGGAAGATGCCGGCAAGGCGCACCAGCGCCCCAAGCTGGAGGCCTATGGCGAATCGCTTTTTGTCGTGGCGCGCACAGCCTCGCGCAGCGGCGTGCATGTGCGGTTCGGCGAGACGCATGTCTTCATGGGCCGCAACTACATCCTCACCATCCGGCATGGCGATTCGTCCGGCTATACGACGGTGCGCCGCAATGCCGAGCAGACGCCGGCGCTGCTGGCGCAGGGACCGGGGTATGCGTTGTATGCGGTGCTCGATGCCATCGTCGATGGTTATCTGCCCATCGTCGAGGCTTATCGGGCCGAGTTGGAGGAACTGGAGGGCGAGATCTTCGCGCGCCAATGGCGGCGCGGCACGCTAAAGCGGCTGTACGCGATGCAGCGCGAGCTCACCCGCCTGCGACTGGCGGTGGCGCCCTTGCAAGACGTGCTGGCGCAGCTTCAGCGTCTGCCGGGCGACGTGATGCCCGAGGCCGTGCGGCCTTACTTCCGCGATGTGAACGACCATGCCAGCCGCATCAACGACACGGTGGGCGCACTGCGCGAGATGCTCTCGGCGGCGATGAACGTCTCGGTCTCTCTCGTGACGCTGGAGCAGAACGAAGTGGTCAAGCGTCTGGCCGGCTGGGCCGCGCTGCTGGCCGTGCCCACGCTGCTCACGGGCTGGTTCGGCATGAACTTCCATCACATGCCCGAACTGGATTGGCGATGGTCCTATCCGGCGCTGATCGTGTTCACCCTGGGTTTGTGCGGCGGGCTGTACTACGGGCTCAAGCGGTCGCGCTGGTTGTAGCCCGATGTAGCCTGAGTTCGTCTTCCCAAACTCATTGAGTCATTGCCACCGGAGCTTGCCGCTCATGTCCGACATCCACCACTTCGCCTTGTTTCTGCTCTCGGGCCTGCTGCTCAATATGACCCCTGGCGCGGATATGTTGTTCATCGTGTCGCGCAGCGCGGGGCAGGGGGCGAAAGCCGGGGTGATGGCGGCGCTTGGCGTGGGGGCGGGCTGTCTGGTTCACGTCACCGGGGCCGCGGTGGGGCTGTCGGCACTGATTGCCGCATCGGATCTGGCGTTCAGTGTGGTGAAGTGGCTGGGTGCGTTCTATCTGGTCTGGCTGGGCATCGGCCTGCTGCGCGCCAAAACGTCGGCGCTGGGGCCGCAGGGGACGCAGGCGATTGCCGCGCCTCTGTCCGCAGCGCCCCTGCGGGCCGTGTTCTGGCAAGGCGTACTGACCAATGTGCTCAACCCGAAGATCGTGTTGTTCTTCCTCGCCTTTCTGCCGCAGTTCGTCGGGCCGTCGACCCACGGGCAGGGCTGGGCATTTCTGTTGCTCGGCGTGGTGTTTACCGTCAACGGCACGCTGTTCAACCTGGGCGTGGCCTGGGTGGCGGCGCGGGCGCGCCATCGCATGGGGCGCATGCAGCGATTGGCGCTCTGGGTGCGGCGGTTGACGGGCGTGGTGTTTGTCGGCCTGGGGCTGCGTCTGGCGCTGGCGTCGCGCGTGTAGCGCAGCCCGAACCAAACCAGACGACATGACTCCTTACTCGGGCGGGCGCACGCGCAGATAGCGCGCGAAACGCGGAAGGCCCGAGCCCGTGAGGGCCTGGTAGCGGTAGGTGACGAGGGTGCCGATGGGCGGCGGGTTGCGGCGCAGTGCGTCGCTCAGGCCGGAGCCGATGCGGAAGGTCTTGCCGTCGGGCATCCGCATATTGAGCGCCCCGATCATTCCCTCGTATTTCCCCTTGCCGCGTGTGTAGCCGATGACGGTGGCTTCGGCGTCCTGCCAGGGCTTGAGCTTGAGCAGTACGTCCTGACGGCCTGTACGGTAGGGCGCATCGGCACGGTGCAGCATCAGACCCTCGCCGCCATCGTTCACGATGGTGTCGAGATGCCGTTTCAGCTCGGCAGAGTTGGACACGCGAAACTGCGGAACCATGCGCAGCCAGGGCACCTGTGCCTGTTCCACCAGAGCGCGCATGCGGGCGAGACGATCGGTGAAGCTGCCGGGGGCATTGGGCAGCTCGAACACCATGTAGCGCACCTGCTTCCAGTCGCGGTCGTCGGGCGGGTCGCTGCGCACGATGCCTGAAACCTGTTCGAAGCGCTCGCGCGCGATCCACAGCTCGCCGTCCAGTGGCTGCGAGGGCAGCGCAGCGGTGAACCACGCCGGCGCGGGCACCGGGTTGCCGCTGCGAAAGCGCAGCACCCGGCCGTCCCAGAAGGCGCGCACGCCGTCGAGCTTTTCGCTGACCCAGTAGCGGGCCGGATCGAGCTGGCTTGGCGCGGTTTCGGCCAGCAACAGGGCCGGCGGTGGCGGGCTGGGCGCTCCGGCCTGCGCCCAGGGCAACCCAGCCAGCAGCAGACCGCACAGCAACAGCGGCCGCAGCCCGCCTGGGCATGGGACGGAAAAGCGGTGCGATGAAAGGCGCATGGCGAGGGGCGAAGGTGGCGGGCGGAGCTTGCACGGTCATCTTATGGGGCGTCGAGCGGGCGTGGCAAACCTGCGGCAAACCCATAGAATGGCGCGGTTCCCGAGGAGCGTTGCAACGCACGGAGCGAGTTCATCGCTGCCGTCGCCAGGCTCGGGGCTTTGATCGCAGGCCGCTTCTCCTTGCGGGCGGCTTTCCTTCAACGGCGCTCACCCAACCCGTGCCGGGCGCGGGATGCGGTGCGCATCCGTTCCCGGCCACTTTGTTCGGAGTTTGTATGAACGCTGTGGTCGATTTGAAGAATTTTTCCGATTTCTGTATTGCCGACATCGGACTGGCCGACTGGGGCCGCCGCGAGATCGCCATTGCCGAGAGCGAGATGCCCGCGCTCATGGCCATCCGCGAGGAATACGCCGCCCGCCAGCCGTTGCGCGGCGCGCGCATCACCGGCAGTCTGCACATGACCATCCAGACGGCCGTGCTGATCGAGACTTTGCAGGCCCTGGGCGCGCAGGTGCGCTGGGCCTCGTGCAATATTTTTTCCACGCAAGACCATGCGGCCGCCGCCATTGCCGCCACCGGCACGCCGGTGTTCGCGGTCAAGGGCGAGTCGCTCGAAGATTACTGGGACTACACCCACCGCATCTTCGACTGGACGGATGGCGGCTACTCCAACATGATTCTCGACGACGGCGGCGATGCCACCTTGCTGCTGCATCTGGGCGCGCGCGCCGAAGCCGATGCCGCCGTGCTCAACCACCCGACCAGTGAAGAGGAGCGGGTGCTGTTTGCCGCCATCAAGGCCAAATTGGCGGTCGATGGCAAGTGGTATTCCACCCGCCTGGCGCATATCAAGGGTGTGACCGAGGAAACCACCACCGGCGTGCATCGCCTCTACCAGATGCACCAGCGCGGCGAGCTGAAGTTTCCCGCGATCAACGTCAACGACAGCGTGACCAAGAGCAAGTTCGACAACCTCTATGGCTGCCGTGAAAGCCTGGTGGACGGCATCAAGCGCGCCACCGATGTGATGGTGGCGGGCAAGATCGCCGTGGTCGCCGGTTATGGCGACGTGGGCAAGGGCTCGGCACAGGCGCTGCGCGCGCTCAGCGCCCAGGTGTGGGTGACCGAGGTCGACCCGATCTGCGCCCTGCAGGCCGCGATGGAAGGCTATCGCGTGGTCACCATGGACGATGCCTGCGACAAGGCCGACATCTTCGTCACCGCCACCGGCAACTACCACGTCATCACCCACGATCACATGGCCCGCATGAAGAACCAGGCCATCGTCTGCAATATCGGCCACTTCGACAACGAGATCGACGTCGCGGGCATCGAGAAATACCAGTGGGAAGAGATCAAGCCGCAGGTCGATCACGTCATCTTTCCCGATGGCAAACGCATCATCCTGCTGGCCAAGGGCCGCCTGGTGAACCTGGGCTGCGGCACCGGCCACCCCAGCTATGTGATGAGCTCCAGCTTCGCCAACCAGACCCTGGCGCAGATCGAGCTGTTTGCCAAGACCGGCGACTACCCCGTGGGCGTCTACACCCTGCCCAAGCACCTCGACGAGCATGTCGCGCGGCTGCAGCTCAGCACCCTCAATGTGCAGCTCACCACGCTGACCGACCAGCAGGCGGCCTACATCAATGTGCCCAAGGACGGCCCGTACAAGTCGGCCCATTACCGGTACTGATGCGCATGGTCTCCACACCCTCGCTCAGTCTCAGCTTCGAGTTCTTTCCGCCCAAGACGCCCGAGGGCGCGGACAAACTCCGGGCCGTGCGGCAGCGCCTGTATGCGCGCCGGCCCGAGTTCTGTTCCGTCACTTTCGGGGCCGGCGGCTCCACCCAGGAAGGCACGCTGCAGACGGTGCGCGACATCCTCGCCGAAGGCGTGGACGCCGCGCCGCACCTGTCTTGCATCGGCGCCAGCCGCGAGTCGGTGCGCGGGCATCTGCGCGACTTTCAGGCTGCGGGCGTCAAGCGCCTTGTGGCGCTGCGCGGCGATCTGCCTTCGGGCTACGGCATGGGTGGCGAGTTCCACCATGCCCGCGATCTGGTGGCCTTCATCCGCGCCGAGATGGGCGGCGCGTTTCACATCGAAGTGGCCGCCTATCCCGAGATGCATCCGCAGGCCAGGAGCCCGCTCGACGATCTGCAGCATTTCGCCGAGAAAGTCCGCGCCGGGGCGAACTCGGCCATCACGCAATACTTCTACAGCGCAGCGGCCTATCGCCGTTTTGTCGATGACGTGCGGGCCCTCGGCCTCGACGTGCCGGTGGTGCCGGGCATCATGCCCATCACCAATTCCAGCCAGCTCCTGCGCTTCTCCGAAGTGTGCGGCGCCGAGATTCCGCGTTGGGTGCGGCTGCGTCTGCAGAGCTACGGCGACGACCGCGAGTCCATCCGCGCCTTCGGCCGCGAGGTGGTGAGCAGCCTGTGCGAAGAGCTGATGGCCAGCGGTGCTCCAGGCCTGCACTTCTACACCCTGAACCAGGCCGAAGCCACACTGGCGGTGCTCGACGATCTGGGACGTTAAGCGGCCTGGCGCGGACCGCTGGCGGCATGCAGCAGCAGCGCCGCCAGCGCGAAGCCGGCGCCCGCCGCGGTCACGGCGGGCCAGCCACCGGCCGTCCAGGCATGGCTGGCGACGAACGAGCCGACCGAGCCGCCGATGAAATAAAGCGTCATGTACACGGCGTTGATGCGGCTGCGCGCGGCCGCGTCGAGCGCATAGATGCGGGTTTGATTCGCGATCTGCGCGCCTTGCACGCCGGCGTCGAGCACCAGCACCCCGGCGATCAGCCACCACAGGCCCAGCGTGCCCGGCGCGAACAAGGCCCAAGACAGCAGCGTGACCGCGATGGCGACGAACAGCACGCGGCGCGGACCGCCCGGCCGGTCGGAGTAACGGCCGGAAATCGGTGCCACCGTGGCGCCCATGATGCCCAGAATGCCGAAAGCGCCCACCACGGCCGGACCGAATCCGTAGGCCGGACTTTGCAGCAGCGGCGTCAGCCCGACCCAGAACACGCTGAAACTGGCGAAGAACAGCCCCCCGGTGAGGCCGGCGAAGCGCAGATCCCGGTAGCGGCTGAATTGTCTGAGGGTCGAGCCCAGCAGCGCCGCATAGCTCTGCCCCGCGGCATGCGGGTCCACGGGCAGGCGTGGCAGCACCCGCCAGAGCATGAGCCCCATGCCGATGTTCACAACGGTGGCGAAGAAGAACACCGCTTGCCAGTCGAGCAGCGAAGCAATGCCGCCGGCCAACACCCGGCCGCCCAGAATGCCCACGAGCAGCCCGCTCATCACCAGGCCGATGGCCTTGCCGCGCGCCTGTGGCGGCGCCAGATGGGCCACCATCGGAATGATCTGCTGCGCAATACTGGAGAGCATGCCGATGGCGAACGAGGCCAGCGCCAGAACGGTCACGCTGGGCGCCAGCGCGGCACCGATCAGCGCCGGGACGAGCAGCCCCGCCATGATCAGGATCACCCGGTGCCGCGCATGCCGGTCGCCCAGCGGGCCGAGCAGCATCAACCCGGCGGCATAGCCGATCTGTGTGGCCGAAGGCACGGCGGCCACGCCGGCCACCGTGGTGTGGAAGTGCTGCGCGAACTGCTCAAGCAGCGGCTGGGCGTAATAGATGTTGGCCACGGAAATGCCGCAGGCCAAGGCCATGAAGCCGATGAAATGTCGCGAAAGAGGCGGGTGCGCCGCGGTCGTTGCGGCGGGGTCTGTGGTGTGCGCGGGCATGGGCAATGGGAGCGTCTCCAGACTCGACGCGGCGCGTCTGGCCCCGGGAGGGTGAGAAACTTGGAGGGCGCCCCGGTGTGATTTTCAGAAGGGAAGGCCGTATTGTCGCTGCGCATCAAAAGGGCTGCGCGGCCTGGGGCTTCGCCTCCGCACGGTCGGGCCTAAACTGCCGGTTCCCAGACATTCCGCTCCCTGATTCATCATGTCCTCATCACTCGAAGCCGCGGTTCATGCCGCCCTGCAAACCCTGCTGGACCCGCAAACCGGTCAAACCCTGGCATCGGAAAAGGCCATCAAGAATCTGCGCGTGGAAGGCGGCGAGGTGTCGTTGGACATCGAGCTCGGCTATCCCGCGCGCAGTCTGCATGCCGATCTGCAGAAGCAGGCCATCGCCACCCTGCGCGCCGTGGACGGCGTGCAGAACGTCTCGGTGGCGGTGCGCAGCCGCGTGGTGTCGCATGCGGTGCAGCGCGGGCTCAAGCCCCTGCCCGAAGTGAAAAACATCATCGCCGTCGCCTCGGGCAAGGGCGGCGTGGGCAAGAGCACCACGGCCGCCAATCTGGCGCTGGCGCTGGCCAGCGAGGGCGCGCGCGTCGGCCTGCTCGATGCCGACATCTACGGCCCGTCGCAGCCCATGATGATGGGTGTGAGCGGTCAGCCGCAGAGCCGCGATGGGCAGAGCATGGAGCCGCTGGAGAACTACGGCGTGCAGGTCATGTCCATCGGTCTGCTGATCGAAGCCGACAACCCCATGATCTGGCGCGGCCCGATGGCCACGCAGGCGCTGGAACAACTGCTGCGGCAGACGGCGTGGCAGGATCTCGACTATCTCATCGTGGACATGCCGCCGGGCACCGGCGATATTCAACTGACGCTGAGCCAGCGCGTGCCGCTGACCGGCGCCATCATCGTCACCACACCGCAGGACATCGCGCTGCTCGATGCGCGCAAGGGCCTGAAGATGTTCGAGAAGGTGGGCGTGCCCATTCTGGGCATTGTCGAAAACATGGCGATGCATGTGTGCACGAACTGCGGCCATGTCGAACACATCTTCGGCGCGGGCGGGGGCGAGACGATGAGCCGCGATTTCGGCGTGGACTATCTCGGCGGTCTGCCGCTGGACATCCGCATCCGCGAGCAGGCCGACAGCGGCCGACCCACGGTGGTCGCCGACCCCGATGGCGCCGTTGCCCTGAGCTACAAATCCATCGCCCGCGCTGTGGCGGTGAAAGTTGCGCAGCAAGGCCGCGACTACAGCGCCAAGTTCCCGACCATCAGCGTGCAGAACAGCTGAGGCGGTACGAGGCATTCCCCATGACCGCCCGCTGGCAATTCTGGATTGACCGTGGCGGCACGTTCACCGACATCGTCGCGCGACGGCCGGATGGCGTTTTGGTGGCGCACAAACTGCTGTCGGAGAACCCGGAGCAATACCGCGACGCGGCGGTGGCGGGCATCCGCGCCATGCTGGCGCTGCCCGCCGACGCCCCGATTCCACCCGAGCGGGTGGAGAGCGTGCGCATGGGCACCACGGTGGCCACCAACGCCCTGCTGGAGCGCAAGGGCGAGCCGCTGGTGCTGGTGACCACCCGGGGGTTTCGCGATGCGCTACGCATCGGCTATCAGAACCGGCCGAGGCTGTTCGACCGCCGCATCGTGCTGCCGGAGATGCTTTATCAGCGGGTCATTGAAGCGCAGGAGCGCGTGGGCGCGGACGGCGCGGTGCTGCAGCCGCTCGATGTCGGCGCGCTGCGGCGCGATCTGCAGGGCGCCTTCGAGGACGGACTGCGTGCGGTGGCCATCGTCTTCATGCATGGTTGGCACCAGACCGCGCACGAACGGGCCGCGGCGGCCCTGGCCCGCGAGATCGGCTTCGCGCAGGTGAGCACGTCGCACCAGACCAGCCCGCTGATGAAATTCGTCTCGCGGGGCGACACCACGGTGGTCGATGCCTATCTCTCGCCCATCCTGCGGCGTTATGTGGACCAGGTGGCCGCCGAGATGCCAGGGGTGAGGCTGCTGTTCATGCAGTCCAGTGGCGGCTTGGCCGAGGCGCGTGCGTTTCGCGGCAAGGATGCCATCCTGTCCGGGCCGGCGGGCGGTATCGTGGGCATGGCGCGCACCGCGGAACAGGCCGGTCATGCCAAGGTCATCGGCTTTGACATGGGCGGCACTTCCACCGACGTGTCGCATTACGCGGGCAGCTTCGAGCGTGCCTTCGACACCCAGGTGGCCGGTGTGCGGGTGCGCGCGCCCATGCTGCACATTCACACCGTGGCGGCCGGGGGAAGTTCCATCCTGCACTTCGACGGCTCGCGGCTGCGCGTGGGGCCGGACTCAGCCGGGGCCAATCCCGGCCCGGCCAGCTACAGGCGCGGCGGGCCGTTGACCATCACCGATGCGAATGTGATGCTGGGCCGCATCCGGCCAGAGCACTTTCCTGCTGTGTTCGGGCCTCAGGCCGATGAACCGCTGGATGCCGACGTGGTGCGCCTGCGCTTCACCGAGCTGGCCGCGCGCATCTCCCGGGAGACAGGCCAGACACAAAGCCCGGAGACCGTGGCCGAGGGCTATCTCGCCATTGCGGTGCTGGCCATGGCGGGAGCGATCAAGCGCATTTCGCTGGCGCGCGGCTATGACGTCGCACGCTACGCGCTGCAATGTTTTGGAGGAGCCGGCGCACAGCATGCCTGCAGCGTGGCCGAGGCGCTTGGCATGGAGCGGGTGTTCATCCACCGCTTTGCCGGGGTGCTGTCCGCCTATGGCATGGGCCTGGCCGAGCAGACCACCATGCAGCAACGCAGCGTGGAAGCGCTGCTGGACGATGCGCTGCTGCCCCGGCTGCATGGTTTGCGTGACGAACTGGCGGACCTGGCAACGCAGGATTTGCGGGCGCAGGATGTCGCGGCAGACGCCATTCGACTGGAGGTCCGCGTGCTGCTGCGCTATGCGGGCAGTGATGCGGCATGGCCGGTGGCGCTGGACGCCGCGGCACCGATGCGCGCCGCCTTCGAGCAAACCTATCTGCAGCGCTACGCCCACCACATGCCCGAGCGTGATCTGGTGGTGGAGGCGTTGACGGTGGAGGCGGCCGGAGGTGGAGAGCCTGTCCAGGCGGAACCGCCACAGGCAGAAACAGCCGGAGACATGCCGCGCCACGCCAGCCTGGCTGTGTTCATCGCCGGACGCTGGCGAGACGCCGCGCTGGTGCGGCGAGCGGACTGTCTCCCGGGACAACACCTTGATGGCCCGGCAGTTTTCGCCGAGACCAACACCACCATCCTGATCGAACCCGGCTGGCGCGCGCGGATGACGGCGGCGGGTCATCTGGAGCTGTGGCGGCTGGCGGCCAGGGCGCGCGCGCAGGACGGTGATACCGCCATGGATCCGGTGCGGCTTGAGCTCTTCAACAACCAGTTCATGCACATTGCCGAGCAGATGGGGGTGCAACTGCAGAACACGGCGGTCTCGGTCAACATCAAGGAGCGGCTGGACTTTTCCTGCGCCCTGTTCGACAGCCAGGGCCACCTCATCGCCAACGCGCCGCATGTGCCCGTGCATCTCGGGTCGATGGGCGAGAGCATTCAGACGGTGATCCGGGAAGGGCGCTCGTCGATGCGGCCTGGCGACGTGTTCATGCTCAACGACCCCTATCACGGCGGAACCCACCTGCCCGACGTCACCGTGGTCACGCCGGTGTTCGACGAAGACGGCGCGGAGGTGCTGTTCTTCGTGGGGTCGCGCGGACACCACGCCGACATCGGCGGCATCACCCCTGGCTCGATGCCGCCGTTCTCGCGCAGCATTCAGGAAGAAGGCGTGGCCATCGCCCATTTCAAGCTCGTGGACGCCGGGCGCCTGGCCGAGACCGAGGTGCTGCGTCTGCTCTCTAGCGGGCCCTGGCCGGCGCGCAATCCGGCGCAGAACCTCGCCGATCTCAAGGCGCAGATCGCCGCCAACCAGACCGGTGCGCACGAGTTGCGCGGACTGGTGGCCGACTACGGCCTGAACGTGGTGCGGGCCTATATGCAGCATGTGCAGGACAACGCCGAAGCCGCCGTGCGGCGGGTGATTGGCGCACTGCATGACGGCGCCTTCACCCTCGAGCTCGACACCGGGGCCCGCATCTGCGTGGCCATTCGCGTGGATCGTGCGCAACGCAGCGCCATCATCGACTTCACCGGCACCTCGCTGCAGCAGCCCGACAACTTCAACGCGCCCAGGGCCGTGACGGTGGCCGCCGTGCTGTATGTGTTTCGCTGCCTGGTGGATGACGATATTCCGCTCAACGCGGGTTGCCTCAAGCCCCTGCATCTCATCGTGCCCGAGGGGTCGATGCTGGCGCCGCGCTGGCCGGCCGCGGTGGTGGCCGGCAATGTCGAGGTGAGCATGGGCGTGACCAATGCGCTGTTCGGCGCCCTGGGCGTGCAGGCGGCGAGCCAATGCACCATGAACAATTTCACCTTCGGCAACGCCCGGCATCAGTATTACGAAACCATCGCCGGGGGTTCGGGCGCAGGCGGCGTGTTTGACGCGCAAGGTCGCCTGTCTGGGGGATTCGATGGTGCCGACGTGGTGCAGAACCACATGACCAATTCCCGCCTGACCGACCCCGAAGTGCTGGAGTGGCGCTACCCGGTGCGGCTGGACGCCTTTGCCATTCGCCCCGGTTCGGGCGGCGCAGGGCGCTGGAGCGGTGGCAACGGCGGCGTGCGGCGCATCCGCTTTCTCGAGCCGATGACCGCGAGCATTCTCTCCAACGGGCGGCGCGTGCCGGCATTCGGCCTGCATGGCGGCGCGCCCGGGGCGGTGGGCCTCAACAGGGTGGAACGCGCGGACGGCAGCGTCGAAACCTTGCCGTCTTCAGCCAGCGTGGACATGCGGGCTGGCGACGTGTTTGTCATCGAAACCCCGGGCGGCGGCGGTTTCGGCTGAAACGCCCGCGCGCGGGGCCGACCTCAGCGTTTGATCGCGCGCCAGCCGATGTCGCGGCGGTATTGCATGCCGTCGAAATGAATCGTGTTGATGGCCTCGTACGCCCGCTGCTGCGCAATGCGCGGCGAATCGCCCAGGGCGGTGACGGCCAGCACCCGGCCGCCCGACGCACGCAGCACGCCCTGCGGGTCGAGCGTGGTGCCGGCGTGGAAGGTGATGCAGTCGGTCGTCTCGGGAGGAATGCCGGTGATCGCGTCGCCTTTGCGCGGGCTCTCAGGGTAGCCGTGCGCGGCGAGCACCACGCCCAGGGCGGTGCGGCGGTCCCACTCCAGTTCCACCTGGTCGAGCTGACCGGCGATGGCCTTCTCGAACACCACGGAGAGGTCGCTCTTGAGGCGAGCCATGATGGGCTGGGTTTCCGGGTCTCCCATGCGGCAGTTGAATTCCAGCGTCTTGGCTCGGCCCTGGGCGTCGATCATCAGTCCGGCATAGAGAAATCCGGTGAAGGGAATGCCGTCGGCCGCCATGCCCTTGACGGTGGGCTGGATGATCTCGCGCATCACCCGGGCGTGAATCTCGGGCGTGACCACGGGCGCCGGTGAGTAGGCGCCCATGCCGCCGGTGTTGGGTCCGTTGTCGCCGTCGAGCAGGCGCTTGTGGTCCTGGCTGGAGGCCAGCGCGAGTACATGCAGGCCGTCGACCATGACGATGAAGCTGGCTTCCTCGCCCTGCAAAAATGCTTCGATGACCACGCGTGCGCGGCCCGCGTTGTGCTGCACGCCGTAGCGGTTGGCCTGAAGCATGTCGTCGATGGCGGCGTGGGCTTCGTCCGCCGTCTGCGCCACCACCACGCCCTTGCCCGCGGCCAGGCCATCGGCCTTGACGACGATGGGCGCGCCGTGCTGATCGACATAGGCATGGGCCGCCGCGGCCTCTTCGAACGTGGCATAGGCCGCGGTGGGAATGTGGTGCCGCGCCATGAAGTCTTTGGAAAAAGCCTTGGAGCTTTCCAGTTGGGCGGCGGCGCGCGTGGGGCCGAAGATTTTCAGGCCGCGGGCGCGAAAGCCGTCGACGATGCCCGCGGCCAGCGGCGCTTCGGGCCCGACCACGGTGTAGGCGATCTTTTCGCGCACGCAGAACTCGGCCAGCTCTTCGGCATTCGCCACCTGCAGGTTGCTGAGGCGGCCATCCAGCGCGGTGCCGCCGTTGCCCGGCGCGACATAGACCATCTGGACGCGGGGCGACTGCGCCAGCTTCCAGGCAATGGCGTGTTCACGTCCGCCGGAACCGATGACGAGGAGTTTCATGGTGTGTGGCGCCTTAACCGAAGACGGCGTTGTGATAGACCTCTTGCACATCGTCGAGGTCTTCCAGGGCATCGATGAGTTTCTGCATCTTTTCGGCGTCGTCGCCCGCGAGCTCGACCGAGTTGTCGGCGCGCATGGTGATGGCGGCCAGCTCGGGCTGCAGGGACGCGGCCTCGAGCGCCGCGCGCACGGCCTCGAATTGCGCCGGCGGGGTCAGCACCTCGATGGCGCCGTCGTCGTCGCTGATCACGTCGTCCGCGCCGGCTTCGAGCGCGGCCTCCATCACCTTGTCCTCGGAGGTGCCC